>CAYRXU010000001.1:0-130431 GCA_964428325.1 Candidatus Woesearchaeota archaeon
TTAGAAGAATTCTGACATTGCAGAAGGTTTGCCGTGCAGCATGTCTGAGATGTGTTTAGCAGCCATGACGCACATGACTTGTGAGGCTGCACCGCCTACAGTTATACGATTGCCCTTACGCTCTATAAGGGGGATTTTATTAGAAGTTATTCCGAAACTGCCAGACCACGCGTAGTCAATTTGCGTGTGCGTGTGGGGGAACAGTTTCTTAAGGAATTGGACGATGCGAACTATATGAGGCTTGTGAGGATGAAGATTAGCATGCTTCTTGCGCACATGTTTATCACCATAGCCCAAAAGAATACGATTGTCTCTTGTTATCTTCATGTAATGGTAGATGTCCTTAGAATCCCAGACAATCTTCTTTGGCACCATACCTATTTTCTTTAGCTCAGGTCGTGAGAGAGGTTTAGTCACAATGATCGTAGAAGTTATTTTCTTTATACCGCTATGTCTTGTGAAAGCATCCATGGCGAAGATGATATGTTTGAATAATATCTTGGCCTTGGGAGTTATTGCCGTATTTTTATGGACGTAGGTGAGAGGGGTGTTTTCAAAGATAAGAGCGCCTTTTCGTTTGCCCGCAACTATCGATAGATTTTGCGTAAATTGAAGAGGATTTACCGAGATACCTTGCTGATGGGAGAGAAGTGCGTACTTGAACAAAGGAGTGTTAACTGTCCCCCTTAATTCTCTGCCCACTAGAAGCCGCGTGAGTGGCTCTATATCGCGCTCAACAATGTACTCGTCAAGGACTGCCATACCATCATTATGATGAGTGCTACCGTAGACGGTGTCCTCAGCATCATAGTCGCACTTAATCCGTTCTTTCTTTACTAGCTGTTTCATTAGAGAAAGACCCTTACGGTTTGCTTCCCAATAACGTAGCCCTTTTTTCTCTCCGTAAATGTCGATTATCTCCTTGATATCTAATTCTCCCTTGAGAACAATACTTCCTGCGGCTCTTCCTGTAGCTCCCGAAGCAATAGTGTCTTTCTCTATGAGGACGACATTCTTTTTTGTATGTCTACTAAGAAAATAAGCGAGGGACACTCCAGTTACTCCTCCGCCAACAATGAGATAATCACATTCTATGTCTTTATTTAGAGTAGGATGGCCAGGGTAACCTGGATTTTTCCAGAACACCTCATGTTTCATAGCTTGTAGAAAGTATATGTTTTTAAATACGTTTTGTTTTTATATAGTAAGATGGTGGGACAAGAATTTATTGTTCTAGGAGCAACAGGCATGCAGGGGAGAATTGTGTCCCGAGACTTGCTAGAGAAGGGATATCATGTGCTTCTTTGTGGGAGAGATGTGAGCCGTGTTGCTAAACTATTGAAGCGATATAAAAACAGTTCTTTTCAATCGTTTGATGCGCGCAACCTTGCTCGTATGATTTCGATGCTAAAAGATTCTCCAGCTAGGACCGTGGTCAATTGTGTCGAGGGAGATTGGAATTTGAACATCCTTAAGGCGTGTCTTGCTACTAAGAAGAATTGCATTGATCTCGGGTCAGATATTCCGATGACGAGAGATCAGATTAAGTTACATCCTGAATTGAAGAAGAAAGGCATCACCCATATAACTGGTTGCGGCTCGGTACCAGGTATTGGTAACGTCATGTTGCGACATGCCGTGCACAAGTTTGACACGATTGATTCAGCTGAAGTTGGATTCAACTGGGACTCGAATATCAAGAAGTTCGTTGTGCCTTTCTCAATACAAAGCATTATTGAGGAGTTTACTTCTCCTGCGCCAATTATTGTGAACCATAAGGTGAACAAGATCAATCCGATGGACTCTGTGGTGATGAAATATCATCATGAAATTGGCAGAGAGCCGCAATTTAATGTGGGGCATCACCCTGAAACTTATACTTTCTATAGACACTGCAAGGACAAGGGCATCAAGACAGTTAAGTTCTATGCGGGCTTTCCGCGCCATTCATTTGACGCCATTAATCAGATGATTGAAATGGGTTATGGAGAGAAAAATCCGATTGATTATTCTTGTGGAGATAAAATCAAACCTATTGAATTCCTTACTGAAGTTTTGAAACGTTTACCTGTGCCAAAGGGATATACTGAGAAAGAGAACTTGTGGGTAGAGCTCAAGGGAAAGAAAAACGGCAAGAGCAAGCAGATGCTTATGGAGTGCCTCGTTCCTACATTGAAAGGATGGGAGGAGGCAGGATGCAACGTGGATACTGGCTTGCCTGCGAGCATCATGGCGCAAATGGTCCATAACGGAGTGATAAAAGAGCATGGAAGTTTTGCTCCTGAAGATGTTGTGCCGACAGAATTGTTCTTCAAAGAGATTTCTAAGAGAAGTATGTCGGTTATGGAGAATGGCAAGCGCATCAATTAGAAAACATGATATTTATTGACGCACTTGTTGCAAACATCATCTATTTTTTAAGATTGAGCATAACGCCAGGAGTCATGTGGGAAATACTGCCTCTTTTTATCTCTACGATCATTATTCTTCTGTATTTCGAAAAATATGACCGGGAGCAAGAAGATTGGAGCGGTTATCTTTCCAACTCCCTCGTATTGTTGTTCGTTTCTATTGGTTTGTTGAAATACATTTACGAGATGGACATATTTGGCGCAGGAAACTTCCTTGTCTACCAGAGCAAGAGCATAGCCACGGTTTTCCTTATGCTTATCGGGATGATTCTTTTGCGATTTAACTTTGAACATATTCTCCCGAAGAAGCTTGCCCTACATTTGAGCTCTACATTGACCATTCATCTTATCGCTTACGCAGTCATTCTATTTGTTTATTCTCGTCTTGCACTTACATGGATGATCCCTTTTTCATTGCTTGTTCTTATCGTCATCATCTCAGTCGTACTTCACATATTCAAGATGCCTCTGAAGAGACTTTTTGTTTATAGTGAGAAGCTTAAGACAAAGGAAAGATTCGAGAATGTTAAAGAAGCCAAGTTCCAGATAAGTGAGCTTGAAAATCAGCTGAAGATGCGGAGACGCGAATTGCAGAAGATAGATTTGAAGAAAGCGGAGAGAGAAAAGCGCGAGGCGATTAAACTCAAGAAGATTATTAAGGGAAGATAGGATATTCTGGGTATGGATGATAAGGTGATTGATTGCCGCGATATAAAGAGCTGGCGTGCGTGGCTTGAGAAGAATCATTTGAAGGAGAGCAAGATTGCCCTTCTCGTCCATAAGAAGCATACTGGCAAAGGCTCTATGAGCCATAGAGAAGCTATGGAACAAGCTATTTGCTTTGGATGGATTGATACCACTATCAAACGTTTAAACGATGACACATTCATACGAAGATTTGCGCGACGCACTGACAAGAGTAAATGGAGCGACAATACTCTGAGTTATGCAAAGCGATTGCTCGCTGAAGGACAGATGAGTCCCGAAGGCATTAAGAGATACAAGGAAGGGCTTACACGACCGACGCACGACCACGGTATACCAAAAGATCCTGATGTGCCTCTAGCGCTAAAGAAAGCATTGAAAGAGAAAGGAATGTGGAAAAAGTTTGAAAAAATGGCGCCATCTTATCGACGCACTTTTCTTAGATGGTTGCTGCATGCTAAAGGGGAGGATACAAAGAAGAAGCGCATTGGAATGATTGTGAAGATGGTTGAGCAAGGTAAGAAGCTTGGCGCTTAAAATCCTGCATAAGGTTTAAAAAAAGAAGTGTCTGCAATGAAGTATGTCAAAATATTTCCTTATCGCTCTTGCGGCGTTACTTGTTATCGGGATTGCTGTTTTTGCTTTTGGTTTTTCAAGACCGGATAGCGATTTGGCAAAGGCAAGTCTCACAGGAAATGCAGTCAATAACCTTGAGGGAGTAGACAAACAGGCGATTGACACCGAATCAAGTACATTCGCATTTGAAGGATATGGGCCAGGCAAAGCACATACTGGGTACTTTACCGATTGGAATGCGGAGCTTTATGTGATTGATGACGAGATTGTCGGCTTTGAAGGCACTATTCAAGCAGATAGCGTTGTTGCCAATGTAAGCCGGGTGAGTGAGCACCTTAAGAATGAAGATTTCTTTGATGTTGCAGTCTATCCGGAGATTTCTTTCAAAGCCACAGGATATAATGATAAGGCATCTGAGCTATCTGGAGTGCTTCTATTCAGAGGCGTTTCTCAGGAAATAACATTCCCCGTAGTTATTACGGATGATTCTATCTCTGCTGATTTCGTGCTCAACACAGAGCCTTTCAAAATGAAATATCAGAAGATAACTAACCAAGTGCGCATACAGTTTATGCTCGCTAGATAAACGCAAGGTTTAAAAGAGTAGTTGGGGGAAATTATTTATGAAAAAATCAATGAGTTTCAGCCAGCGTTACGAACGACGCAGCGAGATTCTTCAGGGCACGGATAATGATAATTATAATCTGGATCGCCAGCTAGGGGCAATCACCCAGGGGAACCGAAAGTATAGAACATGGCAAACCCGTATTAAGGAAGCCGATAATATCATAGATAATATTGGTGCGCAAGGAAGCAACATTAGAAGTCTTGAAAGATATTACCGCGATCTATCGAATGAATTGGAGACTAATCGCTCACTCGCGAAAGATGATTCTCGTAAGTCCTATGCCCAATGGCACCTCGAGCGTGTTGGTCAAAAGATTAGAGATTTGAAAGATTCTAGAACGACTCTATCAACAAAGGCTATTGAGCTAGATAGCTTGGAGTACTCTCAACCTCAACCAGTTTCTGTATATGATGAAGCTCGCGCAGTTGTGGCTACATTAACACCTGAAACAAATAGTTCTCTTGAAGAGACGCTTCTCTCGTCTGATAAAGTCAAGAAAAGAACATCAAGATTTATTGGACCACTAGCTGCCGCAGCAAGTTTGGCTCTTGCCGGGACCGGAATTATTATGGCGACAGGGTCCATGCAAGGCTGTGAGATTTACAGACCTAAGCCTCGTATATATGTGAGCGAAAATGGCCTTGGTGCTGGAGACGCTTTAGGAATTGGATTGCGAGCACATGCTAGAATGCTTGAAGAGAGGGAAGCTCGGCACTCTCCCGCTAAGGTAACTTCAAAATCCCCTATTGCAACTACTGCAAATGCAGTTGTTAAAGAACCTCTGATGGTCAGTTACGAATCAGAAAGACCTGCCTCAGGGTCTGTTGCTTCTGCTTCAATTCTTGAACGCGCACCTTTCCCATTTGAAACTGAAGTGGCAGATCAAGGCTCAAGCTTGATACCTGATGCAGGAACGCTTGCGCGGTATGAGGCAGAAAGAGCTAATGAACAGCGTGTTGTAGAGGCACGTAAAGAGCTAGCAGGTCGTATGTATGAGGGTCTCAAGAGAGGGTTCGCTAAAATTGGAGACGCTTTGAGAGGGCTTGATGCAAAGGTCGCGTCAATGGTGCCTTCTGTGTCTTCTACGCCAGTATATGAAGCTCCTAAAACAGCAGTTGCTTCAGTTGGTGAAGTTACGCCGATTACAACGATAAATATTCCATCTAAACCGGAATGTGGCATAATTACAGTTGCGCGACAATATGGTTTGCTTCATGAGAAAGTTGAAAATTCTTCGGCAAGAGATCCTTTAAGATTATTGGGTGCTGGCGATGCACTTGGAACTGCCATTTACCTAGACGCACAAATCAGAAAATTACAAGATAAGACTGATGTCAAGCCAGAACCGGTTAAAGCTCCTTCAAGGCAATCGTCTGCTAGTTTGAGTTATTACGGCGATTCTTGGCAACACGAACCTTCGCGCGGAATGGAAGTTCTTGTCAAGACAAAAGACAAGTTCAACCCTCTTGCAGTTCAGGTAGAGGTCGGCAATTCAGGAACGGCTAAGACGGTGGCTAGCAATCAAGGTTCTTTTGGAATAGTAAATTCCCAGATGGATGTTGGTACCTACGATGCCTCACTTGCTCAAGATCCTGTTGCACGAGAAAAACAGATTAAGGAATACGATCAGTGGCTTACTAAGCATATGAAGACATTTAAACCGACACCTATTGTCAACGGGCATTACTAGTTTCTTAAGGAATAACTATAAAAAGCGTCGGAAAGGAACATAATTATGACATCATTTAATGAACTAGGATTAAGCAAAGAGATGCTTGCTGTGCTTGAACAGCTGCATTTTAAGGAACCAACCGAGATCCAGGATAAGACTATTCCTCTTGTTTTGGAAGGACGTGATGTTATTGCTGAGTCGGCCACTGGATCTGGCAAGACGCTTGCATTTGGAGCAGGTATGATTGAGAAGCTTGAAGCAGGCAAGGGCGTTCAAGGACTTGTTATGGCTCCAACGCGTGAACTTGCTGAACAAGTTGGTAAGGCCCTCATTAAGTTCTCTGAGCATACAAAGCTGAACATTGCTATCGTTTATGGTGGAGTAAGCATCGGGCCGCAAGTACACGATATTGAGGAAGCCGATATTGTTGTCGGTACTCCAGGACGCTTGCTTGATCATCTAGAGAGACGAACGCTTTCCTTGGATAATGTAAAAGTTCTTGTTCTGGATGAAGCTGACCGTATGCTTGATATGGGTTTCATCGAAGATGTTGTGCGTATAATCGAAGTATGTCCTGCAGAGAGACAAACCTTGCTGTTTTCTGCCACAATGTCTGGAGATATCGCCCATCTTGCTAAACGCTACATGAATAATCCTGCTGAAGTAACTGCGATAGCTTATGTTGATGCTTCCAAACTTGAGCAAATTTATTACGATACTCCGAAACATATGAAGCTTTCTTTGCTTGTGCATTTGCTTAAGGGAGAACATAGTGGTCTTGTGATGGTCTTTTGTAACACGAGGCATGCTGTTGATTTCGTTGAGAGACAGTTATTGCAATCTGGCATTGATGCAACTGCAATTCACGGTGGCCTTACCCAAGCCAGACGTAACGCCATCATCCAAAAATTCCATTCGAAGAACGTGTACGTTCTGGTATGTACAGACGTTGCAGCACGAGGACTCGACATTACAGGAGTTTCTCATGTTTACAACTTTGATTTGCCTTCAAACCATAAAGAGTATATTCACCGTGTTGGAAGAACTGCGCGTGCTGGTAAGGAAGGAAAAGCCATCAATTTGGTTTCTGAAAGAGATTACGATAACTTCAGACGAGTCATGATGGATCCTTCGCTCGTCATCAAGCAAGTACCTTTACCTGATATTGCATTGTTAACATTGCCTCCTTCGGAAGGAAGATTTGGACGACGTGATCGTGGAGATAGAGGCCCTCGTAGAGAAGGGCGCAATGATAGAGGGCATTATGGTGCACGTAACGGATTTAGCCGAGGGAGAGATAGTCGAGGCGGTAGATTCGGCGGACGCAGCAAGCGTTTTTAAGGGCTAGATACTTCTGGAAAGGATGTTTGAGCAGATTTTCTATTTAGTGATTGTTGCTGCAGGAATTATCGTTGCACTTACCACGCGAGATGACACATTTGTCTGGATTGTCGCGCTTGTGGGCATTATTTGCATCGGTTTCTTTGGCTCGCTTTCAATTGGTACAATTATATGGGTTTTGAGCGCTATTGGCGCAGGCTTGCTTGTGAGTTACGCTGCTGCTGATGAGCTCCGTGATGGAAGACGATGGTTTATGGTAATCCTGGGTATAAGTCTTGTACTTATGATTGCAGGCATTGTGCAGAAGAATGTCGATTTGTCTAACCTTGCAGCAATATTGGCTATTTTCTCAGGGATTTCATTCGCAATGAGTTTTACCAAAATTGCGAAAAAGAGAACGAGTAAGATATAAAAGCCCGTTTGTTTGCCTATACCTATGACTCCTCAAGAACGAGAAGCATCAATACTTGCTTTCTGGAAAGAACAAATGATTTACCGCAAGGCGCGCACACGTAATAAGAAGGGGAAGAAATTCTACATGGTGGATGGCCCCCCTTATGCTACTGGACACATTCATATGGGTACTGCCTTGAACAAGATTCTAAAGGACGTTGCTATGCGCTCTCAGCATATGCAGGGCAAAGACATCTTTGATAGGCCAGTATATGATACGCATGGAGTTCCAATTGAGTTTGCTGTGGAGAAAGAAATTGGGTCGAAGTCAAAGAAAGATATTGAGACATATGGTGTGAAGAAATTTATCGAGAGATGTCAGCAGTTTGCTACACAGTATATTGATGTCATGAATGATGAGTTTGCTAATCTTGGTATCTGGATGGACTGGTCCAATCCTTACAAGACACTTGACGCAGGTTATGTTGAAGTTTTGTGGGATGCACTCAAAAAAGCCTATGAACAGAAGTTACTTTACCTCGGAAGTTATCCCGTTCATGTTTGTCCGCGATGCGAGACTGCTGTTGCCTTTAACGAAATTGAATATACTAAACAGAGCGATTATGCGATTGTTGTAAAGTTTCCTGTAATCGGAAAGAAGAATACTTTCTTGCTTATTTGGACGACTACACCTTGGACCTTGCCTGCTAACACAGGAATTATGGTGCATCCCGATGTTGATTATGTAGAAGTTGAGACTTCTGATGGGCAGAGATTGATTCTTGCTGAAAAGTTGGCAGATAAGCGATTGAGCGAAGCCAAGATAGAGTATAAGATTAAGAGAACATTCAAGGGCAAGGAGCTTGTGGGCACGACATATGAGAATCCACTAGAGCCACATATGAAGTTACGACTAGAGAAGCCGCGACGCGTTGTTGGTGCTCCACGCTATGTTACAACTGAGGATGGAACTGGGCTCGTACATTGCGCTCCTGGTCATGGTAAGGAAGACTATGAAGTAGGTACTGAAGCTGGACTTGCAGTTGTCTGCCCCGTAAAGATGGATGGAACTCTGACTGATGAAACAGGAAAGTTTGCCGGCGGCAAGGCGCGCGAGATTGACAAGCTTATTGCTGAGACGCTTAAGGCGGAAGGATATCTCTTGCATTCAAGTAGATATAACCATGATTATCCTTTGTGTTGGAGATGTAAGACTCCGCTTCTGATGCTTTCCATGCCGCAATGGTTCTTGCGCATTTCAAAAGTCAGAAAAGATTTGCTTAAGCAGAATACTGAAGTAGAATGGTTCCCTAAATGGGCTGAGCTGCGCATGAAGGCATGGCTTGAAGGTATTGCCGATTGGCCGATTTCAAGAGAGAGATATTGGGGAACGCCGTTACCTATCTGGACATGTAATGCGTGTGACCATGTTGAAGTTGTGGGAAGCATCAAGGAACTTGAAAGCAAGACAAAAAAGAAGGTTAAGGAAGTTCACAAACCAGAAGTTGATCAGCTAACTTGGAAGTGTGAATGCAAGAAAGGCGAAATGAAGCGCGTTGGAAGCGTATTCGATGTATGGTTTGATTCGGGCGTTTCAAGTTGGGCCGCTCTTGATTACTTGCACAATAAAGAACAGTTCAAGAAATTCTGGCCTGGAGATTTGAATATTGAGGGTACCGACCAATTCAGAGGATGGTGGAACTCACAGCTTATTTTGTCTCATTTAACATTTGGCAAGCGTCCATTTGATAGCATCAATGTGCATGGATTGATTTTAGACATCAATAAGCGCAAGATGTCCAAATCACTTGGAAATGTTGTTGCGCCTTCCGAAGTTATCGCTAAATATGGGAGAGACTCGCTACGTTATTATCTTGTTAAGTCTTCACGTGGAGAAGATTTTGCTTATAATGAAAAAGAATTTTCTGAAATCCAGAAAGTATTGACCATACTATACAATGTGAATACTTTCATCAATCAGATTGAGGAAGGCAAGCAGACAAAGAAAGTCGAGGATGCTTGGATTCTTTCTCGATTTGCACACACTGTCGAGAATGTCGCTCGCGAATATAATAGATATCGATTCTTTGCTGCTCTGGAAGCTCTAGAGACATTTTTGGTGCAAGATTTGAGCAGGACGTATATTCAGATTATCCGCGATAGAAGTGATGAAGTTGCTGATGTTTTGCGAGAAATCCATATAGGCGTCTTGAAGATGCTTGCAGCCATTATGCCTTTCACTGCAGAGCATTTGTGGCAGGAATTGCGAACAAGAAAGCATGTTTCTGAAGAGTCTATTTTCCTTAGTGATTGGCCTTCTCTTAAGAAAGGCTGGAAGAACGAGAAACTAGAGAAGTCATTTACGCAAGCGATGAATGCTATTGAAAGAGGGCTTGCGGCACGTGACCAAGTCAAAATTGGACTGAGATGGCCACTTGCAAGTGCAACTGTGACGACTCCAGAAAAGATGGACAAGGATGTTGCTACGGTTGTAGCAGGGCAGCTTAATGTAAAAGAAATTGTATGTAAGAAAGGAGAGCAGGTTTCAGTAGAGTTGGACACAAAAATGACTCCTGAACTGGAAGGAGAAGGATTTGCTAGAGAGTCAGCTAGAAGAGTTCAATCTGAGAGAAAGAAGCGCGGGCTTGTGAAAAAAGATCGCATCAATCTTCACCTTTCTGCAGGGGCAGCAGTGAAGAAATTACTACTACCTTATGCTAATTTTATCGCAGAGAGAACTGGAGCGGACAAAGTCAGCTTTACCGACGATAAAAAGCATGAATTTGAGCTTGAAGTTCGTGGTGAAAAAATAGCATTTTCCTTTGTTAACGTCACGCGCCGGTAGAAAACATTTATATAGTCGGAGGCCTTTTTTCGCTTACTTATACCATGATTGTTAAAGAAGAGTTTTTGAGTCGTCTCCGAAAGATTTTCGACTTAAATCTTTATGAAGTCAAGGTATGGACTTCTTTGCTTTCACGAGGAGTTTCAACTGCAGGAGAGTTGAGCAATATCTCTGATGTTCCAAGATCACGAACGTATGATATTCTTGAATCACTTGAAAAGAAAGGATTCATCATAACAAAACTTGGCAAGCCTATCAAGTTCATTGCATTGAAACCAGAAGAGGTTGTTGAGCGGGTCAAGAAAAATCTTGTTGTTGAGGCGCAAGAGAAATCTAGACGTCTTGAAGAATTGAAGGGAGATGATGTTCTTGGAGAGCTCTCAACTTTGTTCACTACCGGCATCAAATTCATTGAGCCTTCGGATCTTTCTGGAAGTATCAAGGGTCGCCAGAATATGTACAATCATTTGGATATGATGATAAAGAACGCTGAGAAGCATGCGACCATTGTGACAACTGCTGATGGATTGAACAGAAAGATGGAAGCACTTATGCCTGCTCTTGAGAAAGCTAAGAAACGTGGCGTGAGCGTACGAATTGCTGCACCTATCACGCCTGATAATTACAAGGTTGCTAAGGAACTTGCTAGAGTGGCGGACGTTCGAGGCATGAACAAAGCACATGGTAGATTTACAATCGTTGATGATAAACAGCTTATGTTCATGTTGCTTGATGACAAGAGCGTCCATCCTAATTATGATGTTGCCGTTTGGCTTGCAAGCGATTACTTTGCTAAATCAATGACGTCAATGTTTGAATTGGCTTGGAATAATTTTACCCCTGTCAATAAAGTTAAGTTCTAATGGAGCGCGAACGAAAGATTATCGTTACGATTGGATTAATCTTACTTATTCTATTCCTTATTGGAACCCTGATTTATCTAAGGATTAATTGAGAGCGTAACCAAAGCGCGCAAGGTCAATTTTGCCGTTTTCTATGATGACGCCCTCTTTAGCGAGCATTGATGTTTTGTTCTTCAATCCAGAAGCGAATCCAACAAGAGAACCGTCGCTACCAACGACGCGATGGCATGGCACTTCTGGAGCGTAAGGATTCTTGTTCATGGCGTTACCAACCGCGCGATAAGCTTTTGTGCCTAACGCGGATGCAAGAGCCTTGTATGTTGTGACTTTGCCTTTTGGTACCTTGCGCAATAAAGCGTAGCACCGTTCGTTGAATTTCATTTTAGAACGCTTCCAGTTTTTAGGTACCATAATGATAAGTCAAGCCGGGAGAGAGACATATTAAGCTTCTCTGCGAGGGAGATGCATGCCTCCTCTATTGCAAGATAGTTTCTTGGAGAGAGATCCTTAGGGCGAGAAATAATATTATGTTGCTCTAGAATAGAAAGGATGTGTCTATCTATTATGGCGACGTCCTCATATCCAATATTGCGCAAGAAGTGTGAAGCCTCCTTGTGACCTAGACCTTTCACATTATCAACTAACCATTCTCGCGCGACTGTCTGGCCGTGATTCTCTACAATATTTTGGATTGTTGATTTGAGATTCTTGCTGTGTGCTCTAGCCTCGATGATGCGTGCTGCCTTTGTGTTGTGGAAGCGGTGCTTGTTTGATTTTATGCATCCGACTAATTTTTTATGGGAAAGAGTACTAAATCCTCTGGCGCCCAACTCTTTCTGTATTGCCATGGCCGTCTTTGCCTTTGAGTTTGCCGTTAAGAGACAAAAACATAGTTCAGAGAACCATTCTTCTCCATTCTTAGAAGAGAAGGAGGAGAATTCTGATATTCTCTGATCTATTACTTTTCTTACATCTTCAGGAATATTCCTGACCTCTTTTATCAACGTCTTCATGATCCTATGGCGGTGAGTAGCTTTTTAAACTCTTTTTTACTTGACCCCTTATGAGTGGATTTAATGCGTGGCATGATGTTGAAGTTGGCGAAAAAGCCCCTAAAGTCGTACATGCAATCATTGAAATCCCAAAAGATTCTAATATTAAGTACGAAATCGACAAGGAAACCGGGATGTTGAAGCTTGATCGCTTTCTTTACTCGGCCGCACACTATCCTGGAGATTACGGGTTCGTGCCTCAAACGTTCTGGCATGATGGAGATCCGTTAGATATTCTTATTCTCACTAACAGGCCTGTGCAGCCTATGACTCTCGTCAACGCGCGAGTTATCGGAGTTGTGCGCATGATTGATGGTGACGAGAAGGATGACAAGATTATTGCAGTGTATGACAAGGACCCACGTTATGAAGAGTTCAAGGACATCAAAGACGTTCCACAGCATATTGTTAAGGAGCTTGTCAATTTCTTTGAGCGTTATAAAGAGCTACAAGGCAAGCATGTCAAGATTCTTGAGGTTCTGGGTAGAGAAGCTGCGCTTAAGGATGTAGAGATGGGTCAAAAGCTCTACAAGGCCAAATTTGGCAAGAAGAAGTAATTAATTAAACTCTAATTCTATCTGCACATATGTTTATCGATGTACATTGTCATTTGGATTCGCTAGAGGATCTGAAGGGAGCTGTAAAACGTGCCAAAGAGGCACGCGTTGAGGTGATGGTAACTCAAGGAACTCAAGTTGAAAGCAATAATCGCGCCCTTGAGATTGGAAAACAATATTCTGAAATTCTAACGGCGCTCGGACTATATCCTATTCACGCTATCGCCATGAGTGATGGCGAGATAGAATCTGTTGTTAGTGAGATTAAGAAGAATAAGAAGCGTATTGTGGCCATTGGAGAAGTCGGATTGGATCTCAAGGAGGATACGCAACAGTTTGAAAAGCAACAGCGAGTTTTCCAGAAGATGATTGACCTTTCTCTGGAGTTCGATAAGCCGATTATTGTACACTCGCGCAAAGCAGAGCTCCAGGCGATTGAGCAACTTGAACGCTCTGGAACTAAACGTGTGCTGATGCATTGTTTCTCTGGCAAGCTCTCTCTTGTGAAACGCATTGTCGCTAACAAATGGTTTCTCTCTATTCCTACATCGGTAAAGAATAGTGAGCACTTTCAGAAAGTCATTGAGATGACTCCAATTGAACAGCTTTTGTGTGAGACAGACACACCTTACCTTCATCCAGACAGGCTTTTCCCAAACGAGCCAGCTAACGTTGTTGTGAGCTACGAGATGATTGCCAAGATCAAGAAGCTCAAACTAGAAGACGTTGAGAAGCAGCTTGAGGCTAATTTCAAGAGACTATTTTAGCTAGAGAATAATAGAGGCCCGCCATTTACCTGAGTTGAATAACTCGTAGGAAGATTAAAATAGAGCTCAAAGTGCCAAATCTTATGACGGAAAAGAATCGTCAGTCTGACGCATGCCGCCTATTGGAAATTGTACAGGAGATAAAGGAGGAATACTATGTTGGGACTTTGGAAGCTTTCGAGGCCGTAAAAGCTCGCTCTCGCGTCTATGATAACCCTAGAGTTCTGTCTGGTTATATTAATGATCGTTTATCAAGTCGGGCAACTTATACGGCCACGCCAGAAAGACTCGCGGGAATCATAGATCTCCTGGAAGAGGCGCAAGATCTTCACGGTCCTTGGACAGACATCGGTTCGAGCGGTTTTCCTGCTAAAATAACCGATTTTGTTGGTTACGCCAATGCGCCCTGCGAATTGAGATACCTGGTGTTAGGTTTTAGAAAAGACCTTGGGGCCGCATTCCCTGAAAAAGCCGAGAGAGCCCTTGTTTCTCTTTTCGTAGAAGCTAACAGGAGAGATATACGGGATGATGATACTTTTAAGAGTTGGTTAGTTGCGGACATTTGTGACTTTCTTCGCCTCCACGGGCCAATTCAATCAGCAGATGATGAGGAAGGCATCTGCGAAAATTTTTTGCCTGTGAATGAGATTTACCCTATATTAGATGCTAGACCGTCATTCCATCCAGAAACCTTGAAAGACATAGAAATGGTGGGATTAAGACACGTTAATGACAAATATCTAACATTGGACAAGCGCATTAGGAGGCTACAATATGATCGTCTTGATCATCGTTTTGAAAATAGGAGAAATATCTTAGCAACCTATTTGAGACAGGTCTGCCAAGGCCGCGAGGGCATCTCCTATGAGAAAATAGTTGAAGAACAAGATAAGAAAATTTTAACACGTAGGAGCCATATTGCTTTGTTCGAGAAAGAATGTGGAAGGACTTCAACAATTACGATGCGAACTAAAGAACTACTGGATGAGGCTATCTTTGTGAGGCATCTTCTTGGAAGTGAGAAGAATTTTGCGATTAAGTTCCTGAGGAATTAGGCGTGCGATTATACCAAGTTCGGATAGATTATCTGTAAGTTATTTCAGTAATTTAATGAAGAAAGAAGCGTCTTTCTTTTCGCCGTAATAACGATACCAACCTGATTTCTTGTTGAGCTTTTCTACGAGACGAGCGATAATAATCGACTCATCTTTTTTGTTTGGGGACCAATCATTTCGCAACTCTCTTGGATAGTCTTCGAGATTGATTGTGCGCGAATGTTTGAAGTTACGTTTTAGCATCTCTTCCTTGAGGTGTTCGTGTCTCTTCTTCAGATAGAGAAGTTTGTCCTTGAAGAATCTAATATGCCCTGTGCCAAGACAGTATTCTGCAGGAATGCCTTCTTTCTTGGGAAAACGTTGCACATAGCCAAACAACATTAAGATTTCATCATATTCTGCAATAAGGTGCTGGTCAGCCAGCTTTGATGGAGAAATTATGTTTACGCGTACCATGAAAAGATGCGGGGGGGAGGATTCGAACCTCCGAAGGCACTAAGCCGCAGGATTTCTCATGAAATCCATCGCTTAACACGTCCTCATGGGCGTGCGACATCTTAAGTCCTGTCCGTTAGACCGCTCCGGCACCCCCGCAGTATCAACTGGAGGATTAGGAGGGTTATAAAAGCTTGTCGGAATAGTAAGAAATTTACAAAGGACTGTCTATATTGCTCAGGATATCGCTAACGTTCTCGCTAATGTGCTGTAGGATCTCATCATCTGTTGCACGGAAGTTCTTGTTCTTGTACTTCAATGCGTGAGATGCGCCTGCAATGATGGCCATCTTGATCATCTTATCCTCTTTTGCCATAGTGTTTTTTGGCGTGCACGCTATTTAAGGATTATTATGCTACGATTGCTTGTTTCTAATGCAATCGTGGGCATCCAAAAGTCTACACAATTGACTCAGAGACTTTTTGATAATCGAACGTATGTTGTTGTCCTGAACACTACGTAAGCTTTTTAAAGGCATTTTGAAGGGCACTATTGCTTCTCGGAGCACCTTTTTAGGACATTACCATATGACAACGTTGTACAGACACGCAATAAGTGAACGTATTCAGTATGAACTAGGTCGATTGCAGAAAAATATAAGGGCAGTAATTGGCGATGGAGGTAACGCAATCATAGATAATTGTTATTTTAATGGTCTGCTACGCTCGCGAGTTGGAGTGAGATCTTCAGAAGTAGAAAGAGAGTTCTACGATGGAGTTATTGACGATGTCCTATCCATGGATTCTTATCGCGGAACCATAACATTCCCCATTGCAGTAGGTGAAGAACATGCTAAGCTTGCAAGTAGAAGAAAGGGAAAGCTCTTGGCACTTAGACATTTCGGAGATAAACCAGAAGAGCATTCGTACCGCAGTGCAGCCGTTGACGCTTTGCGAGCACTTCGTACATTTATGAGGATTTCTCCAAGTGAGGCACTTGTCAATCCTAGTCAAAAAATTTATCAGCCAGTGGTTAAAGCGGCCATTGAAGAAGTATCCAAGAGAGAAGGTCTAGGAAAAAAGTTCTATGCTCCTCATCTCTTGAACGGTAGAGAAGAACATCGTGGAAATGATGTCGAGATCATAACCACCGGTTTGCTCGTTGCATTTAGTGATCCTATACACGCCACTCGGATATTCACTCGAGATAGTGAAATGGCAAGAATCGGATCTGAACTCAAGAGAGGAGACTCAAGAGGACTTGTCGCCTTAGCAGACAAATACGGTTTCCCTTGTCCTTCCGATATCAATCAAAGATTTGGATTTGTCCAAGACAATGCGCGTGGACCTAACTCCCTTTATCAGATGAGGGTTCTTTATGATGCCCATCTTGAAAACGAGAGAGAGCGTGCTGAGCAACACAGACGTAAGATACGTTCTAAATCAACAGTATAACTGCAATACCTACGGCATGAAGAATGAAGCTAAGCACAATGAAGAGCATCGAGCGGATTCTTGTAAGACCTGCAAGCATGATGACTCCTACTTCGTCTGGCAAAGGTGATGCGATTATGAGCCCTGCGAAAATGTAGAGTAAGTAGTTTCTTACGTGCGCCTTGAAATCTTTGTGGAATTCTTTTTCCATAAATTCGAAAGCAGACGTTTTTTCGAGCTGTTTGAATTCGTCAATGAAAGAGAAGCGGATTGTCTTGAAGATGATGACATCGGCTAGAACTGCGCCTAGTGCGCTAATAATTGCGGCGAACCATATGTTAGTAGGATTGAGTGCGATGAGAAGGCCGATGCCGAAAGGTGCTGTGAAACCAAATGCGAGCAATATGCCTGCGATGAATGCGGCCCAAGTTCCATGAAGGAACTCCACTCCCGCAAGCCAGGAGATAACAGGAGGATATGTGAATAGAATATATGCTGCGACTATGGCGGCAGCTAGAGCGATAAGCTTAGGATAATGAAACCGAAACAACCTCTTCACGTTCTGAGGACGCCCTTATCGTATAAAAATGTAATTATCGTAAGATTATTAAAGGGATTTAATGGAAGGTTTGTATGAGGACTTTAAGTTTCGCGGATTTCTCAAAATTGCTGAGAACTGGTTTTGAGGGAGAGGCTCTTTTTTCAGGAAAGGTTCAGATCCAAGACTCTAATTCCGTCGTCTTTAGGGCGAGTGGCACATTTAGAATGGATTTTGACCGAATGGACAGATACCATTCTATCGGTTTGTTTCGAGAGGAGAATAGGCTGAGGATATGTAGGGACGAGGCGATTGCACGAATTGATTTCAGGTTAGCGAATCCTAGGAAGATCGAATACTCTATGAACGCAGTCCCAGTTGGGATATGTACGCAGATTCATATTGGCAGATTAGCTGGCTCAGCCATCCCAGTTTATTCTCTTAGGATAGAACCTGGAAATATATTATATTAATCTATGTCTCTTTTGCCTCGATATTTAATTCGATGAAGCAGAAATAAGCCTCTTAATAGATTTGAACTTTTTCGATACCCTCTAGTGAGTATTGAACCTCTGACTTGCTGAAAACAGATGATTTGCAAGTTATTTAGTTTGCTATCTGAATATAACATACACTACAAGTAACAATAACGCAACCATCCAGAAAGAGATCCAAAATATCTGATATTTATTTCCCCACCAAGGAGGCCACCAGTTAAGCTTTCTCTTAAGGATCCATTTATCTCGATTGGTAAAATAGACAAAATGGATAGAAAGATCGTAAATAATCATTGCAATAACAAAATATGGAATATACTGGATCATTTCATTGTAAATGAAATGATGTATTTAAAAATAAGCCTCCGGCGGGAATTGAACCCGCGACCCCCAGTTTACGAAACTGGTACTCTAACCGGCTGAGCTACGGAGGCATGCTACAACTTTCCTTAGAAAGGAAGGTTCTAGGAGTCAAAGAAACTACAATACCAGGTTTTTAAACGCATAGGTTTATATTCGCAAAAGATCAAAAATAAAGATGAAAAAAGGATTAGTGATTGGTATAATTATAGGTTTCGTTATCATCGCACTTGCTGTTGTAGGGTTCATTTTTTTCGGAAAAGGAGAAGTGCAACGAACGACATGGACACCCATTGAAGTTAATCAAGGAAATGTTGCGAGCGTGATGACTCAGAGCTCCTTTGTTCAAGATATTCCTGAAGAAGGTCTTATTGCACTCTACGTTGGAGATAAAGGATACACCATTACTAAAGGCAAGATGGAGGCAGGCGTTCCTTCGAGTCCTGATGTGACGGTTAGAATGCCAGAATCATATCTAGAGGTCCTTGGTCAGAGCGGATGGTGCGTCGCTATGCAGCAAGCTTACCACAATCAAGACGTTGGAATTGAGATGCACGGATCAACTGCAAGTTTAGCTTGGAAATATAGGGCACTTGAAAAGTATCGATTGTGCCTTGGATAGTTTTATTAAATTGGTTTTTGTGAGTGTGTTATGAAAGATGTTATTGTTAGTTCTTTGGTGAAAGCGACCGGTCTAACACACGGAGAGGTAGAGAATCTTGTTGAAGTTCCTAAAGATCCTGCACTTGGAGATTTTGCCTTCCCATGCTTTGCGCTTGCACGCCACTTCAAGAAGAACCCTGTTGAAATCGCCAAAGAGTTAGGCGACAAGATCGAAGTTGGGAGGAAAATAGGAAAGGTGAATGTTGTTGGTCCGTACTTGAATTTCTTTGTTGACAAGAAATCTTTTGTTGAAGAAACGCTGAAGGATATCAAAAAGAAGGATTTCCTGAAGAGAGCCAGTGGAGGGACAATAATAATGGACTACTCGCACCCAAATGTCGCAAAACATTTCGGAGTACATAACTTACGTTCGACTTTAATCGGACATGCGCTGTACAATATCCTGAAAGCGCACGGAAAGAAAGTCGTAAGTGTCAATCACCTCGGCGACTGGGGAACACAGTTTGGCAAGCTTATCGTGGCTTACAAAAAGTGGGGAGAAAAAAGCAAGCTGAAGGATATCGCTTACCTTAATTCCCTATACGTCAAGTTCCATAGCGAGGCAGAGAAACATCCGCAGCTTGAAGATGATGCTCGTGCAGCATTTAGTGCACTTGAGAAAGGGAGCAAAGAGAATCTCGCCTTGTGGAAGAAGTTTCTTGATCTTTCATTAAAAGAGTTCTACAAGACCTATGATATTTTGGGGATTGAGTTTGACCAGATTAAAGGAGAGAGTTTCTACAGAGATAGAGTAGACGGACTGAGAGGTATCCTGAAGAAAAAGGGTTTGCTTGAGGAGAGTGAAGGAGCGCAGGTCGTCAAATTTGATGACATCCCTCCTGCGATCATAGCAAAGTCGGATGAGGCCTCGACTTACGCAACGAGAGACGTAGCTGCAGTTTTAGAACGCATGAAAAGCAAGCCAGAAACATTACTGTATGTCGTGGATGTGAGACAGAGTCTACATTTTGAGCAGGTTTTCCGTGTAGCAGAAAAACTAGGGGTCGATAAGAATAAACTGGTGCATGCCAAGTTTGGGATAATGAAATTCCCTGACATGGATATGTCCACACGAAAAGGGAACATCATCCTATTTGAAGATCTTTTGAAGAGAGGAACCGAGAAAGTGTTGAAGATTATCCATGAAAAGAATCCGACTTTGAAAGATAAAGAAAAGGTGGCTCAAGCCATTGCCTTGGGTGCAATTGTCTTCCACGATGTGCAGAACAATAGAATACATGATGTTGTTTTTGACTGGGAACAAGCGCTTAATTTTGAAGGCAAATCAGCACCCTATCTAATGTATACTTATGCGCGCGCGCGTAGTATTTTGAGGAAGAAGAAAGTTGGGAAGGTTAAGATTGGAGACATAGGACAAAAGGAATACGCTCTTGTGAAGAAGATAGCTGAATTCCCTGATGCTGTTGAGAAGGCTGCGGGTGCTTATGAACCACATACCGTTGCAGAATATGCTTACACTCTCTCACAGAGTTTCAATGAGTTCTATCATTCTGAACAAGTCATTGGATCGGAACAAGAGGCTTTCAGGCTCGCACTCGTGGATGCCTTCTCGCACGTGCTGAAAGATGCGCTATACTTGCTGGGTATATCTGTCCTTGAAGAAATGTAATTGAGCGCCATAATCGTTAAAAAGACAGGGCTATGTTGTGTTGTATGGATGCGTTGACTATTATTTTTCTTTCTATGACAGCAGCTCTTGCTATCATTCTAATTGTTATGGTTTTCATTTGGGCATTAATGCCTGCTCCTAGGAGAAAGAGTGATGAAGAAGAGCTTAACACGATTAAGAATGAAATTGAGCATGAAGTTACTCAAGAAGCTGAAGAAGAGCTCATGCCTTACAAGCCGCCACGCTTGGATAAGCCGACAAGACGACGTCTTTAACGATATTCTTATATACCTAATTTTAGTGGAGTTTTTGTGTAGACACGCTGGCAGGCTAGCCCCCTGCTCCACGCAAACGGGCTTCATGGCGAGCGGTAAAGGAGTGCGTGAAGTAACGAGACGAGCGTCTTGACGGTAACGTTGACGTTCTGTCCGGTTCGATCGTACTCTTTCGAAATGGGTCAGGCCTTGATCGGAGCAGCCCTAAGGAGGAGCTGCGGTGCTTACCGGGTCACAGAGCCGAGAAGCCTTCAAGGTTAACGCACGGAAACGTGCTGAGCAACCTCCCTGTCTACACGCTCTCATTATGTTTAAATAACTCTTAATCTATCTCGCTGTATGCAAAAGAGAGGGCAGTTTTTTCTGATAGCGGCGCTTATTACTGTAGGGATATTGTTTAGTTTGACTAGCACTATGAATGAAGCTCGCACAACTTCGCAGAATGAAGCATTTTATGATTTGTCTTCAGAGATTAAGTCTGAAGGTGCGCAAGTAATCAATTATGGAGTTTACAACCAGAGGGATAGTTCTCAGTTGTTAAGTTCTTTTTTGGAACAGTACGCTGCTTACATTGCGCAGGACAGAGTTATATTCGTATTTGGAAATGAGCAGGAGCTGCAAGGATTTTACTTTTCTACTGATTTGCTTGGAAGCGTCGGCATTGTGACTGGTGGTGGAGAAACAATTATTCCTATTCGCCAAATGACTCGGGAGAGTGCTGTTGTCCGTTCAGAAAATGGCGAAGTGAGCGTTGCAATAAGTGGTGTGACTTATCGATTCGATTTGCGTGAAGGAGAGAATTTTTTCTTCGTTATCATTAAGGAGCGTGACGATGAATCGTTTGTTAGCACAGGATAAGAAAGGTGAGAGCACTATACTTGGATATGTTCTTTTGATTGTACTTGCCGTGGGTATGGCTGGGGCCGTCTTTGCTTACCTAAAGCTCTATGTTCCTAAGGAAGTGCCTCAATGTCCCGGGGATGTTAAATTGAGCATTGAAGAGGTAGCATGTCAAGGGCAGACAGTAACAGTGACTATTGCCAATCGAGGATTGTTTAATGTTCAAGGTTCATATATCCGTGTCGGAGATAGAGGTGCAGCACACAAAACACTTGTGAATTGCCCTGATCCGAATAGACCATTGCCTCCTGATTGTACACTTTATTTCAATCAGGGTGCACCAACATTTATACTTGATTCGCTGAAACCAGGAGAGCGTACAACTCAATCATATAATTATACTGAGCTCGGTAGCCGACAGATTGAAATAGAGCCAATATATATCATCAATAATGGCACACGTGCGCTGTGCGCGAATGCTATTGTAACTAAAGAGATAACATGCACATAAGAAGAAATGTGGGAAAGAGAGGGATTACGCCAATCATAGCAACTGTGTTGCTTATTGTTCTTACTCTTATTGGAGGAGGCGTTGTTGCTTACTTCACGGTACCTGCAGTCAAACAAGTTGATAGCTCGTGTCTTGAAGCTATTAATCGACTTACTTTTGAAGATGTAGGATATAATTGCAGACTTAGTCAAACTCAAGATCCTCAGGCACGTGGTGCATTGGAAGGATTTTCCATACGTATCGCCGGCGATGATATTATTGGTTTCCAAGTTGGATTTCAAGATGAGGGAAACGCAGATACCTATCGCGTGACTTCTGGAGTCTCGCTTAACTCAGTTTGTGTGCTAGGTAGCGATTTCAATCAGCCGCTTACGCTGCCTGCTTCTGGCGGAGTACAAACATATATTGCACGTGGCGCCCATGAAAAAATATACATCGCCCCTATTTTGAAATCTGGCAAATCATGTTTCACTGAAGCGCGTAAGGAAGTTATCATAAGCAATTCATGTGCAGACCCTGCAGTGCGTAATGCTATGTTGGGATGTTATCCCGACCAAGGTCAGCCTTACTGTGGCGATGGTACTGTCAATCAGCCAAGTGAGCAATGTGATACCACAGCTGTTGCATGCACAACAACTCTCGGCTATGCTGGAACACAGGCTTGTGATTCTAACTGCCAGCTCTCGCCGGTTTGCAATAGCGCAGGTATTTGTGGAAATAATGTTGTTGAGGGGCCTGAAGAGTGTGATGGCACTCCAGGATGTTCAACAAGCTGCACTGAAATGCATATTGACACAGTTGTGTGGGATGAAAGTATTGTGAACCATGGAGACCCTGCAGGAATAACAATGGGAGGAAGAAATATCGGAGGGCAACAAATAGAAGTCTATGTTTACGAAGATGACCTTATTGGCGATACCCTTATGACGCCAGAACCTCTAGTTGGCACCTATCCTCTTGCTGCGCCACTTCACCTTTCATGGACTGCTGTCTGGCAATGTGAAATTGAACTATTTGGTTTGTGTATTGATCAGCCAGAATATATTGCAGTTGCTCGTCTTGTTAACGCAAACATAGTTAGCTCTTCAACTGCAGTTGAGCTTCGAGTAAACCCTGCACCTGCGATGTGTGGGAATGGCGCTATTGAATCTGGAGAAGACTGTGATCCATCGACTCCTACCTGTAACCCTCTCTATGGCGGAAGTTGTGGATATTGCAGCAGCTCATGTCATCTTATTACACTCCAGGGAGCTTACTGTGGAGATGGGATTCGCAATGGCCCAGAACAATGTGATGGTCTCGATCTTGGAGGACATAGCTGCACGACACTAGGTCAGGGATTCACCCAAGGAACATTATCGTGCTCTGGAAGCTGTAACTTCAACACTGCCGCATGCAGTACCTCAACAACGCCTCCTTCAGGAACAATACCTGTGTGTGGTGATGGAATACAAGAGGGAGCTGAGGAATGTGATGATGGTAATGGAGATAATGGAGATGCGTGCACCAATCAGTGTACTGCTGCTTATTGTGGAGATGGATATCTACGTGCAGGTGTTGAGAGCTGTGAGCCAATTGGATCTAGCTGTAATCTACCTGGAGGAAGCAGCGGCACACTTATCACTGGTAATGCAGTTAATGAAGGTACTGGTCCTGGAGGGGCAGGTACGCCTGGGGAAGAGGTAGACGACGGCGAGACAAATCCTATGGGCACCTGCTCGGCATCGTGCCAGTGTACGCCATGATAATGCATTCGCGGCGCGGTGTAACTCCCGTAATTGCAACAACACTACTTATTGCAATCGTTATTGTTCTTGCAGGCATTGTTTTTGTGTGGGCACAAGGATTTGTTGGCGAGGCCTTGCAGAAGAATGACGAACCCATTGAGAGGTCGTGTGAACGCGTTGGGATTGATGCGAGTATAGGTCAAGATGCAAGCGGTTATTTTATTGATGTTCACAATAATGGAAACGTGCCCATTGCAGGTTTCAAGCTTGCACTTGATAGGGGTGGGGCTGTTGATGTCCTTACGGTAGATGGGAGCGCCTTGAATGTTGGCATGTCTCGGAGATTTGCGCTTGCTGGACTTTATGATGGGAGCGTGTCTAGCGTAGAAGTTGTTCCTGTTCTTCGAGGCACTAGAGGAGAAAGTTTACAAGATTATGTCTGTAACGAGCAGTATGGCATTGCTGCTCGAGTCATTTAGAAAGGTATAAAAAAGAAGATTGCGTTAGCGAGCTATGGTGATGAAGAAAAAGGGTGTTAGTCCTATTATTGCAACAGTATTGTTGCTTGTTTTGACGCTTGTCGCAGTGAGTATTCTTTCTGTGTTCATTATCCCATTTGTAAAGAATAGTCTTGACGGTAGCAAGGAGTGTGTGAACGTTATTGGAAAGATAAGATTTGACGACGGCTCTGCTTACAACTGTCACACCGATACGCGAACGGCTTTTTCTGTGCGAATCGATAGCGCTGAAATTGCAGGTTTCAAGCTTTCACTTTATACTCAAGGAGTTGCTAACCCTTACACTATTGAGAACGGCACTAGTCATTCTGTACTAAGGATGTTGAGCGCAACTGCATTTGATACTCCTCTGGAAGTGCCTCTTGAGGGAGGATTGCGCACTTATGTGGCTAATGCTGCTTACCAGCGAGTTGAGGTGAATCCAATATTGAGGAACGGTAAAATCTGTGATGCCCGTGAGCAGATAGAAGTTCAGCGATGCACCGATCAGAACATTATCGCGCGCATCTCAACCCCATAAGATGAAGGGCCATGGTCAAGTTTGGATTGAAACAGTAGTGTATACACTTGTTGGCTTAAGCTTGATTGGACTGGTGCTTGCTTTTGTTATTCCTAAAGTTAACGAATATCGAGATAGGAGCGTTATTGAGAACACGATTTCTGCACTTAATGTCATTGACGGCAAGATAAATGAGGTCCTTGAAGCTCCCTTGAATACGCGCGTCGTTGATATGACTCTGAAAAGAGGAGATATGTACTTTGATGCTCAGAATGATAGCGTTTACTTTATACTGGAAGATAGCAAGGTTGCGTATTCTGAAGTAAATGAGCCAGTTTCCATAGGAAGGATTACCGCATTTACAGAGAAGAAAACTGACGATGTCTATCGGATAAGGCTCATTATTGATTATGCATTTAATCTTGATTACGAAGGTAATCAGAGCGCGAAGAAATATTCTCCTGCTAGCGTACCTTATCGATTCTCATTTACTAATCAAGGTTCTGCTGAAGAAGCAAGTCTTCCTACAATCGTTTTCAGAGAGCTTTCAGAATAGTAACTTTTAAACATCAAAAATACACAATTTTTGTGGCTTAAAAGTTGGCACAGGAACTTTTAAATAACAAACCGTCTGTTTAACGACGAGAAAGATGGTGATACATGTTAATCTTAATCCTCCGATACCTCCTCTTCCAAGGAATGAAGATAAGACAAAGGTAGACGTAAGATATTCTTTAGTTTCACCTTATGCCAATGCCCATATTTATTGGGATTCTAAGGCAGGAGAGCTTGTTTACGAACTTGAAGAGCCCCTCTTGAAGGGGGAGGAACGGGCGAGTCTTGAAGCTATTGAGGAAGCTATGCTTGAGCTTGTAAATATCAATGTCGTCGTTGATAAAACTACTGAGGCGATGATTGTATATATCGATAAGACTGCTCGGCTTATTATTGATGAGCTTAATCTAAAAGTGCCAGAAGAGAGTTATACAAAACTGTTCTATTACCTTTATAGGGACTTTATCGGATTCAACCAGATTGATCCCCTTATGCGCGATTATTTCATTGAAGACCTTGAATGCAATGGAATCAATACGCCTCTTTATGTCGTTCACCGAGTTTACAGAAATTTAAGGACTAATGTGCAATTTAGTAATCTTGATATTTTGGCCTCTTTCGTTGAGAAGCTTGCGCAACGATGCGGAAGATATATTTCTTATGCGCAGCCTTTGCTTGACGGGACATTGCCTGATGGAAGCAGAGTTAACGCCACGTATACTAAAGACGTTACGTCGCGAGGCCCTACTTTTACAATACGTAAGTTTACGCAGATCCCTTGGACACCTACACAGCTGTTGGCCATGAATACAATGAGTCCAGAAATGTTAGCTTACTTCTGGCTGCTGCTTCAGTACAAATCAAATCTTATGGTTGCGGGAGGCACGTCTTCAGGAAAGACAACGCTTCTTAATGCGATTGCGTTTTTCATTCCACCAGATGCAAGAGTTATCTCGATTGAAGATACGCGAGAAATCAATCTTCCGCGTGAGAACTGGCTACCTGCAGTTGCACGTACGTCTATCGGTACTGGCAAGGTTGGAGAAGTGGATTTGTTTGACTTGCTTAAGAATTCATTCAGACAGAATCCAGACTATGTGATTGTAGGGGAAGTTAGAGGCAAGGAAGCATTCGTATTATTCCAAGGTATGGCTTCTGGTCACTCGTCTATGAGTACAATTCACGCAGATTCGCTTGATACGCTTATCCGAAGACTACAAACCCCCCCTATCAACCTTTCACCTACGTTAGTTAATTCACTTGATTGCGTCGTGATTATGACACACGCTTTGTTGAACAATCAACACACGAGACGTTTACGTGAGATAGTTGAAGTTGTAAGCATTGATCGACAAGGAAACGCCCTGGTGAATACTCCGTTCGTATGGAATCCTTCACAAGATGTGTTTTACTTCAAGAAGCAGAGTCGAGTATTTGAGAAGATATCGGCGAGGTTTGGCATTTCGCTGCCTAAATTGCAAGAAGAATTCGTTAAGCGTGCGAAGCTGCTTTACGCCCTTTACCAGAAGAAGGTGTTTGGATTCACTGAGATGCAGAACATTGTGAACGAGTATTACCGCGACCCTAATGCTGTATTGGCGCGGTATGGTGTCGTATAATATGGACCGTGCGAACGCCTTGCTTCTTGGACAGTTGGTGCGTACGCTGAAAGGCGCTGTCACAAAGCTTGAGGAAGTGTATAATAGTGGAGATTCTGAAAAGGTCGAGGATGTTAAAAAGGAAATTCTTACGCTCCAAAGGCGTATTGCCTCAATGTTATGATTGACGATATAAAACAGAATGTTGAAAATGAGATAACTCTCGTACAGCAGATAGAGACACTCATCACCTTGCAGGATAAAAGTAGTCCTCAAGAAATAACTATGCTTAGAGAGGCGCTCCAATCTGCTCGTGCGCGTATGAAATTGATTAACGATGCAATTCCTGAAATGGTAAGAAGTATTTCTCTTGTAAAAAAACTTGGGTCTACGCCAAAGCCAATTGGCATTGAGCGCGTGACTGTGAAGAAATTAGATCAGCGCGTAGCTATAAGATCGCAGGACAAGGAAAGCTTTCTTCAACAGTTGAACATTAGCGAGAAATTACTTGCAAAGATACGTAAGCAGAGAGATACTTCTTCCGAATTGAGCGAAGATTACTCTAGGTCAAATCCTTATGCCCGGCTTTCTAATGCAGTCTTTCTTAGATATGCGAAGAGCAGTATGGCCAAAGGAGATTTCAAGGACCTTGCACTTGACCTGCGCAAGGCGAATTTGAATGTATTGACGGCTTCGTATATCTCTATTCTTTTCTTCACTACACTTCTTGCAGGAGTTATAGGAGTTATGCTCGGAATATTCCTTTGGTTTTTCACTATTTCGATTAATGCACCATTCATCTTGCCGAACCAAATGGAGATACTTCAAAGGATAGCATTGGTATTTGCAGGGTTTATCGTCCCACCATTGATAGCTTTCGGGGCGTTGTACATCTACCCTTCGGTCGAGAGGCGCTCTATTGCTTCGCGTATTGATAGCGAGTTGCCATTCGTTGTAATCCACATGGGGTCTATCTCGGGAAGCGGGGTAGAGCCAACACAGATTTTCAAGATTGTGGGCCTAAGTAAAGAATACCCTTACACCAGAGGAGAGATACGAAAAGTCATCAACCAGATTAATGTGTATGGATATGATTTGATTACTGCGCTCAAAAATATTGCTAGGCTTACGCCCAGCCAGAGATTGTCAGAGTTGCTTGGGGGCATGGCCTCTTCTATCACGTCTGGGGGAGATATGCAGACTTTCTTTGAGAGACGTGCTGAAACACTACTTTTCAACTACCGTATTGAACGAGAGAACTTTACAAAAGTGGCTGAGACTTTCATGGACCTTTACATCAGTATTGTGATTGCCACGCCAATGATTCTGCTTTTGTTGCTAGTTATGATTTCAGTATCTGGAATTAGCGTTGGACTTGGTGTAAATCACATGACTCTTTTGATAATCTTTATTGTTGCCATTGTAAATATTATATTCCTCTGGATACTGAGCATTAGACAGCCCAACTACTAATATGAAGCTAACAAAAACACATTGGATCGGCATCGTGATGGCTCTTGTCATCATAGGAGTCGATGTAGGATTCTTCATAGGTGAGCCGCTCTTCCCTTTCTTGCTTGGCGTTGCAGTGGTGGTCGCGGTGTTGCCCTTCCTCACCGCACTCATGACTGAGAGCAGGATTGAACGTGAGCGCGGGGAGCGATTCCTGGAATTTACAAGATCGCTCGCTGAGAGTGTGAAAGCCGGAACACCTATTGGAAAGAGCATAATCAATATGAGTGGAAAGGACTTCGGAACACTTACTCCTTATATCCATAAACTTGCTAACCAAATCTCCTTGGGCATTCCTATCGGAAGATGCCTCGAGACTTTTGCTAATGATGTTGATAGCGTCATTGTACGCCGTGCTGTGACTCTCATAAGAGAAGCTGAAACCGCTGGAGGAGATATCAATCGCATTCTTGATTCGACGGCTGAAGCAATCTATCAGATTGAGAAGCTTAAGCGTGAACGCAAATCCGCCGTGTCGAGTCTGGTTGTTGAGGGATATATCATCTTCTTCATCTTCGTAGGCATTATGCTCGTGATGCAATTCAAGATACTACCCTTGACAGCTGGAGTAGGAAGTATTACTTCTATTGGGAGCATTGACACAGCTGCCGGCGGGGTGACCACTGCCACCGTGGAAGCCACGAAAGACCTTGCCAGGCCGTTCCTTTACTTGTTACTTGTTCAAGGATTCTTTACGGGGCTAACGATTGGAAAGATCTCAGAGGGTAATATACGTGCAGGGCTTAAGCATTCGATTATTCTAACCTTGCTGGCGTTTTTGATAACATCTGGCGCTAATGTTTTTCTATAATATAGAAGATTTCGTTCGAAGAGACGTGCTTTGTAAAGGCAAAGCCTTTTCGTATGCATAGACGCTCTATCCATCCACGTTGAGGGTGGTTCATCTGCTTGCCCGAGATTGTTTTTGTAGAGAAACTCAAGATGAGATAGTGTGAAGGGATTTTGTCAATTAGACGCTCTGCATTCTTGTGACCTTTTTTGTCGAGTAGGTCAACTAGCTTGAGCATGAGACAGAGGTCTGCATGAGGGAATGATTTTTCTTTTTGCACGTCAGCTATTTTGGCGAATCCTGTGTTCTTGAGTGAGTCTAGATGCATTTGAACACGGACAATATCTTTCTCGTTTATGTCATATGCATAGTAAGGAATCTTTGAAGAGGCTATCTCAAGAGGATTGAGTCCGCAACCTAGATCGATTATTGATTCTGGATTGCATTTAGCAATAAGACTGTGAAGAAGATCATAGTTTTCTTTGCGTTCATGTGTAGAGCGATGGTGATCAATAGTGTCTTTTGAACTTTTACGACTAAACATGCCAGTTTGCCTGCGTAGTTGTGCCCGGACAGATTTCATGATGAGTTTGGCGTCTTTTTCCTTCAGAGGAAAAACATAATTGTGGCGAGCGATCTCGACATCAAGAGCACCAGCAATATAAGAATCAGTAACAGAAGTCAACTCTTTTTTCTTTTTTATCGCCGCGATAAGTGTTTTCTTGTCCATAATAACTTAGAAGACGTATAGTTATTTAAATGCGCATAGTCACTATCGATAATGGAAAAGAGAGGGCTGAGTCATGTAGAGATGATTGCCTCTTTTGCATTATTTGTAGGTTTCTTGCTCTTCGGACTTTACTTTTTCAACCCTTTGAACAATCAGCGTCTTTTTGATTCAACCCTCTACTATACATTTGACGCAATAGAAGATAATGCTACTGTTCGAAGCATAAGTTACGGCATTGCGCTGCAACCTCATGTTGATTTTGCCTCAGTTTCAATATCTCTCCCGCGAAAGGATATACAGGGTGAAGGGATATATGTTGAGAATAGTCGCGGGGAACGAGTGCCTTCTGCACTTACGCCGAATGGAGACATAGCCTTCGCGCGGACCGATGGATTTTTCCAGGTAAGGCTTGGAGAGTTCCCTTATCAGGAAGCAGTTTTGCCTGGCACACCTCAGCCTGTTGTTCTTGGGCAAGATTTCTCCATATCGACTACTGAAGAAGTTGAGCTAATGGACGAATGGAAATTACGTCAGCTTGCTGAGATGTATCAGAATACCGATTCCTATGAAATGCTAAAGACCCAGTTCAATATACCGCGGCGCGTTGATTTTGGATTTAGAGTCGTATTTTCAGAGACAGAAGTCATTGAAGCTACGAGGGAAATTCCTGAAGGTGTTGAATCATTTGCTCAAACTAAGCGTATGAGGTTAACACGTGAAAATGGAAGCACATCATTCGCAGATATAACAGTAGTGGTTTGGTAACGTTTATAATCTTTAATCGGCGATAGAAGATATGGATCGAAAGGGGTGGATACGAATTGTTGAGGCAAGTGTTTCTGCTATGATTGTGCTTGCGGCACTCTTTGTTTTCTATACACAACAGAACGCTCCTGTTGAGCAAGACTTAAGCGAGTTTGGACGTTCTGTGCTTGAAGAGATGGCGCTCAACGCTAGCTTACGCCGAGAGATATTGATGGATGACTTGGCCAGCGCGAATCAAACAGTGAGTGATCGTGTCAGGGACAAGAACCTAATCTTTGAAATGCGCGTATGTGATTTGGGAGATGCGTGTGGTAAGAGCATGTATACGCCAGGAAACGTTTACTCTGTTGAACGAGTTCTTACAAGCTCGATTGATGCACCGGATGTTACACCGCGCAAAATACGCCTCTTTATGTGGAGAAGAGAGTAATGAGAGCAGGGTTTGATTTCATAGAGCATGCCGCAGACATTAAGGTACGCACATATGGACCTCGTATTGAACATGTTTTTGTTGAGGCAGTTCATGCATTCTGTGCATATGTGACTAAGGGTAAGCGTATTCAAAAGGATAAGCGTAAAGAGTTTACATTGGAAGGTGCTGACAAGCAAGATATGTTCTATGCTTTTCTTGATGAGCTAGTGTATTTGCTTGATGCCGAAGACTTCATTGTAGCAGATGCAGCAGTCATCATCAAGGACCGCCAACTTAAGGCAGTGGTGTATGGAGATACGGCTTCAAAGTACAAAGAGTTCAGTCATGTGAAAGCAGCTACCTATGCGGAGATGTATGTCAAGCAGACTAAAGATGGGTGGGAAGCGCAGGCTGTACTTGACGTCTAAAAAGGCATATTAATAAAGCAGATTTGGATAGGATAGTTATGGTCAAGGAAATTTCGGAGAATATCTGGGAGATACCAAAAACAGGCAAGATGAAAGTGTCTGGGCGAGTATTTGCTTCTAAAGCACTGATGAAGAATATTACTGAAGGAAGATGCATCGAACAGATACAGAATGTTGCACAATTGCCAGGTATCGTAGGACATTCTTTGGGTATGCCTGATGCGCATTTCGGCTACGGCTTTTGTATCGGAGGTGTGGCTGCATTTGATGCGAAGAAGGGAATTGTCAGCCCAGGAGGGATTGGATTCGATATTAATTGTGGTGTGCGCCTTTTGAGCTCTGGGTTAAAGAAGAAAGATTTCATGAAGAAGCGCAAAGAAATTATTGAAGAGTTGTATAAGGCGATTCCTACCGGTACAGGAAAGAGCGGAGAGTTCGTGCTTGATAACAAAGGGCTAGATAGCATATTGAAAGAAGGAATTGACTGGGCGATTCGAAAAGGTTTTGGATTTGCGCAAGATAAAGAATGTTGTGAAAATAATGGAAGGCTCGTGAATGCAGACCCTAAGCTTGTTTCTGACAAGGCAAAAGAGCGTGGGCGAGACCAGATTGCAACACTAGGCTCCGGCAACCATTTCCTTGAGATACAGTCTGTTGAGAAGATATTCGATGATAAAACAGCCTCTGCATTTGGGCTTGAGAAAGATGAAATTGTTGTTATGATTCACTCCGGTAGTAGGGGGCTTGGGCATCAGGTAGCTTCAGATTACGTGCAGGCCATGGTGAAGGAATATGGTGCTGATGATCTGCCAGATAAGCAGCTTGCATGCGCCCCTATTGATTCAAAGTTGGGCAAGGCATATCTTGGCGCTATGGCTGCTGCGGCAAACTTTGCTTTTGTAAGCCGGCAGTTGATGACTTACAAAGTCAGACGCGTGTTTGAAAGTTACTTCCCAGATAGTGAATTGAAACTCGTGTATGATGTTGCGCACAACATTGCCAAGTTTGAAGAGCACATTGTCGAAGGAAAAAAGCAAATGTTGTGTGTGCACCGCAAGGGAGCTACCAGATCGTTTGGGCCTGGACAAAAAGAATTGCCCTCCAGATACCGCAAAACAGGACAGCCTATTATCTTGCCAGGGAGCATGGGTACTTTCTCCTATGTACTTGTTGGAACAAAAGAGGCTGAGCAATTGAGCTTCAGTTCAACGGCACACGGTGCTGGTCGCGTGTTGTCTAGAACGTATGCGCTTGAGAATATTACGCCTGAGAAAGTGGAAAAAACACTCAATGCTCAAGATGTGATTATCAAAGCAGGCAGTAGAAAGGGCATGGTTGAAGAAGCGCCCGAGGCTTATAAAGACGTAGATGAAGTTGCACGAGTGAGTGATGCGCTTGGCCTGGGAAGGCTTGTTGCGCGATTGAAACCTCTTGCTGTAATCAAGGGTTAATTATCGAGGGAATCGTCGTCGCACAATCTTTATAAAGTTCTTTTCTCTGACAGCTGAATGAAGAGGGGCGGTTATATTCTGGCAATTATTTTGTTAGCATGTGTCGCATTTCCCCTCGTATCTGCTGCAGATTATAACTGTCCAGTAAATCAGCAAATCTTCCGTATTTCTTCACAGGGTAATGCTCATGCTGAACAAGTGATCGGAGCTACTGGATATGGCACCCATATTTGTTTTGACGACTACTTTCCTGCTTTTGCTGGAACGCCTAACCGCATCTGTGATGTGAACAATCCCCCAATTATCAAGCTAAGCGCCTCTGGTAATGCGCACGCTGAAATTCCATCTCTCACAAATTATAACTTCGGCGTTTGTTATGGGGGCTTGTCATGCGTTGTTCAAAACTCCGTTTGTGGTGCTGGAAAGACGGAAATTGCTTCTCTCTCTTCTAACACAAATGCCCACTTAGGCGTACCTGGAACTTATACAGGCGTGGGAAGTTATCGCGTATGTTGCAGTGTTGGGACAGTGCCTCCTCTTGGAGGAGCTAACTTTAGTTCAATTGAATGGAGAAACGGGCTTGGAGTTAGAATTGGACAAAGCGTAGGAAGATCCGCTTATGTTACGCAAACTGTAACGATGAACGCTCGAACACAGTTTGCCCCAGGAACAAGCATCACATTTGAAGTATGGGAGGAAGATACGATTAATGATGACTACATTAGAACAGTTACCGCCCCAGTTTCTGCGGACGGTAGTGTGCAAGCGAGTTACACCATTTCTGAAGCGGACACCAATATTGGAGAAAATGAGGCGAGCCCTCTTGAATTCTATTTCCGCATGTACACAACAAATCGAGCGCTTTCCTCTGAGACAAACCGAAGTGAGAATTTGAATGTTATTCTGTCTTCTCCGCCTAATAACCCTCCTGTGGCCAATATCACCGCACCTACACATCGAGGTATATATTATCGTGGAACGAGTGTTGAGTTTAACCAAACTAGTCTTGATGCGGACGGCGATGGATTGACGTATCGGTGGTCAATTACGGAGGATAGCTACACTAACACGAATCCCTCGTTCATGTACACGTTCTCTACTGCTGGACAGAAGACTATAACTCTAAGAGTTACAGACTCGCGAGGCGCTGTCCATGAAATGCAAGTCGGTATTTTGATTGTTGCTCCAAATCCAGGCATACTTACTTTCATCAATAAACCAACACATCAGCAAACCATTGTCAATTCGACTCTTTGGGTACAGTTTAATGCGAGCGACAGTTACGTCATCAATAATGTTGCAGGGACCCCATGTCCTGCTGTAACATGTCTTGCAGGTTCATGCCCGTTGCGTACAGAAAATGTTCCTCTCGGATGCGCACAGGCGACTCTTCCAGTGGCCAATACCCCTCAGGGCTTCCAATCACTTTACTTTGATTGGTCGTTTAATGATGGAGATAATGGTGCTGTATTTGATGGTCTTGGAAAAAATACCATTTTTAAGAGATTTGGGAGCGCTTCATCAAGCTCATTCGATAAGCAGGCGAATCTCCAGGTTAATTACACCAATACTCAATTAGGTATCGCCAACCTTCTTGGAACAACGACTCGCACATTCACTTTGCTGAATGATCAATGCATTGATAATGGAAGAACTTTTGTTGATTTCGATCCAGTTACTGGTCAAGAACTCGGTCGTTACGGGACTATGGATTCTATCCGCTGTGCTGGAGCTGATGGAATTGCAGGCAATGCTGGAGATTGTTGCCCTGTGGGATATGCTTGTTCAACAAACCCATCAAATCCAGGATGCAGACCAACAAACTTGACTATGTGTGGCCAGTATACAAACCGAACGAGTTGCACTAACGATCCTTATAGACTTGGAAACAGTTCGCAGAACCCTGGGTGGAATATCGGACCTGCATGTGGGAGTTATGTTAATGGTAGCGTAGTTTCATGTAGTTGCAATTGGAATGGTACTTCTGAGTTGAATGGCATGTGTCAGTTCAGAAAGTCCTACCAGTCTAACCATAATCCTGGTGGAGGATGTACGCCTGCGTCATGTACTTATGGCTCAAGTAGTCCTACACAGTGCATTGATGGATTTGCCACTGTGTTCGTAACTGCAGATTATTATGCCGGAACATGCGCTGATCAAGGTATAACGCAACAAGAGTGCGAAGCATCTGAAGGTCAGCAAGCCATCCTTTGTGGGCAGCCAAGCGTAGCGCTGGGCTTTTTTGATTACAAACAGCTTATTATCAGTATCATTGTCATTGCAGGTATATACTTCTTTATGTACCGCAGACGCCTATGAATCGTATCTTTGCTCTTTTGTGTATCGCTCTGGTAGTTAGCTTGAGCATGAGCGCGATTGTGAGCGCTCAAACTTCCCTGAGAAATAATACGATTCCAACACAACTTAGCTCTGGAGCGCGGCTTTCTGGAACTGTGACTATTTTGTTTGATGATGAGAGTCTAGAGGCGCAGCTTCGAACTAACTGGGGGCAGTCTATCTCAATACGTGAGTTGCTTGCCGTAAATAACAAGCAAACTGGAATACATTATAATTGTAGTAACTCGAATTGCATGCCCCACTATGAGACGCAAAACGCTGTAAACACTATCGCGCTTGATGGTAGCAAAGAAGTAGGGTTTGTTCTTGAAGGCAATTCCATACGTAATGTGCGCGATATTCGCCTTGATATTGAAGGAAGTAGCGGGCCATCTTGTTTTCCTGACATGAGTGTTGATGTGTTAAATACTGGAACGAATATTATTGGTAGCACGCGTTATATTGATCAGGGATGTTATGTTCCTCGCTATGGATGTTTTGAAAGTGAGAGACCGAGCTATCAGAATGTTGGAATACCTACCGGAAGTGCTTCGTATTGCGAGAAGATAACATTGCCTGCTGCTCCAGCATTCAAGATTGGTGCGCGTGTGACAAATAGCAGTTCAGGGACAGCTTCGCTGGTTATGAAGCTCTACAAGGTATCTGGCACCTTGCTGGGTCAGTGCACTCTTCCTACACATACACAAACAGAGGAAGACTTGAGTTGTATTGTTAGCCGCGGTTCGCTTGAACAAGATGATTATTTTGTTTGCATAAATGCTGCGAGCGCCTCAAACTACCGTATACGTGCCGAGACCAATGCCCCATGCGGAACGACTGATCGCGGAGTGACATATGCTGCAGATTATGAGATCTTTGCCCAGAATCTTCAGTTTGATAGGCCTTCCATAAGTATTACTGATGCTGCCTTCAGAAACAGCACAGGATATTCTCTTCTGCCGCTTGTCCAGACTTATCTTGTAGATACTTATGGGAATAACTGCCAGCCAAATTGTATTGTGCCTTTCAGAATTCAAGGAACTTCGCAAGAAGTGACCCTGGCAAATGCATTCATTCGATATGACTCTGCTATTGGCGCCGGTGTGGAATCAAGTTCGGTGTATGAGATTACGCGTGAGAATGCGACTATTGATTCGGGAGCCTTGACTCTTGACCTTGGTCTTACTAACTTCTCTGTTCCTGAGGGATTTACAGGTAGAACGCTTCAGCTTTCTATTGATGGGAGAACACTCTTACAAAAGAGCATTAATGTCTCAGCAGGGTTTGCATTTGGCGTGACTCCGACTTTTGCGGCATTCGGCAGAGATACGCTTTTTACTATCAATCCAAGTAGCAATATCACACAAGCCACCTGGAATTTCGGAGATAATAGTGCTCTTCAGACTGTTTCTGGAGCTACAACAAGACATCGTTATACTACACAAGGAACGTACAGCGTCGTTGTTGATGTGACCAATAATCGCGGGCAAACTGCAAGACGCACATTCAATGTTGTTGTTGGTGATCCACAGAGTGCGGTAGATGATACACTTGCCTTGTATGAGGGCGATCTTGCTTCGCTGAATGGTAATTTGAGCACTTATCCAAGCTGGTTACAGCAGGAATTGCGAACTCGCCTTGATACAGCGTCAGTTAGTCAGATTGTGGCTGCTGCTCGCACAGCCCGTGCTTCTGCAACGAATGAATCTGACTTTATTGAGATCATGAACTCACTTTCTAGTGTGCGCGTGCCTTCGCGTGTGGGAATTAGTGCGAGAGGTGCTTTGCCACTCTCTGTTGGAAGCGAAAACATGGATATTTCACTCTTGACTGAAATGCAGGAAATAACTATTGATGATGCCACCTTGAGGAATAACGTTTTATATTGGATGAGTGAACATTACTTGCCTCAAGTCAATTTTGAGACGTATCAAGCTTATTACGGGGACATAAGTGAACCAGTTTTAACTAAGTTCGTTATCAATTTGAATGCTCGTGGGCAACGTGTGCCAACGCGGCTCGTCATTGGATACCCTGCAGATAGCGTACACATTGTTTCCTCCTCTAGAGGCAATGATTCTCTTAGCCGTGGTGTAAGTGTGAACGTGCCTGATGGAGCGAGCAGTGTTGAGTTTTCTGTGATTGGAATGGTGACGCCTCAGGAACTTGGAGCATATCTTGTACCTGCTCAGTTGAGTGACCTTGGTGACCTTGAAGCACCTCAACCAGGCATATGTAATTTCGATGACGTGTGTTCGGAAGATGAAAATCATGATAATTGTCCTAATGATTGTAAACCATGGGGAAGTGCAACAGCCATTGTCGTTATAGTGATCATTGCAGGGGGGCTTGTTTATCTTGTAATTCGCCTTTGGTATGCTAAGAGTTATGAGCGAGAACTCTTCCCACATAGACAGGATTTGCTTAACGTTCTTACATTCATAGGTAATGCTCGTCGTGCTAATATTGAAGATAAAGAGATTATCAAGAAGTTGAAAGCTGCTGGTTGGAGCGGAGAACAGTCGAAATATGCCCTTGATAAGTATAACAAGGATACAGCTAAGCCCCAGGAGAGCAAAACACCCGCAAAGTTTATTAAAAGCGCGCGCTAGAAATCACTATGTTAACCTTCCTTAAGCGTGTTTTGAGTTCTGTGTTTAAACGCAGAAGCAATATCAAGATCGGATTCTATGGTCCGCCAAATGCAGGCAAAACTAGTTTAGCTAACGCTCTTTGCGAGGATTGGATTGGAGAGTCTTTGGGGATTGTAAGTGAAGTTCCGCACGAGACACGAGAAGTGCAGTTCAAGGAAAAGGTCGAGATTACGCATAAAGGCAAGAGTTTGACATTCAAGATTGTTGATACTCCGGGTATTGCAACTAAGATTGACTATGAAGATTTCCTAAAGTTCGGCATGAAGAAAGGCGAGGCTAAGAGACGGGCTAAAGAAGCAACGCAAGGCATCATCGAGAGTATTAAGTGGCTTGAGGATATGGATGCAGTCGTTGTTGTGCTAGATGCCTCTCAAAACCCATACTCGCAGGTTAACTTGACTATTGTGGGTAACTTGGTTGCGCGCAAGATACCTATCCTTATTGTTGCTAATAAGATTGATCTCAAGACGGCTAGTGTCAAGAAAATTGAAGCCGCGTTCCCCGAATATGAAGTTGTTGGAATTTCTGCTAAGAAACGTCTTAATATCGAGGCATTCTATGAAGCTTTGTTTAAGCTTTCAAAGAGAGTATAAACTATGTCAAAGAGCGTGAAGAAAATAAAGGGGTTGAGCCTGCACATCATACCTTATTCGGAAATACGCGAGCTCTCTATTACTGACAGGATAAAGAAAGTGCTACACCTTGTGTTGCAAAATAAAGTGTTGATCATCCAGGGCAGATTGCGACCGGAGGAAGAGATTAGATTGATCGAGGACACAATGGCCATGGTAGACCATATCAAGTCTTTCAAGGGCATTGAACTTGCAGTTATTGAGCCAGACATGGGAAATCAATCCCTTCTGATGAAGATACGCAAAGGTATTGCTCAGACGCTTGTAGGCCATCATAACGCGCTTACGATCATCGGCCCAGCTTCTGTCGTGAAAGAAATCAAGAAAGATCCGCGTAAGCTGGAAGTATTGTTGGGATAATTGTGCATAAATCTTTATTAATGCTGTAAATTTTGAGTTATAATGCCTCACAGTTGTGTTCATTGCGCCAAAATATATCCTGATGGAGCTAGGGAGCTCATACATGGGTGCACATGTGGAAGTAAGTTTTTCTTTTACCTTACGCAAGAGAAGATGGATAAACTCAAGCAGAGCAGGCCTGAAGTCGTACTGACTGAAGAGGAAAAGACGCAGCTTGAGACAGATGTGAGAGATATTGCAGGCATAGGCGAAGAGGATGCTCCCGTTATTCTTGATTTTGAGAGTGTTCGCTTGCTTAAACCAGGGAAATATCTGATAGATATCCACAATCTTCTTTCCAAGGATAAGCCTACTGTATACAGCCTCGATGACGGAAAGTATTTTGTTGACCTCAAGGACAAAGACGCTCAAAAGAGAGATTTAAAAGAGTAAGACGCCTCTAGAGTAGATGTCTGAACGTATTTTAAAAGAAGTGTTGAGCGAACTTGTACCTCCAAAAGAAGAGATTAATCGCGTTTCTTCTGTCGTGAAGATTTTCTTGAAAGAGTTGAATGTTATGCTCAAGAGAGCGAGAGCGAATGCTACGCCATTCATCGGAGGAAGTTTTGCTAAGAATACTATGCTCAAAAAGACGCCGTATGAGGTTGATGTGTTCTTGCGTTTCAAGCAAGCTGAAGGTATGAAAGAAAGAATGGACGCTATCCTTAGAGAGTTAAAGAAAAACAAGAAATACAAATATTCAGTTGTTCATGGAAGCAGAGATTATTTACAGCTAACCGTTGCTGGCGAGAGTGGCGTTATGATTGAGATTATTCCTGTGTTGCACATACAGCGTGCACAGCAGGCACAAAACATTACTGACTTGAGTGCATTCCACGTGGCTTATATGTTGAAGAAAATCAAGAAGTTGGAAGATCAAGTCAGATTGGCCAAAGCATTTTGTGCTGCCAATGGCGTGTATGGTGCAGAGAGTTATATTAGCGGATTTTCAGGATATGCGCTGGAGGGATTGATTGTTTATTATAAGAGTTTCATGAAAATGTTGCGTTCCTTGAGTAAAGCCGAGAAGCCGATTGTTATTGATCCTGCTCGACATTACAAGAATTCGCAGGAAGCTTTGCTTTTGATGAATGAGAGCAAAGTGAAGGGCCCGATTGTACTTGTAGATCCGACGTATAAAGAGCGCAACGCACTTGCTGCACTTAGCGAAGACAGTTTTGCTATGTTTCAGAAGGCGGCTAAAGCATTTCTAAGCAGACCTAGCGCAAGTTTCTTTGAAAAGAAGAGCACAAATCCCCAAGCACTCAAAGAAAGAGCACATAAACAGAAAGCTGAATTCGTGCATGTGCGTATTGAGACGGATAGACAGGCAGGAGATATTGCAGGTACGAAACTGAAGAAATTCCATTACGCGCTTGAAGAAGCTATAGCGAAAGAGTTTGATCTCTTGGAACACCATTTTGTTTACAGCGGCGCGCAGCATGCTGATGTCTACATTATTGCTAAATCAAATAAGGAAAAGATCGTACAGGGACCTCCAGCACACATGGAAGAACATGTACGCGCGTTCAAGAAAATGCACAAAGATACTTTCGTGAAAAAAAACATATTATACGCTCGCGCTAAGCCGATGCACTCATGCAACGCATTCTGCAAAGAGTTTGCGAAAAAAGATATTGTAAAGCAAATGGGCGTAACTAAGCTCGAAGTTTTATAGACTATCTAAGTCCTTGCCTTCAAGACCCGGCATGTCGGTGCTGTGCCTCATTCGATAACGAAGATTACGAGCTACATTCATTACGTTCCACTTTTCTGTAATAGGATTCGTGAAATAGAGGAAGGTAGATCCAAAAACAAAACCCGTGCCAAAAGAACCCAAGTGAGAATCTGGAAGTAGAAGAGAATTGCTTGGCAACCCCATCATATAAGACAGTGATCTTCCTAGGATGTTGGCGCCAACTGCTGCAGAGAACACTAATGCTGCACAAGGAAGACCGTATCCCTTTCTTCTTACCGCCTCTCGAAAATTATACCTCTCTATGAAATCTCGGCGCTCATCAGAATTATATTCGCATATTTTAAGATCATTTATCAGAGAACGAAGTTCTGCTCGTTTCATATTAAGAAGTTAAGCAGCTAGTTTCAAATCAGGGAGACCCTGTGCAACTCTAAGCTTTAAACGCTCTTCATCGTCAAGGGCTCTGTAATCTCCCTTTTTAGCGTGTGAAGGTAAATCGTATGAAACAATGAACCCGTCTTCATGCGCTTCGCGAATTTTCATTGCGAGTTTGCTCATCCCATCAGTTACACCCGGCATTCTAGCCGCATTATAATTAGGCATGTGGACTCCTACAAACTCTGCAGTGCCGCCATTCTTCCAAACATACAAGTCAGATCCTCGAATATTCATTCCAGGTCGAGTGCCTATGTAGAAAGTTCCGTTCGGGGCATTATCTGTGAGACGCAAGTTAGGCTTATTATCCAAGATTGTCATTAGATAGCCCTCTTTATATGGTAATCAGCCATAGTGTCAATTGATTCTGAGAAGAATGGCGACTTCAACCAAACTGCAAGCTCTTCCTCTGCGTTATCGTGATTGAGCATGAATACAATCTCTTTCTTGTCAGCAATGTACATTCTTCCCTTGTGGTCTGCATGTTTTGCCTTAAGAGAGTGCTTGTTTGAAAGTTTCTTGACTTCATCAGCTTCGCCAGCAAGAGCAATCTTGACCTTGATGCTTCTCTTCTGAGCTTGTTCAATCAAAGGCATCAGCACACGAGCCCTCTTCTCGAAATCAGAGGAGGTTGTGTAGATAGTCACTTCCTTTTCGGCATTAGTGATCATTTCACGGATCTTTGAAGTTACATTTGGCTTGCCCTTAAGGAATCCTGAGATATCTTCTGATTTAACTGGAGCAAGGCCAGTCTTGTGAAGCTGTTCTAATTCTGTGTATTCCTGGGTATCCTTAAGATTTGAGAGTGTAACAACTCGCTCTTGTGCTTCAGTCATGACGTTAGACTTCATCTTTTCAACGATTGTTGAAGGTTCTACTGCAATGTACTTGACGGGCTTGCCAAGCTTCACGATTGCAAAACCGCGCTTTTCAAGTGATTCTAGAACGTCGTAAGTTCTTGAGCGTGGAACGCCTGAAAGTTCAGCAGTCTCACCAGCAGAAACAATGCCCTTTGAGAGCAAAGCTAGCCAGACCTTCGTCTCGTAAATATTCAAATTGAAGTATTCTTTGATCTTCTTTACTAGATCTTGTTTTACTATCATGTCGAAGTGATAAAATATGGGTATATAAAGCTTTGGTTATGTTGTAACTTATCAGGGACAAACTAAAGCAATGTAGAAACAATCAATGCGACAAGACATCCAGTTGTTATGAAAGGCATAGCTGGATAGAAGTGTCCTTTCTTTGAGAGATAGAATAGAGTTGCAAGTGCTAGTGTTGCGCCGAGTGTGACGATAAGAGCTGGAACGATAAGGCCTTGAACTACAAGCACGCCAGAGAGCATGATTGGGAATACGACATCTCCTCCGCCGAGGATTGCGAAGTTGACTTTTATTTTTCGCAAGTTTTTGCCTGTTGCCTTAGCTTTCTTCAACGCTGCTCTTTGGCCTGGCAAAAGATACGGCACGAAGAAGCCTGAGAATACGCGTACTTTTTGTATTTGGTATTTTGCCATCTTCTGCATGAAACCGGCGTGCCAGACGGCATACATGTCGTAGATAGAGATGATAATGAGAAGAATGACAACTACCCAAAGACTGAGGATAGGAACGAAGAGTGCTGCGATACCGGGGTAAACAAGTAATTCTGTGAAATTATGTATCCAGAGATTCCTCTTGAAGACCTTGAAGTAAGCGAGCACTATAGCAATTCCAAGAGCAATGAAGTAAGCGTAGGAAATCTTCATGACGAAAGCATGTATCGATATGAAGAGGCCGATTATGATGACTACGAAGAACCACCAGCGAAGGAAGGTTTCTGCCTTGAGCTTCATGAGAAGAAGCATGATGCAAATAGCAACAACAAGAGCAATAATTATAGAAGTAAGCGCACTCGCAGGTTTAACATCTTCTGGCGGTTCAAATCCTTGAGGAAAGTTGTAATCAGTGTGATTTTCATAACTGTTTGTTGTTGTGTTGTAGGTTGTTACGACTGTCGGAGTGTATGCATGGTTGACGAAGATACCAATAAGTTGGGCTAGAACGAACATAGCCAGAAGGACAGCTGTTATTTTCAGTGTATGCTTCACTTTACTTCAGCCTCACGGTTTCAAGGTTGCGTGGAGCAATGGTTTCAATGTGATTGAGTTTGTACAACGTTGATGCAAGATCAAGGCACTTGGAAGCTTCACCGTGATTGATAATGATGCGCTTTGGTTTAGGATTCATACGGCTGATGTACTGCAAGAGTTCATTTCGACCTGAGTGTGATGAAAGACCGTACATTGTCTCTACCTTGAGCTTAACTTCAACAGGTTCGTCGTTTGCTTTTACATGAGTAAGTCCTTCCTGTACTTGGCGACCTAGTGAGCTTGGTGCTTGGTACGAACCGAAAATGATCAAGTTCTTAGGATTGTCAGCAAGATGCTTGAAGTACTCAACAGACGCGCCTCCAACCAACATACCAGATGTAGCGATAATTATGCAGGGTCCACCTTCAACGACTTCCTTGCGTTCTGCGGGTGAGCCAACGTGCTTGAAGACGGGAGAAGTAAATGGATTGTTGTCCTGGAAGATTTGATTTCTAACAGAAGCACTCAAAAAGTCTGGGTAGGCTGTGTGGATAGCGTTGATATCGCGGAGAATACCATCAAGATAGACTGGAATTTCTGGGAGTTCTCCTGTTCGGATAGCCTCTTCGATACGTAGAACTGTTTCCTGAGCGTGGCCAAGACCCAATTCTGGGAGAAGAATCTTTCCTCCTTCCATTATAGTCTCTTTAGCTAGCTGCATAAATCTGTCTTCAACTTCCTTTCGTGGAGGAAGGATGTCATCCTTTGAACCGTAAGTTGCTTCTAGAGTGACGGTTTCAACACGTGGGAAATAATTGACTGCTGGATCGAGCAAACGAGACTTTCGATAGTTGGTGTCTGCACTGTATACGAAGTTGTGAAGGCCATTGCCCACATTCACGTGAACTACGGCAGATCCCAGTACGTGACCAGCGTTGTAGAAGGTTATACGAATGTCAGGAGTGATGTCTGAAACTTCACCGTAGTTGAGGCAGATGCTATGGCGCACCATTTCCTTAATGTCTTCTGGCTTGTAGAGTGGTGTTGCTGCTTGCTTATAGGCGACCCCAATATAGTCTAGGGCTAGTAAAGCAGAAATGTCGCGTGTCGGTGGCGTCATGTAGATTGGGCCCTTGTAGCCCATCTTATACAAGTAAGGCAATAAACCGCAGTGGTCTGTGTGGGCATGTGATAGAATAATGGCGTCTATTGAGTTCAAGTCTCCAATCTCGGCTACGTCAAGGTAAGGAAATCTCTCTTGGCCTTCCGAGATACCAGGGTTGATACCGCAATCAAGCAAGACTCGTGATTTTGGAGTATGTAACAGCAAACATGAACGGCCTACCTGGCGTCCGCTTCCAAGATACGTCAAACGCACCCACATGTCCATCTTTTCAGGGTTCCAGTCGGTGTAGATTTTCTTTCCAACTTCGTTCAAGAACTTTCTTCGGTAAGTGTTGTTAGCGTAAAGAACAGAGCGGATCTTTTCAGTGATCTTTGAAGGGATGGCTGGACTGCGCTGAACGGTTGGCGTCCACATTGTAACATTGCGAATATCGTTTAGGAGTGAGCCTTGCTTGCCTATGACCATGCCTGGTCTTTTGGCTTCAATAACTACAATACTTCTCTGAACATCAAAGATAATGCTCTCGATCTCTGCCTCTGCAGGGACAAGCTCACGGATAGTCTTCTCAGTCTCTTCTTCGGAAGCGAGAATCTTTTGGTCGGCCCGGAGCTCGATGCGCTTCTTGATTTTATTCACTACATCCCTAATCTTTTCTTCACCATTGCGCACAAAATCTTTGTCGGCCGTGTAAAGAACGATATTTGCGCCTTCGAAGATTGCATCTGTAACTGTCTTGGGCAATTCCTCTAGAATACTTTTGATAATGTCTGCCATAATTCTTTAGATGAATGTGAAATGAAATTAATTGTAATTAGGGGTGATTCTTTGGGAAACTGATTTCTTTATGCCTTCTTTTGTGATACTGTAAACATCAATGCCGTTTCCAGAAGCGCTGTCTCTTTGTGTGGAAGCCTTAAGTGCTTCTGTGACAAGATGTTCGCCTTCTTTGATTGACATTTCTGGTTTCCACTGGCGTTCGAACAAGCCAAGGGCAAACGGCATTCCTGAACCAAAGTTTGCGTCGTAGTCAGTTACCTTGTAAACTCCTCCGGCTGGCTCGATTGTGTAAACTTCAGAGCTGCCATCTTCGTTGTAACCTCCAATGAGAGCACCTACAATGTGAGGCATCATAGAGGGCTGGCGAATATTGCGGTAGTACATCATTCCGACCAAGCTTGCAGCCTCTTGGACTGTAGGGCGTACTTTGTTTCGCAACTCTAGAAGCTTAAGTTCTGCAGCTATAACTTTGCTAGACAAGAATGCATCTGCTGCGTTGCCGCACCAAGACATGACAAGGTAATCGTTAATCTGCTGTACTTTATCTTGGTTCTTGCTCATGATGATGTTGCCAGCAGTCACACGGCGATCTGCACCCATAACTACGCCATCTTTACATACGACGGCCACTATAGTTGTACCTGTTTTTGCTACCGTTGTGTCAATTGTGGAGTTCATAAGAATACCAGAACCTCTGTTAATATGGGGAAAGGCGAGAGGTATTTAAATTTTGTGATAGATAATTCGGCCTAAGCACTCACCGGTTGCGATGCTCCGCCTTCTTTGGAGATGCGCATGACATTGTCTACGAAGCCCTCTATACGAGACTCATGACTGACTATGATGAGCTGAGTAACTGCAAGTTCCTTCAGGATGTCGCGTACCTTGTCAAGCTGTTTCTCCGAGAAACCATCTGTTGGCTCGTCAAGGATGATTAAGTCACGAGTTTTGATGTGACTGTGGACAGCATGGATGATTTGGTTGAGTGCAAGTCTGTATGCTAGAGCAATAGCTGTACGCTCTCCTCCTGAAAGGAATCCATAGTCTGTTTCAAACCCGTTGCGCATGATAACGGGAGTAAAGTTCTCATCCAGATGCACTGTGAAATCAACGCTTGTAAGAAGAACGAACCATTTGTTGAATAGTTTGGAGAATTCTTCGCGCAGACGAATGAGGATACTTTTCTCAATGAGTGAAATCAGTGTAGAAAATTCTGATGAAAGCCAACTCTCAAGGGCAATAAGGCGATTGACTTGCTCTTTCTGTGCTTCTTTCTGTGCAACAATATCTTTCGTACGCTGAAGTTCGCGTAGAGTAATATCTTTCTCTCTTCTGTTTTCAGCGAGTTCAATTTCCTTCTTTTTCTCCTCATCAAATGCCTTTTTCAGGTCAAGTTCAACTTTTTTGAGTTGAGCATCATACTTCGCGAGAGCAAAGATAGATTCCTTCAGCGAGGAAATATGCATCTGGAGGCTGTCGATGTCCTTATCTATGGTTTCTCTCTGGCGCTCCCACTCTTGCTTGCGCTGACGAGAGATATCTAGCTCTGCTTGTTTAACATGTGCGATCTCTAAACGAGATTTTTCTGCTTCGAGAGTGGATTGTTCTTTCTGTGTTTGTGCAATGCTATTATCGATTTGCGTTTTCTGCTCACGTAGATTTGCTAGATTCTTCTCTATAGCAGCCACGCGAGATTCTGTCTCATTTAGGATGTTATGCTTGTGGTTATCTGAAACGTCTTGGAGACAAGTCGGACACATCTTGATGTTGAAAACGCGATTCTTTTTCTCAACATCTTCTGCCTTCTTGAGGTCAAATGAGCGGATGGAGCTTGTTATCTCTAGAAGTTTACCTCGGAGATGTTCGATACTCTTTTTGCTCTCTGCAAGTTTCTGTAGGGTAGCGCGATAATCACTCTCATTGAAATCTACGGCCGTTTTTGCAAGACGATCGGTAATTGTAGCGATGTCGCGTTCAATATCTGAACGCCTCTGCATTTTGTTTGTCAATTGCAGACTTGCCTTTTCGCGTTCAGTTTCGAGAGATTGTTTTTCAGTTATTTTTGTTTTCAACTCAAGCAGTTCTGTTTCGACACCTTTACGTGATTGTTTTCTTTCGTCTACCATTGATGAAAGGACTGAAATGGAACTGTCAAGTTTCTCCAGAGTGCGTCGATATTCTTGTATTCGCGTCTTGTGTAGATCAATATCCTTGAGCTCTGCTTGTACAAGTTTGCTTTTCTCACGTAATTTTATTGTGACTAGCGCGAGATTCTCTTGAATATTCTTGTATTTATCTATGGCAAAAATGTGCCTTAAGGTATCCAGCCGAGAATCTGGATCATCAAGGATAATTTGCTTCATCTCTTCTTGGGGAGAATAAACAGTGTATCTGTAAAGCACGTTGGTTTTCTTCACGAATTCTTCAGGGTAACCGAGAAGTTCTAGGATTTTTAGTTTGAGTTCTGTGACTGCAAGCTCTTGCTTTGAGCCATTTACAGTAATCGCTGCGTAATCTTGATTGATTGTTTTTGCGCTTCGCTTAATAGTGCGCTCAATGACTATGGTGTCGTTATTTATATCCATTTCAAGTTCAACGCGACCCTCTGGAGCATTGTGCGAAAGTAATGACGATCCTCTTTGACCAGGTTGTAGACCGAAGAGTGCAAACTCTATGGAAAGAAGAATAGTTGTTTTACCTGCACCCACATCTCCAGAAAGAAGAATAGATCCATTAGGGAAAGTTATTTCTGCATTTTTGTAACTTCGGATGTTCTTTAAGGAGAGACGTTTGATTCTCATATTTCAAGTAGCTTGTTTATTTCTCCCAACAAGCGAGCTTCGTAGATTTGCGTCCTTTCATCTTCTTTCTTCTCTATACCCAATGCATGTACAAGCGTTTCAATAAGCTCATTGAATTGTGAAGGGTGCTCTTCCTTGAAACGTGAGATAAGCTTGTGTTCCACGTGTTCTGTTTGCTGTTCGAGACCGATCTCCATATCGCGAGTATAGAGTCGAGAAGTGTCACGCAAAACTGAGTAAGCTCCTTCTTTTCGTACTAGAGATTCCAATTGAGCAATGTTTAGATTTGAGAGCTGACCCGAAGCCATGGTACCCTTCAGTTTGAGAATGACAACTGCGTCCTTGATTGCGTTGGAAGCTAGTTTTGTTCGCAAGATTTCTTCTACATTTGTCTCGTCTGCAATATCCAGTTCAAGAAGGATAACCTCTTTCAGACGGATTTCATGGCGCTCGATCTTGCCCTTTGTGTCTGCAATATAATAAGAGCCGCCCTTAAGTTCTTCGAGCTCGAGAACGTTATTCGGAAACAGTGGGCCGCAGTAGACGCGATTCTTTCGTTCGTAGCGCACATGCAAATGGGCAAGAGCAACATAGTCTACAGGAGGCAATTTGTCTTGGTCTACTGCTGGAATTGGCAAGCTTCCTACTGCGTCACGCAAAGCTGTGTGGAGCATCAAAATCTTGAAAAGCCCAGGGGCATCGTTCAGCTTTATCCTCGCAATTTCTTCTACTTCTAGAGCGGACTTCTTTCCAGGATAACCATAGATAGCTACGTTCTTGTAGATAACAGGGTTTAGTACAATTGAGCCTGCCCTGTCCTCTGGTTGGAAGACGTTTTTTGCGAAGCCAGCTTTTTCAAGCACATCAAGGAAAGTCTTGCCAGAAACAGAGTAGTCGTGGCTGCCTGCAATCAAGAACACTGGAATGTTAGCTTCCTTGAGTTTTCTAAATTCATTGAAGGCTTCTTTCATTACTTCAATAGGAGGATAAGCTGAGTCGAATAAGTCTCCTGCTATTAGTACAAAATCAAGCTTTTCTTTGATGAACTTATCAACCGCATGCTGGAAGCTTTGAGTATTAAGCGTGAGCATTTCAGGCTCGCGCCAGCCACCTAGATGACAATCCCCTATATGGCCAAAGCGCATAATAGAAACCTCCTCCGGGTTTCTATGCATCCCGGAACCATATTCCTTGTATCCATTCTCTTTTTCATAAAAATAGTTTAAACGAGAGTTATAAATAGATTATTGTGCTTTTCGGCTGAGGTGCCAGACCTCTAAGGTTTCCATGAAAACCGAGGTTTTGTCGATGACTTTTTTCGATAGGTGTTGCTTTTTGATAAGGCTGAGTAGTTTCTTTTGAGGAGTAAGAGAGGAGAGCACAATAAGAAGAGATCCTTTTGGTGCAAGGTGTCTTTGTGCTTGTCTGAAGAAACGTAACAACAATTCATCTCCTTTCTTACCGCCAGAAGTTATGCGAGCACTTTTTGCGTCCTCTCGCGCATCTTGTGGAAGATAGGGTGGATTGAAGATGATGAGGTCGAATGTGCCTTTGACATTTGTGAATAAGTTGGATTTGATTGTCTTGAGGTGCTGTTTTTTGAGGTGGGCAACGACTTCACCGTCAATATCAACAGCTGTAACCTCGCAAGCCCCCGAGGCAAGAGCTGCTTGTGCTTGCACGCCTGAACCGCTTCCCATGTCAAGCACGCGCTTCCCTTTTGCGTATTTCTTAACTGCTTTTTCCAGAAGGAAGGAATCTTCTGCTGGTGTGTAGATCATTGGAGTAGAACGCTTTCTTGCTTTTTAGGTGTATTCATTGTACAACCATTCGCCGCCTACAGCCCGTTTAAAATAATTTTAAAAACTTCGAGTGCTTCTGAATAGAGTGAAGAAAAGAGTGAATGGCTTTTGCGGCAATATCGAGAAGGAGACTTTGTCGAATTCTAACTTTAGGCGCGTGGTCTACACAGCAAAAAATAGTCAACTTGTAGTTATGTGTCTGAAGCCAGAAGAAGAAATCGGAATGGAGGTTCACCCCCACAATGATCAGTTTCTGCGATTTGAGAAGGGTGAAGGCGTATGCATCATAAATGGGCATAAGCATGAAGCGAGTGAGGGTTTCGCGATAATCGTGCCTGCGGGAGCAAAACATAACATTGTAAATAGGTCTAAAAGGCGCGAGTTAAAACTCTATACCGTTTATTCTCCGCCTCATCATAAAGACGGTACGGTGCATAAAACAAAGCAGCATTCTGACATGGATAAAGAAGAATTTGATGGCAACACAACTGAATAACTAAAACATTGCCAGTCCTGAATTTATTTTCTATTGGAAGAAAGCCGCAATTTGTTCCCTGAACAAGATGGATGCTATGAAGGCTGCGACAGATAATACGAGAATTATAGCAAGAACTGTTACGAGAATAACTGAGCCGTGGCCTTGCTGCGGTTTTGGTGGTTGGAATTGCTGAGGTTGGGGCTTTGGTTGAACACGTTGAACGAGTGGTTGCACAGGCGTAGCTGGCCTGTTGAGAAGATTGGGAGCAGGTTTGGTTGCTTGTTCAATGTAGACCGATCCAGTATCTAGATCGCGTGCCGCTTCTCGAACATCAGTATCTTTGTAGCCTGCTGTAACAAAACTCTGAATGGCTGCTTCAATAGGAACGCCGCGCTCAAGTGCGTTTCTTAAGCCGCCAACTAGGTCCTCCCTCATGCTAACTTAAGCTCCTGCGCGTTCGTCAGAATGTGAACTGTGGAATTCTTCTTGTAGCCCATCTCAACAGCCAGATCGAAACCTGCCTTCAGCTTACTAAAGTCTCCATGGGAAGGAATGACGTGTTCTGGTTGAGTGAGTTTGATGAGGTCGCGCAGATCTTCTTTTCCGCCGTGTCCGCTTACGTGAACGTTGTCAAAGATACGAACGTGTTGTTTCTTGAGGCGCTTCTCTAGTTGTGCCCTGTTAAGCTCGTTGATAGGGGCAGGGATTGTCTTTGAAGAGAAAATAATATGATCTTCATTACCGAATTTGTAAGGCAGTTCATGTCGTGATATACGGTCTAAAACAGATCCGGGCTCGCCTTGGTGGCCCGTGCATACAAGAACGTATTTCTCTCTGTTCTTGGAAATACGATTAAGAATTTTTTCTGTTTGTTTTCTGTAGGACGACATGAAAATCTGACTTCTGAACGGTGCTTTGCCGACTGCATTGGCTGCGGAGACGTATTTGTTCAGACTTCGGCCAACAAATACTACTTCTCGATTGAGTTTGCGGCCAAACTCTACAATGGACTTGAGACGCGCGATATGTGAAGAGAACGTTGTGACAATCATACCCGCTTTTTGATTGTCAGTTGTGAAGAAAACATCTTCAAGCAAACCCCTTGCTATCTTTTCCGAAGGAGTTTTTCTATCGTCTGGTGCGTAGAGGCAGTCGACAATCAAAGCCTTGACTCCGATCTTTGCCAACTCTTTCAGGCGACGGTAGTTTGGAGCATCTCCAAATGTCGGAGTGTTGTCTAGTTTGTAGTCGTTAGCGTAAAGAATGATGCCGTCAGGCGTATGGAGTGCGATTATGGTTGATTGGATAGTTGAGTGAGTCATGTTGATGAATTCTACTTTGTGATCTCTCGAGCCTTTGATTGTGTAGACTCCGTTAGGCCTTACAGGAATGAGAGGATTCTTGATTTGTTGTTTGTTGTCTTCAATGAGAGTCTTCAGAACTTCGATAGTGAAAGGCGTACTTAGAACAGGAGCGTTGTATCTTTGTGCTACATATTGAACAGCACCAACATGGTCAAGATGGGCGTGGGACACAAGCAGTGCGCGAACTTTGTTTCTGAGATTTTTTCTGTCTAGATATAAGTCGTCTGGGACTGCGCCGAGTGAACGCATGCCTCTTTCAGTTGGAATGCGTTCGCGTTCTTCGACACCCACAATAGCCGGCAAGTAAAGACCAGCATCAAACAAGAAGACATCATTGCCTGACTCGATCGCAGTCATGTTCTTACCCACCTCGTTGTAACCACCAATTGTATGAATCTTAAGCATCCATCGTTAAAGAACGAGACGTTTATATAGCTTTTTGGCAAAACTATAAATAGCATTTTTCCTTCGACAAACCATGCACCAGCATATCCGACGCCTGAAAGAGCATAGAAATGTGTTGTATGGTGCAGTGTGTTTTCTTTTCCTCATCCAGCTGGTGGCTTTGATTACACTCTCTGCTCAGCTTTCACAAGTGCGAACGGCACAGATTGTTGCTGCTAGTGAAACGCAAAGAGCTCTTGATGAGGCGCAGGAAGCTAATCATTATCAGATACAAGAGATTGCACGTGTTGTAAGCACGCAACGTACTGATCTTGAAGGACAGATAACGCTCTTGCGAGCATCTAATGATTTTTCTGGAACGGTGAATAATGTTATTCGAGGAGTTGTGAGCATTAATACGGACAAATCTGCAGGAACAGGATTTATTGTTCATTCTTCCGGATATATTGTGACTAACCATCACGTGATTGCTGACGCTCAGAAGATACAGGCGATCGATATTGCGGGCAAGACCCATGATGCAACCGTTGTCGCAGATGATAGCGCGAAAGATCTTGCTTTGTTGAAAGTGGATGGGACATTTGACGCCCTCTCGCTTGCTGATTCAGATAGAGTAGTCCTTGGAAGCAAAGTCATTGCCATTGGTAATCCTCTTGGTCTTTCTTTCAGCGTGACTGAGGGCATTGTATCTGCAGTTGATAGACAAGGACCTAATGGGCTTGCGAACTATATTCAAACAGATGTTACGTTGAATCGTGGAAACTCTGGCGGGCCACTCATTAATACTGCTGGACAAGTTATTGGAGTGAACAACTTCAAGATAGGAGAAGCCGAAGGGCTTGGCTTTGCACTCGAGAGCAATATTGTGCGCGACTTCATCGCTTCGCACGTTCCTAACTAACCATGGCAAAAGTACCTTCAAGTGCGCGTCTGAACAGGAGATACCTCCTTGTGAGAGCGTCAAAGAGTAATGTAGAAGCTGCACTTATGGAGTATCTAGGTGTGTTGGGCTGGTCCCGTGCTGCCCCTGTTTTTCTTAAAGAGACTCAAAAAGGACTTATCTTTGCGGTCAACCGTGAAGAGTTGCAACATGTTGAGGCTGCTTGCGTTTTGTATAAGAATCCCATCCAGGTTCTGAAGGTTTCTGGGACGCTGAAGGGTTTGGGTCTGGCGTAGATCAAAACATCACAAACCTTAAATAGACTGCAACGCAAGAATAGATATCTTAAGAGGATCTTACTATGGAAATTCCTACTGAAATGCAGCATCAAGCTATGGGCTATGACCGTGCGGCAACTATGTTCTCGCCCGACGGACATTTGCTCCAGGTAGAGTATGCTGAAAAAACTGTTAAGCTTGGAAGCACAAGCATCGGGTTTGCCTGCAAGGAAGGCGTCGTTATTGTTTCTGATAGAAGAATTCGCGATAAGTTGATTGCTGCTGAGTCTGTTAACAAGATTTTCGAAGTTGATGAGCATGTGATTGCAACTGCAGCAGGTATTTTGTCTGATGCGCGAATGCTTGTTGATGAAGCTCAGGTCGTTGCGCAGCAACATCGCGTAACTTATGGTTCTCCTATTGAGCCGCTTAATGTGATTCGCATGATTGCCGATAAGAAGCAGATGTTCACGCAATATGGCGGCTCGAGACCATTTGGCGTTGCCGTTATGATTGCAGGTACTAACAAAGGGAGATCGCACCTTTACACGTCTGATGTTACAGGCAACTTCTTTGCTTTCCGAGCTAATGCTATCGGAGAGAATGATGAGCAGATCAAGGAAATTTTGAGAAGCGAGTTTAAGGATGATATGACTATTGATGAGTGCATCAAGTTTGCCATGGGCATCTTCAAGAAGTTCATGAACAAGAACTTTGAGGTTGAGCGTTTTGACGTGGCTTATGTTCCAAAAGCAACTGGAAAGCTTGTGCGCATTCACGGCGATGCTTTGAAGAAGTTCGCGAAGTAACGACATCTTTATATAGAACTCTTTTGAATTCTTGATATGACTATTGTTATGGCAAAACTTAAGGTCAAGAACAAGACTTTTGAGATATCGGTTGATTTTGAAGAGGCGATGAAGGTGCGATCTGGAGCGGAAGACATTATCCGCGCTCTTAATTCGAACAGTATTTTCTATAATGCTAAAGAAGGAAGCGTTGCATCTAAAGCCGACTTAATGGAAGCTTTTGCTTCAACTGAACCTTATGCTATTGCTAAGACGATCATTATGAAGGGCGAGTTGCAGAAGCCACAGGAATTCAGAGACGCTGAAAGAGAGAACAAGATTAAGCAAGTCATGTCTTTGCTTTTGCGCAATGCTGTCGATCAACATGGAAGACCTTACACTGAAGATCGTCTAAAGAGAGCTATTCAGGAAGTACATTTCAACTTTGACAATAGACCTGCTGATAGACAGATGCCAGAGTTGCTTGAGAAGTTGAAGACAGTTATTCCTATTCGTGTTGAGACTAAGAGAATTAAGCTCATTATCCCTGCACGATTCTCAGGACAGGTTTATGGTTTGCTAAAGGATTACAAAGAAAGCGAAGACTGGCTTGGCAATGGTGACCTTCAAGCAATCATGAATATTCCTGCAGGTATGCAGCTTGATTTCTATGAGAAGCTCAACAATGTAACGCATGGTGCTGTTGTAAGCGAGGAACTTGCAGAAAAATAATATGTTGCCCCCTACATATAGACCGATAAAAAGAGAATATAGTGGAGAGGGTCCAACTCCCGAACAAGTTAGGAGAGCTTTACAATTGGCACGAGATCCTAATAGAGTTCCTGCCAGGCATATCCCCTCGGTTGATTTTCAGGCCGCAGCTCAACCTCTTCTTGATCACCTTGCAGATTGCCAGAGAATTACTGCTGAAGATTTAGCAATGCGAATTGATTATAAAGACTAAACGAAATCTTTAAAAAGCACTGGTTACAACTGAAAGAGTCGTTATACAGAAAAATCATTTGATTATTCTGTCTCGAATGCCAATGAAACGAGCAACTGAGACATCGCAGGAAACTGCAAACACTAAATCTGAAGAAACACCTAGTAAGCGAAGAGCCGTTGTACCTGGCGAGATTGTTGTTTCTGGAGAAGACTATTTACCTGGAGAAGGTGTTCGACGCGATGGCGATAATGTTGTAGCTATTAGATTTGGCATGGCTGAAGTTATTGGTCATGTTGTGAAAGTAATACCTGTTTCAGGAGCATTCGTTCCACGACGTAATAACACAGTTCTTGGTCGCGTAAAGGACATTTCATTCAATGGATGGATTGTTGATATTGATGCTGCTGGAAATGCATTCTTGCCTATTGCTGAATCGCCGCGCTTCGTGAACCAACATGAAATGGACCAGTTCCTTGCTATCGGAGACGTTATTTCTGCTAAGATTTGGAGCATCAAGGGCAAGGGTATTGACTTGATGATCAATGGAAACGGCCTTGGTAAGCTTGAAGGCGGTTATATGTTCAAAGTTAGCGCTACACGCGTTCCACGCATCATTGGACGCGAGGGAAGTATGATTATGTTGATTAAGGAGCATACAGGTTGTTCTGTTGCTGCTGGTCAAAACGGATGGGTCTGGGTGCACGGACCTTCTGTTGAAGCTATGTTCCGAGCGCGAAAGGCTATTGAGTACATTGCTGAGAACGTTCACATTTCTGGATTGACAGATCACATGGAGGAGTGGTTCACTAAGAATTAACATGACATTCAAGAGACACGACGGACGAAAGATGGATGAAATGCGACCAATGACAGCTAAAGTTGGAGTTATTCCAAACGCTGATGGAAGCGCAAGTTTTGCATTTGGCGACACCGTTGCTATTGCTGCGGTTTACGGACCACGACAGCTACACCCGCAGCACATGCAGAACCCTGCTACAGGTATTCTACGAGTGAATTACGATCTTTTGAGCTTCTCTGTATATGATAGAAAGAAGCCAGGTCCATCTCGAAGAAGCCAGGAAATCTCCAAAGTTATTGAATGGTCGTTGCTTCCTGTTTTGGAGTTGAAGGAGTTCCCCAACACAGTTATTGACGTGCAAGTTTACATTCCACAGGCAGACGCAAGTACACGTGTTGCCGCTATTAACGCGGCTGCTCTGGCGTTGGCACATGCAGGAATACCGATGAAGGATTTGGTTTCAGCAGTATCTGTTGGTAAGCTTGACAAAGACCTTGTTGTTGATGTTGACAAGGAAGAGGAAGACTTCCATGAGGGTGAAGGGCCAACCGACTTCCCTATGGCTAAGATTGCTAACAGAAACGAGTTTACGTTGTTGCAGATGGATGGAAAGATCCAGCCAGAGCTTGTGAAGAAAGCCATTGCAATGGGTCAGAAGGCATGTAACGAAATTTATGAAGTTCAGCAGAAAGCCCTTAAGGAGGTAATTTCCCAATGACAGGAATGGAAGTAAGCAATGTAACTAAGCAATTCTTCAAGAAAGCTTTTGCTGAAGACAAGCGATACGATGGTCGAAAGTTGCTTGATTTGAACAAAGTTGATATTGAATATGGCGTCTCTAACAAGGCAGAAGGAAGCGCTCGTGTAAGACTTGGCAAGACTGAAGTTATTGCTGGAGTAAAGCTTGCTATTGGTACACCTTACCCTGATTCAAAGGACAAAGGAAATCTTGTTGTTTCTGGAGATTTACTACCGTTGGCTTCACCACGGTTTGATCTTGGACCTCCAGGATTTGATGGTATTGAAGTTCCACGCCTTGTGGACAGAATGATTCGTGAGTCTGGTATGATTGATTTCAAGAAGCTCTGTATCAAAGAAGGCGAGAAAGTATGGACCTTGTATGTTGACATCTATCCTATTAACGACGATGGTTCACTTGTTGATGCTGCAGGTATTGCTGCTGTTGCTGCTTTGAAAAATACTATTATTCCTGCTATTGACAAAGATGGCGCCATAGATTACGATAAAGAGTCTAAGGAGAAGTTACCTTTGTCAAAAGAGACTGTCCCGCTTTCGCTAACTTTCTACAAACTTGGCAAGAGCATCCTTTTGCATCCAACAAGAGAAGAGCAGGAAGCTTGCGACACTAAGGTTACATTTGGCGGATCTCACTGGAACGGTCAGCTTATGATTAACTCATGTCAGAAGGGATGGGAAACAACTTTCACTGCAGATGAGATTAATCACATCGTGGACGTCTTCCCTAAGAAATACGAAGAGTTATATAAGCACATTTCTAAGGAGCTTAAATGACAGCTAAACTACACGAGACATTCACAAAGTACGAGATTGCACGTATCATAGGAGCACGAGCATTACAGATTGCTATGGATGCGCCTGTTCTGCTTAAAATTACCAAAGAAGAGTTGAACGCGATGCGCTTCGACCCATTGAAGATTGCTGAACGAGAATTTGAAGGAGATGTGTTGCCTATTAGCGTTTACAGACCTCTGCCAAAGAAGAGAATTGGTAAGTTGCTTGAACTTCGTGAGGAAAAGATCGATGATGAGAAAATTATTGCTAAAGAGAAAGAAATTGAAGAAGAAATGAGTGAAAAGGCTCTTGAGCAGGGTTTCGCTGAAGAAGACGACACAGATGCTGTTCAGGAAGAATCTTCTGGTGAAGAAGAGCAATAAAGATTTATTAATCGCTTTCTGTTTTAGTTACTATGTTGATTAAAGAGGTTAGTGCGCGCATCATTAAGGATTCGCGTGGTGAAAAAACGATTGAAGTTTGTGTTAATGGCGCTTCCGCTGCTAGTTCACCCTCGGGAAAATCTACGGGAAAATATGAGACGAAACCTTACTACAAAGATTTGAAATTTTGCGTTGATTTTCTGAATAATTGGAACGAGATGTTGCAGATACGGAAGTTTGATGATCTGATTCTTGTTGAAGACGTGATTAAGAAGAAACTGAAGATAAAAGAAGCGCGATTTTTTGGAGGCAATGCATTGTTTGCATTTGAGAGCGCCATATTGAAGGCGCTTGCTAGCGATAATGGAGTTGAATTGTGGCAAGTCGTTAATTCTCGTGCGAAGAAATTCCCGCGACCTGTTGGAAATGCTATCGGCGGGGGGCTACACACAAAGGCGAAAGTAAAGCCTGCATTCCAAGAGTTTCTGCTGATACCTCATGAAAAAACATTCAAAGCGAATGTTGAGATGATGCAGATGATTTATCGGTCTATTGGCACTCAGCTAGGTGCGAAAGATATCAATGATGAGGGAGCTCACGTTGCAGAGATTAACGACGAAGAAGCCCTCAAGATGCTTTCTGAATATAGCAAACAGATCGACATGGGAACAGACATGGCTGCCTCGAGTTTCTTTGAGAAGAATGTTTATGATTATGGCAAAGTTGATAGAACGCGGCCTGCACAAGCAGAACATGTTTGGAAGCTTGTGAAAGATTATGGCGTCTTTTATGTTGAAGATCCTATGCAAGAAGAAGATTTCTCGGGTTTTGCGAATGTGAAGAAGAATTGTCGCGAAGCTATGGTCGTTGGGGACGATTTGACTGCAACACACATGGACAGACTTCAGCGAGCGATAAAAGAACGTTCAATATCCGGAATGATCGTTAAGCCGAATCAGAATGGCTCTCTGCTTGAAGTGCGGGACATTATGGAATTCTGTAAGAAACATAAGATAAAGACAGTTATGTCGCATCGGTCTGGAGAAACCATGGATGATGCTCTTGCCGATTATGCGTTTGCATTTGGAGCGGATTTCATCAAATGCGGCATTGCAACACCTTGGAGAGAATGTAAGCTGAAGAGAATGATTGAGATTGAACAGCAGATTTAAAAACCCCTCAAACTAGGAGTTTTCAACATAGCAGGTACAGGCTGAAACAAACCCTGATCAACCCCTGCGCTTGTTATTTACACATTACAATGGCAAAAACCAAGAAAGACGAAGTTGACGCAATCGAGTCAGCAGTTGCTAAGGCAGCTAAGGAAGTTAAAGATAAAGTTGAAGAAGTTGTTGAAGATATTGTTGGCGATGTTAAGGATCTAGCTGACGAAACAACGGGCGCTAAGAAGAGTTCTAAGAAAGCTGCAAAGACAGACTCTGATGATAAGAAAGCTAAGCTTGATGCACTGAAAGAGAAGCTCAAAGAAAAGCTGAAGGGAATGGAGAAGAAGGTCAGCGGCGATGATAAGATCACGCTCAAGGAAAAAGTTACTGGAGAGAAAGAAGAGAAGAAAGAGATGCTTGTTCCTATTGAAGATTACTTGAAGTCAAGTATCCATCTTGGAACACGAGTTATTACACCTGATATGAGAAAGTACGTTTACAGACGACGTGCAGACGGACTTGCTGTATTCAACACATCACTACTTGACGATAAGATGCGCGAAGCTGTTGATTATCTTGCTCAATTTGACCCTAAGGACATGATTGTTGTTTGCAAGAGAGAAGCTGGCTGGAAGGCAGTTAATGTTTTTGCTGAGACACTTGGTATCCGAGCTTTCACTAAGAAATATCCTGCTGGAGTGCTAACGAACACAAATCTAGAGAACTTCTTCGAAACGGATTTAGTTTTTATTTGCGACCCATGGCTTGACAAGAATGCAGTTTCAGATGCAAACCGTGTTAAGTTGAATGTTATGAGCATCTGTGACACAAACAATTTCACTGCGGGTATTGATTTTGTTCTCCCAGGTAATAACAAGAGTTGGAAGAGTTTGGGAATGGTATTTTACCTTTTGACAAAGGGATATATTGAAAAGAAGAAGTTGGACATCGAAGTTCCTCCAATCCAGAAGTTCATTGAAGGCTGGGATGCCTTGCAGCCACCTGCTTAAAGATAGTTATCTGAACGCCAGGATATTTTTATAAACTTCATTTATTCATTCTAGTCATGAGCATCACAAAAACAAAATTCAAAGGTAACATAAAGATAAGAGGTCGGCCGCGTGAGCAAGCACGTGCTGAGATTATGTTGATGAAGCAACGTGAAGCATATGAAGGAAGACATCGAAGAAGACTATTTTTCACATTTCTTGATATCGTCGCTGTTGTCGCATTTCTAGGAGGGCTATATTCAATTTACAAAGGTTCTATAATGAACGGTCTGCTTATGATAGCCGTTGGTGTAATTATCATAAGTTATTTTCTGATACGAAAGATTTCTAAAAATAAGACGCCAAAGAAAAATAATCAATAAATTTCTCAACCCTGCTTTCCGACGCAAGGTTTAAATAGTCCTCGAGCGGACAAAACATTACCTAAGATGTTAATCGTGATGAGTGCCTTAGTGACGCGTTGCGCGACGGTTTTGTCGACGGACGTATGCTATGGTATGATGTATGCATAATACTACGTTGTAATATTTTTCTGTGACCGTCAATAAATTATTCATCACAATTTAACAATCATTATTGGAGGTTGTGTGTTCAGGATAGTAGATTAGCGGACTCTTCCGTGATATCTCCATCGTGTTAGATACGATGTTTCCTAGATATGAAAATCATATTCTAAATCCAGTTTATCCTGCTGGCGGTTGCGGCTCATTGGTTTACACTTAGACATGCAAGTCTTTCGAAAGAAGGCGTACTGCTCAGTAACACGTAGCTAACCTGCCCTCACGCCGGTGATACCCTCGGGAAACTGAGGCTAAGCACCGATAGACGATACCTACTGGAATGTGGAATCGTTGAACGATGTTGTGAGGATGGGGCTGCGGTGGATTAGGTAGTTGGCGGGGTAATAGCCCACCAAGCCGATGATCCATAAGGGCCTTTAGCGAGGAAACCCTGAGAGGGAGTCTGAGACACTACTCCCAGCCCTACGGGGTGCAGCAGTCGGGAAACTTCTGCAATGCGCGCAAGCGTGACAGAGTAAGCCAATGTGTTTTTCAGTATTTTGAAAAACTTTTATGCGCTGTAAAAAGGCGTACGAATCAAGGACTGGGAGAGACGGGTGCCAGCCGCCGCGGTAATCCCCGCAGTCCAAGTCGCAACCACATTTGTTGGGTCTAAAACATCCGTAGCCAGCTTCGTAAGTCTCCTGTGAAATCCGGCCTCTCAAGGGTCGAAGAGCGGGAGATACTGCAGAGCTAGGGACCGGGAGGCGTAACGAGTACATACAGAGTACCGGTAAAATGGGTTGATCCTGTATGGACTAACAACCGCGAAGGCACGTTACGAGCACGGATCCGACGGTGAGGGATGAAGGCTAGGGGCGCAAAGTGGATTAGATACCCATGTAGTCCTAGCAGTAAACACTGCACACTGAACATTGGGGCCTCCTCGAGAGGTCTCAGTGCTGTAGGGAAGCCGGAGAGTGTGCTACCTGGGAAGTATAGTCGCAAGACCGAAACTTAAAGGAATTGGCGGGGGAGTACTACAACGGGTGACGCGTGCGGTTCAATTAGATTCTACACCGTGAACCTCACCAGGACCGACAGCAGAATGAAGGTCAGTCTGAAGGGCTTACCTGACACGCTGAGAGGAGGTGCATGGCCGACGTCAGCCTGTGCTGTGAAGTGACCAGTTAAATCTGGTAACAGGCGAGACCCGCGTGTACAGTTGCTTCGTGCACACTGTACAGACTGCCTAGGTAACTAGGAGGAAGGTGCGGGCTACGTTAGGTGAGTACGCCCCGAATGCCCTGGGCTACACACGCGCGGCAATGCTGCATTCAATGGGCTGCGACACCGAAAGGTGAAGCCAATCTCATAATCTGCAGCCTAGTTCAGATTGAGGGTTGCAACTCACCCTCATGACGCTGGAATCCGTAGTAATCGTTCTTTATCAGAGAACGGTGAATATGTCACTGCTCCTTGCACACACCGCCCGTCAAACCAACCGAGTTTTGCACTGACGAGGCCCGTCAGGGACGAATCTATGTAAGACAAGGTAGGTTAAGTCGTCACAAGGTATCCGTAGGGGAACCTGCGGATGGATCACCTCCTAAATTAAACATAGACGGAACATAGATCATATTCAAGACGTAGTATTATGCATACGCACGATTAACGTCCCTAGGGACATGAATCGCATCCAACGGATGCGAGGATAGACATCAAGGATTAAAATCCGACAAGACGAAAGCTGTCAAGGGCCCATAGTCTAGTGGTAAAACACTCCGCTTGCACCGGTGAGTCCCGTGTTCGATTCACGGTGGGTCCACTCTTTACAGTCGATTTTAATCATCACTTTCATAGTCACCTTTCATTAGGATGATCGCAAACCAAGCGATAATGGTAGCATCTTCGGATGCAGTGGTGTACGAGCGATGCGCCGTATATCATGTAGAGAATTCCCCTGATAGACCAGGGAGTTTGGGCAAGCGAGCCCAGACAGTCATATTCAATGACGCGCGTACGCAGGCAAGATATCCATAGGATAATATTAATGACAATTCTTTTAGAATTGTCGTCTTACATACTAATTGATGGATAGCTAGGCTCAGGTTGTGACGAAGGACGTGGCAAGCTGCGATAAGCCTGGGGGAGCTGCATGCGAGCTTTGAACCCAGGATCTCCGAATGTGAGAACGTTCCTCTTAGAGGAATGCCGAGAGGCAAATACACGCCGGGAATTGAAACATCTTAGTACCGGCAGGAATAGAAAACAACCGTGATTCCCTGATTAGCAGCGAGCGAAAGGGGAGAAGGGCAAACTGAATCTCCGTTTGAAAAGACGGCAGAGATGTGGTGGTGCTGAGGCTTCGGTTTGGAATCGAAGTTCGCTGGAACGCGGCGTCTTAGAGGGTGATAGCCCCGTAGATGAACATACCATGCCGTGCACCGAACGAATAGGGCTCCCTAGAATGGAAGTCCGAATACAGCGGGATTAACCGCTAACCCTAAATATTGACCTGAGTCCGATAGTGAACGAGTACCGCGAGGGAAAGCTGAAAAGTACTCTTAACCGAGGGTTAAAAGACTTGAAATCAATTAGTTACATGATGGTTACTGCATTACGGTGTTGTAACGTACGTGTTGAAAAATGGGCCAGGGAGTTTTCTCATGTGGCGAGGTTAACGCAAGGAAGCCGTAGCGAAAGCGAGTCTGAAAAGGCGCGAGTCACGTGAGGCAGACCCGAAGCCGGTCGATCTATTCGTGGCCAGGACGAAGTTCTCCGAAAGGAGAATGGAGGTCCGAACCAGTGATGTGTACAAGCTCTTGGATGAGCCACGATTAGGGGTGAAAAGCCTATCTAGTCCGGCGATGGCTGGTTCCTGCTGAATTATGCCTCAGTATAGCCTCCATGTGTTTGTCGACGGGGTAAAGTACGGATGAAGTTTGCAGAGCCGAACGGCTACGAAACTTATTCCAACTCAGAACCTGTTGACTGCTTATATGGGGAGTGGGCGGCGGTGCGTAAGGTACCGTCGCGAGATCAGAACAAAGAAGACTGGGGTTAAGGTCCCAAAATATATGCTCAGTGTAACAAAAGGAGTCTTGAACCTAAGACAGCGGAGATGTAGGCTTAGAAGCAGCCACCATTTAAAGAAAGCGTAACAGCTCATTCGTTGAGGTTCGAGGCCCTGAAGATGGACGGGGCTAAGCATATTACCGATACCCCAGAGGTACGCGCAAGCGTATTCTGGTAAGCAGGCGTCTGTTCTGCGCAGAAGTCTTTCCGAGAGGAATGATGGAGCGGGACGGAATGAAAATCCTGGTGTTAGTAAGATCAGATTATCCTGAGAATGGATAGCGTCGAAAGAGCACGGTTTCCTCGGCACTATATGTTAACCGAGGGTTAGTCGGCACCTAAGTTTTCTCTTAACTGCAGAACGCGAATGGAAATCAGGTTAATATTCCTGAACTCTGTGGGGAGCGTCGAACTATGTGTGCGCTTTGGGATATGCTGCATCTCGAGAGGGATGTGCTGCACGAAGATGATGGATCGTCATGATAAGAAGTCATCGAATTGTAGCAAGCGATCAGTTGATTCCTAGAGCCCGTGAAACGTACATAGGGAGCGAGCCACGAGCCGTACCTAGAACTGACACTGGTGCTCAGGTTGAATAGACCAAGACGTGTAAGGTTAAACTGGCTTAGGGAATTCGGCATAATTAGCCCTGTAGCTTCGGTAGAAAGGGTGTCCATAGTTGTCCTTGATATTAGAGGGCAACGGTGGATCGCAGTGACAAGGACCGCCCGACTGTTTATCAAAAACGTAGCCGATTGCGAATCAGAAATGATGTGTATAATCGGTGAGACCTGCCCAGTCGCGGTGTTTCAAACTTCCGTACAAGGGAGCTAAGACCCGTGAAACGGCGGGCCTAACTATGAGGCTCTTAAGGTTGAACTATTAAGAACTGCCTTACGGCACTCTACATTGAGTGACGCTTTAGGCCGCATAGAAAGGCGAAAATAAACAGGAACATTAAAGAAAATCAAGCTATATGCTGGAACGTCCGAGTATTTTTGAATACTTGAAAAAGTAAAAATTTCAAAATGCGGATTATCAGCAGGAAAGACTTCTCTAAAGAAGAATCCTCAGAGACTGAACGCTTGAACTACGAAAGTAGTAAGATACAGTCCGATCCTTATAGCGATATAAGGTGTCAAGAAAGAAATAGTGTCTAATAATTATTGACAGTAAAACTCATTGAGCGTAATGCCTTGTCGTCTGAATGGCGACGTGCATGAATGGTTCAACGAGGTGGTCACTGTCCCGAGCCAGAACCTTCTGAACCCACTTACCGGTGAAAATGCCGGTGTCGCCTAGTGGGAAGCGAAGACCTTGTAAACCTTTACTGCAACTTGTTGTTGTGGTATCGAGAGGGATGCATAGCGTAGGGAGGAGCATCGATGTCCGCGTTTTGGCGCGGGCGGAGCGCCCCTGTAACACTCCTCATTTCTCTCGGTACTGCTCACCCCTAACGGGGGACACCAGCAGGCGGGCAGTTTGGCTGGGGCGGCACCCTGCCGAAAAGATATCGGTAGGGCCTAATGACAAGCTCAGTCAGGTTGGAAATCTGACGTTGAGTGCGAAGGCAAATGCTTGTCTGACTGTATTCCAAACAGCACGGAATGCAGAGATGAAAGTCGGGCTTAGCGACCCCACGTAGCTTTTTAATAGGGCTCGTGTGTGACAGAAAAGGTACTTCAAGGATAACAGGCTTGTCGCGCCCGATAGTCCATATTGACGGCGCGGTTTGGTACATCGCTGTCGGCTCTTCCTATCCTGGTGGTGCATAAGCCACCAAGGGTGTCGGAGTTCACGCATTAAAAGGGATCGTTAGCTGGGTTAAGAACGTAAACAATAAACTAACGAATCCAGACCAAATCGCAACTATCAAAAATAGCGGCGTTGCACACTTGTGAAGGTGTGAAAAATTAAATCGACTCATATCGGTGAAGCCCTACCATCCAAAAGATGTTGGGTAACCCCGAGGGAAGTTCTGAAAAAGAACCCCGTAGAGACTTAAGATTTTCTTAACTGAATAGAGCCCGTCAAGCTCGAGAAATCTTGGATCCGGAATACCCGGATAAGACGTCGATCTCTCAGTAACATGAGATGAAGGTATAGTCCATACAACGCAAAGAAATAAGCGTTGAGTAATATACGCGAGACAGTTTGTTTGATATCTACTAGGTGCGTGGTTGACTGAGTGGAACGAGTATCTAGTACGAGAGGAACGATACTCGGTGGCCTCTGGTGGGCGGTTGTTATTATAGCAGGCCGCGCAGCTACGCCATGTATCGATAAGTGCTGAAAGCATCTAAGCACGAAGCGATCCGCAAGACGAGTCAACAAAGGCCGTGATAAAAGATCACGTTGATAGAGTTGGTGTGTAATCTCCAAGAACCCGAGGAGTTTAGCATGCAACTACTAAAAGCCTCACTTTATTACCTATAATATTTTGCCTGCGTACGCGCGTTGTTTGATTATATTTCTAAAACTATGAGAAAACAATCAAATCAAAAAGATTCTCGTATTCCAGAAGATGGTCGTTATGTACATGGGATTGTTCGTGTTACTATTTCTGGATTGCCTGCGTATGGAGATAATAACTCTCTGATTTATGAGTGGAGGCTTCAACATGGTTTGAGGGAAGAAAAAGGTAGGGCACAGCATTATGTTATTGGTCGCGGATGTGTTGATACAGAAGATGTGCGTGAGCAAGTTGCAGCTTCTGTGATAAGGGTGTGCTGTAAAGAATATCTAGGAATAGACTGCGCGTGGAAAAAGCCGCGCAAGTACGTGTCTATTACAAAGATGTAATTGTTGTATCTAATTAGTAGTTACAAATAGAAAGGTTTAAAAAGTGTGTTTTTACGTGTTTTGTATGGAAAAGATAGAACATATCATATTCGATAAGAGTGAGAATAGTGAAACCGCTCTGAGAAACAATCCTGAAAGGAAGGTCGTACAACATCAGATGGACGGCGTTATCTATGCGTGTAAGGGAACTGCTCTAAGCAATCGAGATGGCGGGCTGCCAAGCGAGTGGCAAAATCTTGATGTCTGGAGAGTTGAAAGAGTTGGCGGACGCTTCAACAATACAGGCTTTGCTCAATATGTGACGGATCCTTGGGAATATTCTCAAGTCGGTGCAAGTCTCATGGAAAGAATTAGATATACTCTCAAGCAAAAGAGGCTAGATGCTAAAAAAAGAGCGGCACCGAATAACTAATACTACTTAGCTTTAAATACCGTCAATTTTGAATTATAGTATGACATATCACCCAACGAGAATAGATCACCCTGAATTGTGGAGATTGTTCCAGTATGACGGTCGAGACTATGCAGCGTTGCCAGGAGATTTGACTATTCTTGAAGTTGCTGAGGGTTCAGTTAGACGAGTGAAGGGAGTAGACCAATTCAATCTTAATGTAAAGGGTTGTATTGGAGCAAGAGAAGTGACACATGACCCGACAATTAGAAGAAGCTTATCTCAGATTATTTCTCGGCTCGACTCTTCCCTATAAAGAAGAATATTACTAGATAAATTGCAGTTCCAAGAGCGCCAATTGTTGCAAATGATAGCGTGTAGGGTCCGGAATAGCGTGCGAATAATGCGCTTATGATTGCGATGATTCCAAGTACGCCTATACCTAGTCCGAGATAAGGGTTTGAGAGCACTAGATCTCTATTCCAGCTGAAGATAAGTGCAAGAAGCCAAGAGAGCCCAATTGAGAAAATGATTTCCATAGCCCCGAATTCTGCGTTGGTTTCTTGTGCAAGCATCACAAAGAAGATTATTGTGATTGTAAGATAGAACGCAAATAGAACCCAGCTATGCCATGGAGGGAGAATATGCGGATTGTTTTTTACTTGTTGCACATCACTCTTTTTCATGTCGAAATATAGAATGATAATTTAAATAGTTGCCTGCGTACAAATGAGAATGGAATTTCCACGTGATAAGCTAACTATTGTTCTATGTTTACTAGCGTTTGCTATTTTGATTAGCTTTTTTGCTTTTGGAGCATATTATGCGTACTCTGATTTGAACATGTTGGAAGAAACTGGGCAGTTACCTGTGACAGTTCCGACAAATGAGCCTATTACAAATAGCACTCCACTTGGAGGCAATCCTCCTGCTGCTCCAAACGGAACTATCTCCCGAGGTGGAGGTGGAGGCGGCGGTGGAGGAGGCGGAGGAGGATCTGGCCCTGCACCTGAGCCAACTACACCTCAATGTAGCGACGGTGTGGACAATGATAATGATGGGTACGTTGACTATCCTGCAGATCGAGCATGTAATGATGCAAATGACAATAATGAATCCCCGACTTTAGTTTGTACCGCTCAAGATTTGAGCGAAGTTAGTTTGAATCTTAATGGAGAATACATACAAACATGCGACATAGATTTAAGCAATTACAGTAGTTGGACACCTATCGGAGGATATAGCAGTAATCCCGCTTCGCTTGTTCCATTTACCGGAAGTTATGACGGTGCGGGACATACAATATACAATTTCACATACTACAACTTAGATAGCCCTGATATTGCCGTAGGATTGTTCGGGGAAGTCAGTAATGATGGTTTTGTAAGTAATATTAACTTGGTTAATTTCAACATAACCGTAATTCAGAATAGCACTTCTCAAGCAGGTGTTTTCACAGGTTCAGTCTTTGGCTTCTATGATGGACGAGGTGAACATAAGGTTATTGAAAACATAAGCGTTCAAGGGAGTATCCGCCTAAGGGCTCCAAATGGTTTCCTTGGAGGAATTGTTGGTGATGCAAGATATGCCAATCTATCAAATCTACACTCAAATGTGACTATCTATCGAGAGTTCACAGATAAAGTTCTGGCTGGAGCAACATCATCTTATGTTGGAGGAATAGCAGGTATGTCTACATCGGTTAGGAATTCTAGTGCTGTAGGGACCATCCAATCGTATAACTTAGTGGTCAATAACGAAACCCCTGTGCGCTCAGCTGCGGGATTGGCAGCATATGTATCAGGAGATATAGAAAATTCTTATGCTGAAATGAATATAACTTTTGATAGCTCTACTCTTGGAGGACTTGGCGGTTTAGCGGATACAGTTATAGGCGACATACTCCGTTCTGGATTCAGAGGCACCTTGAACGGAAATAATTCAATAGGTGGAGTGGCCGTGATAGCATATGGAAATGTTACTGAATCATTTGCAAGAGGAACCATAACGGGTCATTGGGCCATTGGGGGTCTCATTAGCGTTTATAGCCCAGAAGGCGGGGCGCAGATGACCGATTCTTATGCAAGAGTGGATATATATGCAACAGGCCAAAATGTGGGAGGTCTCGTTTATAGAACTTCGAATGAAGGTATCTCCATTGATCGAAGTTACGCTTCCGGAAATATAACTGCGCAATCTCCTAAAGGGGGCCTTATAGGTTATTTCTCATCGCCTCCGAGTTCTGCAGTTGTGAATAATTCGTACTGGGACGTTAATGTAAGCGGCCTCAATACAAGCATAGGAGGAGGATCTGGAAATACGACTGAGCAAATGTTTAATCAAAGCATTTATGTTGGGTGGGACTTTACAAATGTTTGGGAAATGAATCCTAACGGACCTGATTATCCACACTTGCTATGGGAGCAGGGCGTATGTGGGCCATTGCGATGTTCGCCATTTACCAGCATTACAGAGTTGAGAGAATCGCGATTGTTCAGTAGAACGGCAGGCATCGTTCTAGGGCTGCATATTCTTCTCTTTGTCTTGATTATTGTGTCTCTTCTTGTACATATACGTCATGAGAAGCGAGATGCTCTTCTTGAGTTGCGCCAGGCGTTCCCTGAGATGCAAGAGCAGACTGATCCTTATTTGGGCGGACAGTAAGTTTAAAAAGCGTCAAAAAGCTCTTTCTTATGTGAGTCGGACAGCTGACTCCGGGAGTGCACTTGAATGTGCGAAGACTGATAATGAGTTTTCTCCTGAGGAAGGTCCGGACATCTCTCTATGCAAATAGAGAACAACACGATCCGCTGAAAGGCGGCTACGTGCGAGCGTAAGCAACGTAACAGAAACGACACAGCCTCAATTGAGCTATGAACCGTGAGGGAAGCTTTGAGATTGAGGATTTGATGAAACGTCGAGAATGATAATTCTCGGGGTGATCAAGAACGAAAGTTCTTGACACGGACGCCTTCGTGGATGCAACCACTTTAACCGTGGGCGCAGTCAGATGTCAGCACGCACAGTTTGCGCGTTATGGCGCGATGTTCGACAGAATCTGGCCTACGTCCGACTCACATCCTTAATTGTTTAGTTTATCATATGAATACTTATTAAGGAAGAGAGTATTGTTATTGGATGGTTAAGTTTGACTTTCAAAACCTCCCATCTTCTGTTTTTTCTAGATTGCGCAATGATTATGGTTCAAGTAACAAAGTAATAGAACTAATAAATCGTGGTGATATTGAATATCGCGAGGGCGAGACTAGACAAGAGGTGCGTATGTGGGGAGGAAGACTTGCTTTTGCCTTGGCTCCAGGGCAGCTTATAAGCTGTTATAGATCCGATTTACTCGATGTTGAACGGCCAACGTATCAACGCCTTGCCGAACTTCTGTCTCTAGGAGAAAGTCATGCTAATGGTAGGCACTTGAATCATTTAAGAAGAGGATTTATAGTTGAATATGATGATAGGTCAAGACAAGAAATAGAGCGGATTGCAGGTCTACCGATATCTCGGAGCGTTCGAGTTCGCCATGAGATAGGAAAGATTGTAGACCATAGCACAATGTTTGAAGCGATTTGGAAAGTTGCCGTTAAACCCCTAATATCTATCTCTTAACGGTTTACTAAACCTTTAAAAGCTGTTTTTTACTGTGTTTTCATATGGGAGTGTAGCTCAGTGGGAGAGCGTTCGACTGAAGCTCGATAGGTCGGGGGTTCGATTCCCTCCACTCCCATTTCTGGCGACGTTACGTATTTATAGCAAGTTTGGCTCGAGAGATAATGAATTGGCCTTATCTTGCTGTTGGTGCTCTTGCTGGAGTTATATTGATTATTTTTGCTTCGTATGTGACTATTACAGGCTTTACGGTGAATGAAGAGTTTTTTAGTGCTCAGCTTGGTGCTGCTTACACCGAACAAGTTGGAGTTGGGCTTGCTGATGGCGAAGAGCACGATTTTGTCCCTACGATAAGCTGTTATGAAGAAGGATGTGGCATTATCTCGCTGAAGATATCGGGAGAGATTCATGCCAATCGTTCAGGGACAGTGCGCGTGTATGTTGATGATGACAAGGAGAGATACCTTGTTCTGGAAGAAAGTATTCTTCTTGGGTCGCATGACATCACTGAGAGTGTAATGAGTGAGGAAAATGTAAGCTTCTTCAACGAGACAACGAATGAGACTGAAGTGCAGACGTTCTATACGACGCACGAAAATACTTACAGCATAGAGGAACCGGGCACGTCATCTTTTAAGCACGTTTGTGATGAGAGTTGCGAGTTCTTTCTTGCGAGCCGCGTGATGTACTCCCTAAGTGTTGAAGCACCTGAAGACGTAGATATTGAGATCAAAGATGTGACTTACGTATGGGAAATTCCTGGTCGCGAGATTGTTGAGATTGAGGTATTGAATGATAGTGATGTGAATATGACAACCCCGGAGCTGAAGAATGAGACTAACATGACACTTTCTCCTCCGATTGTATCCGGAATTACAGGATTTGCATCTGTTGATTTTAGTGCTAGAGAGAATGTAAGCAACCTGCCTGCGAACTGGTTCGTAAAATCAGAGCCTAGTTTAGATGATGTTGACTCTGCTAATTGGGAATGGGAGCCATATTCTGATTTAGAAAGTGGGATAAATATCCCTCTTGGTGTGATGAAGAGGCCTCAAGAAGAATACGCAAGCGTTGAAGTTAGATTATACTCTAGGACAGTTGAAATTCAAGAAAACGCTTCTCTTGAGATTGAGTTCGTATATGATATAGATGCTAGGGACGAATGTGCGCAACTAACCTTTGAGACCTATGGAAATAATAGTCTCCCGGAGACAAGTTACATGATTACCCTATCTGGAAAAAGAATAGATTCCGAGCAAGACTTTAGTCTAAATTACACCTTCTCGGATAGAAAGACGACCCTCAGGGCTCGTACAATAGCTCAAGTTAAAGGAAAAATTGGACAATTTTCCTTGACCCCATTGTGCTACGATGGGACGATAAATGTCCAGAATTTAACCTATATGTTTATAAATAATTTTGAGCACTACGAGTAATATGAAGAGAGGGGAGATAATTATAATTTTATTGATCTGCGCGATATTTATCTCTCCGATATGCTCTGCTAGAGTTGTCCCTTATTCTGAAATAAAAACTGTTGAATTCTTTGTCGGGCAGGATACGACGCAATCTGCAAATACTACTTCTCGTGGATATGGTCTATCTTTTTATTTGCCAGAGACTGATGTCGCCAAGAGATATGCATGGTTTGAGATGACTAATATATTGACTGCTGTTGTGGACAATGTTGTTGACGTTAACCTTAGCCAAGTTGCTGGCGACTCTTATTCTATAGACAGCGCAGGGGAGACTCAAGAGAGCCTGATAAGATATGCCTTTCAGCCGCAGGTAAATCCTGGAATAAATGGACCCTATACCCTATATTCTAAGACCTCAATTGGAGGACCATTATCTGCGGAGTCTGCTAAATTATTGTTGACTTACGAGTACGACTCTACTTCCCCAAGACAGTTAAAAACAGTTAAGTACCTAGTGGGGCAAGATAATTTAAGTCGGGCTTCTGCGGCAACCTTGTCTCTTCCATTCTCTATTTTTCTTCCTGAAACTGGAATAGTTGTCAGATCTGCCTTTGTTGAGGTAACTGGAGTAAGCAGAGGTAATGCTGACCAGTCTATCTTTGTAAATACGACTGCTGGCGTTTCCTTGACTGCTTCGATCGATAGTAGCGCAGCTACACAAGCCTATACCTTGTTATACAACGCAACAGAATTGTATTCAATCAATTCTCCAGGAACATATTCTAAAACCTTAAATGTGCAAGCAACTGGAGGCAGCCAGACTTTGGTTGGAGCGGTAGCGACAATAACTTATGAATATGATTCTAACTCAACAAACCAGTTGAGAACAGTAAGATATAACGCCATGGAGCTTAACAACAGTTACGCGACAAATACTCTAGTTAGTCAAGATTTTAGTTTTGAGGTTGCCGAGGATGCAATTCAAGTACAATCTGCATTTATCAAGTTTAATGCCTGGATAACTGCGACCGCGAGCATTTTGGCAAATATAAGTAATGTAGGGCATAGGAACTCAACGGTAACCATCTTGACTGAAGGCACTCATTTTACGCATTATACAAACTTCACACAGGCTTATGCGATAAATTCTGCAGGAGACTATGGGCCATATACGCTTAACTATCGTCTTATTGGTCCAACAACTACAGTTCCAATGGCGCAATTTTTCCTGACCTATAACTATTCAACCAGTACACCTAAGAAGATGAAGACAGTAGAGTTTGGCCCATTCACTGATGATACACAGCGTGCAGCTAACATTGATTATGATAGGGCCATATTTATGATTACTCCAGAATATAATGTTAGCATGAGATCAGTTTACATGGAATCAAGTGCTGTAGCTTCATCTACTGGAGCGACACATACGCTTTTTGCCGGATTTGGTGATGATCCTAGAAGATTTACTAAATCAACAACAGGGGAAACTTCAATGAGCTACTTGATAAGAAACGCAACAGATACTCTGTACGATGCAAGTACAGGCACTAATGGCGCATTCCAATTATTCAGACAGGACAGCGGTATTTCTTCTGTTACTAGCGGGAAGGTGATTGCTACCTATTTTTTTCAGTAATTAGTGGACCTCAATGGGACAACCCTGCAAAAAATCAAAGCATAGTATCTCAGAATGACATCATAGCGTTTAATACCAGCTGGAGTAGCAGTTACAATCTGCAAAGATATATTTTCTCTATAAATCAGACAGGGCAATGGATAAATAGCGAACAAGTGCTATTCAGCGGCAAGAACAATGTATCAACTAATGTAACTAGAATAACTGCCTCTCAAGGCACCACGGTGGAATGGAAATTTTACGCACAAGACATATATGGTACCTGGAATGTAACAGACATACAGACTTTTGTTGTTGGCGGAAATAGCGGCACCTTAAGCGCTATGCTAATATCCCCTACTGGATCTAACAACCAACCTGCTAACCAAACCTTCGTCCTACACGCTAACGTCACATGCTCAGGTTCCGGAGGAGCTAGCTGCGGTAGCGTCAATGGGACATTGCTCTATAACGCAACTTCAGCCAATCCTTCAAATAATATAACTGGAGGAGGAAATTTCAACACTCCTTTCTACGCATTGCAGAATAACCCTCTTGCCTGTGGAAGCATGACTTCCTCAAGTGCTCCTTGTGCGCTGAACTGGACCATAAATACCACGGGAAATATAGGCAGCACATGGGGACTTGCTGTTAACTTTAGCTCGACCGATAGTGGCGTGAGTGCTTCACTTACGAATACGACCAATATAACTATTATTGATGCCTCGCTAAGCATTACGATTTCAACTACTCTGCAGAATGTGAACTTTGGAAGTAACCTTAATCCTGGAAGCTACAATAATAGCGCAGTTAACAACTCGAATAATGTTTACAATATAACTTGCGGATATCTCGCAGGTAACTGTAACATCTCCATCAAGGCGAATGATGAGCTTGTTGCAGGCATAACTCGCATAGGGGCGACTAATGTAACTTGGAATCAAGCGAATACCATTATAGGGTCTAAAAGATTGTCTCTGGTTTACCAAGTTATCAATCTAACCCTTTCAAATTTGGCCACCCAGCCCATCTACTTCTGGCTGGACATTCCGAATGGAACAGTTGCAGGAAATTATGTAGGTAACTTTACTATACAAGGACAACCGAATTAAATTTATAAAGGAGCAAGCGATAAGATGGCTATGAAAAGAGCGAAGAGGGGTAGTGTGAATACTATGCACTATATGGTGCTACTTCTTGCGGTTGTGATTGTTGCTCTTGCAGTGACCTTTCTCGTATCGCATGATAGCCCTCCTGTCATTACAGGTTATGCTACTTCGCAAGTAGGTAACTTGAGCGCCAGTATTGCGACTTATCTCTCGTGTACTTGGAGTAATGATGCCCTTTCTATTAGTTTTGGAAGTAACCTTAATCCTGGAAGTTATGACATTAACGCTACTCAAAACTTTAATCTTACTACATTTAATAACACATTCTACAACGTTACCGTTGACACATTCAGTAATGTTGCTGCGAATATTACCGTAAAGGGAGAAAATCTGGTATCTGGCAGTAATATCATCGGGGTTACTAACATTACCTGGGCAAGTAACGGTACACATGCAAATGGAACAAATATGATTAGCGGTAATGGAATTGTGTTAAATACTACGTTCAACATTGGCAATGCTGTTGGAGTAGCACGCAGCGTTGGGAGTACTACTCACTTCAGATTCTGGGTAGACATTCCAAACGGAACGGTAGCAGGAAGCTACACAGGTAACTACACTATGCAGTGTGCAGGAGCGACATAATGAAATATATTGTACAAATGAGCATGATCAGCATCTTATGTCTAGTTTTTGTTATGCATGGAGTCATGGCAGATGTTGGCGTCGGCATTTCGCCTACGAAGGTGGTGCTCCAATTTGAAAGTGGAAGAGAAAGCCAGTTTTCGCTTCTTGTTTTCAATTCAGGAGATAGTGACCTTAAGATATCGCTTTCTGCCGAAGGAGACATAGCCGAGTTTGTGAAGATTTCGCCTACAGAAGAAAACATTGAACCAGAACCTCGTCCGCATGCATTACCTATCAGAAATGGAGAGAATTTCGTAGTGACATTTGATGCCCCTCGCGTCTCACGACCTACTAAATATACTGGCACAATAGCTGCTGTTGGAACACCTGGGGAAGGATCTCAGTTCGGCGGAAGTGTTGGTGTGGCTACACAAGTTGAGATTACAGTTGTCCCTTCTGAATCATTGTTCCAGCGCATACCTCCAGTTTATCTTTATGTTGCAGCAGGCATTGTTGCCCTCGTAGTTATTGTATTTGCCCTGCGCAGAATGCACATGCATATTAGCTTTGGGTCTGAAACAAAAGTGCCTTCTGAAGAGAGGCCATAAAATCAAGCGGTGTGATGTGACATGGTGAATACGTCACGCGCTATTGGGGTTGTTCTTGTCCTTACGGTTATGGTAGTGCTTACTCTTCTGCCTAGTATGCCAACGGGTTTCTTTGTTGGCGATTTTAGGGTCCTTGTTGGAGTGAATGAAAGCGATATAACTAATAACACTGAGCCTCCTTCACCGAGTGGAGGCCCTAGTGGGGGAGGTGGAGGCGGCGGTGGAGGTGGAGGAACTATGGCGACGCCTTCCTTTGAAGTCACTCCAGGAATTATTGTTGAAAATCTTCGCCAAGGTATGGGGAGAACCATCCCGATTACGGTAAAGAACCTTTATAGCGATCAGCTTATTGTGCGTACTTCCTTGAACAACTTGAGTGACGTTGCTGTCCTGCATCAGGATGAGATAGAAATTGCTCCAAATGCTTCTTATGTATTCTTTATGGATATATTCGCTACACTTGACACTAAAGCTGGAACTTATATTGGCAAGTTGGTTATTGACGATTTGTCAGGGGTAGATAAAGTGATAGGTGTTGTAATTGGTGTTCGTGAGCGTAGTTCGCTCTTTGATATTGTTGTGTCAGTGCCCCCAGCTTATGAGAGCGTTACGCCAGGTGCTACGTTGCTTGTTCAGGTCGATCTTGAAAATATAGGTTTGCGTGGCGATCCTGTTGATGTTCCACTTACGGTAACTGTTATAGATCCTGATGGAAATGAGATAATTGAATCTATTAAGAAAACGGTTGCAGTGAGTACTTCGTATAGTACAGTCCAAGAATTGTCTATTCCAAGCTATGCGCCTGAAGGATTGTACATTGTAAAGGCCTCTATTGTGTATGGAAATAATGTTACTGTTGAAGCATATGACATCTTTGAGGTAGATGGTAGCTTCCTTCTCCATAACCAGTCCATGATAGTGGCTACAGTTATCCTTGGAGTTGTTCTTGTTAGCATTATTGGTGCAGGCGCTTGGTTCTTCAGATTGCAAAATATGCAGATAGCTCGTATTGAGAAGATTGAGCGTAAAAACTCTGTAAGTGATAGGGTCTTGGCAAGAGAGTTACGTCATTATCCCGAAATAATGCGACACAGTAAGGCTGTTGCTCGAGGTGTGCACCCGACAAGAGCATTTGTGTTAGTGATGTTTGCGGCCTTAGCTATTCTTGTTGCTGCGCGATTGAATGACACTCCCCTCACAGGAAATGTCATTGCCCTCCTTTCTCCTGACGTTACTCTAGACTTGCCTTGGAATCTCATCATATTGTCTATTGTAGCATTTGCACCAGGACTCCTGATCTTCATTTATGCATTACGTAACCGAAGCATATTCTCCACTCATCTTGCTATATTTTTCTTCTTTATGTCTGCTCAGAGCATAGCTAGATTCTTTGCACTAGCATACCCTGACCCTTCACTCTTCTTCGTGCACAGAATATTCCTGGCAGGATCTTCAGTTTTTGTACTCTTGGCGCTTGCCTCAATTGGTGTGCGCACTATAACCAGATTGAAGATACCGATTGTCTTTGCAGTTGCAACGGTCATCTTTGCGTTTATCGACGCTTATTTGCTTGGAGGTCTCCTTGGAGATTACGATCATCCTTTCCTTATGATGCTCACGAGTCAGCTTGTTGCGGCACTAGGTTTGGCATTTGCAGCTTACGGATTTGCACGATATGGTGGGCGTCTATCGTCATTGGGAAGATGGATTCTCGTTGTAGCGTTTGCGATCGGAGCTATCCTTACTGAAACTCGGAGTCTTCTCGCCTACTTCGGATTTGCTTCTAAAGTTCCTCTAATTGTAGCAGCCATTGCAATAGCAATTGCAGTAGGATGGATTGCTTGCGCTTTGGCAAGTAAAAAAGATGATACATCGTCCGAATCTTTAAAAACTTCGGCAAAGTAGGCAGGTCATGATCAGTTTATTGTTTATTCTCGCGGTAGCAGGAATAGTGTTGTCATTCTATGCACTTCATGTTGAGCAATATGCCGGCAGAAAGAAAGGATATCAGGCCGTATGCGACATTAATGAAGAACTCTCTTGTACTCGGGCATTCACTAGCGATTATGGCCAGACATGGGGTGTATCGAATGCAGTCTATGGGATATTCTTTTATTTGATTGTGCTTATGCTTTCGATTGCAAATGAAAGCGGATACATTCTTGTACTCTCTCTTCTTGCAGTTGTTGGAAGCATATACCTGGCTTATGTTCAATATGGTAAGTTGAAAACACTTTGCGTTGTGTGTACTGCAATCTATCTTGTGAATATTCTCCTACTTATCTTCTCGTTCCGGGTTGCATTCTAACATCATTACATTCTTGACATAAGGTTTATAAAACGGAAAGCGCTCTTAGAGTAATGAAGAAAGAGGGTGTGACGACGGAAAATAGTCTTGGTCTTGCAAGTGTCGTACTTGGTATTGTGGGAATTGCATTGAGCTTGTTTAGCAGTCCTGTCGCAGGGATTGCCCTGGGTATTGTGGGGATCGTGTTCTCATATAAGCAGGAAAAATATGCAAAGAATAGCTGGTCTAAATCAGGACGTATTCTTGGAATTGTAAGCATTGCTGTCGCGATATTTGTCATAATATTGTTTGTTGCTGTTGGGAGTTATCTTGCGCAAAATCCTCTTGCAATTCCATCATTGGAAGGACTTCAATAAAATGCAATCAAAACGTGCAGCCCTCGAGCTTTCTGTCGGAACTATAGTGGTTATTGTTTTGGGAGTTACAATGTTGATCATTGGAATGGTTCTTGTGAGGAATATTATGTGTGGCGCACTTGGATTGACAAGTGACATCAACGGTAAAGTTCGTGGAGAGATTACGCGATTGTTTGGAAGCTCGCAGGGAGAGATTGAGTGTATTGGTGCCGTCGGAGATCCTGTTCAGATGGTTCCAGGAGAGTTGAACTCTGCTTATTGTGGCATTAATGCTGAACAAGCAGCTAATTATGAAATTACTATCACTAGTATTGAACCTCCTCAAGGCGTGACACAGCAGCAAGTTCAGAGCTGGACGCGAGGAACGCTAGGTTGGAAGGGAGCTGTATCCCCTGGAGATACCGAACCCAAGAGAATTGTACGATTTGATGTGCCGAATAATGCTAATGAGGGTCTTTTGACAATTAATGTTGAAGTCAAGCGTGATGGCTCGCTTATCTCAACAAAGGCCCTTGATTTTGATGTTAAGCGTGTTGGTCTTGTGAAATCAACTGTTTGCTAGACATATCTTTATTAATAAATTAAAGATAGAATATTATGGGGACACTTATTGAGATTAATGATACACTGAAAATTTCAGTAGAAAGAGGATTTCCAGATGAACTAAAACTCGCGGAATATCTTAAAGACCCTGTAAAAACAGCTGAGAAATTTATAGGAAAAGAGTTTTCTTTTTGGAATAAAGATGAACGTCTATATCATAGGGCGCCAACTAGAGTTTTTCTTGTACAAGAAATTGATGGAAAGTGGCTGTATTGGGGAAATGCGTGGGTGATTGAACAAACAGTCTCTCAGGGAAAGACTGCAGGCAAGTATAGGATAACTAAGATATATACAAATCCAGAGTTTCAGAAGAACATGACTAACACGGAATCTCCTCCTAATAAGAGCTTTTTCGCGGGGTATCCTGTAGCAACAGTAGATCCTCAAGGATATTAGCGTTCCAAACGCTTAAAAACGCCTTTTCTTTGTTTTATAGATGAATAACTATACTAAATATCGTTGGTTTTATACGTCGAATAATACGCTTGTTGTAGGTGGCAAAAGCGCGACGCAGAATGATGAGTTATTGTCTTCTGTGGTAAATAACAAGAAAAAATACTACGTTCTTCATACTAGTGCGCCAGGAAGTCCATTTAGCATCGTCATGAAGGAAAGAGGCAAAGTCGCGAATGGAGAATTGAGGGAAGTTGCAGTATTTACAGCATGCTTCAGTCAAGCATGGAAGAAAGGTGTGAAGAAAGCACAAGTGCATATTTTTACTACAGACCAACTAAGCAAACCGAAGGGCGCTAAAGTTGGTACGTGGCATGTTAAGGGCAGCGTCAGGAAAGTTGATGCCGAACTTGCTTTAGTATTGACACGTCAGAAAGATGTGCTGCGAGCAGTTCCTGCCGCAAGTGCGAAGAAAGTGCTTGCCCAAGTAGTGCCTGGCAAGCTTGACAAGCAAGCAGCTGTCGCTCAGTGCGAAGTTATCCTCGATAATAATGTAAGCCACGAAGAGCTCATGGGGGCCTTGCCTGCCGGAAACATGGCGGTGAGAGCATGATACAGTTCATGAAATTCCAGATTGGAAAGTCTGGTGTAAATGAAGGCGTCCTTGAGAGTTTGCGACTTGGTTTTAAGACACATAAAGTGATACGCATTTCTGTGCTCAAGAACTTTGCACCAACAAAGGAAAAAGTGAAAGAAGTTGCAGATATGCTTGTGCGCGACCTTGGAGGACATTATACTTATGCCCTTATTGGCTTTACTATCGTCATGAGGAGACTTTCTGCGCCCAAGAGAAAGGTTGGGTAAGATTTATAAGGGGTCCTTTTTACTTCTTAGAACATGGCACATACACATACTGTTGATCCTCAAGAGCATAATAAGCAGCTAGCGCTCGAGTTGAAGAAGTCTGGAGACTTCACCCCTCCTGAGTGGGTTTCTCTCGTTAAGAGCGGTGCAGGAAGAATGAGACCTATCGATGATCCTGATTTCTGGTACAAGAGAGCGGCAAGTATTCTAAGGCAAATGCATATGCGCGGTATTGTTGGTGTTGAACGTTTGAGAACGCGATACGGAAACAGAAAGAATAGAGGCATGAGACCTGCTGAATTCAGAAAGAGCGCAGGTAAACTTATTCGAGTGATCTTACAGCAAGCTGAAACTGCAGGCCTTGTTGAAAAAGCTAAGGGAAAGAAAGCTGGGAGACAGTTGACTGCTCAAGGTAAGAAATTAATTGAAGAGGTAAAGGCATGATAGCAATTTCGTCTTCTCAGGAAGATAAAAGGAATTTTGATATTCCTCTTGGATTAGTTATTACGAGATCGAGAGGTGAATCTCTTGCCGTTGTGAATAGAGATAGTGGAGATTCTATTGTTCTTACCCTAGGGGATAGAAAGGGCAACAAAGCACGGATCGGGATAAATGCAGGAGATAACTATGAAATTGTACGTGCTGAATTGACTCACGGAGTACCAGGTTTATATGAGGCTATTCGTGAAGGCAAACCAATAACTAAAGAGATGTTAAAAGGTTATGATGTTATGAGGGAAATGGGAAGATGACGCAGCATTATCACAAAAAAGTTGTTCTTGGAGTACATGGTCGAAGAACAAAGTGGGCACCATTTTGGGCAGTTATCCGTGCATTTGGTAAGGGTAAGAGGGCGCATCCTTCACAATTGACTCACGTTAGAAGATCATGGAGACGCTCAAAGCTGAAGATCAAGCCGCGTAGAGCTCACAAGACGCATCTAGGATAATAACATGGCCGAAACAAAACAACACACTGAAAGAACATACGTCATTCCTCTGAAGAAGGAATGGTCAAAGGTACCTAGCTATAAGCGAACGCGCAAGGCCATTGTGGCGATTAAGCAGTTCGTTGCACGGCACATGAAAGTTTACGATAGAGACTTGGACAAGATCAAAGTTGACAAGTACTTGAACAATGAAATCTGGTCGAGAGGATCAACTAATGCACCTACTCGTGTGAAGGTGAAGGCTATCCAAGAGAAAGACCATGTTAGAGTAACTTTTGCTGAAACTCCAAAGCACATTACTTTCACTCACGAGAAGCATTCACGCCATCACAAGAAAGCTGAGAAGAAAGCTCCTGCCGTTGAAGAGAAAAAAGAGAAGACTGCTGAAGAAGCTAAGGCAGAGCAAGAGAAAGAACAGTCAGCCGCTATTGTTAAGGAACAGATTGCAGAACAGCAGACAAAGGCCGCTAAGCACACCACCAAGGTGAAGACTCCTGAAATCCAGAGAATGGCTTTGAAGAAGTAAGTTTAAATTTTACTTTTCTAACTAGATTTATGCATCTTAAAGAACACATTAAAAATAGTGCTTCTGCTGAGCGTGCTCGTGTATCTCAACGATTTTTCAAAACAGGTAAAGGAGAATATGGTGAAGGAGATGTTTTCGTTGGATTAACTGTGCCGCAATGCCGGGAGATTGCGAAGAAGTTTGCGCACCTATCCCTAGAAGAGATTAGGGGACATTTAGCCTCAGAATTGCATGAAGAAAGAATGATCGCCTTATTGATTTTAGTTGAGAAATACAATAATGAAAAAGATAGCAGAAATATTATATTTAATTTCTATTTAGATAACATGAGTCGAATTAATAATTGGGACCTAGTAGATTTAAGTGCGGATAAGATTGTAGGTAAATTTTTATTTGAGCAAAATAAAGATGGAAAGATTCTAACTTCTCTTACAAAGTCAAATGTTCTCTGGGAGCGCCGTATAGCCATAGTTTCTACACTCTACTTTATCAGAAAAAATAAATTTGATTTGACTTTTGAAATGTGTGAGTTGCTTATGAAAGACAAGCAGGATCTTATTCACAAGGCTTGTGGATGGATGTTACGCGAAGTTGGCAAGAAAGATGAAAAGGTTCTTAAGGTGTTTTTGAAGAAGCATTATATGAACATGCCTCGAACGATGTTACGTTATGCTATTGAAAGATTTTCCCAAGACGAGAGGAAGAGATATTTGGAGGGAACAATATGAGGGGAGACGAAAGTATGGAAGAGCTGCTTGAGTTTGCCTTTTTTAATATCGATAAGCCATCTGGACCTACGAGTTTCCAGGTTTCTGAACATGTGATGGAAATACTTGGTGTGCGTAAGACATCACACCTTGGTACGCTTGATCCGCAGGTTAGCGGAGTGTTGCCTATAGCCACAAACAGAGCTTGCAGACTGGCCAAGTATCTTATGCGCAAGGAGAAAAGTTATGTTGGAATTATGAGGTTGCACGAAGATATAGGCGAGAAAGATTTGAAAGAAGCTATGGCGAGCTTTGTTGGACTTATCAAACAAATGCCTCCGGTGCGTTCGAGTGTCAAGCGTGCTGAACGCGAACGTAGCGTGTATGGTTTTAAGATAATTGAAAAGAAAGGCAAAGATGTTGTGTTTGAGTGTGACGTTGAAGCAGGTACTTATGTGAGAACACTTATCCACGATCTAGGCAAGAAAATTGGAGGCGCGCATATGCTCGAGTTAAGGAGGACACATGCAGGAGTGTTTGATGAGAAGGATTCTATTAAACTTGGAGATTTGCAACATGCTGTTGATATTGCCACTCAAGAAAGAGATCAGACTTTGTTGCGCGGTGCGCTTATACCTGGCGAGCAACTCGTGCGACAAGCGTTTCCTCGGATATATGTAAAGGAGGGTTCTCTACCCCAATTGTTGCGAGGCAAGCCGATTCACAAGAGAGATGTTATAGGTAAGCCCGAGCCGCCAATGAGACAGTCGCGTACTTTGGCACCATTTGAAGGCTTGGAGAAAGGCACGTATATTGGCGTATGGTGCAAAGATAGATTCGTAGAGATTGCTCGCGTCATCAACTCTGGTGATCTCGTTGCCGTGCCTGATTTTGTTTTCAACTAGGGCTTAAGAGCGAGCCTGCGGATTATCCATTCGATTAAGTAGAAGGCTACTGCAATAATAACTGCAATCAGAAGAAGTTTCTCTATACCCTTCGCGATTTTCAGCCCAAGTGTAAATCCTTTGGCTGTGAGCCAGGCCAGAGGAACCATGATTACGGCCCAGAGTGCATAAGCGCCGAGATCATATAGGAAGAACTTCTTCCATTTCATCTTTCTTCCAATGTAGAATACCGATATGTAGCGCAGACCATAAATGAACTTGGTAATGAAAAGCATCAAAAAAGGCCTCTCTTTGTGAAGCTTGTGCATCAAGACGCCGAGGCGTTGAGACTTCCTCGAGAAAATACGCCAGCGTTTTATGTGAAAGGCAAGGTGCGATCTGGCAAGCCAGAATATAATGTTGTCAATAAGGAGTATGCCTACGGTTCCGATGAGAAGAACCTGCCAAAGAGGGATAAGACCTTGTCCTGCAAAGATAGAATAGAGAATTATAGTTTCTTCTCCTGGATAGATTGAACCAATTATAAGTATCAGAAGCTTGTAGGGAGCTAGCGCATGCAACAGCTCTTGGAAGATCATTTCAGAGTTAATGGATGATGGTTTTTAACCCTTATCGATGGCGAGAAAGGTTTAAAGCGTCTGTAAGGTAAGACTAGCTATGAGAGAATTCATCTATTATTCGCGGACAGCGCCTACTGCGGGAAGTATGGTAAAGGACGATCTACAGGAGTCTGGTAGAATTGATATCGCAGTGCATACAGTCATAGGGGTGTTTTTCTTGAGCCATAAGATCCGCACAGATGCTAAACTGCATATGTTATTTGCTGGACCACCAGACCCTGTGAAGCATCTTGAGATTCATCCTGTGACTGAAGGAAAGACTGGCATCGATAAAATCTATCTTTCAAAGAAAGATGTTTCTGGCGTGTTGAAGAAGATGTTGTATAAGTATCGCGAAGGAGAAAAACGTGAGGTTTTTCCGGGTTTTTGGATTGAGAAGAAGAATTTCCTTGAGCTTGTTAAAGATCTCGATAAGCAAGGAAGAAATCTGTACATTCTTGATGCTGATGGCGAAGATATCCGAACTGCTAAGATTGAGAAAGACCCGATCTTTATCCTGGGAGACCATAAAGGACTACCCGATAGAGAATTCAAGCGCCTTAGGCAATATTGCACACCAATATCGGTAGGTAAGCGAACGTACTTTGCTTCACAGACTGTCTCTATTGTGAATAATGAGATCGATAGGCGGGAAGACGAAGGGCGATTGTAAGCATACCATCTTAGCATAACAATACTTAAAAAGCGCAAGGCGATGGAGAAGCATGGTAAAAGGAGTGTCGATAAAGTTCAGTTCTTATAATGAGAGTGTTCCTAAATTGCTTAAGCTTATCAAGCTCGATCAAGAATTGAAGAAGCATGAGCGCATTGTTATTAAGCCTCTTTTAACTGGCGAGAAGGAAAAGAGCACGCAGGTCGAGTTTGTTGAATCTCTTGTTGCTTTCTGTGCAGCCAATAAGAACCCTACTGCCGAGATCTTTGTTGCGGAGGGTGTTGATGGTGCTGATACTATGGAAACATACGATGCTATGGGCTATAGAAGACTTGCAGAGAGCTATGGAATTGGTCTTGTTGATCTGAATAAGACCGCGTGCGAAACAATCGGTAAAAACGAATTTATGGGCTTTGAGACTATTCTTTATCCAACTATTCTGAAAGACAGTTTTGTCATATCTGCATCTCCCTTGAGGGCAGATGAAGCCACAGTTATTGCAGGAAGCGTTGCTAACATGCGCGGAGCATTCCCTGCGCGGCATTACAAAGGCTTTTTCTCGAGCAGAAAGAACAAGCTTGACGGTTACCCTATGAAGTATCAGCTGCATGATATTGCTCTGTGTAAAATACCTAACTTGGGCGTTATTGATGGTGCAGCTCAAGGGACCATCATTGCAGGTCAACCTATTGAGATTGATAAGCAAGCCGCCAAGGTGATTGGTCTTGACCCTAAGGCAATTGGACACTTGCGTATGCTTGAAGAAACATTGGCGCAAATAGCCGAGAAAGAAGCTGCACAAGCTAAGGCAGAGAAGGATGCTGCTGTACCGCAATAAATTATATTAAGCTACTAGGACTAGTTATTCTATGAAAAAGAGTATGCGATTGATTTTGAGCGGTTCTGTACAGCCTATGTTCTTTATGCCTTACTTGAAGGATGAAGCTACTAAGTTAAATGTTCGTGGTTTTGCACGGGAGCTTGAGGATAAGAGGATTGAGGTGTTTATTGAGGGAGATCTTGCTGCAGTTGAAGCAATGATTCCTAAGTGTAAGACTGGGCCGTATAACACCAAGATAAGAAGCGCTGAAGAGAAGGTTGAGCGCTTTCAGGATTATAAGGATTTCAAGATTCTGAAGATTTGACTATAGCATTATCTATTTAAACCACTTTTCTTTTGTTGTAGAATGGGACGTCAAGATGAGATTGTTGCTGAACGATTGAAGAAGCTGAAAGAATTGCGTGAGCTTGGAGTGAACCCTTATCCTAATAAGTTTGAGAAAAGCCATTCTAGTGCACAACTACAAGAAGAACACGCTAAGCTTAAGAACGAGGCCTATACGAAAGATAAAGTGTCTGTTGCTGGGAGATTGTTGCAGGTGAGAGATATGGGAAAGATAGCTTTTGGTACGCTTTATGACGGTACTGCAAATATTCAGATCGTATTACAGGAGAAAGAAACTAATGATGATGTGCGAGAGTTCTTCAAGAAGTTTGTCGATGGAGGAGATTTCGTGGGCATAGAGGGGACGGTTTTTAGAACGAAACGCGGAGAGTTATCCATCCTTGTGAAGAAGCTTGAGCTGCTCACGAAGTCTATGTTGCCTTTGCCAGACAAGTTCCATGGCATTTCGGATGATGAAGAGCGCTTGAGAAAGAGATATCTTGAGATTATCACTAATGCTGAGACGCGCGAGATGTTTATTCGCAAGTCTAAATTCTGGGGTGCGATGCGATCGTTCTTGCATAGTAGAAACTTCCTCGAAGTTGAAACACCTGTGCTTGAAAATGCAGCAGGAGGAGCAAGTGCAACACCTTTTGCAACGCACCACAATGCACTTGATCTCGATGTGTATTTGCGTATTTCTATGGGAGAATTGTGGCAGAAGAAGCTGATGGTCGCAGGTTATCCAAAAACGTTTGAGATTGGCCGCCAGTTTAGAAATGAAGGAATGGATGCCGAACACTTGCAAGACTACACACAGATGGAATTCTATTGGGGTTATGCTAATTATGAAGATGGAATGAAGCTTGTCGAAGAAATGTACAAAACTCTTGCTAAAGAAGTGTACGGTAAGACGAAGTTTAGTTATGCTGGGCACGAGTTTGACCTTGGTAAGAAGTGGGGAGTTATTGATTATGCAGACACTATCAAGAAAGAACTGAAAATTGATGTTTTCATTGCGTCAAAGCAAGATATGGAGAAGAAGCTGCGAGAGCTGAAACAAGATTTTGCACCGAATTTGGAGCGCGGACGCTTGATGGACTTGCTATGGAAAGTATGCCGCAAGAAGATTGCAGGGCCTGCGTTTTTGACAGGACAGCCAGTTGAAGTTTCGCCTCTTGCGAAACGCAATCCAAAGGATGCCCGCAAAGTAGAGCAGTTCCAAGTTATTATTGGGGGAAGCGAAATGGGTAATGGATATAGCGAGCTGAACGATCCTTTTGATCAGGCAGCTAGGTTTGAAGAGCAAAGAAGAATGAAAGAAGCAGGAGATACAGAAGCTCAGGAACATGATGAAACTTTCGTTGAAGCTCTTAAGTACGGAATGCCTCCTACATGTGGCTTTGGAGTGTCAGAGAGATTGTTTGCCGTGTTTGAAAATAAGCCTTTGCGTGAATGTGTGATATTCCCGCTTATGAGGCCAACTCAGACAGGTGAGGAAAAGAGGGAGGAAAAAGAGGATGGAAGACATCGATCTAGTAATAAAAAGTAAGATTAAGTCAGCAGTGCCTGAGTTGAGTGTTTCGAGTGATGTGCCAGATGCGCTGAACAAGAAAGTTCTAGAGATTCTTGATGCTGCTGCAAAGCGGGCTAAGCTTAACGGTAGAAGAACACTGCAGGCAAAAGACTTGTAGTCTACATTAGTTATATAAACGATTTTGGCTTTTTGATAGGATGCGATTACTGAAGATATTATTTGTTTTTGTAATGCTTATAGCTCCTGCATCTGCAGCCACCGAGATCAATATTTACGTGGATAATATTGGAGATGCTCTTTTCCTGGGTGTGACAGACGCTAATGTAACGCTTCCTGAGGGGGTGACTGCAGTTAATGGAAGGATTAGCGGCTATACCTCAAACTTGACAGTAAAACAGGGAGAGACCTGGACCTTCGCATATATCCTTGCAGGTGCTGACTTGCACGTAACCTTGCCTGAAGGTGCAGTTATTAAAAGTGTAAGCTCAAGCGAGATATCACTTGATCGCGGACAGATATCTCTATATGCAGCTAACAGTGTGCGAGCAATGTACACTATAGAAAAGGTTGATGACAATTCGTCAAATGTAATTCTCATTTGGATTATTGTTGCGCTAGTCTTTCTTGTGGGAGGCGTATATGGTTGGAATTACCTCAAGAAGCATGTAAAGAGTGTTGTGAAGACATCTCTGCAGAAGAAGCAGGCACGTGCAAATACCGTGGTTGAAAAACAGTCAACCGAACAGCTTAAGCACCTACTTCATGAGCGTGAAAACTTGATTATAGGCAAGCTTAGAGAGATGGGCAAGACCAAAATGTCGTACCTTCGCAAGGCGTGCGAGATGCCGAAGGCTTCTTTCTCACGACATGTGCATGAGCTAGAAAAGAAGAAGCTTGTTTTGCTTTCTGGCGACGGGAAGAACAGGTTTATTGAGCTTGCTTGATAGTTCCAAGATCGTTCCAGTTTGGTTCCAGCCAGGACATATATACTAACCTATTCTAGTTCGGATATGAAAAATCAATACCTGAAAGGAGGTAGTGAAGCATGAAAGCAATTATGACAGTTATGAGTATGCTGCTTATAGCAAGCATATTCGCAACAGGTTTTGCTGCCGCTGAAAGCGGATCAGGAAGAGCTGGAACTCTCTATTCAGATAGTAGAGTGAAAATATCTGACGATTCGATTGATTCAGTCTCTATCGAAAGCGAGATTGAAGTTGAGGACTCGATTATTGAGTCTTCCGAAACTAGCCTTGAGAGTGAGGTTGACGCCTCAGTAGATAGCACCAAATATAGAGGCTATCCTGCACATGTTTTTGTAGGTAGCGGTTGGGCTATTGACGGTGACAAGAAAGGATATCTTGCTACTATGCACTGGGTTAGCAAAGTGTTTGTCTCTAAAGACACGCCTAACGCAATCGGAAGTGAAGTAGTCCGCGGAATTGCCCGAGTAGGAGATATGAAGTTCATATTTACCTCTGAGAGTACACCGGATTCAGACGAAGACAGAGAGTTCTCTGTTTACACAAGCAGAGGAGAAGGCCGGACAAAGGTCGGTACCCTTAAGCTTGAACAGCAATCGCGTTATGGCGAAGTTGTTGTCTGGGAAGGTAAACTAGCGCTTGATAGCGGTGCTGTATATGAAGTACACATCGCAACTAAGGAACGCACATCGAAGAGCGATTCCTCAGGCAAGCGAATGGTAAGCGCAACCAGCGTACAGGTTGAGTGCTACAGCGGAGCGAAGGAGACTTTCTCTCTTGAAGGCGGAAACGCTGAAGAGATCTACGCTAAAGCACGCACATTCTGCGCAAACGAGTGCAAGAATGGAAAGTGCGGAATCAACAAGCTTCAAGCAGTAAATGCTGAAGGTGATGTTGAAACCAAGACGAAAGTCAAGGTAGATAGCGGAAAGATTGAGATAGAGGAAGAGACTGAGGCAGAGGCAACAGCATCTGCTGACGCATCTGGCAAAGGCCTTGTTAACTTCTGGAAGCGCGTATTTAGTCGTTCAGGGAGTAACTAAAACTGATTTTTTATTTTTTTATTTTATTTTATTTTTCTCGAGAGATTTATATAACTTGAAAGACATAAGGGCATATGTCGAATAAAGCAAAGGGGTCAAAGAGTGAGCGTGAGCTTGTGGAGATGTTTACGCAGCAGGGATGGAGAGCTGCAAGGGTTGCTGGCTCGGGCGTGAATGATAACTCTCCATGTGATATATTCGCTGGAAAGATTGGGAAACAAGGATGTGTCGTTGAGTGCAAGTCAAGCAAGAAGACAAGAATCTACATAACGCGAGCACAGATTGAAGATTTCGTGAAGTTTGGGCACATGATGGGGCTTCGTACAGTCGTGGCTGCACGATTTAATCGCGAAGGATGGTTTTTTTTAGAGACGAGTCAGCTTGAAGATACAGGAGCTAATTGGGTCGTATCGCTTGAGCTGTGTAAGACGCAGGGAAAGAGATTCGGACAGTTCTTTGAGAATTAATTTTATTTCGCCTTCTGGATATACTCGTACGCACTGAAGGCTGCGGTGCAGCCTTCTGCAACGCCTGTAATGGCTTGCTTGAAGGGCTTGTCAGCTACGTCGCCAGCTGCGTATACACCAGGGACATTTGTTTCAGAGGTTTTGTGATCTAGGATGATTTCATTCTTTTCGTTTAGCTTCACTCCGAGAGGTTTTGCAAGCTCTGATAGGACAATGTGACCGATTGCTACGAAAAGACCTTGGAGAGGAAGCTCTTTTGAGCCTTCGTAAGTTCTATCAAGAACGACTTTCTCAATTGCGCGCGATCCTTTTACTTCAAGCACGTTTGCTTTGTTGATTACTTCAATCTTCTTATTTGCTGCAATGCGCTGCTGGTTGATTGGTTCTGCGCGGATGGTATCCCCACGATAGATAATGTAAACTTTCTTAGCATGTTCTGCAAGGAGGAGTGCATCTTTTGCAGCCGAGTCTGAACCGCCCACTACGCCAACAATTTTGTTCCTATAAAGAGGACCATCGCACAACGCGCAGTAAGCTACGCCTTTATTTTCAAATTCCTTTGAACCTGGAACTTCAAGTCTTCGCCACTTGGTGCCAGTTGCAAATAGAACAGTTTTAACTTGATATTCGCTCGAGTCTGATTTAAGAATGAATAGATTATTTTTCTTTGTAACTGATATTATTTTCTCTTCCTTCAAGGTAACAAGGTCATATGAAAGAGCATGATCTTTTATCTTATCTGCGAGTTCTGTACCAGTAAGTCGAATGAAACCAGGATAGTTTTCAACGACATTTGTCGTAGTTATGACTCCGCCGACAGTCATTTCAGATCCATGGGAATGGCCGAAACAGATTGTCTTTAGGCCTAGGCGTGCACCATACATAGCTGCTGAAAGTCCTGTGACTCCTGCGCCGAGAATACCGAAATCGTACACTTCTTTTGTCATGCGCACAGGAGCGAAAAAGTGTATATAAACATTTTTAGCACAGAACAGTCACTTCTTATCTTTATCTGATTTCTTGCTTACCAGAACATCAAGCTTCTTGTTTATTTCTTCCAAGGTCTGTTGCATCGACTTAATGCGGAGTGCTTGTCTCGTTTGAACAACTGCCTTCACAATCAAAAAGGCAATATAGACTAAGACGGCAATTCCTACGGCTTTGGCAAGCGTGAGAACGAAAGAAAGCCCTCCTGTAAGTTCTAAAGGCAAACCTTGCCAGAGAGCCTGTGCAATAGACGCCCCATCAACTGAAATATTGAGCGGATCAGCCATGTTCTTTTCAAGGGAGGCTTTTTTAAGAACCTTTCTTTTTGAGGAACATGGATAAAAAGTACGCTCTTTTCTTTGCTATTGCTATAACTGCACTTATTGCCGTCAACTATTGGTACTTTTCACACTATGAAAATGGAAGGCCTGTTGATAGAGAAAGTGTCATTGTTTCACGCGTTATAGATGGAGATACTTTTGACCTTGCCGATGGCAGGCGTGTGCGCATGCTTAATATCAATACCCCCGAGAAAGGAGAGTTTGGCTCTGATGAGGCGATTGCATATACGAAACAGTTTGAAAATAAGAGTATTGAGATTCAAATTATCGGAAGAGAGACTTATGGGAGATTGCTTGCGCGAGTTTATGCTCCGACCTATGTCAATCTTGAGCTTGTACGTCGCGGTCTCGCACGGACCCTTCTTGTAGATGAAAGCGAAGTTAAGATTTTTGCCGAAGCAGAGGATGAAGCGTTTGAAGCTAGCAGAGGAGTTTGGGAACGATCAGAGAGTTATGAATGTCTTACAGGGGAAATTGATAAAAAGGAAGAGTACGTCGTGTTTGATAAGAGGTGTGATGTCAGCCTCGTAGGTTGGACCATAAGTGATGAAACAACACGAAAGTATACTTTCAAGAGTGATCCGGCAGAACATTTTATGTTCTATTCAGTTGATGGAAAAGAAAACGAAACCTCGCTCTTCTGGAAACGCGGAAACGCATGGAATTATGATCGAGACGCGCTCATTGTGCGCGATCGCGATGGGAAGCTTGTTTACTATACTGATTATGGTTATTAGTTTTTTTGCTCTTGTGCCCCAGGTATCTGCGCTTGATTTCACGATTGATGCTCCAGATAATGTGGTCGAAGATGTTCCATTTGATGTCATGATCAATTTTGATGCGTCAGAGAGTTATGATGTAAAGATATTTGCGCACCAAGGAGATAAGAATAGTTATATCTCACAGGTAAAAGATGGAGAAGTGTGGAGAAGCCCGCGAACATATATGAAAGAAGCTTTTCCCGCTCAACAGATGTATGAGATAAATATTCTGGATTTTGCCGGTGAAGCGGATCTATGCGTACGTTTGCGAAAAACAGGAGCCAGTTCATTTAGCGAACTATGCCAGCCCATCAATGTTGGAGAGACTATTAGAGAGGAGATTGAAGAAGAGTTTATGAATGAAGAGATAAAGATAGATTCGCCAGTAAAGCAAGAAAATAAGATGCATGTTAACCCGTTGCGCACTCGTATTGTGTATGCATTTATGATTTTCTGTGCAGTAGTTATAGGCTTACTGTGGTTTGAAAAACTCTGATAGTTAGTATTTTAAAGCCGTTTTCTATAGAGCGTTATGGAAAATATTCAAGCACGCCTTCTAATTGAAATGATGGGCAGGCCAGCAGAGCACCTTACAGCCACACTTAATGCTCTGATTGATCGTCTTGGTACTGAAAAAGGTGTCAAGATAACCCAGAAGAAGATGTACGAGGCTGCGCCTATAAAAGAGTCTAAAGACTTGTTTAGTGCCTTTGTTGAGCTTGAAGTTACATTTGATTCCCTGAACGTGCTTCTTGGAATTATGTTCGCCTATATGCCTTCTAATGTAGAGATAATTTCTCCGCAGAAGCTATCATTCTCGCGCGAGGATATTAGCTCCCTTTCGAACAATCTTGTCGCTCGTTTGCATGGATATGATGGTGCGGCTAAGAACCTAATCAACCAGAGAGACATGGCTTACAACCAGTTAAGATTGCTTCTTGCAAATCATCCTGAACTGAAAGATGAGCTTATCAAGAGCCAGCAGCAACCTCGTTCTGCACAAGCAACACCCGATGTTGCTGAGAAAAAGACAGATAAGAAAAGCAAAAAGAAATCTAAGCGTTAAGGTTTTTCAATCTTGGCCACGCGGCTTGTAAGACCCATCGGAGCAGATTGTGAGTTTCGTGCCTTGAGATATTTACCGCCGATTATAACAAGAATTACTAAGATAAGGGCCCCAATGAGATAACCTATCCATGCCAAGCTTGATTTTTCTGGCACCGTACATGAACCAATACAACATGAACCACTCAAAGAGGTTACTGTCGAACCAGAACATTGTTCGCCTGCTGTACAAATCTTACCGCCTAGCTCATTGCAGTAAAAGCCTTGTACGGATGCGTTTGTGGCGTTGAGCGTGGTTGCTGTTGTTTGATTATAGGAGATGCGTATAGGAATATCGAAGGACTCGTCTCCGGCTTGTACTTGGATTGAGTCATCGTAGACTGCGTTGAAATCCTTGAGAGTGACATTTACTGAAATGGATTTATTGACATCTATCGAACTGACTTTTGAAGGCGTTAATGTATAGCGAGATTCGTTATAGATGAACACTACACGATTAAGATCTTCTGTGCCGATATTACGTACGATGAAGTGTACCGAAGGTTCTCTTCCCCGGACGAAGACCTGTTCGATGCGCCTTGGAGAGATATCAACAAAGTTGGAAATTGGAGGCGTGTTGTCCACTTCTTGAGAATTGTAGACTGGAAGAGCGTAAGGACCTATCATGAAGAAAGACAAACCTGGTGTGAATGGGTTAATAGAAAACATACGGGACGTTTCTCCTGAAGGTAGAGTGAGATTTGAGTTTAGAGGTGTGCCAAGAGGAATATTCAAAGACTGATCCGCGAATGATGTAAAAGTAAGCTCAAAGTCTGTGTCTGTATATATGAGTGCAGGACGCACATTGTAAGGCACTGAACTGTTTGTGGTGGAGAAGTTCTTCTCAAGAGTTACAAGCTGTCGCTCCCCGTTGACAGTTGTGTCAACATCACGTAAGATGAGCGTGTAGTTATTCTGGTTGCGAGGTGTGATGAAGTAAACGAAGTATCGATCACCTAACTTTTTGATATCATAGTTAACCACCGTCTGAACGTGGCCCCTGAAGAACTGAATCTGTGATGAAGATATAGGCGTGAAGACCGTGCCTTCGATTTCAACTACGACTGTTTGAGATTGGTCATATTGGCCTTCTAGGTCGAGCGTTAGAGCATGTACTGAAGGAAATACTAGCAAAAGAAGCAGACACACGAGCAATAGTCTCATGGATTGATAGAATGTTTTTCTTATATAAAGTTATTTGCCGATTTCACGCAGCTTCCTGAGCGTCTCTTCCATTTCTTTATCAATTCCCGAAGCTGGCTGGCGAGGTTGCATTGGCATCTGAGGACGACGCATAGGCATCACTGGAGGAGAGCTCGAAGGAGGGAATGGAGGTCTGCGTTGTTGTGATATAGGTGTTGAGGAAACTCCGCCTTGGCGTCTCTTGAATAGCCAGAGTTGGATCTTTTGGCGATAGATTATTGCTAAAGCTACAATCGCGATTAGCACGAGAAGAATGATTATCCAGATAATCCAGCTTGATCCATTTGAGGATTCTTCTGTCAAAGGTATGCAACAGACATCACCAGATAGAGAACATTGCTCACTGCTTTCAGTTTCTGTGTCTGGATCACAACTAAGACTGCATGTACCTCCTGCTTGTGAACAAAGATCATCGTTTGTAGCGATAGGAGTACAACGTTCGAGGCAACATGAGCCATCTGCAGCTTCTCTTTCAGAACCAGAACATTGTTCGTTTGACGCACAGATTCGACCATTGAGAGTTGAACAAAGCTCGCGTTGTGGGGCGACTGAACAGCATCTCAAGGCACCAGAACAAGCAAACTGAGAGAGAGGATTGCCGCCTGCGGTTCGGCACACTAGATCAGATTGGACACAGGCATAACCTGGATTTACGGCCAAACAGCTTTCGACAGTTCCTGAACCACTACCGGATGAACGAACAGCGCGTGGCCATCCAGCATAAAGAAGGAAAGAGGTGTCTCTAAGATTGTTGCTGTTCCAGCAACCGCTTGTACCTTGAACGTTGAATAGATATCGCTGCGCATTGGTTGTTTCAGCAATAGACTTGCCTTGAAGAGCTAGAAGAGCAAGTGCAGTATCGTAGAATTTGTTATAGGGTGTTGATGGGGCTTCCCAGAATTGAGAATTTCTCTGGGATTGGACGATAGAAGAATAGGCGTCTTGGCTTGTTGATAGCTTGTAGATGAATGCATCCGAGAGGAAGCGCTCGTTATCTGGTGAGAAGGCGATAAGGTATGGGATATATTGAGCCATATCGTGTCCTGTTTCGTCTAGAGCGAGTGCTGCCCACAAAGTACCTTCGTAATCACACTCATTGGTTTGAGCAAAGCAGCGTGATCGGATAGATTCAGTCGTAGTTCCTGAAGATGAAGCAGAATTAGCTGTTGGTGAAACGTAGATAGTATCTGAACCGCTCTTTTGGTATAGCAATGTCGTTATGAAATCCTTGTTACAAGAAATTTGGAATGATTGTGTAAGACAAGAAGGCGATATTTCGAGCCAGTAGCCGTCTGGGTTGACATTGAGGCAACTGCCACCGTTGCCTGAAATTCGCATGTCATCTCCGATTGTTATGGATTGCTCATTGCCGGTGTAGGTTAATGTACATGTTGAAGACTCTTGATTTTGAATATCGATCTCAAGAAACCATTGCAAACCTGTTGCAGGAACACTACGTGAAAGAAGATAGTTCTCTGCGCTGTCAGTATTCTTACCAATAAGATCGTAGGCAAGAAGTGCTTGTGCAGTGTCCCTAAGGCGACAACCTGCTTGAGGCCAGCACGTTGTGTTGCCTGACGTGCGCTTTTCAGCGTCGATTTTTTGTTCAGCTTTTGCGTTGCTGCCAAGAGCTAGTATGGAGAAGGTTGCCTCTTCAAGAGATAACTGAGCAGATGTGCGATTAGCAATTAGGTTCTCTACGCATTGGTAGGCGCGTGAAATATGTGACTCATCAGTTTCGTTGGTTGCTGCAGCAGCAAGGGGTACAAGAGTTAAGATAAGAAACGCAAAAATCCACACACCCTTTTTCATTAACTTCCTATGTCGGGATTGTTTAAAAAGATTTAGTCATGCTCGGGGCTGCGTCGAAGGAGGCGCATGACATCAACAAGAGGATTTTTTGTCTGTGCCGGCTTCTCAAGTAGGCCTAGATCCTTGTAAAAACTAGGGTTGTCATAGTTAGGAGGGAGTATCTTCCTTGTCTGTCTGAAGTGCCATTGGAGTTGACTTTTGACGTAACCTTCCTTGAGAGGAGGGGCGTTTCTCTCATTCCACTCGTAAACACGCTTCTCGATGTCGACGTCTGGAATGTTGAGTGCTCGCAGAAAGGTGATTAGTATGAACAATCCCCTCTTTCTTCCCTCTGATAGACCGCGTAAGAGTTTTTTGATGGCTGCAGGGAAGTGATCTTCGGTGACACCCTTGAGTAACTCAATATCTCGCTCGCTCATCTGCACAGATTGCGTGCCTTGAGTAGCAACCGATTCACGCTGTGGCTTGTCTGCATCTTGCTTACGTTTCCAAGCAAGTGCAGTCTGAAGGAGGAGTGTTGCCTCGCCGCGTACAGCATTTGGGTAGTAAGGTAGAATCTGAGCCGTAAGAGGATCTGCTTTTTTCGGGGTAAATGAGGCAATGTCTTCTTTTTTGATAACTACGCTTGCAAGAGAAGTTTTTTCATGTAGTGAGTAAGGCATACGAAATAAGTGGCGAGGAGAAACTAGTACGAAGTCCAGGGAGCCCAGATTCTCAAGGAACATCTGTTCTGTTACTGAAGCTGTTGCCTGCTTTTGACTATATACTACCTTATTAGACGAATCTGCCTGCTTATTGAGTGAAGAGGTATTACATTTAGGGCATTTAACAAACTCTCTTTCATTGACAAGGTTGAAAAAACCCGAACACACTGGGTCGATACATCTAAGCTTGCGTTTAGTGATTTTGACATCTGGTCTTTCGTAGCGCGTTCTACAACGGTCACACTCAAAAGTCATCATAACATGCTTCTCCATCACAGAATTGCATATATCGCATGTTGCCTGAACTAGTTCGTCTTTAGTGACCTTGGTGCGGCGCTCAATTGCCTTAAAGTCGATGCCAAGATTGGCAAGATGTCTATTGTATGCAGGCTTAATCTCTTGCAGCAAGAATTCAGTTATCGCTCTAGGCCATTCTGGAAACATAGTGCGCGTTTGTGTACCTTCAAATACCTCGGGAAATGCAGTCCAAGGAACAATTATGTGTAATCCCTTACTGCCAGAGTATTTGATCCCATAATTTTTGATACCATATCTTTCGAGTAGTTCGATAAGTAGCTCGCCTGCAAGTTTAGAATAATCTAGATACGGGGAGTCGATATCTAAAAGTAGATCCCAGCCTTCGCGCAGGTCGTCGAACGCTGGGCGCTGCATATCGGTGTTGAGTTGTAGTGGATCGCGCCAGATTTCTTCAGAAGCGTGAAAGGATGTTGCGCCTTTCTGGACAAGAGCCATTATATCTGCAGGATAGGTTATTGCATCGGGGCGTTTGCCGAATCCTTCAAAGTAACGTGGTACGGTTTCTCTTCGGTTTGCAAATTCAAAAAGAGCCTTCTGGACTTCAGGTTTAGAGTAATAGATATGAGTGATAGAACGTATGCGCAACTCGTTTGGAGAGACCTCATTTTCAGCCATAGCTCGGGAAACATCACCCTCTTTTTATGGTTTGTTGTGCATGTCTAAAGACGGCTTTTCATTACAACAAAGCTTAAAAGTATCCGATATGAGGCATTAATATGTTGTTAAAATTGGATGATGCTCGCTTTTTTGGGACACTTGTAGGAATCATTTCTGAACTTGTTACAGAAGTTAGACTTAAAGTAACAAAAGATGGTATGCGGCTCGTTGCTCTTGACCCTGCTAATGTTGCAATGGTGCACTTCCATATTCCTGCTGAGCTCTTCTCACAGTTTCACCTTGACAAGGAACAGATATTAGGAGTAAATCTTGATAATCTCAATTCTGTATTGCGCAGATGTAGTCTGGGAAGCTCCCTGATCTTGGCAAGAGAGGAAAATACACTCAAAATTACTATTCAGGACAAGATCAAACGCGATTTCACTTTGGCGCTTATTAGCGTTGAAGGCGAAGATCGGGAATTGCCTCACTGGGAATTCAAGAGTGTGATAAAGATGGATGCTCAGACATTCGTGGAAGTTGTAGAAGACTGCCTTGTAGTGTCTGATGCATGCACTTTTTCTGCAGAACAGAATAAGTTCACTGTCGAAGCCAGAGGATTGAACTCGGCAAAAGTAGAATTCTCAAGTGATGAAGTAGAGATTTATTCTGATGTGAGCAGTGCACGCTTTTCCCTAGAATACTTGAGCAAGTTCGTCAAGGGTGCAAAGATTGCAAACAAGGTAGAGATCAACTTCTCAGACAATCATCCTATGCGCATCAACTTCCCGACTGGAAAGGTTATGCTTTCTTTTGTTCTAGCTCCTCGCATTGAGCAGGATGATTAATCTTTCTTAGACCTCTTTGATTTTCTTATTTGCATAAATCGAGAGTATTACTTTGTATTATCAGATAGATTTAATAAGATAAAGTATATTTTGTAATATAATGAAAGAGAGAGTTTCTGCAACTATAGACCCTGTCACAAGTAAAGTGCTGAAAGATATTCTCAAAAAAGGAAGATATCGCAACCAGTCGCATATTATCGAGGAAGCCATCAAACTACTCGTGGAGAGGGAGAAACATGAGAAGTAACAGGGGCCAGATAGCAATCTTCGTTATTGCTTCGCTTATCATTGTGGCTATGATTGTTATTGTGTTGATTGCTCGTGGTGGGCCTAACATTCCCCTCCCTGGAGAAGCGTTCAGTCCAGATAGCTATCTTTCATCGTGTGTACGAGACGTTGTTAATACTGAGAGTGCAGTTATGATGAAACAAGGAGGATTTGTTGACCCAAGAGATTATGCAAGTTATAATAACGAAAAAGTTGCTTATGTTTGTAAGAACGTTAACTATTATGAACCATGCGTAAATCAGTACCCTCGTTATGTTGAGTCTGTACGACTTGAGCTTCTAAGAAATGTGAAGGAGCAAGTTAAGACTTGCCTCGATGCGCTTGATGCTGAACTTCAAAGACAACAATATAATGTTGAGCGTGTGCCTGACCCTGTTGTCCGTGTAGATTTGCAGGAAGATAATGTTGTTGTTGAAAGCGAGGTGGCTATGACCCTGGCCAAGAGAGGAGTTAGCCAGCAATATGACACTCTAAGCACTAAAGTGCGCGTGCCTCTCTTTAATCTAGCAACAGTGGCTAATGAAATTGTACGGCAAGAGAGCGAATTCTGTTACTTTTCTAATGAAGGCTTCAGCTTACTCTATCCTGATTTCGATATACGAAGGGATATGTTACAAGAAGGTACAAAGATATATACGATAAAGCATACTGTCAGTGAAAGTGTTATGAATATCGCCATACGTGGTTGCGTTATACCGCAGGGAGTTGGATAATGAAAAAGACGATTGCGTGGGGCGAAATGTTTTTGCTTGTTTGTGCTAGTCTTGCTTTCGCTTACATTGTACATGAGAGCGATAGTGCATTTGGAAGCGCCATCCCCGTGAGAGAGGAGAGCGAACTGGTGAAGATCTTGCGAGCCGCATTTATCGGTTTATTTTCATATGGCCTTGTATCTGCAGCCGATGAAGGATTATGGACGTGCCCTCAGAATACCGATGGGACTTTGTGTCAAGAGTACCCTGCGCAAGTTTGCAATTCAGTGTGCGGGGGTACGTGTTTCCCAGGATTAAGACGGGACTTTGCTGATTGCGCTCTTGGAACATGTATAGATCCTGCGCAAGGAACATGCTTAGGAAGTACGCCTCGTGCAGCATGTACGGCGCAGGGTGGACAGTGGGACTCTCGTGCCGTGACTGAAATAGCAAGTTGCCGTCCAGGATGTTGTGTTGGGGCAGACCAAGCACTCTTCAGGACAGAGCAACAATGTAACGTATTGCGTTCAAGTTTGGGCATACCTTTTGAATTTAGGCCCGTGACAAGCGAGCTTGCATGTCTTGCACTTGCCAAACCTAAGGAAGAAGGTGCTTGTGTACTCAATACTCAAAACGAAGAAGGTAAATATGCTTGCGTGTTTACAACGCGAGAGAGTTGTAATAGCCGTGGGGGAACGATGTACGGAGGTATGCTCTGTTCAAATCCTCAGCTTAACACATCTTGTACGCGACAAGCGCGAACATCATGTATGCCTGGAAAAGATGAAGTTTACTGGCTAGACTCCTGCGGTAATCGAGAAAACATTTATGATATCAATCGGGTGCAGAGTTGGAATAGTGGCCTTGTGCTTGCTAAAAACGCGAGCTGTGTACTTGGCTCTGTTGTTAACCCTATAACGCATCAAGCATCTTGTGGTAATTGCAATTATCTTGGAGGAAGTAAGTGCGGCACACCTACAAGTAAAGACGCTAAACCTTCTATCGGGAATTACGTTTGTCGCGATCTTTCATGTGTGGATGAAACAGGAGCAAAGCGAAAGAATGGCGAAAGCTGGTGTTCATTTGAAAGCAAGATTGGAGTCGAAGGTACAGGCAATGCATTACGCAGCGTTGATGTTCCCGGAAGCGAGCATTCTCGTAAGGTTTGTTTGAATGGAGAAGTGCGAACAGAGCCATGTGGTAGTGCACGTAATGGTATTTGCGTTGAAAATCGAGACGAACAGATAAAATTCTCTTCTGCTGCCTGTCGCGCTAACCAGTGGCAGTTATGCGTTGAAGCGAATAATGCGGCAGATGGTATCGATGACCCTGTTGCTGCGGCTGCTGCGGTAAAAGATGCATGTGAAGAACATACTGATTGTGTGTTGAAGGGAATTGATTTGACTGGGGGAAGAGGAACGTTTAAGTTCAATGTATGTACTCCTCGCTATCCGCCCGGATTCGATTCGCAGAGCGACGCTGGTGTTGAAAATGCCAAACAGTTGTGTGGTCTTGCTACTGCTGAGTGCAAGTATGTGACTGTGAAGGGTCTATTTGGCAGCGGCAAGAAATACAACGTTGTGTGCAACCAACCTGCTGGAGCAGAAGCGATGAACAATCTCTGTATGAGTCTTGGTGATTGTGGGGCTAGCGCTAACGTTGAAGGCGATGTTACAACCTCGGGATTCAAAGTTAAGTCTAATCGTGGACAACCGCCGGCTCTTAGTACAGCTTACACAAACGCACTCAAGTTACTTGCAACGCCTGTTCGAGGACAGAAAGTTGCTCCGTTGAGCGAGGGTGAGCTGACAGAACTATTCGGATTGCAAAATCAAGTTGGAGATCCGCAGAGTAGTTCGGGACAGGGTGCGCAGTTGCAGCAGCTTGCCATGATCAGCGGTGCGCTTGGGGCTCTTGCGGCCTATGGGGCTTACAGCGGATGGGGCTCGAGCGTATTCGTTACAAGTCAAACATTGCCTGCAGGGTTTGTCGGACCTCCCGCCCCTATTATGCTTAACGCGTTTGTCGGAGCAGCTGCAGGTGCGCTTATTGGCGCTGCAGGCGTGGCATATCTTCTCAATGCGTTAGGTATCAGCGAAGGTCTGCCTCCTGCAGTCACTTACGCGCTTATAGCAGGAGGAGCGTTTGGAGGATATGCCCTCGGAGGTAATCTAGTATCAAGTTCTTTCGCGAGTAGTACGTTTGGAGTTGGACTTACAACAGGGATTATTGCCATTGTTGTGATAATTGTCATTATTGCAATTTTCGCATTCTTGGGCATCGGTAAGAAAAAGGAGACCAAGATAACCTATCAGTGTTTGCCATGGCAGCCACCTATTGGAGGAGCGAAGTGTGGTGAATGTGGTGCTGATGGAAAACCATGTACGCAGTATCAATGTCATAGTCTAGGACAGGCATGCAAGTATGTAGCAAATAGCGCAGAAGGTTCGTGCGTGAACAGTGCGCCAAATGATGTTCTTGCACCATTTATATCTCCTGACGCAAGTGTGCTGCTTTCTGGTTATCGTTATGAACAAGTATCCGAAAGAGGATTTATACTCAAGAGCGGGGCGTCAGATGGATGCGTGCCGCGCTATACGAACATCAAAGTCGGTATAAGTGTAAATGAACTCTCGCAGTGTAAATTCTCAAATGTACATACTGATAATTATGATAGTATGCCTTCATACTTCCATGCGCCTAATGGACGTGAAGAAAATGCATTCAGGCGTAATCATACCTTGAGCTTCAATATCATGGGCGAGGAACTGATTGACGCAGAGCAGCAGCTTGATGCTGAATTTGATGATGAAGAAGGAGAGTCTGCATTACATTTGAATGAATTGTTCGCTCCCGATCAGAGCGGGAATGTTAATCTCTACGTCAGATGTATCGATGTAAATGGGAATGGAAAGACAAGTGCGGAGTACAACATTAATTTCTGCGCCTCTCAGGGGCCGGATAGAACCGCTCCTGCAATAAACGGTTTCATTCCAGCCACTCCAGCTTATAGCTCGTATAATGCGACTGAACAGAAAGTCTCGTTCTTTACTAACGAACCTGCTGAATGTAAGTGGGACACACAAGATAGCGCATATGAAAATATGATGCAAAGTGCAAGTTGCGCTAATGTCGCTGCAGATGCGACTCCAAGCGGATGGTATTGTAATGCAACATTGCCGCTGTCATTCGCAGGGACAGATCAAGAGACATTCTACTTCCGATGTATGGACCAACCTTTTGCTAACGCAACTGACAGGAACACTAACCAGCAAGGCACAAGTTATATTGTGAGAAAGACACTTACGCCGCTACGAATTGTAAGTGTTGATCCTCAGAATAAGGATATTGTAACTAACGGTCTTCCTGCGATTACAGATCTCAAGGTAACAACAGGTGGTGGTGCGCCTGGTACGACGCGACAGTGTGAATTCCAGTTTGGAGATAGATATATTCCATTCTTTGAGACAGGCAGCGACAATCACAGGCAGCCTAATCTAAGATTCTTCAATGTAGGAGCATATAATATCCCTATACGCTGTACCGATAGTGCAGGCAATAGTGTGACAGGCAACTCACAGTTCAACATAAGCGTAGATAGCATGGGGCCACGCATAACGCGCGTTTACAACAATAACGGGCTCGTCGTTGTGACGAATGAGAATGCTCGTTGCGCATATTCGCTTTCAAGTTGTAGTTTCGCATTTGTAAATGGAACATTAATGAGCGGAGAGTCGCGAGTGCATAGCAGTTCGCTCAGCGGAGATTCTACTCAGTATGTCATATGCCGAGACAGATTTGAAAACCCAAGTGCATGTGTTGCCGTACGGAAGGGAGGACTTTAATGCGAAAGCGTTATAAAGAAATAGACGCATCTATCGTCATGGAAAAGAGAGGACAGGTTGCATTCTTCGTCATTCTCGCAGTTGTGATTGTTGGAGTGTTTGCGTTGCTTGTTGTCTATCCACGCATTAGCGTTTCTACTAACGAAGCAAACCCTTCTCAGTTCTTACGTGATTGTCTTGAACCTTCTATTGATGAAGTCTTGCCTGAGATTATGATGCATGGAGGATATAGACAACCTGCACCTTATGTGCTGTTCGAGGGAGAAAGAGTGCAGTATCTGTGTTATACTGCTGAAGATTATCAGCCTTGTATAGTACAGCAGCCTTTGCTAGTAAATCATGTAGAGGGAGAGATAAAGCGTTCAATTGAGCCACGTGCGCGAGAGTGCATGCAAAACGTTGTAGAAATATATGAGGGTCAAGGCTATCAGGTTTCTGCTGCGGCCGTGACAGTCAATGTCTCTCTAGAGCCGCAAAAGATGGAGATATTTTTCGCGACACCTTTGACTCTTACACGTGAGGGCGCTCAAACGTTTAGAAGCGTTTCATTTACCAAGTCCAGCGAAGCTTATGACTTGCTGATGATTGCTACAAGCATAGTCGACTTTTCATCTACCTTAGGAGACTCTGAAACATTGAATTATATTCAGTTCTACCCTGATCTGAAAATAGAAAAACTCAAAAAGGAAGGAGATACGATATACACATTAACAAACGTGGTGACTAACGAACAATTCAGATTTGCGACGCGAAGTCTTGTCTGGCCAGCAGGGTATTCAGAAGGGGCAGTTGCATGAGAATAACGTTACTCGTTATGATTGCATTTATTGCAGTAGCAAGTGTTTCTCTAGTAAGCGCAGCGGAAGCTACGGTATGTTGTGAAAGAACGACCAATGGAGCTTTATGCCAAAACGTTCCGGCAGCAGCATGTGACCCTTCTTCGCGACAAGTGCCAACAAGTTGCGAGTCAACATCATATTGTGGACTTGGAACGTGTTACGACTCAAATGAAGGCACTTGTTTGGATAATACTCCCCAACTTGTGTGCCAGGCAAACGGAGGAGTTTGGAGTGCTGAGAGGCCAGCCCAATGCAATTTAGGATGTTGTGTGCTTGGAGATCAGGCTGCTTTTGTTTCCCTTGTGAGATGTAAAAAGCTCTCTGCCTCGCTCGGACTGAAGACAAACTATGACACGAGTATAAACTCTGAGATCGCTTGTGTTGCACGCGTTCAGCAGCAAGATAGAGGTGCGTGCGTGTATGAGTTTGAATTCCAAAAGACATGCAAGTTCACAACAAGATCGGAGTGTGCAGGATCAACATCAAGCCTTAACGGCAGTATTGGCCAAGGAACTTTTCATAAAGATAAGCTCTGTTCTGCTGAAGAGCTCGGTACGATTTGCGGACCTTCACAGAAGACAAGCTGCATGCCTGGAAAAGATGAAGTGTATTTCTTAGACACGTGTGGCAATCCTGCTAATATTTACGATGCGTCTAAAGCACGCGATAAAGAATATTGGACTAATGTAAAAACCAAGAGTGACAGCTGTAATCCCCTCGATCCAAACTCTCGCAGCGCAAGCTGTGGAAATTGTAATTATCTCCTGGGGAGTGTCTGTAGGACCAGCACAGTAGGAACAAGACCAACTTATGGTAATGCTATTTGTGCCGATCTCTCTTGTGTGGATGAAGATGGCCAGAAGAGAAAGCACGGAGAGAGCTGGTGCTTGACAGATAGCGTCAGAAATGAAGAGAATAGTGTGGGCTCAAGATTCTTCAGGCGTATTTGCATGAACGGAGAGGTTGTTACTGAGCCATGTTCTGATTTCCGAAATGAAGAGTGTGTACAAGATAAAATAGAGACGAGCGCTGGAAGCTTCTCCCAGGCAGCGTGCAGGGTTAATAGATGGCAGGACTGCCTCGCACAAACTGAAAAGATTGACTGTGAGAACAGCGACAGAAGAGATTGTAAATGGAGAGAAGGAGTAACCTTAGGCAATACGACCATCAATGGAGTATGTACTCCTAAGACTGCACCAGGACTTAATTTCTGGAGCAGTGAAGAAAGCAAGGTTGTTTGCGGTGTGGGGAATAAGATATGTGTTGTAAAATATGAGAAAGGATTATTTGGTGGAGAGTCGTGTGTCGACAATTGTGAATGTTTGACCCCTGGATGGGAGAAAGATTACGGGGAAGTATGCTCTTCTCTTGGTGACTGCGGTGCGAAAGTCAATTATGCAGGCAAGTTGGGACTTAAAGACGGAATACGCATTCTGATAGATGGAAAGAATGCCAGCTCACAAAGATAGTAGAAAAGCTAGACCTTAACATTAATCCCATTACTGTCTGGATACAATCTCAAAAGTCCTGCTACTTACTGTATTACCATCAATTGTCCCGACAACACGATAACTTCCAGGAGCAAAGTCGTTAGAGTTAAAGTTCAAACCGCTATCGAGCGCTGCACTCCCAGAGAAAGCACTGCCGTTTGAGTATACCTTTTTTCCATTTGAGTCGTAAATAGAGATATTGCATACGCTATTAGGTCTGTCTGGCGCGAAGAAATTTGTCCCGTCTGACTTTTTGAACCATCCGTCATTTTTTAATGCGGGGCCGGCAGGATTAACGAATGTAGCTGCCAAACCTATATTTCCGCCTTGAAAGAAGACTGCAGGATTGTCCCGCTTCTCTCCAGAAATATCGGCCATTGAAAGAGATGTCGGGTCTCCGTCACGAGCAGCGTCTACTGAATCACATAAGAGAATAATGTTGGACAAAGATCTTGATCTTGGGGTGCTTGCCTGTCCCCTTTGATAATTTGCCACTTCATAATCATGCATAGCTGCTCCGAATATAGCTCCTGCGGCTGCCATGCGCGGATCGCGTTGCTGTAGTGAAGCATATTGGATAGATGGGCCGCAGCCGTTTAGTAGAGTGCTTGCTCCTAGAATGCTGCCAAGACTTGCTGCAAACGTGCCTTTATTCATCTTTGGATTAATGCGAACATCTATATAAATGTTACCATTACTCTAAAGTGACATATATAATCAAAGTTTCCGACAGATTTAATTTCTCCGAGGAGCGCACAATATTTATAAGCAATCTCTCTGTTTAACAGGAATGCAAAGAAAGAGGATGAGTAAGGTCTTACAGTATGTTGCATGTGGCGAAATAAGTTTTATTGTTCTTGCGACTTTTGCCGTCGCTATGATTCTTGCGCAGACGCACACGGTCAGTGCAAATCATATCCCTGGGCATACGGGAATGGGTCCGCCAGTAGACCTGGGAAAAGTCTCTTCCACACAAAGCCCAACTCGATCATCAGGGTGGTTTCGTAACGCTGATGGATCAAACTATTTTGCACCCAAGGATGGGGCTGCTGCCTCAGCACCTGGAGCAGCAGGGAGTTCCGAAGGGCCCTTGAGTATAGTTAATGATATTTATAGCGGAAAGACTTTCGACGGTGGAATCGCAGGACATTTAGTCTCAGCGCTTGCCTGGGCTACAACTGCCTATCTTGCAGTCAAGTTCATTGCTCCTCTGTTTGGAGTCGATGAGAAAACGACTAACGCTCTCGCTGCTGCAGTAGGTCTGGGGGCTGGCCTTGGTCGTGCTACTTATTTTGCCATAGGCGAGGGTGGAAAAACGGTCTTTGGTTCCGCTGCGCAAACCGGTTTTGTTGTTGGTGTTGCAGTAGCAGTTGTTGTGTTTGCGCTGATGTACAAGAAAGAATCGAAAAAGACCGTAGAGCTGCAATGTCTACCATGGGAGGCGCCACTTGGAGGATCTGATTGCGAGCGATGTAATCAAGACCCGCTCAAGCCATGTTCCGAATACCGATGCAAGTCATTGGGACAGGCTTGCCAGCTTGTAAACAAAGGAAGTTCTGAAGAGCGATGTACTTGGGTTGCTAAAGGAGATGTGAACTCGCCGATTATAGTTCCTGCAACAAATGTGCTGACGCAAAATCATCGATATACGGATGTCCAGGGCAGGCCACCATCCCGAGGAACACGCATTGTCCGTACAGACCAGACATGCATACAGCCATTCACGCCCCTTCAGTTTGGCGTGCAATTGAATGAGCCTGCGCAGTGTAAGATTGACATCGAGGGCAATAAGACATTTGATGAGATGAGTTACTATTTCGGCAGCAGCAACTTGTACAGATACAATCACACCGAGACATTGAGATTACCTTCGCCAGATTCGATAAATGCAGAAGGTCCTGAAGTCCCAACTGAAGGAAATTACAACTTCTATGTACGATGCAGAGACGCAAATGGAAATGTCAATGAGGATGAGTTTGTGTTCAATCTTTGCGTCGATAAGAGCCCTGACACTACGCCCCCTATTATTGAAGAGACTTCGATAAGGTCTGGAAGTGCTGTGCGATTTGGTGCCCAGAATATATCCCTCACCGCTTATATCAATGAGCCTGCGCAGTGTAAGTGGAGTTTCCAGGACAAGGCATTCGATTCAATGGAAAATGCGATGAGTTGCTCGTCTCATGTCTATGAACAAAATGCTCAACAACAATATCCTTGTACTACAACACTTAATGGCATACAAGACAGAGCAGAAAATGTATTTTACTTCAGATGCAAGGACCAACCGCTCAAGAATGACAGCTCGCGTAATGTCAATCAGGAAAGCTATAGATTTACGCTTAGAGGATCACAGGCACTTGCAATATTGAATGTTGCTCCGAATGAGACGATTACAGGAAGTACGGATATTGTGCGCGTGAATCTTACCGTTACGACTGATGACGGAGCGGAAGAAGGCAAGGCACTTTGTTACTTCAGCCCTTCTGGAAGAGAAGGAGAATTTATCCCTATGTTTAGCACAAATAGCTTCAAGCACGAGCAGATACTGAATCTTGGAAGCGGGGCTTATACCTATGCATTCAGATGTGTTGATGCTGGAGGTAATGCTGCATCTGCTAATGTGAGTTTTGGTGTGTTTGTTGATCGCGCTGCACCGCGAGTTACGAGAGCGTATAAAGAAGGGCCTGATGCACTCAAGCTCATAACAAACGAAGAAGCTGTATGCCGCTATTCTCCGACGAGCTGTAACTTTGTATTTGATGAAGGATTACCAATACAAGTGCTTAATCCACGAGATAGACGCGTTCATCTTGTCCCATGGAAACCAAATGAGGCTTATTATGTTAAGTGCCGAGATAATTATAACAATGAACCTAATCCAAATGCGTGTTCTATTGTAGTGAGCGCGACAAATGCAGCTTAGGAGCAGTATGGAGAAGCACGGAGACATTTCACTTTCTTTCGGGATGATTATCTCTGTAATAATTATTGCCGCGATATTGGGCGTTGCAGTATATGTCATAATCCAGTTTTTGGGAACGAAAGAATGTACAGAGCTCGGGTTATATGGGCGAGATTTGCAAACACGTGTTGACAGTGCGTGGAGAGCAGATAGTACTGAACGTCAAACTTTTGCTAGCAATGTGCCAAATGGAGTAGATAAGGTGTGCTTTGGAAATCTGGATAGTGCACGTAATGCTCCTGAATTCCGAGAATTGCGTAATTATGTTGGAGAAGATGTAAACTTATTTTTCTATCCTCTCGCTGATTGCGATTTGACCGCTATTAAAATAGAACATGTGGCCTCAAGAGATTTCTATTGTGTAGATGTTGTCTCTGGTAAAGCGACATTCGAGTTGAATAAGGGAAGCTTTGAATCTCTTGTAAAGGTGTGTGCTCCTAATGATAGCTCATGTCGCACTGCTTCTGGCGTACCGGTCACAACTGGCAGTTCATCTGGTACTTCAAGCACAGCAACACCCACTTCTAATAACGCACTTCCGCAAGTATCTCAACAATGGTGCGAGAATGCGGATAGTGGCGACGTATGTCAGGCTCTCAATGATCCATCGGTTGGAGGTCAAAATAATTATAAAGAGGCATGCTGCCATTACTATCAGAAGTGTTGTTAACATGAAGAAGAATGTTGCTTTTGTTTTGGGATGTATATTGTTGATGAGTGTGTTTGTTTCTATACAGGCGTCTGCATTGAATAAACAGGATGTGCAGAATGTGTTGCGCGTTGAGTTGACTAGGTATCTAGATGGGCAACAGACCCTTATTGGAATAGAAGACCTTAGATCTATCTTTGGAGCTTACAAAAATATGCCATCTACTGGAGAGATATCTCTTGAAGGAATAGGAATCGCTGAAAGCTCGAAGGAGATAATACGCACGCAGGCTGCTTCAGGCATATCTGGATCCCAGGACACACTTATGAAAGGTCGACCAAATGGAGCTTATTGTGGAGATGCTGGACATTCTGTATGTGGGAGCAGAAATTGTTCTGAGACTTGGAGCATTTGTTCATCTAATTCTTTTATCGGTAGTGGTTTGAAGAATAATGGAGATTCGTGCCGTGAAGGATATGAATGTAAGAGTGGAACTTGTAATGGTAGATGCACTGTCAAGCCATGTATTTCAAATACCCAATGTGAAAGCGGAAGTTGTGCAATGAGAAGTCTTATCAATAGAAACAAGTTCTGTACAGGTATTGGCTACTAACGATAGCAAGCTTTAAAGGAGAGAAGTCTTTAGAAGAATATGCCGAATAAGAGAGGGTTTGAGTTCAGCTTTACATGGCTTTTTGTGGTGCTTATTGGCATGGCCATTCTCTTTGTAGCGCTTTATGTTTCTGGACAACTTCTAAAGACAAGCAATACTGAATATCAAACACGAACTGCTGCTGAACTTGGTGCGCTTCTTCATCCTCTTGAGACTTCACTTGCGAGCCAGGCAGCCTACACTGTACGTCTTCCTGAAGAGACGCGTATTTACAATCAGTGTCGTGAGACCGGTGCTTTCGGAACACAGGAAATACGCACGAGCGTACGAAGTGGTTTGGGAGAAGAATGGCCTCGTCCTAGTGAGCCACATAGTTTCTCTAATAAATATTTGTTTTCCTCTAGTATTGTTCAAGCTCGTGAATTGAATTTCTTTGTTGTTCCACTTGAGATGCCATATAAAGTGGCAGATCTGATTATTCTCTACGACAAATCTTATTGTCTAGTGTCTCCTCCCAGGTTTATCAGCGACGATATCGATTCCCTTGGAATGAAATTTGTTAATTTGACTACGTCAAAGAGCCTGTGTCCTAAGGGAAGTGTTAGCGTGTGTTTTGATGGAACTCGCTGTGATGTGCAGGTGCAGCTTGAGGGTGATGGGACAGTTGGTAGTGTGATGAAGAATAGAACGACCGTAAGTTACTTTGGTCCGCTCATCTATGGGGCTATTTTCTCTGATCCTGAACTTTACAAATGTCAGGTTACGCGTGTACGTGCGCGTGCGGCGCATCTAGCTGAATTGTATGAAGACAAGAGCTCACTTATGGGCGCTCGCGGGTGCACTTCTGGCATGGAAAGTGAGTTGAGAACGTACGGGGCTCTGCTTCTTGATAATTCGAACACAATCAAAGAGATTGGAGCGTATTCAGATGCGCTCGGGAGGGACAATGCGTTACTCAGCTGCAGGCTATTCTAAAGGCCAGATGAAGATGCAACAGATGGCCCTTGTGCTTGTTGCTTTCGTTATATTTTTTGTACTTGTGGGGATATTCGTTCTCTCGATTAAATTCTCTTCGCTGCGGGAGTCTGCAGGATCAGCTCGTGAGAATGAAGCCCGTGCGCTAGTGCATAAGCTTGCAGGGACGCCGGAACTAGAATGGACTTATGAGGATTGCAGTTCATGTGTTGACTTTGACAAGGCATTTCTATTGAAGGGAAATGAGGCGTACAGAGACTTTTGGAGCACTAGTGTTGGAGTTGTGCGTCTACAGAAGCTTTATCCTAATCAAGGAACAGACTATGTTGAATGTACGAAAGATAATTATCCTGATTGTAGTCAAATAACCATTTATGATAATGGAAAAGGTTACACTGCTCAGAATTCTTACGTTGCTCTCTGTCGACTTCAAGGAGAGCCGCTTGGCCCTCAGTGTACATTTGGACAGCTTGTGGTGGGAGGGGAATTCCCATGAGAGAACGTAAGGGCCAGGAAGAGATCGTTGGGTTTGTTGCAGTTGTTGTACTGGTAAGCGTTGTTGCACTCATATTTATCACGCTGACGCTTCGCGGCGGAGGAGAAGTTGTTGTTAATGATGAAGGTGTTCGTGAAGCTCTTGAGAGCGCGTTACAATACACAAGTGACTGTTCCTTACTGGGTGCGCAAGGATATGCCTCGCTCGGAGATTTATTCCAGCCATGTATGGAAAATAGCCTCTGTGAGGATGGACGGGCTAGTTGCGATGTTTTGAACAACACACTTGAGAATCTGCTTACTCTTGGGTTGCGTGTTGGGCCAGATAGACCTTACAAAGGGTTTATATTTAGTGCCAGTCGTGGCGCAAGTAACTCAACTGAAGCTCCAGAGAGCATATTAGGGCTCCAAAAAGGAAATTGTACAGGATATAGCAGGCAAGGAACTAACGAATTTAGGCCTACCCGACAATCAGGGATTATACGTTTAGAGCTAAGTATCTGCAATTAAAGCTTAATCTTGATATTTATTGTATCGACTACTAATATAGGCTTAAGTCGCTCGCGTTTTCCAGTCTTTTCTGCCACTAAATCGATGAACCCAAAGCGTTCAAGAAGGGCCACATCGCTCTTTACAGACTTGAAATCTCGACCTAAAATCTTGGCCAACGCGTAAATAGAAGAAGGATTACGTGTCTTTACTACGTGCAAGAGGCGCGCTTTCTGATTTGATAGAATGTGGCGCAATGCAGCTATGCCTTCAAAGTCATATCCATCGGAAGATTCCCCTGCAAGACGCTTAAAGAATGAAGTGAATGCTCCCCTATCGTCGACAATTGTGATTTCTCGCGTCTTTGATTTGTCAGCCATCTAATAAAAAATAAGTATATAGAGTATATATATGTTTTTATTTACCATATATGGATAAAAATACCACCTATTAATTTTGTTACTGTTTAGAGGATCATCTCAAGAAGTGTTTTCCTAGAGAGTGATACCCAAAGCTTTTTAAAGCAAACATCGAGCCTCGAGGAGATAAGCAGGTTAGAGTATCGATTTAACGAAAGCTTTTTAAAGCTACATAGAGATATCCCATTACTCTGTAAGCAGAGTACCACGTAGCTAAACACTACGTTGTTCTAAACTAATGTTTGGAACAGACGGGACGAAAGTCCTCCCTTAGGGGAGTCCTGCGGGACTGTCATGGGTACAAAGCTGAAAGGAGGTTGAAAAAAATGGTATTTAATTTCAAAAAAATCGCCTCTGTTGCATCATCAGGATTAATGATGAGCGCAACGTTGGCCCTTGCTGCTGCTGCAAATTATCCAGCTCCATTCGTACAGAATGGTCATGCTGATGTTGCTATCGTAGTTGGTGAAAGTGCTGCTTCGTCAGACCTTTCCTCAGCCACTGCATTGACATCAGATCTAGCTACAACATTTGCTGCACAAGGAGGACAAAGTCAGGGATCAACCACAATTACTGGAGAGAATTTCCCATTGTTCACTAGCTCAACAGAAATCTATCTTAACGATAGCCTAAACACTGCTCGAACTACACTGGACGATACAAATCTCCCAATGATCTTGGCTGACTCAGACTTCTCTGGTAATGTCGATTCAGACGTTACACAGACAATCATTCTTCCATCCGCAAGCCGAGTATTGTTCGGTCAGGAGCCTACATCTGATTACGATCCTACGATTTTCGTTAATCTAGGAACAAGTTCGTCAAACGTTGTGTATAACACAACTGTGACGTTCGATCAGGCTGTAAACCTAACACATTCCGACTCTGAAGGAGAATCTATGGTTATCTTCGGAAAGGAATGGACCGTAGGAACTGATACTGACGCTACAACACTAGTGTTATATCAATCATCTGAACGCATTCCACTCAGCCTTGGAGGAAGCAGCCCTACACCTTCCACAACAGTTACTGTTGATGGCATGAGCTTCACAATCGAGCTTCTTGCTGCGAGCGACACATCTGCAACTGTCAGAGTTACTGATAGCTCAGGTAATTCGCGAACAAAGGAAATCGATGAAGATGAATCTTCAAAAGTAAACGGCGTTGAAGTTGCTGTCGCGTACTCTGACGAGTCCGAGGCAACAGGCGTTGTTTCAGCGGAGATCATTGTAGGAAGCAACAAAATCACATTGAAGAATGGCGAGAACGTTAAGACCGGTTCCGACGAGGAATCACTTGACGGTACCTCTGTAAGCTTCAATGCTGGAACCACAGGTGCTATGACTTCTTTCACGATTAGCGTCTTCTCAGACGATAGCGATGAAGATGCTCTTGTTGCCGGTGGCTCATTCCACGATCCAGTCTGGGGAACATTCGATCTTCGGTTCACCGAAGTGAGCAATGCTCTTGACAGCTCTGATCGAGATGAAATTGTTGTTGAATCTGCTGGTGACGATCGAATGAAAATTTCGATGACTGACCACCAGGAAAATGAAGGGTCCTTCGAGTGGGTCAATAACGAAACGCAGACAATGCGTCTCGCTTATGGCGATCAGGCAAAAGAAGTAATACGCGTACGAGAATTGGCTCCATTGAACCGTTCTATGTACGTCGTTGTAGGAAACCAGGATGAAGGTTATCTTCTTAAGTTGGACACTGTTACAAACAGTTCGTCTGATACAGATGATGACATCATCTTCAAGAACGTATTTGATACGTCTCAAACCTACAAAGCTTCAATAACGTCTGAAGGCGCAGGTACTGTCACAGTTGGTGGTCGAACCTACACTGTTACCTATAATGGAGTCTCAACTAGCTCTGATAACATCATCGTTAGATTGAACTACCCAGATAGCTCAACAACAGGCCAGGTTATCTTCTATCCTACGATAGAAACATCAAAAGGAGCTAAGGTTGGTTTCTACGAACCTTTGACTCTTGACGTCAATAACATTGACGGCGCTGGTACAGATGCAGTAAGTATCCTCATCCCTGATGGAGATGATTATGCTACTGCTATAACTGCTGTCCCTCAGGGTTCAGGAGGAGGAATGTCTATCGGCGGAACAACTGTTAACGCTACTGCCGGATTCGGCAGTACAACTGCTACGGTAGGCAGACTTACCTACAACTTCACCTACGATTCCTTGAACACGACAAAGATCTTCTTGATCACACCTAATGCTGGAGGCAATATTGTCAATCCCGCTTTGGTTGTCTTTGAAGAGGAAGAAGACCGAACTGACAATGAAGAAGCTATGGTTCTCACTCTAACGGGTGGTGGATCAAGCGATTCTGAAACAGAGGTTAATACGGTGAGATCTACTGCAACCACACCTTCAAGTACATCAAACACTGGTAACAGTTTCATTAGCCTTGAAAGCAATGATGACTTGTCACAGATCTTGACACTTTACGGTACATTGGTTGAGCTAGATAGTCCAACAAGCGGTACAAAGAAGGCTACAATATCCTACCCTGATGATCAGGTACAGGCTATGTTGTATGTCGCTGAAACCGATGCTACAACCAGCAATGGTGGTGGCGCACTTGGAAACATTGTCGTAACAGACAATCAAGTGTCAACAGTTGGCTCAAAGAACCTAGTCGTTGTTGGAGGTAGCTGTATCAACAAAGTTGCATCTCGACTCCTAACTGGAGCTGATTCAGCTGTTTGTGGTGCAGACTTCACAACTCGAACAGGCGTTGGAACAGGATCATACTTGATCCAGTCCTTCCAATCTCCGTGGTCTTCAAGCAAAGTTGCAGTATTGGTAGCAGGTTACACTGCTGAAGATACAACAAATGCAGCTACTGCATTGAGAACACAGAAGCCTGACACGATGGCCGGTAAGAAGTACACTGGTAGCACGGCTACAACCTTGACTCCAGTTACAGCTTAAAGCTAAACTGTCAATTTTTTTTCTTTTTTCTTTTTCTATTTTTTATCTCTCAGCTTTAGCTCTGCTAAATGCTACCACGTTCAAGTAAGGTTTAAATAGAGAATAGGATGTATTGTTAGAGAGAGTGATATGAATACGCCGCGGAGACTTTTTTTGCTTGTCGTTGGTATTTTGAGTGTTGTCGCTATTGTTCAATTTGCCCTTGCAATCCACACAGTAAGGACTGCGGCAGGAGGCACTTCCTACTTTATTGCTGAAGATGTTTACTATGTCTTCAACTTTTCAGTTAACAATACCGATGCCCTGCCAAGCGGCAATATCTCACGAGTAAACGTGACGCTTCCATCTGGATTTACATTTGTATCTGGATCTAATCTGACAAGCGCAGGGCCGCATGTGTTTAGCAATACAACGACAGTCTTGTCATGGGCAAACACAACAAGCCGCCTTATTACGAATCTGACTTACTATTACTTTTCATTCAACGCAAGCGTTGCAACACCAGGCAATTATAATATCACCATAACAACACTTAACGGAACAGGCTCGTTCATGAGCAACTTGAGTTTTGTGGTTAACGATACAACCGTACCTTCTTCTGTTGATCTTGTTGACCCAACAAATGCGTCAGGAACAAATCTTTCATCCAGCAGCCTACCTGTCAACATGACATTCATAGATAATGGAGTTACAGGGTCTGCAGTTATCCGCGTCTTTAACTCGACCGGTCTTGTCAACGCCAGCACATCTTCCTCCAGCTCTTTCTCAATCATATTCAATCTATCTGATGGAATCTACTTCGTAAACGCAACTATGAACGACTCTTTTGGTAACTCGAACATGTCTATTACTCGCACAATTACCGTTGATACGACTGCTCCATCTGTAAGCTTTAGTTGTGATGAAGAATCCGTTGATCGAGATGATGAGTTAACTTGCACTTGCTCAGGAACTGACGCCACGACAGGGGTAAGAACAACATCATACACAGAAAATCCAGATACTGATGAGACAGGAACATTCACAACGACATGCACAGTTACAGACTATTCAGGAAATAGCGCGTCTAGCAATTTTGAGTATACTGTTGAGAGCAGCAGACGGCTTGGCAGTGGAGGAAGTGGCGGAAGCGGAAATACTGGAACCGCGACTTGGACAAGCACATTGAGAAATGATGATTCTGATTTGAGTGTTAAGGGAGACGTAAGAAGTCGACTATCTGCAAGACAGCGATTACAGCTTAATGTTGGCGGAACTACGCATTATGTTGGTGTGAAGAGCATTGGTACGACTAGCGCAGTTATTGAGATTGCAAGTACGCCTCAAGAAGCTACATTCAATACTGGAGAGACAAAGAAGTTTGATGTTGATAGCGACGGATATTATGATATGCAAGTTACACTTGAGTCTATTGAAGCAAGTAGAGCTTCTGTAGTTATCAAGGCCATCCATGAACAAGTGCCTGGAACAACGACCACGACAACTGAACCCACAACAACCGCTAATGAAAGTGAGTCTTCTGAAGGTAGAAGCATGATTTGGGTTTGGATTGTACTTGCAGTAGTTATTATCGCAGTAGTTGTTTACTTCGTTATGCGTTCTCAGAACCAGCACAAGCACTATTAATCCTTCCCGAGATTTAAATAGCCCTGCAAGATAGAACAATATGCGTATCCTTGAATTAACCAATTATACTGCTGGCGGTTGTGGCGTTGGGGCTCGTGTCAAGCAGGAAGCCGTTATGTTGGCACAGAAAGGCCATACTGTTGAGATATTTTCCTCTTGTATGACTAAGGGCTCGAGCGATATAGCTCCCAATGAAGATAGCATTGGTGGCGTACCGATAACGCGATTTCCTGCACGTAAGCTGGGGGGCGAGAGTTACCTCACATGGAGTTTTGAGGCTAAAGCACGTGCATTTAAGCCAGACGTCATTATAGCTCATGCTTACAGACACCCACACACAACTAAAGCGCTCGATGTAGGCAAGGAATTGGGTGTGCCAGTGATACTCGTAACACATGCCCCTTTCCTAAGCGATAACTCGACACGCTCATTGCTATCTAAGTGGTCTGTGCAGTTTTACGATAAATTTGTAGGGCCCACTACTCTTAGTAAGTTCTTCAAAATAGTTATTATTGCGCCTTGGGAGCGAAGTTACCTTGAGAAAATGGGCGTAAAGAAAGAGCAGCTTGTCTACATCCCTAATGGCATAATGCCTGCTATGTTTGCCTTACCATCTGGAGTAGAGGAGAATAAGGTACTCTATTTCGGCCGCGTAAGCCCCATAAAGAACTTAGAAGTGCTCATTGAGGCATTTGCAATCATAAAGGATAAGAAAGCGTTATTGGAGATCGTTGGGCCTGCAGAGGGAGATTATTTGGCTAAGCTAAAGAAGCTTGTGAAAGATAAGCGTCTTGAGAACAGAGTCGCGTTTACTGATGCGATTTACGATATGGTGAAGAAAATCCATAAAATAGATTCTGGAAAGGTCTATGTTCTTCCTTCCATTCGTGAAGGTATGCCTCAGACCCTCATTGAGGCGATGGCTCGCGGTAAGCTTGTCCTAGGTTCGGATAATGAAGGAAACAAAGCGTTGATTGAAGATGGAAAGAATGGATTTCTTTTCAAGACAGATGATTCTGCAGCTCTTGCGCATCTTATTGATGATGGATTGTCTAAGCCGCATAAAACGATACGTGAACAGGCACGGAAGGACGTCCAACGCTTTGCTTGGAGCGCCCTTATTGAAGACCTTTCTGATCTGCTAGCGCAGGCAGTTAGAGCGCATAAAAAGTAGGGTCGCGCACGTTCGCCCAATAGAATCCTTTTTTTCTTAAGCGGCATGCGAGACAAGAGCCGCAATGTTGATTTGATGTGTAACAGCTTATCGTTTTAGCAAAATCTATTTTCAATTTCTCGCCTATGAGAATAATATCTTCCTTATCCTTATCTATGAAAGGAGCGTGTAATCTCATATTCTTGAAAGCAACGCTGAGAAGTTGATTCATTGAGTGGACATATTTGGGAGTTGTGTCGGGATAAGGCTCCTTTCCTTCAGATTTGAATCCTACGAAAATATCTACCTTGTTCTCTTTAGTCATATTTTCTGCAAGTGAAAAAGCATGTGCGAGAAAAAGCGTGTTTCTTCCCGGCACATACCAAGATTCATGTTCTCGAGTCGTATTTCTAACTTGATCTGAAGCAGTTACTTTTTTTGATTTCGAAACAAGAGCAACATTTAGATGATTTAAAGAGATAGATACTTCTTGGAATGTTGCTTCGATATCCAGTGCGCATTTTTTCGCTGCATTTCTTTCTGCTTGTACGGTGCGCTGACCGTAATTGAAGAATAAAATAGTTATCGAGGTATATTTGAGCTTTTTCCTTACGTAATGAGCACATACAACACTATCAAGTCCTCCGGAACAAAGGACTATTGCCTTTTTCATTATCTCGCTAACTGAATAAAGTTTATAAGTGTGTAGACCGCATTTTCTATATGAAGAAGCCAGCAGAGCTTGTAAAAGTGGGAGATAGAATAAAACTTGCAGGAGAAGTATTACATGTTCTGACGGTGGAAGTTTCTGATATTGGCAAACAAGGTCAGAAAAAATGTCGTATTGAGGCCAGCAGACCTAATGGGGAGAAGACAGTTATTGTTCGCCCTTCTGACTATCCTATTGAGCTCGCATGATTGACGTCATTATAACTTCTTACAACGAACCTAAGACAACCTTGCGTGCTGTGCAGACATTTCTCAATCAGTCCAATCGAAAAGACTTGCGTGTAACTGTGGTCGATCCTTTTTTTGAAGTTGAAGAGTTTTTGCGCAAAAACGTGAAGGACGAGCGATTCAACTTTTATCCTGATCCAGGAGAAGGTAAGAGCTATGCGCTCAACCTGCTCTTCCAAGAGCTTGGCTCACAAAATAGCGAAGATATATTTATCCTGACTGATGGAGACGTTTTTGTTTCAGACAATACTATTTCGGCAATCTCTAAAGCATTTGAAGACAAAACCATTGGATGCATTACGGGAAAGCCCGTATCAGTCGATAATCGAAACAGCAAGTATGGATATTGGGCACACCTATTCTTTGCTGGTATTGATCGTGCACGAAAACACTATTCAAAAGAAAAGATGTTTTTTGAGTGTTCCGGATATCTTTTTGCGATACGCAAGAACGTTATCCGTGATTTCCCTCTTGAGACCTCAGAGGATAGTATTATTCCCTATCTATTTTGGAAGAAAGGTTACAAGATAAAATACGTACCTGAAGCAGAAGTGTATGTAAAGAACCCTACGACTTGGAAAGACTGGTTGGCACAGAAAGTAAGAAACGTTAAAGCCCATGAGAATCTCAATCGCATTGCCCCTGACATGCCTCGTACGAAGTCTTTTGTAAATGAGATAAAGTGGGGAGCGTTATTTGCTCTTGCTTTTCCAAGGACAATAAAAGAAGCGTGGTGGACTATTGAAGCATTTGGCGCTCGGCTCTATCTTTACGCCAGAGCACGCAAAGAGATGAAAAAGAAGAAGTCTTACCAGGATGGTTGGCGTGGCGAGCAGACCACAGAGTCGACAAAACTACTTGATTAACTTCTTCAGTTCTTTCTTGAGTGAATCCAGAGAGGTTACAATTTTCGTTGAAGCAATGATGATTGGGCTTAGATAATCGAGCGCATCTTCTACAGATTCGTCGGTCTTTATGCCGATTATAGGCAGATTATGAGCGTATGCATAACCCAGTTCCCAGGCCGTTCCACTGCCTATATGGAGACCTTCAAGAGATACGAGAACCGCATCGCACTGTGCGAGACCTGCCGTAATGTCTCCTTTGAAGATACGAGGAGCGTCAGAGATATTTTTGACTAGGCCAACGTCTCTGTGGGGCAAGAACGTGTCGAATCCGAGCGCCCTACAAAGAGCATCTAGTTTTTCCACTCTTTCTCTTTCCGCCTTATCCGTGAGTTTGCCTGCTATGTAAATACGCATAAGAGGATATATGAGTAACCCTTAAAAAGGATTTTTCTTCTTCGATAGTATGGAGAAGATAGTTATTGTCAAGCTTGGTGCAGACGGGGATGTTTTGCGGACAATCCCCTTGGTTGAAGAAATTAAGCGCTTGTCTCCAAATTCCGAAATAACTTGGATTACAAGAAAATCGATAAGCGAGATGCTTGAAGGCCTTGCTTTTATAGATCACGTAAAAACCGTGCCATTTTCTACATCTGAGAAATTCCATCGGCTGTATAACTTTGACATGGATGATGAAGCTACGACGCTTGCTATAGCCATAAAGGCTGAGAAGAAGTATGGATTCTACAAAGAGGGAGAATATGCAGCAGCATTTAATGCTGGTGCCGAATACTATCTCAATACAGTCTTTGATGATGATCTGAAGAAGAGCAACAAGCGCACTTATCAAGATATGATGTCAGAACTTGCTGAGATTCCTGTGTCTAAGAAACCTTATCATCTATTTCTTGATGTGAAAGATAAGCGGTATGGAGAAGATTTCTTCTCAAGGGAAGGCTTGGAAGGCAAGAGGGTTATTGGAATTCATATGGGGGCTTCTTCCCGATGGCCGTCTAAAGTCTGGCACCATTTACGATTGAGAGAATTTATTGTACTCGCCCATAAGAAAGGGTATGAGACGCTTCTATTTGGAGGACCTAATGAAATCGAAAGCCAGAAGAATTTCCTTGCTGAAATGCAGAAAGAAGGAATTGTCGTAAGACACAATAATCCTACAAATACCAAAAGAGAGTTTGCTGCTCTTGTAGATAGATGCGATAGAATTGTGTGTTCTGATAGCCTTGCTCTGCATGTTGCTCTAGGACTTGGTAAGAAGACAGTTTGTTTGTTTTTCTGTACTAGCCCTGATGAAGTAGAGGGTTATAGCCTCCTGCATAAGATTGTCTCGCCGCAACTTTACGAATATTTCCCTGAGAGAAGCAATGAATATAGTGAAGAGCTTGTCAAGAGCATTTCGGCAGAGCAGGTGTTTAGGGCCATTGCATGATTTCCATAGTCATTACATCATTCAAAGAACCCCATATTATTGGAAGAGCCATCGAAGCCGCTATGCGCCAAAGCATCAAAGAAAAGTCTGAGATTATCGTGGTTGCCCCAGATAAAGAGACTCTGGATGTTGCAAAACAGTATGCAAAGAAAGACAAGCGCGTACATGTTTTGAAAGACCCTGGTAAAGGCAAGCCAACTGCACTCAACCTGATTTTCACGAAAGCGAGAGGGGAAATTCTTGTATTGAGTGATGGGGACGTGTATATGGGAGAAAATGCTGTAGCTTCTCTTCTTTCTCACATGAAAGATAAAAGTATTGGAGCAGCAACAGGACGCGTTATATCCACTAATAAGGCTATCAGCATGGTTAATTATTGGGCCTATCTGGGAGCAGAAACATTCCACCGTATGCGCCTCTCTCAGATGAAACGCAATGAGAACGTGTTGTGCACAGGATATCTTTATGCTGTACGGAAGAATCTTGTAAGATCAATGCCAGCTAACACTTTGGCAGATGATGCTTTTATCACTGAAAGTATCTGGAAACATGGGAAGAGAACCGTGTACGAACCTAAGGCGCACGTGTATGTGCACTATCCGAGTACACTTATTGACTGGATAAAACAGAAAAAACGCACTGCCGGGCGATTTTACCAAAGTACTGGAAAAACATCAAAGTTGCATGCACTTGCTAATGAATTAAGAGTTGGTGTGTCTTCACTGAGACTTGTACAAAATCCAATTCACCTTTTCTGGCTTATGGGGCTGATGGTGATGCGTGCTTACCTCTGGGTACGCATTATGTTTGATAGACGCCTTTGGAGAAGATCATTCAATAAAGCTTGGGAACGAGTTGAAAGTAGCAAGAAGTGATTAAGGCGCGTTATCTATGTGTGAAAGATATTCCTTGACACGCTCAACTGTTTGAGGGATAAGAAAACCTTCTATTTTGTTAGCAAATAGATGCGATAGCGATTCAAACTCGCTCAATCGATAGAGATTGCTTTTCTTGTCTACAAGCATGAGATCTCGCAGTCGCTTAAGCTGTCGGCGCACATTGCTTTCTGCAAGACCTCGCTCCTCTAGATTATGCTGTTTTCGGATGTCTTTTACTTTTTCGATGATGTCGAATGAGGTTAGTTCTGTCTTGTCCTTGCGGGCAACGTCGAGTGCAAGAAGAATATCTACAATAATGTCTCTCGAATCGCCCGGTTGTAACAAACCAAGGCTTAAACAAGTCTTTCTTACTAGTTCTCTTTTGGAAGAAGCATATGGTTTCTCGTAGCGCCTTAATGTGATTTCACTTAGCGGTATATCTCGCGCCATAGCGTGCAGAATACGATAATAGTTATAAACCTACTTGTTAAAACAACGTTATGGAATTAGTTGCATTTCTTGGGGCAGATAGAGAAGGATGGGGGCAGGTGAGTGCCTTGATAAATCATGGCACCTGGGATAAGATTATTCTTGTGAAAAATACGCATGCAGTAGAGTATCCTACTCCTGAACATGCAGAAGAGATCGTTGTTGATACGTCTATGCCTTTGTTTGAGTTGCGTAACACACTTGAGGCCAGCTTGAAAAAGAGATTCTCTGGTTTTGAAGCACACTTATCGCTGGCATCAGGCACAGGAAAAGAACATATGGCCCTTATAGCAGCTATCTTGTCAGTTCCAATGGGTTTGAGACTGGTGGCATTTACTAAGAAAGGTGTTGAAGTTCTGAATTAAATAAAGGCAAGAGCCCATCGCACCATGAGCCAGACTGCCATGGCAATGAAGAGCCATGTTGCAATTGAGAATGCTTTTCTTGAGACTTTCTCGTTACCTGTGATGTGCAGAATGGTGAGGTAGAAGAATCTGCCGCCGTCAAAAATACCTACTGGGAGCATATTCATCAGTGCTACGCTAATGTTGATGAGTACAATCCACCATAGAAGATAGTAAATGAACCATGTGAAGTCGCCGCCCCATGTTGGCTCGTAGTGAATGAAAGGATCTTTGATGTTCTCTACTAGTTTGTAAATCCAGCCAGTCACTGGGCCGTGTGAAGGCTTTATGACGCCAATGCCAAGGTAAGCCTTGCCATTACGTTCTGCGAGTGTGATATTGACAATTTCCTTGATATCTCCTTCTCCAGTTAGTATCGTTATGGTGTCTCCTGGTGCGTGTGATTGGATTATGCTGCTTAGTTCGGTTATGTTTCGTGTTGGGACGCCATCAATCGAAATTATAGGTCCATGGAGACCTGCCTGTACCGCAGGAGCATCTTCGTATGCTGCAATAACAGGAATATCTCTTTCAAGAGCTTGCTTGAGTGATGCACCTGGATAAAGATACGTGCCTTGAATAGTAGTTATTTTCTGGAGAGAATGATTTGCTTCTGTTTGAGCGAGGAATGCTTCTGGAGACATACCTGCGATAGTCGCTATGGCCGACATATTGAGAGGTGCTGTCGTGTATGTGTTGAACTGTACGCCCGTAGCTGCAAAGCTGCTAGTAAAGAAGACCCAGAGGATAATGCCGAAAAGAATTGTCATAAGAACGTTTGCAAAAGTACCTGCGCCAAGAACGGAAAGTTGCGCGAACTTAGGTGCCTTGCTCATCTGCTTCTCATCTGGTTCTACAAAAGCGGCGAGGAAAGGACCTAAGAAACCGAAACCGGTTGATTTGACCTTGATATTGTTAAGACGTGCGAAGATACCGTGCGCAAATTCGTGGCTGACTGCGATTATGGCAATTACAACAATCCAATATGTGAAGTACAAAGGAGGAAGATAATCTACCTTGAATAGTTCAGGCAAGTAAGGCACCAAAGGAATCAATGGAGGAATCTTTACCGCCTGTACGAGAGCTGTTGATACTGTGTAAACATACGTTAGTCGTATAGCCATCCAGACCATGACTGCCATTAATGCGTAGCCAGAGACTATTACAACGTACTGCAAGGGTCGCAATAGCCAGGCGTATTCTTTGCTTACGCGCTCGATTAGTTTTACGCCCCACTGAGTATGATAAAGATAAAGCAACCCTTGGCGCTTGAGATTGTGTTTTCTCGTGTAGATGAACCAAAAAGCAAGAAGGGTAAAGACTACTAGGAATATTATGTCGTATACGATAAAACTCATGGTCACCTATTTATTTCTTTTTAGAACGGATCGGTCTAAAAGAGTGTCCACCGCATCTTCGGCAAGCGATTTGTCCCTGAACAATCTTTAGTGCATCACTGCGCATTTTCTGGCTGCAGTTCTTGCATACAAAAATGTTCTTGAACATTCTCTTTTGTGCGGCTGGTAGTTTTGCTGCCACGTTACATTACCCTCTTGATCTGTCTGCGACCTTCGCATTCCCAGAATTCAACTTGTTTATCAGGAGCAATATCTGCCTTAACTTCTTCGTCGCACTCGATTTCAAGTGTCTCGAAGCTTTCAAGATCCATAACTGAAGCCGTGCTGTCTGAAACACTTAGAACTTGACCCTTGCGCTTATTGACAATAGGCACTTCAAATCTCTCGTGGCCTGGAACTGCAATTACTTTCTTCTTACCTGAGAATATACCGACTGCTTCAATACGACACTTTGACGCGCCGTGTTTTCCGGTCTTACTGATGTCGTTTGAACGGACTACGCAAGGCTCTCCATCGACGAGAATAGTAACACCAGAACGTGCTTCTGTTGCGTTAATAAGTTTCAAAGTCATGACTCATCCTCACAAGAAACGTTTATAAAACTTACTAAACATGCAGCCGCATGGAAAGTGTTAAGCGAGGAGACTTTATTGAGCTCAGATTCACAGGCAAGACAGACGGAAATGTCTTTGATTCTAACGAGCCTTCTGAGTTGAAACATCTTCAACAAAAGGAAGAGCAGAAGCCACTTTCGCTGATTGTTGGTCATCGCATGCTTGTGCATGGTCTTGATAACGCTCTTGAAGGCAAAGAAATTGGAAAACAGTATCATGTTCATTTGACGGCTAAAGACGGATTCGGGCCACGCCAGGCTTCCTTGATTAGAGCCATACCTCTGAAGATGTTCCATGAGCAGAAAGTAGACCCTCGACCTGGAATGTCTCTGATGCTTGACCAAGCGCTCGTGCAGATTCGTGCAGTTTCAGGTGCGCGAGTTATTGCTGATTTTAACAATCCTCTTGCAGGCAAGGAACTTGATTATACATTCACCGTTGTGAAGAAGATAACTGATCTGAAGGACAAGGCAACAACATTCTTTACTTGGTTTTTGCGCGGCGTGCCAGAATTTACAGTTCATGAAAATAAAGTAACGGTAAAGGGTCCAAAGATTCTTGATCATATTATGAAAACATTTGAGCCAAAGTTCAAAGAACTCGTCGGAGCTGAACTTGCATTTGAAGAAGTACAAAAATCAGAAAAGAATAGCTCAAGTGTGGCGGGCGCACAACAATCCTTATAAACAGTCAGCCGCTAATTAAGTTATGGCCCTAGTGTCATATGAAAAGAGGAGTAGTTCTGCACATCCTATCGATAAGGAGTTAGAAGCAATCATTCAGAATCAGGTTTCTCGTATTAAAGTCGTCGGTTGTGGTGGCGGTGGTGGAAATTCAGTTTCTCGTATGAAAGAGATTGGCATTAAAGGATGTGAAGTTATTGCGATGAATACTGATGCGCAAGACTTGCTTTATTGTAATGCTGACCACAAAATCCTGATTGGTCGCGAGTTAACGCACGGTCTTGGCGCTGGAAGTAATCCGAAGATTGGTGAAGAAGCTGCTCGTGAAAGTGAACATGAAATTAAGAAACATCTTTCGAGCGCAGATATGGTTTTCATCACATGTGGTCTTGGTGGAGGAACTGGTACTGGAGCTGCCCCTGTTGTTGCTGATCTTTCAAAGAAGCAGGGCGCTTTGACCATCGGTATTGTAACGCTTCCATTTACCGTTGAAGGACAGAAGAGAATTGAGAATGCACAATACGGTCTTGAGCGTATGGCTGATGTTGCTGATACGCTCATTGTTATTCCTAATGATAAACTTCTTGAGTTGGCTCCAGAGTTGCCACTCCATACGGCCTTCAAAGTTGCTGATGAAATTCTGACGAATTCTGTAAAAGGTATTGCTGAACTCATCACAACGTCTGGTCTTGTGAATCTTGACTTCGCTGACGTGAAGGCAGTTATGTCAAATGGTGGCGTTTCGCTCATCGGTATTGGAGAGAGCGATAATACGAACGGCCGAGCTGAAGAGGCTGTTGAGCGTGCTGTAAACAATCCGTTGCTTGATGTAAATATTGGAGAAGCAAAAGGCGCGCTCATCAATATTATCGGCGGGCCTGATTTGACTCTTGAGGAATACAAGACCGTCATGGAACTCATCGGCAACCGCATCTCACCTGACGCAAAGATTATCTCTGGTGCGCAGATTTCTGCAGATATGGAGAAATCGATTAAAGTGTTGCTTATTGTGACTGGTGTGAAAAGCTCACAGATCATCGGTTCTACGAGTAAGGCTAAAGCAAACGGGCAGGACGCAGGTATTGGCGAAGAGCTTGGAATTGATTTCCTTGAAAGTTAAGTTTAAAAGTAAATAGTATCTAAGTCATTTATGAAAGAACAGTTACATTCACTTCTTTTGCAATGTGTTCGTGTATGGAAGCTCCTTCGCAGACCGACAGCTGAGGAATACAAGACTGTTGCTAAAGTATCTGCATTGGGTGTGCTTTTCCTCGGGCTTTTGGGTTTTGTTGTAGCACTTTTGATGAAAGCTATCGTTTAAAGCGATAAAAACATCGGCAGGATAAGATTTATAAAGCACTTCTGATGTCTTGGATTACTACTTCTGGACGAATGTGCACAAGTAGTCGAACATGATATTTGTTATCAAAGTAACCACAAACAAGGAAGACAAAGCGCTCGAGATGATTGCAGATCGAGCTGAGAAGAAACAACTAGGTGTATTTTCCGTCGTTAGACCTCATGGTTTGCGCGGGTACGTACTTTTGGAAGCTGCTGACAGAGAATCAGCTGAAGATGCCGTATTCAACTTGCCTTATGTGAAGGGAATTATTGGCAAGACCTTGACTTATGAAGAAATCAAAAATATGGTCCAGCCAGAAGTTGAAGACTACCATATTGAAGTTGGAGATGTAGTTGAAATGATTGCAGATCTCTTCAAGAAGGAGAAAGGAAAGGTTGTTCGCGTCGACAAAGGCAAGGGAGAAGTTGTTGTTTCCTTGCTTGGGGCAGCCGTACCTATCCCAGTAACCGTAAAGATGGATAACGTAAGAGTTATAAGGCGTGAAGGTGAGGCAGATCCTGAAGAAGAAAAGAAGGAAGAGGATGACTTTACAATATGATCGTAAAATTAATGGTTGACGGAGGGGCAATGAAGCCAGGTCCAGCCGTAGCACAGCAGCTTGGCCCGTTAGGCATTAATCTAGGCAAGGTTATCTCGGACGTTAACACGGCAACATCTGGTTTCAATGGAATGAAAGTTCCTGTTGAGCTTGACGTTAATCCTAAGACAAAGAGCTTTAGCGTGAAAGTATTCTCGCCCCCTGTCGCAGAACTTATTAAGAAAGAAGCCGGTGTTGACAAAGGTTCTGGCAATCCTCTTAACACTAAGATAGGAAATCTTGCTATTGAACAAGTAATTTCTATTGCTAAAACAAAGCAGGCAAACATGCTTGCTAAAGATTTGAAGGCTGCTGTAAAGATGGTTGTCGGAAGTTGCGTAACTCTTGGAGTCATGGTTGAAGACAAGGCCGCTAAAGATGTTGAACAAGATATTGCTGCAGGCATTTACGACAGAGAAATCAAGTCAGGTTCAACTGTTGTAGCTGCTGAGAAGAAGACCAGATTGAATGCTGCATTCGCATCCGTTAAATCACAACAGGAAGCTAAGGCGAAAGCTGCTGAAGCTGCTAAGCTTGCCGAAGAAGCTGCTAAGGCCGCTGCTGCAGCCGCTGCACCTGCTGCCGGAGCTGCTGCGACACCCGCCGCTGGCGCTGCTGCAACACCTGCTGCTGCCGGAGCTAAGCCTGAAGCTGCGAAGAAAGAAGCTGCTCCTGCAAAGAAGAAGTAAGAACTCTTTTGCGAATCTTTAAATACGCATTTTAACGCACTATTTGCATCGGGGATATGGTGCAACCTGGTTAACATTCGAGGTTTGGGTCAAACCATTTTGGAACTGCAAAAAACTTCGCGATCCCGGTTCGAATCCGGGTATCCCCATAAAACCATGATAGAAAACGATTCTAGACAAGCAGATTTTATGAACTGTCAGAAGGAATGGGGAATAGGAAAAAGAGTTGAGGCTTGTGGAAGAGAAGGATTTATTTTAGAATATGATATTGAACCGACCTTTCCATTATCCGGAATTTTTGCAATTTTCTATGATGATGGAGATTTTCGAAGATATGATGCGGTTTTCCTTAGATATACACGCGGTACGATGGATCCGAGAGAGCCCGCATTTCTGCGAAGAAGAGAGGTTGTTGAAGAGGCTTATCAAAAATTTTGCGAGAACCTATTTCTCTCCAACGCTGCATAGAATAGTTTAAAAACACTCATTTTTACAACACATCATGGGAGCAAAGACAAAAAAGATCAAAGCATTCGGTCGTTTTGGTACAAAGGCTGGAACACGAGTACGCTCACGATTGAACCAACTAGAATCACTACAACGCGTGAAGCAAACATGCCCTTACTGTAACAAGCTCGGCGTAAAGCGCGAGTCAAGCGGGATCTGGTACTGTTCAAAGTGTAGCAAGCGATTTGCTGGCCACGCTTACTTGCTTAATAGGCAAGCTTAAAAACCCCCTAAGAAACTAATAACTATGGCCCAATATAAGTGTTTTAAATGCAGCAAGGTTATCACAAGCAAAAGTCTTGAAAAGAGATTCGTTTGTCCTGCATGCAATTCAAAAATTTTCTACAAGCCGCGAAAGCATGTAGTTAAGATTAAAGCAATATGAGCACAGCGTTTGAGCAGAAGGATATTCGCGAGCTGCAAGTTCTTGACCATAATTTACAGCAACTTGCTATGCAAAAGCAATCATTGCAGCTTGAATTGAACGAAACTTTAAACGCGCTAACTGAAATTGACAAGACAAGTGATGAAGTATACAGAGTTATTGGCCCAGCTATGATGCGCGTCGATAAAAAAGCATTGAGAAAAGAGTTGGAAGAAAGAAAAAAACTTTTGACGATGAGAATTGAATCATTTGAGAAGCAAGAGAGTGCTATTGAGTCGAAATTAATTGCGATGCAGAAGATACACGCTGCTTCTGAAGATAAGCAGAATTCTAACAAGACATCACGATAATATTTATAAAGCGAGACAGAATAAACATACCATGGCATTTGATTTAAAGAGGATGTTTGGAAAAGAGAGTCCTGGAGAGGATTACCTTGAGATCGACGTAAACGGTGCTCAGGAAGCAAAGAACCGCGTTGTTGTCAGACCTTTCACCTTGAAGCAGTACGATGATATCACTGATATCTTGAACGCGTTGAGAGAAGGATATACAATTGCAGTTATTGATATCAAACCACTACGTACTAAGGACGTTATTGAGTTGAAGAGATCTGTTGCTAAGATAAAGAAGACTGTTGAGGCTATGGAAGGCTCAATTGCTGGTTTCGGAGAAAACATTGTTATTGCTACACCTGCATTTGCAGAAGTGCATAAGGTAATGGAAAGTGCGCCTGCAGGCAAGAAAGATTCTCTAGAGTTCTATTAAATTGGTACTAAGCCCTACAAGTCATAATTAAAATTTAATTATTATTTACAAATTCTATTCGGTTTAACGATTAACCGCTCATTTATCTCTGTGATAGTGAGAAGAGGTTCTTTATGGCTACAACTATTGTTGCTGGAACTAGTAGAACAAGAAGGCCTGCAAGTGTGGAAGATATGATCTTACCTATGTTAATACCTACAATTTGAACATCTGCAATGCCCTGCTGACCTGCAAAACTCACAATTACTAGGGCTACTGCAGACACGAGAAATCTACTTCCGCCGTTATCCTTAACATCGACTGTGAATCCTGCAACAAATCCGAGTATCGCCAAAATGGCTAATATAATAGGATTAACACCGTAGCCAAAGCTTAGAATAATGCCTCCGACTGTGGCAACTACCACTCCGATGAGGAACATCCATGCCCCTACAAGACTTTCTTTTGCGCGGATCATTGTGCGTATATATAATAGGACTCTTATTTTATATAAAGATTCCTTTGGAGTAGAAAGGCTGATTAGCATCCCAGTATAGAAAAATTTATAAAGCAGTGTAATTGGAGAGTTACAACAGAAAATGAATATCTCAAGATTGTTCGTTGTTTTCGCAAGCATTCTAGCAATTGTAATGGTAGCTGGTTTTGCAAGCGC
>CAYRXU010000002.1:0-96747 GCA_964428325.1 Candidatus Woesearchaeota archaeon
CAAACCAACAATCTCCTTCGCAGACTGGGAAAAGCTCGACCTTCGTGTTGGTAAAATCCTGAAAGTAGAAGATCACCCTAAGGCAGACAAGCTTTACGTTCTTACAGTCGACTTTGGCCTGCTAGGACATCGAACTATTGTTGCAGGTCTCAAGAAAGCATACACAAAAGACCAACTAGAACACAAGCACGGCATCTTTATCGCCAACCTCGAGCCGGTCAATCTTCGCGGCATCGATAGCAGCGGCATGACTCTAGCAGCATCAAACGAAGACCATTCGCTAGTCACAATCTTAACAACGCAAGAGAATATTGCGCCAGGAAGTAAAGTCGGTTAAATTCTTATACACTTCAACCATATAACAATATGCAAAGAAGTGGTTTGAGCAACATCATAGTAACTGTCCTCATAGTCCTAATCTCCATCGTACTCATAGGAATTCTCTGGGTCTTCTTCAGTCCGTTCCTCTTGCAACTAGATGAAACCACAAACGTAGCCGATTGCTACACTCCCCAGTTCGCTATAACGAGCTGCGAATATAGTGTCGCCTTCACAAGTCTTACAGATGGCCAGGCGTATAAGCCAGTTCTCTTAACAGTCAAGAGAAATGAAGGCGTGGGAGATATACGAGGTCTAGCGTTCCAAGCCGCTGAAGGAGATAAATCAGTAATGGTAAAAGACCCTGCAATCACAATAAAAGAATTTGAATCAGTACATAAAATAATATTGTTCCCTAATACGCCCGGCATCACTCCAACGAGCATCAATGTATTTTCTCTAGTTGGTGAAAAAAGAAAACTCTGCAGAGGTCCGCCTGCAGCGACTCTATCCTGCGTATGTCACCAAGTCACAAATCAACAAAACAGGGATCCTGACATCAACTGTGACGGTACCCTTGACGGATTCGATGTAGAATCCTATACGAGATTCCTCTTCAACCCACATCAAAACGAATTCGTAACATGTGCTCCAAATGCAGGAATAGTCTGTCCTAGTCCAGGAGATGATTACTCTGCCATCTGCCCAGATATAGATGGAGACGGTGTAGTGCGAGAATTTGACATAGCAGAAGTTGAAGCAGGAGTCGGTGGCGGAACAGCAGGTTGTCAGACTTAAGAAAACTAATTACTTAGAAAACATTCTATTCCAGAAAGAAGGTTCATTATAAGATATACCTGCAATCTTTGCGGCAATTTTCTTGTATGCCTGTGCCGCCTTTGTCCGAGGATGAGTATGCAATAAAGCATCCTTCTCTGCAAGAGCTTCTTGCATTCTACGTTCCTCAGGAACAACACCTAGAATAGGCAAGTCAAGCATCTCCCGAATATTAGACAAGGGCATCTCACTCTTCAAGCCCCTAGATCGCGTAACAATAACCCCCATAATCTCTTTACCCATCTCCTCAGCAAGTTTAGCCGTCTTAAGAGCGTCAGTCACAGCAGGAATTTCAGGATTCGTGACAAGAACAAGCGCATCGGCAGCTTCCATACTGCTCACAGCTTCCTCACCCAAACCCGCAGCTGCATCAAAAATAACGAAATCAGCCATCTTACGCAAAGACTTTCCAACATCGCGCAACTTCTTATGATTCAAACGTCTCAACTCTTTAACAGAAAGCGAGCTCGGAATAATCTTCGTTCCAGATTCATGTTCATAAACTGCATCACCAATTTTTGCCTTACCAAGAAGAACGTGATTTAAGTTGATAGGAACAATAGGAGCACCAAGGTGTAGACCTACATTAGGAGTTGTCAAATTTGCATCTACAACAATAACCTCCTTACCGAACGAGTTAAGAGCAGCACCGAGATTAATCGCACTGGTCGTCTTACCAACGCCCCCTTTGCCTGAAATAATAGTCAACAATTTGGCCATGAACTAACTACAGAGACTGTAGAATAGACGGTCTTATTTGATATAACTTATAAACCTTTCTAAAATATCCGAATATTCTTTCAATTTATCGAGGTTAATGTTGATTGTTTGCCCGCGATAGCTGACTTTCAAGTTCACACCCTTTCTAAACTCATTTTCACGCACTTTATCCAACTTTTCAATATCTCTAAACAATTCGTAGAGTTCAAGTGTCTCAGAAACAGGAGAAACGCCAGCATAAATCTGCTTCAGCTGAACAAGCTTAGCACGTGGAGCATCAGGAACAGGTTTCCACTTTTTCATCTTCTTGGCCTTATCAATCAATCGTTCAAACGCCAAATCAATCATGACATGCCATCTCAAAAGCAAATTAATGATAACATCGCAAGTCTTAGTATACTTAAGACTGACATAAAGCAGATGGTCAGCACTAATTTTCTCCTTAATAATCGTATCCATGCACACTAATGAGTAGGACAACATTAGCCAGGCGAGGTATAAATACCTTCCGTTAAAACGCCCTTTTTAAACACTTATTTAACCTTATTTAATTTACTCGGATATGCGAATTATTCTGATAAGTCCATTATGGCCGCAGCGATATCTCCATTTGCAGATTCAAGCGCCTTAAGTGCCTCTTTCTTGGACTTCCCAGTTTTTTCCATCACCATGGATATATCGCTATCAGATATACTTGCAGTTTCCTCTCGAGCCTCGCCAGTTATCTGCCAACTTTCATTGCCTTGCATGGTAATCTTCACCACATTAGGTTCATCAATCACAATCTTACCATCTGCCTTCTCAATAATCACGCGTGTAGCTTCAATCTCATCTTGCTTAATACCAATCTGTTTCATGATGGCCTGCATCTTCTTGGGATCCATCCCGCCTAATCCGCCGAACATAAAATCGTTCACGCATCTCCATTTTTATAGTTTTCCACATAACGTTCAACCTCATTCCAATCAGCCACGCGAACAACTCCCTCAGGTACAGATCTACCAGCATTCCAGGGCTGAGGTAATAAAAGAACACGAGTCTCAGGAGAAGCTATTTGCTCAGCATGATGAATTGCATCTTCAACAAATATTTCAACACCTAACCTTTTGCATAAATCTCCCTTTGTAAGAGTTGCTACTCCATTCAAGGCAGCCATAGAATATTGACTTGTATGGAAAACATTCTCAAAGCAGCCAGGAAAATTAGATTCTAACTGAGTAAGAGTTGCAAGAGAGATTTCTTTTGTTCTAGAGGTGATGCCGTAAATGGAGTGGTGTCGAGACATTCTATAAACTGCGTCAGAAGCATAAGGAACTGCTTGCAGCTTAAGAAAATCAGAGGAGTTGTAAAAATCATGTACTCTACTAAATGCTTCTTCGCGCGTACATCCCCAGACTTTATCCAAATCAAAGGTATGTGTCGAACCAAGATCGGGCACGATAATACCTTTTTCTTCCCTTAAGAAACGGATAAGAGGGCCCATAAAAGAGAGAAGCGTTTCATCAATGTCGCTGCCAATAATCATCCTCCTCGAGAAATAGTTCTCTATTTAACAACTTAGATTCCCCAGTACAACAAATAAATCAATCTGAATAGAAAGGCGCGAGAACTATTTCTTAACAGGTAAAACAACTTTCGTTCCACATTCAGGGCAGAATTTAACCTCGTCCTTCAAAACAATAGAACAACCACCACATCGAATAGGTTCAACCTTTCGCTCAATAACTGCCTTGTACCCCTTCTTACCAGAAATCAAAAATGAAAAGGCTTCTGCAACCTTAGGGTCGTTCATCTGGTCTCGTAAATCGCGATTGCTTGACATGTTATGCTCCTACAGGAAAAAGAATTCGTAATGCAATCACGAATAATAGGATAGCAACTACAAAACCTACAACAACAGCAGGTGAAATCATAAAGCGACTCTTATATTCAGAATCATATCGCATCAATCCACCAATACCCCCTCCGGGCATACGCATTTGTTCAGCCATATTCACTCATAATATATTCTCTTTAAAAATCTATTCCTCACGCAACCTTGACGTCGAGAGTAGATTTAGAAGGCAAGGGTCGGACACGCATACGGAGGTAATCGCTAAAATCATAAACATCAAAAACATTGCTTACTACGCGAGGCATCCCTCTATGAAAGAAATCACGTTTCGCTTGATCCATAACCAAGGCATGGAGAAAAGCAAGTCCACTCGTATCAAACTGTTCAACCTCTGAAAAATCAAGTAGCACCGGCAAGTTCCCTCGTTCAAGCTCACGTGAAATCTCCCTATACGTTCCTCCCCGGTCGTGGGTCAGCTTCGAAGGAAAGACAAGAACATAATAATTAACACCGTCTACTCTAGCAGGAGAGCCGTATAGCTCCAAAGGTTTTTCTGCACTAAACCAACTCATAATAACTAAACGTTAAGTGCCTTTAAAAATCTCTTCTTATCTCGACCTCGTACTTCCTTGCCCCATAAAACAAACAACCGATTAATCCGACGCCAATGCTTTTGAGGAGACAGCTTCATCAGTTCCAACTCAGTCTGATGGGGTGTCTTTGTCTTAACAAACCCAAACACATTCGCAATGCGATGTACATGTGTATCCACAGTGATACCGTCCTTAGAATGCACTTCACTTAATGTAAGATTTGCAGTCTTACGTCCAACACCGGGCATCTTAACAAGCTCCTCAATAGAATCAGGAATATCACCATGATGATATTCCATTAAGTAGCGAGCACTAGCAATAACATTCCTTGCCTTAGTTTTGCTAAAGTTTACGCTTTTAATTAACTTCAGAACGTCGCTATATTTCGCCTTAGACAATTTATCAAGAGTCGAATACCTTTTGAACAATCCCTCTGCCACAGGAATGGTTACCTCGTCACGCGTCTGCGCTGACATAATCGTAGATATCAAAATCTGCCAGTCAGCATGCCAACCTTCTGCAGCAAGCCGCTTCTCCTCTTTCCCATATCTCTTTTCAGCAGCAGATAATATCTTCAGAAAGTACTCTCTTTTGTTCATGTTCCCTTGAACCCAAAACCCTTAAAAGACCTTTCTCCCTCGTTTTAGCATGACACTTCCAAAACTTTCTGACATAAAGAATTGGTCAATTGACACGGAAAAACAAATAACAACTAATTGGAAAGCGTCCGAACAATTCGCATTCAATGCAAAAAGCAAGAAACCAATTTACAGCATTGACACGCCACCACCCTACGTAAACTCCCCAATCCACATGGGTCACGCAGTAACATACGTGTACATGGATATGTTTGCCCGTTACAAACGGATGCAAGGTCACGAAGTTCTCTTCCCGCTTGGTCTTGACAGAAACGGTCTTCCTATCGAAGTAGCTGCTGAAAAGAAATTCGAGATATCCCCATTCAAAGTCGGCAGAGAAAAGTTCCTTGAGGCCTGTGAAAAAATTCTTGCTCAAGCTTCAGCAGAATCACTCGATTCATTTGCGCATCTCGGAGTATCTTTCTCATCTTACAAACAAGGCAAGCATATCGGTTCCATCTATCACACGGACGCCCCAGAATATCGGGCGCTCACGCAAGCAACATTCATCGACCTCTTCAAGAAAGGCCTTATTTACGAAGACCTGCGCATCTGTAACTGGGATCCACGATTAAGAACAACAGTGGCAGACTCTGAAATAGACTACAAAGAAATCCCTAGCACATTCAACCACGTCAAGTTCAAAGTCAAGGAAACAGGCGAACACATCATCATTGCAACTACTCGCCCAGAACTTATCGGCGCGTGTGGCATGATTATCTTCGAGCCAGATGATGAACGTTACAGCCACCTGGAAGGCAAGACGGCCATAACTCCACTCTACGGCAAAGAAGTTCCAATTGGCGAACATCCATTCGCCAAGAAGGACAAAGGCTCTGGACTAGTTATGATGTGTTCAGCAGGAGACGTAACAGATATCCAGTTCTTCCGCGAACAAAACCTCAAACCCACAATCCTCATAGAAAAAGACGGTTCTATGAACGACAAGGCAGGGTTTCTCAAAGGCCTCTACGTCAAACAAGCTAGAGCAAAGATCATTGAAGAGCTACAAAAAGAAAAGCTTCTTGTAAAGCAAGATCAGATAGTACACCGCACACCTGTAGCAGAACGCTCAGGCGCAGAAATCGAATTCATTGAGATGCCAGAGTTCTATCTCAAACAGTTAGAAGTAAAAGATGACCTCAAAAAAGTCGCCAACAAGATAGAATTCTTCCCTCCGGAATCAAAACAAATCCTAGACAGCTGGATTGACTCAGTCTCAATCGACTGGCCAATCTCACGAAGACGATTTTACGCCACACCTATACCACTCTGGCACGCACAAACCGATGACGGAATATTTACAGCCGTTCCTGCTCCAGGAAGCTACTTCCAAGCCTGGCGTGAATCAGTTCCTAAGAACTGCGAAATCTTCCATAAGGGCAAACTCGTAGGCAAAATCTCAGACAAAAAGTTCAGCGCGTTGAGCTGGAAGGGAGATGAGCGCGTACTTGACACATGGTTCGATTCTTCTATATCAGAGTTATACATCCTCAACTATCAAAAAGACCCGGCATTATTCAAGAAAGCTTTCCCTGCGAGTCTACGTCCGCAAGGCAAGGAAATCGTACGCACCTGGCTTTACTACACGCTCCTCCGCGGCTATCTCGAAACAGGCAAGCCATCATTCAACCATGTCTGGATCCACCAGCACATTCTCGACGCTCAAGGACGCAAAATGTCAAAGTCGCTTGGCAACGTAGTAGATCCGCACGATATTCTCAAGCAAGAAGGTGCAGAAGCTCTAAGACTCTGGTCAGTCATAGAAGGTGACATCTCAAAGGGCGATCTAATGTGTTCCCGAGACAGAATCAAGGCAGAACTCAAGACGCTATCCAAGCTCATCAATGTCACAAAATTCGTAACACAGTTCAAGAAACCAACAAAAGCCAAGCTAACAGAAACAGACTCTCTTTTTATGAACTATCTTGACGCCATGACCACAAAGATAGAACAACAATACAATGAATATGACTTCCATAATCCAGCACTCTCCCTAAGACAATTCTTATGGGAAGAATTCGCATCGCACTATGTTGAACTAGTAAAAGCGCGAGCCTACAATGAAAATAAACAGTTTACAGAAAAGGAAAGCGAATCAGCAAAATACACGCTCCATGTGATGATCGAACGCCTCGTTACGCTCCTCCACCCCATAATTCCTCAAGTTACTTCAGTCATAGCAGCAGAGCTCAAACATAGCTTACAAGAATTTCCACAACCAAAAAAAATCAAATCCTCTCCAGAGCTCATTAAACAGCTCACCGACTTCAACAGCCACGTCTGGAAAACCAAGCGCGAAAAGAACATCTCACTCCGTGAACCAATAAACGGCATCTCAATACCAAAGGAACTCAAAGCATTCGAAACAGACCTATCTGCTTGTCACAATCTACAATAGTTAAGCGGGACTTACTCGTAAGTTACCAGAAACCTTTTCTTCTCTAGGTGCGCGTTGAGACTTAGGAGGCCCATCTTGATAAGCAAGAAGCAAGATACTTTCACCCCGGGGAATGTAAGCGATGAGAGGAGAATGCAAACGTTTTCCGTCTTCTAAACGATCCCTAAGAATAGGAGGGAGACTGTCTACTCGCACGTCAGCTGAATGCGTTAAATCAGCTAAAGTTCCATACCTATCATTCTTAGGAGAATAAACTACAGAAGATTTAATAGAAATAAAACTAGCCCCATTTACTAAGCAGGCAGGGGGAAGTACTTTTCGAGTAGGTTTGATTTCTTCACGGTTCTGGATAAAATCAGCAAAAGTAGTGGCAAAATAAAATTGCGGCAGAGGTAATTCCAATCCTCGCCCTATTAAACCGAGCACTCCGGGCATGCGCTTTAAAGCCTGGTTATAGTCAATCATAGAAAAAAGAACGCTATATGTAATTTAAAAACTATTCCATAGGTCACAAAAAGAACAAATTTATCCCAAATTCTCAGCGTCGTTTATTAAGAAGTAAAAGCACATTATCTAATGAGATCCGAGATACTCTTGTCTCTAAGCCTCCTAATTCTAATTTTCTTCATAACTATCGCAACTGCAGGCAATGAAGTCATGAATGTTGAAGCCGATATACTAGACACCGGCCAGGGCGGCAACAATCAAACGGGAGGAATATCCATACAAGTTCCTGACTTCATTGATTTAGGAAATGTAAGCGAATCAGGAATATCAGAAGAACCCCAAATATACATGAACAACACAGGAGAAGTAGCAATTGTCGTAACTCCCCAACTCTCCAATTATACAGATAATATTTTCAACAATCTCTATTTCCGTGAGTTTAAAACAAGCGGAGGAAATCCAGTCACCCCAAGGAGAATAGGCAATTGGAGCATGAACATCTCAGCACCTTCTGCTGGTCAAAACTTCAGAAGCAAGTACTTCTACATGCGACTTGATCTTTCCAATGCGAACATAGACCTAAGCGACAACCTATATGGTCACCAAGCACATGTTAGATTCTTCGCAGTTGCTCGTTAAATTTTCGCTAGTCGCAATATTAATTATTGTTCTAATTAATCAAGTATCAGCTTACGAAATATCAGCAAATCCGTATGAGATAATAATCGAAACCGGGCCACATAAAGAAGTCTGCAGAGATATCAATGTTGAAGCAGATTCAGACACACTCAACGTACATACACTATGGAGTCCGACAAAAAGTCGTACAGTTGAAACATTCACCCTTAATTCTGAAGAAACAAATATCAAAATCGCTCACCCTACAAAAATCGCAGGACCAAGAACACAATTCAAAATATGCATAGAAATATTAGATAATTACTCTCATTACGGACTCATAACAATAGAAGATCCAACAAAACACGCAGGCCTAGGTATCTGGTTCATTATCAATCCTGACAATCCAGAAAAAAGAACTCTCAAAAGAACAATCACAGGTAACGCCATTAAAGATAGTCAGCAAGAACAAGAAAGTGTCGATCTGACGGTCTATTTTATGCTAGGAACAACACTTCTCACACTGGCACTTGCATTTCTCATCATCAAGATCCGTAAAAAAGCAAGACCCTAACCCCAACCCTTATTAACCCACTTTAAATCCATTAATTATGGATGACAAACAGAAACTTCACCTTGAAGAACAAATAGCAGAGCTCGAGTCTGTTCGAGGCCAACACACCGAACTCGTTACGGTGATGATACCTGGAGGTTTCAATATCCACGCCGTATCAAAGCAACTTGAAGCAGAAGCATCTACAGCTGAAAACATCAAATCAAAGCAAACCAGAACAGCAGTTATCGATGCTATAGACACCATTGTTCGCGAGTTGAAAAAATATAAACAAACTCCGAAGAACGGCCTAGCGCTCTTCGCAGGTAACGTTTCAGAAAAAGAAGGCGGACAAGACATCAGGATTTGGGCAATCGAGCCTCCAAAAGAACTCCGCGTTCGAATTTACCGCTGCGACAAGACATTCATTGTTGAGCCCCTAAAAGACATGCTCCAAACTGAAGAAGTTTATGCTCTTCTCGTCATGGACCGAAGAGAGGCAACCATGGGTCTTCTTGAAGGCAAGAAGATCTCTGTACTAAGACATTTAACTTCAGGCGTTCCAGGTAAAATCAAGGCCGGCGGTCAGTCCGCTCAGCGATTCGAACGCATTACCGAAGGTCTTGCAAAAGAATTCTTCAAGCGCGTAGCAGAAGGCATGAAGGAAATCTTCTTTGATATGCCTCGCCTCAAAGGAATTCTTATCGGAGGGCCTATCCCTACAAAAGAAGAATTCCTTGAGTTCGGAGAACTAGTAACAAAGCTGAAGGAAAAGGTCATTGCAATCAAAGATATTGGTTACACAGACGAGCACGGTCTCAAGCTCCTAGTAGAAGCTTCAGAAGAAGACATTGCGGAACAAGAAATCATCAAGGAAAAGAAAATCCTCGAGCGATTCTTCACAACTCTAGGCAAGCACTCAAGCAAGGCAGCCTACGGAGAAGAACGCGTCAATCTAGCTCTAGAAAGAGGAGCCGCAGAACTAATTTTAATCTCTAACAAGCTAGACAAGGCAAAAATAGCCGAATTCGAGAAGAAAGCTGAAAACATTAGTGCAGAAGTCGTCCTAATCTCAACAGAAACCCAGGAAGGAGAACAATTCCTCAACCTAACCAAGGGCCTGGCCGCCATCCTAAGATTTGCCTTAGAGTAGGCACGCAGATCTCTGCAACAATTCTTATATATAGCATCTTCGCCCCATAATTATACTCATGGAAGCAAAGAAAAGAGAAGAATTATTACAAGAGGCAAAGAACTTCTTCGAAGCACACAAATCGCATATTATAGGCGAGTCTATGCGCGAGCAGCAAAACGTAGTCAAGCTTTCTCTCAAAACACTAGCCGAATTCTCACCAGAACTAAGCGATAATGTAATTACATCTCCGGTAGACACTCTCGCCCTGCTAGAGGACGCCCTTGCACAACTAGGTCTCCAAAAGAATCCACGAATCCGTTTCACAGAAGTTCCAGATACAGTCAGAGAAAAAATAAGAAACATTAGAGCAAAACACCTAGACCAGTTCCTTTGGGTTGAGGGGATTGTGAGACAAGCGTCAGATGTCAGACCTCAAGTAGTAAACGCTAGATTCGAATGTCCTACCTGCGGAGCTATTCTATCTGTCTTGCAAATCGACAAGAAATTCCGCGAACCATCACGTTGCTCATGTGGCAGAAAAGGTCAATTCAAAACACTCTCAAAGGAAATGGTAGACGCTCAACGCCTAGTCATCGAAGAAGCTCCAGATGCGCTTGAAGGCGGAGAACAACCAAAACGCATTAGCGTATTTCTGCAAGAAGATCTAGTAGAGCCACAAATCGAAGAGCGAACAACTCCAGGAGCCAGAGTAAGAATCTTCGGCGTTCTAAAAGAAGTGCCCGTACCCTTGCAAACAGGAGCAATTTCCACAAGATTCGATATCGCCATTGAAGCCAACAATACTATTCCATTAGAAGAAACATTTGCAGACCTAAAGATCACAGAAGAAGATGAAAGGCAAATCCTCGAGCTTTCAACAGACCCACAATCATTCCACAAACTTTCAAAGAGCATCGCACCAAGCGTATACGGATTCGAGAAAGTAAAAGAAGCTCTTCTTCTGCAACTCTTTTCAGGTGTAAAGAAGAAAAAATCAGACGGCGGTTTCACAAGAGGAAACATGCACATTCTTCTTGTAGGAGATCCCGGCGTAGCAAAATCAGTCACCCTCAAATTTATGTCACGTATTGCCCCAAAAGGCCGGTACGTGTCAGGTAAGGCTACGACGGGCGCAGGTCTCACAGCGGCCGTAGTAAAAGACGAATTCCTGAAAGGCTGGTCTCTAGAAGCAGGAGCCATGGTTCTCGGTAACAAAGGAATGGTGTGTGTGGACGAAATTGAAAAAATGGACGAACACGACCGAAGCACAATGCACGAAGCCATGGAACAACAAACAGTTACAATTTCCAAGGCGAACATTCAAGCAACACTACGTTCAGAGACCTCAGTACTTGCAGCAGGAAACCCAAAAATGGGAAGATTTGATCCATTCACACCAATCCCACAACAAATCGACATCTCCCCGGCACTACTTAGCCGCTTCGACGTTATTTTCGTTCTAAGGGATATCCCAAACAAAAACCAAGATGAAGCTATTGCATCACACGTTCTTCAAGAACATAAGCAGGAAGTCATTCGCGAAGTAGTAGATCCGTCACTCTTAAGAAAATATGTTGCATTTGCCCAACGCCTCTCACCAAAACTCACAGATGAAGCAATTAATGAGATAAAGAACTTCTACGTCCATTTGAGAAATCAATCTGTCTCAACAGATAAAGACATCAAACCAATCCCAATCACGGCACGTCAGCTAGAAGCAATCATCCGTCTATCTGAAGCCTGCGCTCGCATCAGACTCAGTGAAAAGGTAATGGCAAGTGACGCAAAACGCGCTATTGATCTTCTCAAATACTCTCTCCTTCAAGTTGGCTATGATGAAGAGACAAAAACCTTCGACATCGATCGCATCGGGGGCATGCCAACTGCAAAGCGTAGCAAAATCGTCCTCATAAGGGACGCCATTGCAAGATTACAAGCAAAGATGGGCAAACTCATCCCGATGGAAGAACTCCAGAAGGAATTACCAGACATGCAACCCCACGATATGGAAGAGGCCATATCAGAGCTGAAAAAGAAAGGAGACCTCTTTGAGCCAAAACATGGCTATATCCAGGTCACATAATACTTAAAAACTAACACGCCAAAAAACAATATGCCAGACCAAGAATTCAAACGTCATATAGCACACAAGAAGAGAATCGGAGATATTCTCACAGGTCAAGTTATCATGGAGGGCGACAAATTCAAATGCCTAGAACTAGGCGGAGAGCAAATCGTCAGAACTAACATCATTGCAAACATTGTTGACAAATACGTTCAGGACGGAGAAAAGAAATTCGCATCTATAACACTAGATGATGCTACAGGACAAATCAAGCTCAAGGTATTCGGAGAAGACATAAAGAAATTCGAAGCATTCTCACAAGGAGACACTATTATTACCATCGGTCTTTTGCGTGCATGGAACAATGAGCTCTACCTATCGCCAGAAATAATGAAAAAGCGCGAACCAGCTTATCTTGTAGTAAGAAAGCTTGAACTCGACTCCGAGAAGCCAAAAATCGTAGAGAAAGGTGAACTCACAAACGTGCGCAATCAAATCCTTCAAACAGTAAAAGCACAAGATGAAAATGGTGGAATAGATGTAGAGCGAATGATTCTCGACCTAAAGGCCTCCCCAGACATTATCAACAATGAAATCAGAAAACTATTGGAAGAAGGTCTCGTTTACGAGCCTCGCCCAGGTAAACTGAGATATCTAGGATAAATGGAAGACGCAAAGCAGAAAGCCCATTATATTGCCGTCACAGGCATCGTAACAAACAAAGAAGGCAAATATCTTCTATGCAAACGCAGCCCAAGTGAAAAAGCATTTCCAAACAAGTGGTGCTTTCCTGGTGGAAAAATAGAGCAATCAGATTTCATCAACACAAAAAAAGATACAAGCGATCATTGGCTTGACATTTTTGAAAAAACTTTAAAGAAAGAGATAAAGGAAGAAACAGGCCTTACAATTAAGCCCACAGATTACATCGCAAGCCTTGTATTCATCCGTCCAAATGGATTTTCTACAGTTATTGTCAATCTCCTAGCAGAATACGAATCAGGAGAACTTAAACTACAGCAAAGCGAACTAGTAGACGCCGCTTGGGTAACACTGGAAGAAGCAAAAAATTACGATCTCATAGAGAACATCTATGATCAACTCGAGAAAGCGGATAGGAAACTGAGAAACTAAATCCTCCTCACAACACCAGTAGCTGCATCCAACTCAATCATCTCGCCTTCCTTCAGAATACTAGTATCTCCAACACCAACAACGCACGGCTTGCCTAACTCCCGCGCAACGATAGCCGCATGAGATAACATGCCTCCTCCAGAAGTAATAATACCTCCTGCCTGTTGCATCAAAACAAAATAATCTGGCGTCATCATATCACAAACAAGAATATCTCCCCAGCTCAGCTCCGTTTTTGCAACATTCTCACTCGAAACAAATCGTACGCGACCTTTCGCCTTGCCATTACTAGCGACCTGCCCCTTGACAAGAGTTGGCACATTAGCACTCTGAAGAGGAACGAAATCAGCATACAAATCTCCTATTGTTTTATTGTAATCAATAAACCAAGTCCCAAACTCTGCAGATTTAACCGTTTCAAAATACCCCCTCATGTACTCTCCCAAGAAAGTTGCACCCGCATTTTTCTCAAGCACCCATCTCTTTTGCTGATTATCAACTTTAATGTAACGCACTATCTCCTGCACATGTTCACGCACATCAGGTCTATTCTCACTGAACGTCCATCCGTGTAGGTCAAACGAGAACGTTATGGGCTTGCCGTTCTCGTGCACACCTTGAGTCAATTGATGGTGCCCGCCTCGAATAATTTCCCCAAAAATGCCCTTATTATTCACAACAAAAATAGTACTCCACAAAGCAGTTTCCGGGTGAGGTACAAAGTCGGCCAGATAGTCCTCTGGTTTTATCTTCTGCTCCTTAAACCAAACTAGAGCATCTTTGACAGTTTTCCCACGCATTCTCAACTTAGGCAAAGATGCGTCTCTCGGCATAAGCCTCAATTCACACAACTCCTTTCCATGTTCACGTACGAATTGTTTGAATTCAAAGCTTTCTAACGCAATATCATTTGCAGAAAAAGAGTGCGGCTTATCAAACGGCAAGTCAATAATCGTATTGATGGTAGCAAGTTTCTCTCGTTTAACATTATCCTCTGCGCGAAGTTTCTCCGTATGTTCATGCTTGATATTCGCAAACCATTCGGTTATTGAAATCTGCTTTTCGTATAAATTATCAATCGCCATCTTTTCGCGAGTTGTAATCTAAGAGTTAATACTTAAGGATTATTGTGCCGAGAAGTTACTTCTTTCCAAAACCAAAGAAACCTTTCTTCTTCTGAGAATTAAGTCTTATAGTGATCCAAATAAGAAGCACGAGCGCTCCAAGCAAAAGGAGGAATCTCCAAATGTTGCTAAGATTAGACCAATTTCTCATAGAACCATACACTAAAGCCCCAACTCCCGAAGCCATAAGTGCGCTTCCAACTGGCTCAATAGTCAAAATAGTATATCCGATAATAATTGTAATAATACCTGCTATAATAGAAATGATGAAAACTCTCTGACCATGTTCTTTTTGAGCATCAGCAAGATTCTTCTGGCACATATCACACACGAAACTTGCAGGACATCCTGCAGCATCATAAGTTCCCGCAATCAGATTTCCCCCATCATTCATACAAATATTCTGCTCCTGTGGTGTAGGAGACAAAGTACAATTCACCCCGCCAGCACCCTTAACAGCAGCAAGTTCAGGATAGCTCGGGTAGTAATACTGTTGCTGGCCCGTGCAGAAATCTTCGTACCTAGGCTCATCATAGAACGCCTGGATACCAAAATTCAACACAAGAAGATAAACAATAAAGATGCCCACTCCAAGGACAAGGTTCTTCACATTCATAACGAGCTATAGCCAAATCTCTTTATAAAACTACGTAACACTCCAAACTACTTCATATAGAGAACTTTAAAAACACCCTCAAACCCATTAGATTATGGAAACCTATGAACAACTCCTCGACCGAGCTTACAAGAATCTCAAGGTCGCAACCTCCACAGGCGAGCGATTCGAAATACCAAAAGTACAAGGCCAGATCTCAGGAAAGAACACAATAATCACAAATCTCGCAGCCATAGCTTCACACATCCGCAGACCTGCAGAACATCTGGGCAAATTCCTCCTTAAAGAACTAGCAGCACCAGGTTCAGTCGAAGGCGAGCGTCTCATACTAAAGACGAAACTCAATTCAGCCCGAGTAAACGAAAAAGTAGAAATGTACGTCAAAGATTTTGTTTTGTGCCCAGAATGTAAGAAGCCCGATACAGAAATAGTGAACGAAAAAGGCATCAAGTTCAAACACTGTCTTGCATGCGGCGCCAAGACCCCTATCAAGAGCAAGATTTAAGTGGCTCTTACACTTCTAGCTTTTATGGAAAAGCCGATATCGTTCAAAAACAAAAAAGGAATCACTCTGCGCGGTTTCTTACACATTCCAAAGAAATACAACACGGCAATTATCTTCTGCCACGGTTTTCCAAGCAGTGCTATAGGTCCAAGCAGCGCCCGCATAGGCAAAACATTTGAAAAACTAGGATATCTCACGCTTAGATTCAGCTTTAGCGGCACTCCTCCTTCAGATGGAAAGTTTGAAGACAAATTAATGAGCCAAGAATCCGCGGAGATAGGTGACGCGATTAATTTTATAACAAAAAACTACATCTTCAAGAAACTAGTAATTTTCGGACACTCAACAGGCTCTATCGACCTTGCTCTGTACGCTCATAAAGACAAACGTATATCAAAGGTAATCCTTAGCGGTGCCGTGAGTCATCTTGATGAGGCAGTCAGTTATGATTTCACAGACAACCAAGTGCATTCATTCTGGACAAAAGGATACATCACATACAGTCGCCCAGGCAAGTGGACCCACGGAAAGAAACTCAAGAAAGCATTCTATGATGAATTCTTCACACTCGACATACCAAAGGCAATAAGCAAGTTAAAACGTCCTGTTCTTATAATCCATGGTGAAAAAGACGAGCTCGTACCTTCACACAAAGACCCGCTAGAGCTATACACCTTAGCGAATAAGCCAAAGAAACTAGTTATCATCAAAGGTGCAGACCATTCATTCTCACAAGAAAAACACTGGAAACAAGTCGTAAAACACATCAAATCATTCATAGAAAAGAGATAAACCTCTCTTCGCAACCTTTATAATCCCTCGAACCAAAACACCATTAGCAAAGGAGGAAACCAATGGCAACAAAAGGATATTGCGTAAAATGCAAAGCCCAGGTGGATATCAAGAATCCAGTTGAATCTACAACGTCTAAAGGCACAAAGATTGCGAAAGGCAAGTGCCCTAACTGTGGAACGACGGTCTGTAGAATGGGCGGCATTACAAAGTAAGAAGCTCATGATTTTGGTAAAGGTCCACAAGGCCTACCGTAACGTAGTTGCCGTGTGCGACTCCGAGTTGGTCGGAAAATACCTTGAAGAAGGCAAACGAGAGCTCAGAGTAGGAGAACATTTCTTTAAAGGGGAAGAGAAGACGCATGAAGAAATGGTCGCTTTTCTCCAATTATACTCCGAAAATGACTCCACCTTCAATATAGTAGGCCCTAAGTCGATAAAGGCAGCCCTCGATGCAGGCATAATAACAAAAGAAGGCATCTCTCACATTCAAGACGTGCCTTTTGCACTCGTTCTTCTTTAAGCAAGCCTTTAAATAAGATATTTCGTCCCTTGTAATATGGCTCAAGACTATGGTGATTTTGAAGAAGTAGAACAACCTGGTGCAGCAACAGCTAACAAAAACACGCCAGATAGCACTCAGGGATATGCTCCAGCCCGAGCAAGAATGCCACATGGCAGACAAATAATCGGAACCGTAGTGCAAAGACTGGGAGGCAATCGAATGGAAGTCGCATGTACAGATGGGAAAACAAGAAATTGTCGCGTTCCTGGAAGATTCAAAAGAACTCTCTGGCTTCGCCTCAATGATACTGTAATGATAGAAAGATGGGAACACGATGACGATAAGGGAGATGTCATCTACAAATATAATTCATCAGAGATCACGCAGCTCCGCAAGCGCGGCATGCTAGCATCACCAGATAGCAATAAGTTCTAAGCATGGAAACAATCTATTTCGACAGGCTTACCGAGCTAAAGCGCACTCATGATGAGCTCGAAAAGCGCCTTAAGGTATCTATATCTATTGAAGGCAGAAAAGTCACAATTAAAGGAAACACCTTTGAAGAATTCGAAGCCCTCACAGTTCTCGAAGCCATGAATTTCGGTTTCTCAGCCCACACAGCGCTTATGTTAAAAGATGATGATATCGTATTTCAAAAGCTCCCTATCAAGAACTTCACCCGAAGAAAAGATCTCGAAACGGTCAAAGCTAGAATCATCGGCACTCAAGGCCGCACAAAGAGAACTATCGAGAACCTTGCAGACTGTCAGGTGATGGTAAAAGGTAATGAAGTTGGAATCATCTGTCCTGCGGAAGAAATTGATTACGTCGTAACAGGAATGGCGAACCTCATTCGCGGTTCGAAGCAAGCGAATGTGTATAAATTCCTTGAGAGAATCAACACGTCAAGAAAAAATAAAAATAAAGAATAAAAAAAGAAAACAGAAGAAGTTATCTCTTCTTTTTCTTTTTTGTAGCAGCTTTTTTCTTTTTCATTGCTGGTTTACAGCGCCTCTTTTATCATTCACTAAGAACAACTTTCTATATAAACGTTTCTAAAAAATTCACAAATTTTTCATTTTAGAAAAAACTGGAAAAAATCTATCGACGATAAAAAATATTCATAAAAAATATCTTCATTCGTAACGTTTAAACATCTAAAATCTAAGATTTTAGTGGCTTAAAAGTCACTTCAGTAACTTTTAAATAACGTTTCTCGTTCACTTTACTAAGTCCCCTTAGCTCAGCAGGTAGAGCACGTGACTGTTAATCATGGGGTCGCTGGTTCGAGTCCAGCAGGGGACGTTCTCGTCGATACTATCATTTATAATATGAAAAGCACAATCAGTACAATGAATCCACAAAAAACCGTTCTTCTCGGACTTTCAGGAGGAGTAGATTCTGCTGTTGCAGCCTTGCTCTTAAAAAAACAAGGCTATCGAGTCATCGGCGCATTCATGAAGAACTTTTCAGAATTCAAGAACAAGCTCACAGGTGAATGTAATTGGGTCGATGAAAAGCGTATGGCTCAAAAAATGGCAGCCCATCTGGAAATCCCTTTTATCGTCCTGGATTTTGAGAAAGCTTACACTTCTAAAGTCATCAAACCCATGATTAACGCCTATAAGCAAGGATTCACACCGAATTCAGACGTGTGGTGCAACACAATCGTCAAGTTCCCTCTCCTCTGGAAAGAAGCCAGAAAAATAGGCGCAGATTATATCGCAACAGGTCATTACGCCCGCATAAAGAAAAAAGATAGCTATCAGCTTCTAGCAGGTAAAGACAAAACAAAAGACCAATCTTACTTCCTTTCTGAACTCACGCAAGCAGATCTCGAGCATACTATCTTCCCGCTTGGCAATATGACAAAAGAACATGTAAGAACTATTGCCCACAAGCACAAATTCCCAAACGCTGACAAGCCAAGCACGCGAGGCATCTGTTTCGTCGGCAAGGTATCCATGAAAGCCTTCCTCAAAAATTACATAACATTCAAGTCGGGACCAGTCATCACCCCGGCAGGCCTTGAAATAGGGACGCACGAAGGTTCACAACTTTACACTATCGGCGAGCGCGTTGGCACAAGCATTGGCATTCACCTCAATAACGCTGCGTCCAGTAAAAAATGGTACGTTGCTGCAAAGAACACAAAAACAAACACGCTCCTTGTAGCTCCAGAAGACCATCCACTCTTAAAAAGAAAAGAATTTCTTGTCCACAACATTCACTTGCTCGCCAAACCAAAGAGCTCACTCAAGGTACGCATCCGTCACTTGGGCCCTCTTATGCCCTGCACACTAAAGAAAAAAGCAAAGAGTTTCTCATGTATGCTGAAAAAAGAATCAGCAGGGATTGCAGACGGTCAGTACGCAGTATTCTATCATAAAGACCAAGTAATAGCGTCTGGCGAAATAAGATTCAGATAGACTTTTATAGCACAAGCCCCATAAACAGATATGAAGCTAACAGACGCCATTGAAAAGCGAATGTCAATCCGTAAGTTCAAAGACAAAAAAGTTGACTTTGGAGATGTTCTAGAAATTATTAACTCTTCTCTCCAAACTCCTCTTGCAGGCAATATCTCCACTCTAAAGTTCGTCATAGTGACAGAACCTGACATGAAACAGAAAATAGCCGAATACTCCGACCAGCTCTGGATTTCAGAGGCAGATACTGTCATTGTGGTCTGCTCTAACACTTCGCGACTCAAGGCTCTCTACGACAATCGGGCTAAAGACTACGCAAGGCAGCAAGTAGGTGCAGCAATCCAGAACTTCCTTCTACGTGCAACAGACATGGGTCTGGCAAGCTGTTGGGTCGGAGCTTTCACAGAAAGTGAAATCGCTAGCGCCCTTTCTATCAAAGGAGACGATATATCCATAGAAGCTATTCTGCCCCTAGGTTATCCTGCTGAAAAACCGATGGCAAAAAAGAAAGTATCGCTTGAAAACGCAATCTTCTGGGAAAAGTGGGGACAAACCAAGAAACCAACACTGAGAAAAGATCCTACAACTCGCTAGGAAAAAATAAAGATCAAATTAATTATCTATCAGTATAAGGAGGCCCGTAATCAACTCCCTTGGACAAATCCCTTCTAACTGCAGCCAGATATCTCTCAGAAGTCAAAAAAGTTGCGCCTAGGTCATTAGAAATTGCCGCAACGTTATTATTCTCAACACGATTACTAGAAGAACACAAGCGGGCAGGAAGATGTGATAATGGAACAGGTTTTTCATCCGCAGACCCATCTTTATGATTTACAATCCTCTTCACTGTGAAACCATCAGGAACGTGCTCTTCACGCATCAATAAACTACTAATTTACGATTTTTAAAACTTTAGGAAGAATAGAAGGGAGGCGTTTTACCGCCTCCCGAAGATGAAAGATAAAAAAATAAAGTCTAACAGTTTTATCTGAAGACTTCTATACCCAGATCAGACATTTCCGATCGGTGTCCAGGTGCGTTTGTAGGTTCACGGTCTCTTCCAAGGACGTAAGGGGATTTGACACCAGTCATAATTGTAATGACTCGTACCTTTCCGCCGAATTCCTTATTGATACGTGCTCCAATGATAACGTTAGCGTCTGGGCTCAAGTTCTCAGTAACCAATTGTCCAACACTTGAAAATTCATCAAGCTTGAAGTCAGGGCCAACTGTAACGTGAATCAGAGCTCCTGTAGCACCTCGGTAGTCCACATCCAACAAAGGATGTGTCAAGGCCTGTCTAACAGCTTCGTCAACGCGATTCGATGTGTCGCTCTCGCCAACGCCAATAACTGCTACGTCGCCACCCTTCATAATTGCCGAAACGTCAGCGTAGTCCAAGTTAATCAATGAAGGCAGGGTAATGGTTTCCACAATTCCCTTAATCATTGTACTCACTAGCTCGTTTGCAACTGCGAAAGCTTGCTCCATAGGTAAGTTACCTGCAATGTCTACTAGTCGATTGTTATCGATCACAATAACGGTGTCAGTCACTTCCCTTAGCTCCTGAAGACCAAATTCAGCCTTATCGATACGTGCCTTCTCACATTCAAACGGCATAGTTACCACTCCGATAACTACAGCTCCGCTCTCCTTTGAAAGCTGTGCAACAACAGGGGCGCTACCTGTACCAGTGCCTCCACCCATACCTGCACAAATGAATACCATATCAGCTTGACCGACTGCCTTCTTCAATTCTGAGCCAGATTCCTTTGCTGCTTCGCGTCCCTTTTGTGGGAAGCCACCGCAACCAAGACCTCGTGTGATTTCCTTACCGATAAGAATCTTCTCATCAGCTTTGGTAATACTCAAGTGAAGTGCGTCTGTGTTGATGCCATAGATTGTAGCTCCATTAATGCCTTTGTTGAAAAGCCATGTAATAGTGTTACATCCCGCACCACCGCAGCCGAAGACCTTAATGTTTGCCTTTCCAGCACGCAACTCATCAAAGTTGATACTGTATTGGCTCGCATTCTGGATTGCCTCTTTTGCAAAATCAAGTACCATTTTCTCAACCTCCTTTCATCTTGTGTTTCTGCAATATCTTTTCTCTTTAAATAATTGATGTCACTCCAGAAAACACAATAAAGCTGAAAAAAGGGTTAAAAAGCGCGCTTACCAATTAACAGTTGCATAGAAGATGGTGAGACTCGTAGAGAGAATTACTGGAAGAGATATAAGACGTATTGCAGAGGGAGACCATAATCAATTAGCTAAGGTAAGAGGTTACGTCTATAATGCTATAACTTCACAAGTGAAAGGAAGAGCAGACGAGGCTACAATAGATGACCTGACACAAGAAACCATTTTAAGAATAGTCGGAAACGCTGATAAATACGACCCTCGATACGCTCCATTAACTTTTGTAGGCCTTATGATAAGAAGATCTGTACAAGGATGGGCTCAGAGTTATTGGAAAAGAAGAGCGATTACTAATCAAGGATATTTCAGCGATGGAGAACAAAACAATGGAGAGTCAGTAAATAATAGGATGAATAGGTGCGATAGATATACCCCAATTGATAGACTGATTGACCAAGAAGAATGTGAGAGAGGAAGAAATCAAGCTGAAGAAAGAATAAAAAAGCTAAGAAAGGCCCTAGGCGAAGATAATTATGAAATATTATTTGAGCATTATGGGCTGGGAGTTCCGCAATCAAGCATAGCCTTTGCTAGAAATGTGTCTTTAAGTGCAATTAAATCAAGATTCCATAGAATGAGAGTTAAAGCTCAATCGGTAGAAGACATAGATTAATTCTTAGCAAACGTCTCGGCAACCATCAAAGGAAATACGATTGTAGCATCAGCAAATACCTTCACGCTTTTCGCTCCAGAAGTCAACTTACCCCACGATACGGCCTCGTCAGGCATAGCTCCGGCATCGCTACCATCAAATTCTTGTGCCGTATTCACATACACTGCATAATCTGCGCCATTGCGCAACATATTCGCATTCAAGATAGCATGCTTTACAAGACCACTACCAAGAACGATAACGCCACTCTTCTTCAGGCCAATAGTTGTATTGTTAAATTCAACAACATCCTCGCCCACATCTAGCACAAAATCAGGATGTTTGAACTTGAAGAAGTAAATATTATCTCCAAGTGCGCCATCGGTAATAACGGGACAATACACCTGCACATTATTCTTGGCAGCCCAATAGTAGATGCTCTGTTTGTCATTGATCTTCTCACCTAGAGCGCGAATAATATCGCTGGCCCTTGTGGCCTTCCCACTTTCCTTCTGTTTCTTGTACAATCCCTCAAGAATCGGCTGTACAAATCGCTCAAAAGCAACATACCGATTATTAGGCACGAGCACGTTTCCAATACGATTAATGCCTCTCTTGCGCAACTCTACTCCAGAAAGTCTAAAGTCTCCAATAGTAAAGTCACCAAGACACTTGATAATATCCTCTTCAATACCGCCAGTCGTTGTCACAACAACATTCACCTTCTTATGCTCAACAAGCCATCTGAACGTCTCTCTCAAGCCAGAGCTCACCATATTGCTAGTATAACCCAGAAAAATAAACGCCTTCTCCTTGATCATCTCGTTCATAACACCAATAGCTCGAGACAGATGTGTTGCCTGAAAGCCAGTCGAGTTGTAACTCTTAACAATTGCCTCATAATCAACACCTTTATTGAAATCATAACCTCGCACACCAATACCTTTACTCTCCCCACTTCGGCGAAGCAAGTTCTTCTTTGCAATTTTTTCTTTATCCATAGAAAATTCACTAAAAGAGCGTTTTTAAGGCTATGCTTTAACGCCTAGTCGCTTCCTAAATTCTCCTAGATATTTTGCAGGAAAACGTCCGCCCGCAGCAGCCACATGTCCGCCACCATCAGCACCATCCATTCCCTTAAGCAATCTCTTGGCGAAAGCATCCATATCAACTTTCTTATCCTGTCTTCGCAGGCTTATCTTGTACAACTTCTTATCCGCTGTAGGTGAAAGCATAACAAGCGTTTTGTCCTCATATTTACCCGAAATAATGCTACCTGCCATACTGCCACATGCAAACTTTGGATCAGACATAAAGAGGTATCCATCTGAAAAAGATTCCTTTTCCTTCTCAAACAGATTCACAAGGCGATTAATTTCTTTACGCACTTCATCGGCATGAGCTGCGAGTTTTCCAATGTCTCCAAAGCGAGTTCCAATCTCTTCAAAAACCAGATTCAAGTCATCTTTGAAATAAATTAAAGCAAGTGAAAGTGTTTCTTGCAAATCCCAAATACGTCCTGACGTCCTTACATAGCGTCCAACCTGTTCAAACCTGTCCCCATACTTATCAAATATCTGCTCAAGCCACGCAGCAGGCTTAATATGGCAATAGTCAGACACGCATGAACACGCTACAATCCAATCAAGTGCTTCAATATTAGCTACTTCAGAGAACAATCGATAACACAGATAACCTGCACAATACCCTGGTTCACACTTAATGAACGTTGTACGTTTTGAATTCCAATCTTCCTCAGCAAGATGATGGTCTATGATAAGAATCTCAGCAAAATCCTCTAGAGGTTTTAGGAAATCCCGAGCTTTGATATACAAATCGCTAAAAATAACCTTAGTCATGCCTGCTAGTTTTAACTCCTCAGCCAGGTGCGAGTTAAGCTCATCGTAATTAACGAATTTCACGACATCCGCCTTAACAACTGCAGCAATAATTTTCGCAGCAGCCATACCATCCATGTCAGTATGGCTCACAATAGCAATTTTATCATTCTTAGAAATACCCTTCATAAAATCTAGAAATCGCGCGTTAGTGCCAAAATCAAGTTTCATATCTTCTCCAGGATTTGTGCATGAATATTCCGCTCTTTACACAGTTCAACAAACCGCTGTGCATCTTCAACACTTCCTACGACGCCAGCCCCATAATGCATCGGTATCGCCACATCAGGATGCAAAACATCTGCAGCCTCCGCAGCCTCATCAGCATCCATCACATACGTACCAGACACAGGCAACAAAGCGATAAACTTGTTATCTTTCTTACTATATCCGCTCAACTTCTGCATTTCAGGAATAAAGTCTGTATCGCCAGTATGGTAAATAATCACATTTCCCAGTTTCACCACATATCCTACATAGCCTTCGCTCTTAGGATGAAATACAACCTTCTTCACAGGATCACGATATTTATTCACATTATACGCTGGTACAACTTCAATCTTCACATCCTCAATCTCAAGCTTATCCCCCACTTCAACAGGGTGCACTTCAATCCCCTGAATCTTCATCACAGCACTCTGCACATGAGGAGGGCCAATGACGAGCGTGCCTTGCTTCACCAGCCGCTCAATATCCTGCACACTGCAATGATCGTGATGATCATGCGTCAGCAATACAATATCGACCGGTTTAACATGATGAGACACATGATACGGATCAATAACAATCCGCTTTCCATTAGCTATCAGAAACCCGTCATGTCCAAGAAAATCAAGATTTACGTTTCCTATCTTCATATAAGTCCATCACAAACCCAATTTTTAAAGATGATGTCACTGAAGAGATTTCTCTATCTCTCGTGCTATATCTGAGCCTTATCTCTTAAGACGAGGATTTAGCGAATGGCTTATCTCATTCGCTATACTCATCATTTTGCCCTCATTGCCCTTAGCACAGATAACCTGCATACCAACAGGCTTTCCATCAATCTCACCAATAGGAATAGATACGGCGCACACTTCTGCAAGGTTACTTGGAATAGTAAGCGTGTCCACGGCATAAAGCGCTTCAATACTCATCTTCGCTCCAAGCTTCCAAGGCAAAATAGGTACAGTCGGCATGATAATACAATCAACATCTTCAAGCACTCGCTCAAACTCCTGTTTGATCAACTCCTTAACTTCTCGCGCCTTATGATAATAACGTCCAGCAAACTCGGCCTTCGCAATCTCACTACCGCCGTAAATTCTCCTCAAAACTTCGCGCCCAGCACTTTCCTCAATTTTCAAGCCATAGCGTCTACCATCAAACCTTCTCGTAGCAGAGAAGAACTCTGTCCATACCAGTGGATGATAAGTCTCAATAGAGAGATCGATGTGTCCAAGAGCAATATCATTCATCTTATGTTTACCTTTCTTAGCATAATCAGCAACAACCTTATCGACAATAGTCTGAATGCGCTTGTCAACTCCATCAACAGCAATAGTACCAATCTTCAAACTCTTAACAGGCACATGTATCGGTGAAGAAGTTTCAAAGGTGGTCGTATCATGTTCATCCTTGCCACGAATTACATCGAGCACGAGAGCTGCTTCTTCAACCGTGCGCGCAATCGGACCAATCTGGTCAATACTCATGCACAAATCAATCAATCCATGACGAGAAACGCAACCATAACTTGGTTTCACACCAACAACACCGCAAAATGAAGCAGGCACGCGGATACTTCCACCAGTATCACTTCCCAAAGCAACATCACAGAAACCAGCAGCCACAGCAGCAGCACTACCTGAACTCGAACCTCCAGGCACATGCCCTTTCACAACAGGATTCTCAGTAGCACCAAACGCACTAAACTCACCAGAAAATCCACACGCAAACTCATCGCAATTCAACATGCCAATAATAACTCCATCTTCTGCCTTAATCCGTTCAATCACAGTCGCATCATACGTCGATTTGTAGTTCTCAAGGGTCTTACTCGCACACGAAGCAGTCAAACCCTTCGTATTGATATTACTCTTCACTCCAATAACCACGCCATAAAGTCTGCCTTTCTTCTTCTTAGCATCAATAGCCCGTGCCTCTTCAAGCGCACGCTCGTTTAGCTCAAGAACAGCATTAATTCTCTTATTGTCCTTCTTAATGGCATCCAGATACTTCTTGACCTTCTGCTCAACGCCCACCATACAATCCTACCAGCTTACCTTCTCACACGGACGTGGTTGATACATAACACCCTTCACCAATTCGTAAAACTGCAACGTTTCCTCAACTTGATCATCAAAATAACGCAACTGATAATCTACATCAGTTTTAGGATCAAAGAGCTCAATTCCCATTTCCTTAGTACGTCCATGATCTATCAACAATACGACAGCGTCTACCTCATACTTCTTACCGTCAATAGTGACTATATCGCCCTTCGCGAGTTTGGCAATCGGTTTAGAACCTTTTACGTGCATATACTGAAAAGAAAAATCACGTTTTTAAGCATTATGCTTCACCATGAAGCTTTCTCAGCAATAATGCAATCCTCATCCTTTTGAGCGGCATTAGCAAACATTCGCTTCCTAAAATCAGCATCGGGTCTTGAGCTTCCTCTCTCCGTTCGAGTCCCAACATCATTACCGCCCACATTTCGTTCCTTAGGAGTCTTTACTTTATCAAGAGTCTTAGCAAACTTATCCAAAATTCCTCGCGCTTCAGCACGAATAGCTTCCTTCTCACTTTCACTTACCATCACTCCACAGAGGAAAACTATCTTATAAACTTCACCTTAACACGTTTCTCATCAAGTGTAATAATAGCAGCCTCACCTTCATGCGCGGCTCCAGGATTCACGCACGTCGTCTTACCAAGCTTCTGCATCCCGCGACCTTCATGAATGTGTCCGCCAATATGCACGAGTGGCTGCCACTTATCTATCGTCCTTCGCACAAGCTTGGAGCCGTAATGCTTTCCTCGCACCCTAACATGGGCCTTCATACCGATCTTGTCTAACTTAGTATTATGGGGCACGTTATGGCTGACAAAAATTATATTTTCCTTCTCATGATTTCTAAATAAAACATCCAGCATCTTCTTATGTTTCTTATAAGAAACGCTCTTGACTTGTCCGGGGCTTGTTCCCCCACGAGCGCCAATAAGAACGTAATCCCCAAACTGAATGGCAGAATAATCAAATCGCTTGATATGTGAATACTTTTTCAAGAAAGGCAACATGAAATTCTGGTCGTACCATTTCCATCCAGACTTGCCCCATGTTTTCGCGCTATATTGATCATTATAAGCTGCGCCCATGTGATCAATATTGCCTAAGACAGTCAAGACAGGAACAGACAACTTATTCAACTTTCTGAGAGCTACCTCTCCCAATCTCAAGTCTTTCTCAATAAGCTCTCGTGTCTTAGCCTTTCCAATAGCCTCCCACAACTCCGTCTTCTTGCCATAACAATGTTCAAACCAAAGTTTTCTGTAATGAAAAGGAAATAAATCCCCATTAGAAACGACAAGATCAATCCTCTCTTTCTTAATCAGTTTCTCAAACTTCCGTGGAAAAGTTCCATGAAAATCTCCTATCGCAAGAAGCCTCATAAACAAAAATAGTTGAAGCAATTAATAAGGTTATGCACCTACAAAAGCAGATTTACCGAATTTTTCCCTATTATAAATTATTAAATCAAGAGGTTTAGCTCCGGAATTTACAGGAGCTCGAACCGTTAGGTTAAATCTGGCCAAACAAGTAAGATCTTTTCCAGCAAGAGTAGTTGGGACGTAACTTCCCTGAAGCCGGTTGCCTTCAGATACATTAAATCTGACCTGATAATCTAAAGACTCTCCGTCTATTGTAGCATTCGCAGTATAATCAAATAAAGACTCTGCTCCTTCTGATGAAGATCTAAGGCGTTTAACTAAATCAGAAACATCATTCATTTTCCCCACAGCCACTAAATCTACATCTGAATAAGCATGAGTCCATCCCTTAAACAACGGATGAGTAAGAGCTGTGCCTGCAAGATAAACTTCCAACCCTCTTTCATTCAATTTAGATACAACAGGCTTAACCTTGGCATAATCTACGTCTCTTAACAAATGCTTACAGTTAAAATCAAGGCTCCTTGCCAGTCCGCCATCATTCTGACTAATCAAGAGAAGAGGAGCTGTGCGTTTTTCATCTAAAATAACAACCTTCCTTGGGTTTTTCATAAGAAAAGCCAGAAAAATGGATATTTAAATCTTACTACATGTCGTATAAAATCGCGCTTAACTAAGGAGTCAGTCTATCTCTATCTCGTGGGAACATAGTAGCTTCGCGAATATTATCCAGCCCACAAATTAACAAAGTCATTCTCTCAAGTCCAATACTCCAACCTGCATGTGGAGGCGCTCCAAACCTGAAACTGTTGATATAATCAGAAAAATGCTCAGGATTCAATCCCTTCTTCTTCACGCGCTCAATCAATAGTTCAGGCAAATGTACTCTCTGCCCGCCAGATGAAATTTCCAGTCCCCTATAGATCGCATCAAAACCTTCTGTATACTCTGCATCTTTCTTTTGTCCAACTGGCATAACATAAAATGGTCTACAGGAAGTAGGCCATTGATAAACGAACACAATAGTATCGGGAAATAATTCGCCAAGCTTCTTCTCGGCCTCTGGCGTTAAATCGTCTCCAAGCTGTAATTTGATTCCATTCTTTTGCAACAACTTAATAGTCTCTTCATATTTCATATACTTAGCCCCAGGAACTTTCACCTTAGCACCCAATAGTTCCAAATCAGCAGCGTTGTTCTTCAAAACCTCGGAAATCATATGCTTCACAACGGCTTCCTGATAATGCATAACAGTCATAGTATCAGCAAATCCGACTTCAATATCCATCTGTCTAATTTCGTTGATGTGTCTGACAGTATTGTGCTTTTCAGCGCGCCAGACAGGGGTAATCATAAATGTCTTCTCCATGGAACAAGCCAACATCTGCTTGTACAACTGCGGACTCTGCGCAAGATATGCCTTCTTCTCAAAATACTTTACTTCAAACAGGTCCGTACCTCCTTCAGAAGCAGCTCCGATTACACAAGGAGGCTGCATCTCAACAAATCCCTTCTCATAGAAGAAGTTTCTGAATGAATTTGCAATTGTGCTTTGAATCTTGAAAATAGCCTGCGTCCTTCTACGATGCATATCAAGGAAGCGATAGTCCAATCTTTTCGGCAACTCGGTCTTTGAAAAGTCAGAAGTATCTATAGGGATAGGTTGCTCTGCTTCGCCTACAACAACAAAACTTTCAGGCACAATCTCACGTCCACCTGGCGCCTTAGGGCTCTTCTTCACAATACCGCTAATAACAACAGAACTCTCCCGCGATACCTTGCCCATCAAGTCAAATATTTCCTTACTTACATCTCCCTTAAAACCAGTTACTTGCATCTCTCCGCTCAAATCACGCACCACAACAAATCGAATCTTTCCAAGGTCACGCAAATCATAAACCCAACCAGCAATAGTTGCTTTCTTACCATCTTCCTTAGCAGACAAATCAGCGATCGCCTTGCGCTCTTTCTGCATATGTTCAAAATCCATATGTGCTAAAGAAAAACCTCGTTTTTAAGGATTGTTATAAGGTCGTAAAGCCTTGAAAAGAGCTGCCGGAGGTTCCCGATGGACGATCGAAGCCTCAGTCATACCTGCACCCACAGAAACCAAATTCAGATACTCTCCTGCTCCAATTCTATGGTTTTCTAACTCACCACGATACAGCCTATTAACAACATGTAAAACACTACCGCCTGAGAAATTACCTGTGCGACATAAAATCAAAGGCATAAGTAAGGCGCTCTGTCCCGGAGACAATCCGAGACCAGCCATCAACTCATCGTTGAGATATTTATTTGCCTGATGTGCGGCAACAACACTCACCTGATCCAAACCAACACCTGCACGTTGAAGACCTTCTCGAATAGTATCAGGCACCGTACTTACGGCATGCGTCTTAACACCCGGCCCATCCATCTTAAGGAATATGCTTTCTCCAAAATCACGTCGCAGAGACGGGCCAAGCGTAAGAAGCCCTGATTTATCAGAATAAGTTTTGTGTGCATAACCCAGAATACCAAAGTCTCCCTCTCCCTCAACTCGTTCTAGAATAAAGGCTCCACCGCCATCAGCATAAAGAAGGCTATCTTTATCATGAGGGTCGCAAAGGCGAGAAAGCACTTCGGCAGAAGCTATAGCGACCTTGCGAGCCTGTCTATTCTTGATAAGCTCGTAACCGATAATAGTAGATTCGAGTCCTCCTGCACATCCCGCAATAACATCAAAGGCAGGCACCTTGGCATCAATGCCAAGTTTTCTTTTAACGCGTTCGGCAACGCTTGTTCCTCGATCAAGAGCAGCCCGATGAACCATATAATCTGGCAAAGAATCCCCTAATTCTGCTGGAGAAGAAAGCTCGTTGCAATCTCCGGCATATAATCTTCGGGCAAGTCCTGTTTTCGAAAGAGCATCACTAACAGAATCCCACGTTTCGCCATCGCAAAGCACGTCAATAGCAACAATGCGAGGGTCATTAATGCCGAGCCTATGCTTAGCAACAGAAGCTCCGCTTGGCAACCAATTAACTTCGGGTTGGCCGAGATGCATTGTATCCCCAAAATTATGTGCAACAATAAGGTAATCTAATCCCTTCAAAGAATCACCAGTACCGAGAAGCGACGCTGCTGCAAGATCCGTAGTACACTCGTCAGCAAGGGCATACCTTCTTTCTAGAATGCCAGAACGTTGTGCAAATTTCTCAAGGATCCTGTCAATAGGTTTCGGATCGCGTTCACCGTTCTTCTCATAAAAAGTATGTTGGCTAAAATCGCCATTAGGGACAATACGTGATCCAAGCACTCCACCAGTACAGGCAATAACAACGTTCACCACACCAATACCCGTACAATTCGCTATAAAAATATATGGCAGAAGGTCTTAAAACCCGAAACGCGGTATGATGTTATGAAACCACTAAGATTTGAGATCACAGCGAAAGACAAGAAAACACGGGCACGTGCAGGCATTATCCACACACCTCATGGAAAAATAGAAACTCCCTATCTTATTCCTGTTGCTACACGCGCACGGATAGAAGCTCTGAGTTCCACCGACCTCAAAAGATTAAAGGTCCAAGCATTACTCTCCAATACGTACCACCTCCATTTTCAACCGGGTGAAAAGAAGATAAAAAGAAAAGGCGGTCTGCGTGGATACATGGGTCTCAAAGTACCCTTCTTCACAGACTCAGGAGGATTCCAGGCCATGTCCTTAGGCGACACATTGGCAGATGGGTTCAGCAAGCTAGGCAAAAATGCACAAAGAGTAAAAGAAAGAAAAGAGTCGTTCATAAAAATAACAGATAAAGGTGTCCACTTCAAATCCATCTACGATAATAAATGGTCCTTCCTTGACGCAAAGAAATCAATGCAGATACAATCTGACCTTGGCGCAAACGCGATCATGTCATTTGACGAATGCACTGCGGCCAACAAATCACATGAATATCAAAAACAAGCTCTAGAAAGAACAAAGAAGTGGGGGATACAATCTCTCAAATATCACGATAAAAAACAGGCCCTATACGGCATAATCCAAGGAGGACAATTCAAGGATCTTCGACTTGAAAGCACCAAATTCGTCTCAAATTTGCCATTCGATGGCATTGCAGTAGGAGGCAGTTTTGGCGAGTCCTACGGAGACTCAAAGAAAGCCATGCATCAAATATTGGAATGGATCATGCTCGAACTCGAAAAAAACCAAGAAAGTTATGATAAGCCCCGTCATATGTTGGGCATCGGATGGATAGACGACTTATTCGAATGCGTTGAGCGAGGCATGGATACATTTGATTGTGTAGAAATGACTCGCATTGCCCGACATGGAAACGTATTCGTAAGTCCAGAAGGCGGTGGAAATTTAAAAAACAAATTCAGAATATCCATAAAAGAAAGTGACGCTCTAAAGAAACCAATAGATCCGAAATGTTCTTGTTCAACATGCAAAAAATATACGCGAGCAGATCTCTACAGATTAAAACTAAAATACAAGGAAGGCATCAAGGAATTCGGCCGTTTGACAACTATACACAACATCCATTTCATGCAAGATCTATGTGCACAGATAAGAAAGTCAATCAAGGCAGGCACCTTCAGAAAACTCAAGAACAAGTGGATAAAGTAATATATACATTAGATAATATATTTAGCAATATATCTATTTGACTATCCTTTCAAGCAACTCCATCGCCTTCTTGGCATCAACCTTGCCCTTGAGTTTAGCCATAACCATCCCCATATAAGCGTTCGGTCTCAATCCTGGTTTTTCCTTAACAATAGCACGTACTTCGGCTTCAAGCTCATTATCATCGACTTTCTCAATCTTGGAAGCTTTCTCAATATCCTGCCCTTCAGCAACACGCACCATAACTGTCTTCACATCGCCAACAGATAACGCCCCCTTAGCTACACGCTCAATAATCTTCTCAAGCATACGTTCACTCAGTACCCCCTTAATCTCATCCACATTCTTGCCCTGCTTAGTAGCGATCTCATTTCTCCAGAGAGTCACCATCTTACCAACAAGATTTGCATCCCTATCATACACGCTCATAAGCGCATTAAACTCATCAAGCGTCTCATGCTTGTCCAACACAAGTTCGATCAGCTCATCATGCAATCCTTTCTTTTTCAACTCCGTGCGTATATCCCCCTTCAATTTAGGCAAGCTCTTCTTCAATCGGTTAATATGTTCCAATCCGATACGCAACAATTCCAAATCAGTCTCAGGATACATTCGCGCTTTACCAGGCATAGGTCTCAAGAACTCAGTCGTACCATCTGGCAGGGCGTTTCTCACTCCCCCCTCAGTCTTCTTTACTTTAATCTCAGCCTGTTGTCTCTCAATCTCGCGTAATATTGTACTCACGAACATAGCAGGATCTTGGAAACCCTTTATCTCAACGCGATCATGTCCTTTTATGGAAACATTAACGTCCTGTCTAATAGTTCCAATACCGCGCTTAACCTTACAAGCACGCAAAATCTCGCCAATCTTCAGTGCAGCCTCCTTAACTTGCTCGGCACTTACCATAGCAGGAGCAGTAGCAATCTCAACAAGAGGAATACCGAGTCTGTCTAAGCGATAAACTGCCTTATTCTCATCACGTGAAATAATACGTGCAGAATCCTCTTCAAGACAAACACTCTCAACAGGAACTTTTCCAAAGCTCGTCTCAATAAAGCCATCATGCGCAATGAGCAAAGTCCTCTGAAATCCACTCGTGTTGCTTCCATCAATAACAGTCTTGCGCATAACCTGAGTCACAGGATAAATATCACAATTTAGCAACAAAGCAACTTGCAAAGCAACATCAAGCGCCTCGCCATTTATCGATCTTGGAGGCTCTTCATCCAATTCTACAAGAGAAATAGTATCATTATAACCCTCATACAAAAAATCTTTCTCAAGAGAAGCTTCATGTGCTGCAGCAACATCCACAACGCCACTCTCACCAGCAACAGCATGTAATTTGCGTTTGATAGTATAATGTGGTTCGTCATTTCTCAAAAAAGAAGGTGCTCCAGAAAACAACTTAGGAGTATCAAGTTGCTGGTGGATTTCCAATCCAGCCTTAAAGCCTAATTTCAAATAGTCCATAAAGAAGATTGCAAATTTGGTTATTTATAGATTTAGTCTATGCCCTGACTAACCGAGAGTGGCATAAACAGATGTGCGGTAAGCACTACGCACAGACGTAAGGATGTTACTAAGAGACTCGTCAACTTTGCCGCCTATGAAATTAACAAACCTCTTCTGACCTTCCTCCAGACCATCGCGCATCGAAACAAGAGCACTTTCCAAAATGGATAGATAGTTATGTCGTTCAAAGGCTGGAATAATAGCAGGAGGTAAATGAGCATCATACAGTATCTTCGATTGGATAAGTCGGGCAATGCGCTTATTCCCTGCATTAAATGGCTGTATCCCTACGAGCCTAAGATGTGCAAGCGCGGCACGTTCGACAGGATGTTCTCTATCGCCAGAAACAGAGGCTTCACTTAGAGCGGCAGCGACTAAAAATGGTACCTTAAGAGGATTTGGAGGGACATAAGAATTCAACTGAAGGCTAACACGTTCAACACGATAACCCTTATTATTAGAATGAGGTTCAACTTTTCTGGCCACTCCATGTAAGGCTTCTTCAGATAACGGTTTATCATGGCCAACCAAATAATGCCAAGCATCGTCAAGACGGCTTACTGCTTCACGTGCACATCTGATAAGTCTTCCGCGCTGGAGTTGAGTTGCCGAAGCGCATCGGGAAGCGTGCCTTATATCTGGATGTTCAATAGGCCAAGAAAAGGGCTTATTTTCAGAGGTGAATGCACCGCGGATGCGTGCTTCTCTTTGAAGATGAAAAAGAGGGTCTTCGACAAGAGAGTCATGCTTAGACTTGATAGACTGGACAAGCCCCCTATCCAACATAGATAAATTAAATATGAAGGGTTTTTAAATTTATAACTTGCAAGACTACTCATTCAAAATCGGATTGAACTCTCCAGCTACATTCTCAAGCATCTTTTCACTGGCCTTATCCTTCCACCCTCTATGGCCCAATATCCATCCAAGCTTCACAAAAGCCGTCTCGCTCAACATGTCCTCAAGAGCAACAACGCCAATAGCACTCAATCCCCTTCCTGTCGAATAAACTTTCGGGTTTAAACGACCAAAAATAGTTTGCGCCGTAGTACAAACAACACAACCTTCACGAATAAGTTTCTTCAAGGCAGGAATCCAGCTATGTTCAACATCCGCACTTGGTAAGTTACCAAGCCCGTACGCTTCAATAATCAATCCCTTGTAACCATGCATGCGATAATAATCAACGATGTCAGAACTCTGCCCAGGATAAAATTTCACGACCGCAACCTTATCATTGAAAACAGCATCAAGTTCTGTCTTTCCGTTATGCTTAGCTTTGAAATGAGAAAGAAATTCAACTCTATCAGGCCAAACCTTAGCGACAGGCCCACAATTAACGCTTTTGAACGCATCACGTCGTGAAGCGTGCAATTTGCGCACCTTAGTTCCACGCAAAGCATGGCAATAATCATCATTCATACTTGCGTGTCCCACAAGCATAACTTCAGCGCAATTGCTCAAAGCGAATCGTGCAGCACATCGTAGATTAAGATCTGCATCGCTACTTCCACGATCGATACTTCGTTGCGCATAAGTCAACACAACAGGTTTGTTCAAATCTTTCAAAAAGAAAGAAAGCGCAGCGGCAGTGTAATGCAGCGTATCCGTTCCATGCGTTACAACAACCCCTTCAATATCAGGATCATCAAGCAATTTCTTCACAGCCCGGGCAATTTCAATCCATTTATCAGGACTCATATTCTCAGACAAAGTCATAAACGGAATTTCAATAGATTTCACATTAACCATCTCAAAAAGCCCAGGATAAAACTGCGCAAACGAGTTAACATCTGTAAGAGCGTTCACCCCCCCAGTCTTAGGGTCGGTGCGTGAAGCAATTGTCCCTCCCGTCATCACAAGTCCAATAGAAGACAGACCCTTTCTCTTTGGGGCTTCTGGCGCAACAGCCCTGGCTGCCGCTTTACGCAACACATGTTCTCCAAGAATATGATCCTTCGGAATGCCGATATTATATCCAGAACTCAATTTCACAAGAACAATATCACTCTCATGGCTCTCAAGAATAGTACACTCAAGTTCATCTCTTGCAAGACGCAATTTCACGAAATCCCCAGGCTCCATCCTAGTAACTCCTGCCTACATACACCACTTTGCTAGCATTCTCGCCACAAACAACGCACTTACCTGAAGCCTTCTCGGCCTTCAAATTAGTGCCCCTCACTTGTGCCCCTGTCGCCTCAGCAAGCTTGTCAGCACACCTAGTGCCTTCACTTCCAGTAGAGCAGAAACCACAACGCGCAACTTTCCCATCTTCAACGAGTTTCTTTACATCTGCAACAGATTTAGCATCCTTAATACGTCCTTCAAACAATTTATCAGCTTCTTTCGTAAGATGAGGCGTATATTGTTCTGCCGCTTTCTCCACGTACTCGACAAGTTCTTTCTCGCCGATCAATTCCTTCTTATTCGTATCCCTTCTAAACACGCTCAATTTCTTCTCTTTCAATTCTTTATCTCCAAGATCGATACGCAAAGGCACGCCCTTCAACTCCCACGTGTGGAATTTCTCGCCAGGACTATTTTCACTCACATCAATATGAACACGATAACCTTCAAGCTGCTCTTTTAGTTTCTCGGCGTTCTCACGGGCCTTCTCACTCAAAGGTACAATTACAACCTGATAAGGAGCAATATCCCAAGGTAATCGCAAGCCCTTATCATCACCATGGACGATAATTACACTCGCAAAAATACGAGAAACAGCAGGACCATAACACGTAGAATAAGGAGTCTTATCCTTCCCATCTTTATCCTTATACGTTACGCCAAATGCCTTCAAGAAATCCTGCTTGATCATATGAGTCGAAGGCTGTTGTACAAACTTTCCATCAGGATTCAGCACATCTGCAGCAAAAGTTCTATCTGCTCCAGGAAACTTATCCCAATAAGGCCTCTCAAAGAAGATAAAAGGCAGCCCAAGAGTATCATGTAAAACTTCCTTAGTAGTATCCATATCTTCATGCACTTGCTCCATCGCCTTCTCGCTGCTATTGAAAAGACAGTGGGTCTCAATCCAATGGAATTCGCGTGATCTCAAGAAGGGTCGAGTCGCTTTGGTCTCGTATCTAAAAACTTGCGCACGTTGATAGCTCTTGAAAGGTAATTGCTTATACGATCTAAGCCATAGCGCGAACATCTGATAGAAAGCAGTCTCAGAGGTAGGTCTCAAGGCAAGTTTCTCTTCAAATTTGCTATCTCCACCCTGTGTAATCCAAAATACTTCAGGAGTGAATCCCTTGATATGTGAACTTTCTCTTGTTAAATTTCCTTCAGGAATAACAGTAGGAAACCAATAAGGTTCATGTCCCTTACGTCTCAATACTTGCTCCAAATGAGAATAAATCAATTCCATTGCTCTAACAGACCAAGGCTGAAACACAAGAAAACCCTTTACATTATAACGCAAGTCAGCAAGTTCGGCTTTCTGAACAACATCTGAAAACCAGTTGGAAAAATCTCCAGATTTCGTCGCAGACAAACCCTTTACATCTTTACCAGCCATAGAAAACAAAAGAAAAAATCCTTATTAAACGTTGTTATACTCTAACCAAGCTTAAGACAAATCCTGTATCTCATCGGCACTCAATGCGCGATTGTAAAGTCTCAAATCATCAATGCTTCCTCCAATGCCAATGCGTGAATCGCCCCATGTGGCATTTACAACGCGTCCAACCATAAGAGGGCCGTTGCTATTATGAATGCCTGAAGCTAATGTTGGCTGTGAGCATGTCTGTACAAGGTCTCCATCAACATAAATCTTCATGGTCTGGTCGTCCCCATTAGCAACAGCAGCAAGATGTACCCATCTATTGAAAGGTACGCTGCCTGTAGAAAGAAGACAGTCTACCTTACCGGTGCCAAAGCGATTTGCAGGAGTAACATCAAATTCAGCACCACCATCATTGCGGACCCAAAGTCCATATTCACGATTGCTGCAATCATTAGGAGCCCGACAATCCAGAGTCCCATCATTCTTAAGAACGATAGCCCCCCAAGTCGAGCGGATTGAATTAACATGAACCCATGTTGCGATGCTAACGCTTGAAGAAGGATGTAAACTCGAATCATCATTCGCCAAAAGAATATTATCAAATCCGTCGAAGACGGCAGCCCGACCTATCCGACCATCAGCAGTTGCAGGACAAGCATTTCCAGAACAGGTAAGACTATTGCCTTCCCCAGAAGAGTCGCCAAAGGACGTAACGTTTCCACTTTCATCAAACTTAAACCATGCGAACAATCCCTCAGTCAGAGAGTCTCTCTCAGATCCTGAACTTCTATGGCGTCTAGTTTGAGGAAACAGTGTAGAAGGATAAGGGTCGTTACTTGCATCATATATTAAGGGTATATTAGACCTTGCTGAAACAAAAATGTAATCCGGCTCAACAACAGTCTTTTTTACAGGAACAGGATCACCTAGTAAAAGGAAAAAAGAGAAAAGCAAGACTCCAAGAATGAAAAGAGCAACCAATCCAACAAGCAAAATAACAGCGCGACCTTGTGATGTCATCAAAACTCGTTCATTAATAACTATATAAAGATTACGTGTGTAACTCTTGTATAATTACTACAGAATGGGCCCAGGAGGAATCGAACCCCCGTCAACGGATCCGAAGTCCGCTATTCTATCCACTAAACTATGGGCCCTTGAATGATGTGATTAAAATGGGTTTTTAAGCATGCTGTTTACGCTTGCTCGACTGTAAAAGTAATTGCTGTTCAAGCACATCCTGTTCGCTCTTAGTCAAGGTAAAATTCCTGCCAGAAGCCATACGCTGTCTTGTTAATTCAGCCAAAAAGGTAGCTGCAGCCACACTCACGTTTAGACTCTCAAGCATCCCTAGCATAGGAATCTTAACTAGGGCATCGCACAATTTCTGCGCCTCAGCAGACATCCCCGAATGTTCATTTCCGACAATAAGCGCAACCTTTTTGTGTTTGGCAAAATCATGCGAATAAAGATTAAGTGCCTTGTCATCCAAAACACTTCCAATAATAAAGTATCCTTCCTTCTTCAAAGCAGAGACGCATTCAGAGATGGAAGAATGTCCAAAGAAGCTGAGCCATTTGTGTGCAGACGAAGAGCTCGACTTCCCTATCTTCCTAGGATTCCAAGGCTTTTCTTTCGCGAAAACAAGATGCACATTCTGCACCCCGAAAGCATCGCAGCTCCGAAATATCGCCTCAGCATTGTGAGGATCATGAATATCTTCAATGACAACTGCGAGTCCATGATGGCGATTGCGCACAACAGTACGTACACGCTCAAGTCTTTTTTCAGAAACCATTAGATAGTATCTCCATAACAATCATAAGATGTTAGGTGCAAACATTTAATAATTTTTCTCAGTCGAAGATAAAAAAGAGAAATGAACTTACTTATCCATAAAAAAGAAGGAATATACTGCCCTGAAGGCCAGTTCCATATAGACCCTTCCAGTAGTGTAGAAACTGCGTTAATAACGCATGGGCACACAGATCATGTGAGAAAGGGTAGCAAGCACTATATCTGTGCAGAGCCACTTGAAGAAATTCTAAGACATCGTGTAGGCAAAAAGCCGACCATAACAACCATGCCCTACGGCAAAAAAATAAATCTCAATAACACAACAGTCTCCTTCCATCCTGCTGGTCACATGCTCGGCTCGTCTCAAATCCGCGTTGAAGCAAACAAAGAAGTCTGGGTGGTTTCAGGAGACTACAAAAGAGATAACGATCCCTCATGTACTCCTTTCGAGCCCTTAGAATGCGACGTCTTCATAACCGAAGCCACATTTGCACATCCTAAATACGTCTGGCCATCATCTGCTAGCGTAGTTAAACAAATCAAAGGATGGTGGCGCGCGAATAGCGAACAAAATACCACATCAATTCTTCATTGCTATTCTCTTGGTAAAACCCAACGCATGTTATCAGAGCTGTACGACAATAAAATCGGAGACATCTTTATCCATAGAGCCATGGAGGCTTTCACGCAGCATTACCGTAACGCGAAAATCAAGCTCGCCCCAGCAGAGGTCATAACCCCAGAAACATCTTCAGAAAGACTCAAGAAAGCCCTCATAATCGCTCCCCCATCAAGCAACGCAGAATATATGCATCTTCTACAAGACTACGAAGCCGCTGCAGTTTCGGGCTGGACGCTAGATAATAAGTTCGGGGCACAAGGATTCACAATATCGGACCATGCCGACTGGCCTGCTCTTCTTCACACAATAGCTCAAACAAAAGCAAAGAGAGTTCTTGTAACTCATGGCGATCCAACTCATCTTGTTCGACACCTCACAAAACTAGGCGTAAATGCACAACCGTTCGAAAAACCAAAGACAATCAGAACAATCCTTGCAGAAGGGCAATACACCCTAAAAAAATTCTTCAATTAAGCAACTTCTCAAGCAACTCTCTTGCAACCTTGAAATCTGCTCTTCTATTAGTTGCTTTCATGACTTCACCCATTAAAAAATTAAGCAACTGCTTCTCGCCTTTCTTGTAGCGCTCAACCTCACCCTTATGTTTTTTGATTAGACTCTCAACAATAGGCTTCAACTCTTTCACATCATCCATTTTCTCAGCAACATTCTTCGAAGGATCAAAACTTGCAGGCACAAATTTATTCAATATCTGCTTTGCTTGTAATTCAGTAATTTTCCCTTCCTTTACAAGTTTAAGCAATGTAACAAAATGTTCAATCTTGATATCGAGTTCGCTCAACTGTTTCTTATTCCAGTTCAGCACGCGGAACAATTCAATCGTAACCCACGGCAATGCAAACCCTCCATCTATTTTGCCTGCAACTTCTTCAAAGAATACTGCAATGTCAAGATGCTTAGCCAGTACGGTAGCGTCTTTCTCATCAATTTTATACTTCTTCACAAGTTTCTTGAGCTTCTCTTCAGGCATCTCTGGCAATTCGCTATCGATCTTCTTCACAAATGATTTCTCAACAACAACCGATTGCAGATCAGGATCAACAATGAATCGATAATCATCCTGTGCTTCCTTACTGCGCATGCGTATCGTGCGCCCCTTAAGATCATCGTAGCGTCTCGTCTCTCTAACAGAACCTTCTTCGTTCTGGCGTTGCAGCTCATAATTAATCGCCTTCATCACAGCTTCAACAGAACTAATATTCTTCACTTCAACTCTCTCAGTCTTTCCAGGAATATTCACATTCACATCACACTTAATGCCAGCATTACTGTCTGCAACCTTAAGATAAGCAAGCGCATGTGTCAATTTCTGCAACCACTCGCCAACCTCTTCAGCATAATGGAAAGCAGGAGCAGTCACAATCTCTACAAGCGGCAGTCCAGAACGATTATAATCCACACATCCGCTAGAAGGATCCCAAGAGGCAGGGTCTTCCTCAAGATGCATACTGGAAACTTCAATACCTCCAAAGTTGCCATCGACTCCCAAGGGTGTTGCATGTGCGCCACTCATAGTTGTCTGATAACCCTTCGGCATATCAGGCCAATCATAATGCTTACGCATCCATCGCATCCGCTCATTAACATTACAACCAAGCATTCGTGCAATCATCACGGCCTTCTGCACAGCTTCAGCATTTGGAGCCATTGGCTTAGCCCCCGGTTGTCCGGAGCAAACCGGGCAAATATTCACATTCGGTTTCAATCCCTTCTCGCGCGAAGCAGTACAACGGCAGAACAGTTTTTCCTTCGTAACTAAATAAGTATGTATCTCGAGACCGATAAGACCCTTCATAAATCTAAAAGAAAAACCTAGTTTTTATACGTTACTTAACAACCGCTTACAGTTCCGCGATACATCTTACCAGTAGAGTCAATACACAAATGAACACTGCCAGAGCCAGTCAAAGATGGGAACAACACATCCCCATTTCTCTTCAGTATCATCATAGGATCAGAATTAGCTCCGTTCTCCCCGATATCATAGTTAATATGGAAATCTCCGGTAGAACCAAGCTTAAGGATAGTCCATCCCCAGTAACCTCCAGCAGCATCATTATTGTAAAGCTGAATAGCCGAATTATAGGTAGTACCAGAACTCAAACGAAGAGCATTCCAATCATCTTGTCGGATATGTGTCTCAGCGCGAGGGTTCTGAGTCCAGATACCAAGTGTGCGACTCTCAGGGAAAAGAGCAACATCAACTGTCCCAGTAGGGTAAGTTCCGTTAGACAGAAGAAGAGCTCGCGAACCAGTGTTGGTAGTGCCTAAATAAAATCCTCTGCTGCTATCAGTAGCCCCGCCAAAATGCACTTGTCCTGGAAACCTCCAAACATCCCCGATAGCCCCCCCAAAAGTTCCTGGATTTATCTCTCCCGGAGTATGTCCAAAATCCTGAGGATTATTCGTACCATAAGCAGTAGCAATGAAAATTCCTCCAATCAATAAAATAAGACCTAAGAAAATGAAAGCATACTTCTTCTCAATCTTCACCTCTAATGCCATACACTGCTTACAAAAAAGAACTATATAAATGTAGCGCGTTTACTTACCAAAGTTGCGTTTCCGTCGTCCAAATTCTTCAAGCGCTTTCCGCAATTCAGCAGGTCCAAAATCAGGAAAATGTACAGGTGAAAAGTAAAACTCTGCATATGCCGATTGAAATGGCATGAATCCGCTCAAGCGCTGCTCACCAGAAGTACGAATAATAAAATCAGGATCAGGAATGCCGCGTGTATCAAGCACGTTTTCAATATCTTTCTCATCAATCTTATTTTTCCCCTTCTTCAAAAGAGCATTGAAAGCCCTAACAAGTTCATCTCTTCCCCCATAATCCAAACAAATCTGCACATGAGTTTGATCAAATGACTGCGTTTCTCCCTCAAGAGCTGCAAGATCTCTGAGAATATCTTTCGGCAATCTATCCTTGCGACCAATATGTTTGAATCTAATCTTCCTCTTAGCAAATTCTTTCTTGAAATCCTTAAAACTCTCTCGAAGAAGAGAGAACAAAGCATCAACTTCGTCCTTGTCTCGTTTCCAATTCTCAGTAGAAAAAGCCCATAAAGTCACATAAAGAACTCCCTGCGCAATGCACTCATCAAGTAAGGAAAGGATATGCTCAGAAGAAGCGGCAACCTTATGTCCCTGCCACGGTTTGAGCTTCTGCGCCTTAGCCCAACGACGATTTCCATCAGGGATTATACAGACATGGACAGGTTTGTAGATTATCTCCTTCGCCATCAAAACCCTACAAAAAATGGCTTTTTAATCATGTCGAAAGATACTTCTGTATTTCTGTTTTAAACCTTTCAAGATCACCAGTCTTAATACGTGCACCTACTGCCTCAGGATGTCCTCCACCGCGTCCACCCTCAAATTCTCCAATAATCTTCTCAAGAATATCACGTACCTTCGGCCCTCGTAAAGAAAGATTAGCGTAACTTCCATTTGTATAAGCCACCGCAATAACATGCTTGGGATAAAGATAGGATAATTCGTTTGCCAAATCGGAGCTAATGCTCAACTGCCCGCCATAACTGAAAAACAACAACTTATTCCCCTTATGCGTCTTCGCTCGAGGCATAAGCTCATCATATTTCTTCTTAATCTCGGTATATTTCCGAGCAAAAGAACTATGTCCTTCAAGCTCAAGCAACATATCATGCGCACTCTTACAGTTAACCACTAAATTCTGCAAATAAACCACATGTGTTACCGAATCCTTTAATCCGTAGCCAAGTGCTCGCGCAACCTTTCCTATATCTGTTCCGTAATAAGCATCAAAGGGGATTTTCACTTTCTTACCCCAAAGCTCAGGGTACTGGTCCTTGAAAATCGAGGCAAAATCAGGCAAGTAGTGATCTGCAATACAACCCATAATCGCAATCCAAATATCTTCCTGCTTTTGAGTAGCTTGATAACACCAATAAGTAACGGGCTCCTCACTCTTCAACTTCCCACTATTACGCGCAGGATTAAACACGTGCACATTGTCATAAACTTCAGCAGGAACATCGTGATGATCAATCCAAACAATCGGCAACCCTAATTCACCAATTTCCTTGACGAAAGCCTCTCCTAAAAAAGGCCGATCCAGCACAAAAACATAGTCTGCATTCAACTCGCGTACCTTCCGAGCATAACCAAGTTCAATATCAGGATGAGACCTCACAGCCACACCCTTCCCCCGACCTAAAAATCTTCTCAGAAGTACAAAACTACAAAATCCATCAGCATCATTATCATAAAAGAAAATTGGATTCTGCGCTCGTTCTAAATGCTCCTTCAGCTCACTCAACTGCTTCTCACTTAACATTTACTCAAATGTAGCTTACTTTATTTAAGACTGCCGCACTAATGTTTCTTAAACCAATTCCACAGAACAACGACACAGAGTGCACACAATGCTCCGATGAAAAACACGGCCCAAGAGTTAGGTGCATTCGCAAGAAAATGATAAAATTGATCAGAGGCAGTCATCTGTGCAACATCAGTCATTTTCATCGCGGAGGAATCATAAGCAGCAGCCATCACCGCACTCGCACCTTCAGGAATATTGGCAGCAAAAATCTTAGCCCTATAGCTCGCCTCCCAAATCTTGATCCCGAGTGCAACAACGCCCGCAACAATAACGCCAGGTACGATACCTCGCAACATACGCTTAGGCGTTATGACAATAGTTCTTTCAGACACACGATAAACAGGAACACTCTTACCCTTGGCACTCATAAGCGAGCGTGTCTTTTCAATCAGTCCAGCACGAGCAAGTTTCTTAACATTATAATCCACCGTTGTCAAGGGCATCTTTAACTCAGAAGCAACTTCACTCGTACTTAGCTCGCTATCCGCCAATAATGAGAGAATACGTTTAGAGCTCTTATTTGTCAGTACGTCCGCTAGAACACCCATACGCGGATCATCCAGATCAATCATAACTGAGCGACTCATATTTCCTTATGCCGCCATCGATATATAAACCATAGGAAGACTGCAAACACAGTTGTGCTGAAGAAGAAAAACGTTTATATACCCAGGCAGAATAACTAAAACATGAACAAGTGGTCTGAATTGCTTGCAGGCGTTCTTCTTATCATAATCCCAATTGTAATTGCGTTCTACTCAAGAGTTTGGTTCGGAGACGCATGGAACTTCTGGAGCGCAGCAGGTACATTCTTCAAAGGCGGGCTATTCTGGTTCGTTGTCATGATAGGAGTATTGTTTGTCCTTCTTGGCATCTCTGACCTTAAGGAAAACACGCCGGCTCCAATGCCAGCAAAGCCAGCTGCACCAACAGCTCCAAAGCGCAAGAAGTAATTTAATTTCTTTTACTGCGCATAGTAAATTCCGAATTCACTTACAATGCAATGCAGAATATGCGGAGAATACGATTGTACAAAACACGAGTTTAGCGTAGGCAGAGTTACAAAAAAGACAAAGCTCGAAGGATCCTCTCCCCCAGAAATATTCGTAGGTCGTTGGAATTATCCGAATGTCTATGCAGGCGTTCTCGCTCCAGAAGAATATGGAGACACACATATAATGTCTTCTGCAGAAAAGTGGCACGCCAATAAACTATCTATATCGGATATCTCATCACTCCGGCAAAAGCTAGTCTATGGTCGCACTCAAAGTCACATAAAAAAATCATCGCCCTTCGTAGGCCTCATTAAAGAGATAGCCATGACTCACAAGTCTATCGCTACCGAACTAAACTTCAAGAAACCCATCCATCCACATGCCGAGAACGACATCACTACACCACTCATCACGCAAGCTGCCCCCATTGAGTATGCAAGACTACAAGAGAACGCTCCTGTAAAGCCAAAAGTCGACTACATAGTTAATGACACAGATGCAAAGGCCAAGACATCAATCAAGGAGCTTGCAAGCGCAGGAATCCCTTCAGAAAATATCATGAAACTATTCTCAGCAGGTCTCTTGGGACAACAGTCTGCACGTAAACTAGTCCCAACGCGATGGAGCATCACCGCAGTTGACGACACATTATCAAAACAACATCTAGAAAAAATACGAGACTATCCGATCTTACAAGAAATTCAACTCTTCCACTCCAATTACCTAGGCAACTATTACAACTTTCTAGTGCTTCCTGAAAACTTTGCTTTTGAGGTAATAGAGATATCGCACACAACCCCTACAGTCTGGCAGGATGCAGAAGGTTTCTTCGCAAGAAAGACTTACGCCGACTCCGTCACAGGAGCTTATTACGCCAATCGTCTTGCATTTACAGAATATCTCACAAAAATAAAACGCCAGGGGGCTTGTCTAGTTATGCGTGAGATCAGACCCGAATACAATGCACCTTGCGGAGTAGGCATCTTAAGACAAGCCAGTAGAGAAGCATTCTCCAATATTCCAGAAACCTTCGAGACAATACAGCAGGCGCTAGCAAAAGTCCAATCGCGAATGAATTTCTCCATCAACCAATACACCTCTCGTTCGCAACTCCTCAAAAACACTGGAAAACAAAAGAGACTAACACAGTTCTTCTAAGAGAAGGTAATTAAAACAGAAAATCTATAGAATTATTTCTTATCGGCAATTCTCTTCAGAACAGCTTTAATGTTCTTATTCAATTGTTCCATCGCATCTTCAAGTTGTTGTCTATTCTTCGTGCCAGTACATACGAGTTTTCCATTCGAAAAAAGAAGGAAGGTCGTTGTTGGCTCATCCAACTTGTAAACGAGACCAGGGAATTGTTCTGGCTCGTACTCCGTGTTCTCCAATTCCAAAGCAAGAATGTTCAAATTCAAGTCAACATTAATAGTTCCTGAGGCCACAATGTTCTGAACAGTAATCTTAGGCTTATCAGTAATGCGCACGCCAATCTTTGCAAGCTGCTTGATAACTTGATCGATAACTTCCTTTACTTGCGCAACACTCTTTGTGCCAGTACATACAAGATTTCCAGACGAAAACACAAGAACAGCAGACTTAGGTTTTTTCACCCTCAAAACCAAACCTGGAAATTGTTCGGGATTGTATTCCGTATTGTTATAAGATTTGGCAAGCTTCGTAAGAGAAACAGGCTTACCTAGCGAAGATGTAGCTACAATGTTCTGAATTGTAAGATTAGAATCCTTGACCATAGCCTTATAAATTTTATAAAGACCTTTCCTTTATAAACGTTCCGACGCTAAAAGTCGCAAGATTGCGCCCCGCCGCCAGCTACAGCATTAATGAGTGCCGCAGGGTCAAACTCACGTACGACACCATCACCATCAATATCTGGGCAGCTTACAGGCGTATTACAGCCATTCTCTATCATATCCCTCATCTCCTCGTTAAAATTACACGTTGTGCGCTGACCCAATGCAGCACCATTATTGTATAATATAGGGGAAGTAAGGTAGTCTACTATATCTGTCTGGTCTCCTCCGCCATCACAATTAACATCTACGCACAATGGAGGTACAGGGTATGGAGTACAATTCACAACTGCTCTCGCAGCCCCGCCACATAATTTCTTATCTGGCCCAACGAGCAAATATAGCTCTACACGATTAGGTGTGAAAGGGAAAGCATTTTTCAAGAAATAAGTCCTTTCGAGAGTTTCAAATTCTTTCAAGCTAGCATTGCGATCACGATAAGGTAGCACTTCTCCAGAATTACTAAATTGAAGCGCAACGCCAGTCATGTCACCATTGCCTTGTAGTCTTCGCAGTTTCACAATGACTGGAACAGAAGCGTTTGCTTCTCCGAAAACAGGATCTCCTGAAAGTGGAGTTGCATATTGACACGAAAAATGATCAAAGGCCGGAGCATAACAATCAACCACATTAGTAGTTGCTTCACCAAAATTTCTCAAAAATGGGCTGAAAAAGATCCACAATACTCCGATAAGAACAAGAGAGATAAGGATTATCAAAACTGTAATCACAATGTTGCTTATCCCATTCCGATCCATAGCCTCTTAACAAAAAACCAATATAATAAGTTAACCGACGCCTTTCTTTCTAAGACGTTGTGCACGCAATGCTTCCTTCTTTATATCTTCAAGTGTTGCGATATCACTCGTGTTGCGATCAGGACGATAGTGCGTGATGCGTGGGAAACGTAAGGCGAATCCAGAATTATAACTCGGGCTGTGCTGAATGTTCTGGTACGTTATAGAGACAATCACCTTTGGTTTAACACGTACTGTATTTCCCTTTTCAGATAAAACAAGCGGCCGCAAAAGCGCATCAAGTTCCTTATATGTGGTTCCTTCTTCAGCTTTCTCCTTAAGCCCTGAGGACACCTTACCAATCTCAAGAAATTCACCATTATTTCTGCAAGCCACAATAAAAGATGTCAACCCGCCTGCACGCTTACCCGTCCCATACTCCGCACCCACAATCACAACATCGAGATCAGCTACCTCAGGCTTCAACTTTGCAATATATCCTACACGTCGGCCAGCACGATAAGGCGCATCCAGTTTCTTAATCATAATACCTTCCTCCCCAAACTTAAGAGCTCCTTTGTAGAATTCATCAACTTTCTTCGGATCATCGCTTACAAACTGTCGCGTTGGCTTAATTTTCCATGCAGCCGAAGAAATGATCTTTTCAATCAGGGCTCTCCTTTGCACAAACGGCTTGTCCAACCAACTCTCCCCTTCATAATAAACAATATCGAAAACATTAATCTCAACAGGCAACTTCTTGATAAGTGCATCGATATCATACTTGCGCTTAATCCTCTGGCTTATCGACTCAAACGGCATGTATTTTTTCTTAGCAGCATCATAACCTACAACCTCGCTATCAAGAATAAAACTATGCCCCTTAACATGCTCTTTAATGCAGGAGATCACATCAGGAAACTGTTTAGTAACTTCCTCAAGTCGCCGCGTAAACAATCGAATCTCATTCCCATCCTTACTAATAATCATTCTAAATCCATCATACTTATGCTCGATAGCTGCAGGCTTCCCACATATCCTAAAGGCCTCTTCAAGGTCGTTTACCTTTACAGGCAACATAACATTAATTGGTCGACCAGGTTTAAGCCGTACATGTGCAAGCCCTTTCTCGCCTTTCTGAGCAAGATCAAAAACAAGCGCAAAATCATTCGAAAGATCATAAGCTTCTTCAAGCTTCATCTTCAATTTTTCATCACTCTCAAGGAAGGCAGATGCGAGAGCATCAATAAGTAATGCGTCGGCCACACCCACACGCAAATCATTCAAGACTGTTCGCACCAAAAATCGCGCTTCACGTGCATGTGCATGAGTCAACAACTCAACGACAATATCCACTTTCTTATCAACAGAACCCTTGCCCTCAATATCCACAAGTTTCTGTAACTGGGTAAAAACCTTATCTACAGTCAACTCAGCAGAAAAAAGTGCATGTTGTCTCTTCTTCCCACTTAACTCAGCAGCAATATCTCCCAGATCCCCAATTTTATTCCACATGGCAGTTACTTTCTCAGAGGTTAACCCAGAACTCTTAGCAATAGCCTTGATAGTCAATTGCGTCGACATGCCAAACTCCCTTGGATCATAATGCGGTAATACTCTTCCGCGCAAAAGATAGATCCATTGAGAATTGTTTTTTATTCGTGGCAAAAACTCGGCAAGCAATCGAGTCTTCTCAAGTTTCTTAGTTGTACTCCCCAACGATTCATACAGAGAAACAAAATCACCATACTTCATAACCACAAAAAAGTCCCGAGCTATTTAATACTTATCACAACCAGCCGCGCTTCTTAATATCATCATTCGTTATAACAAAATCAAGGCGTTTCTCAGGCAAAGACCGATGCTTCCTCAGATAAGCACTGCGCTTTCCATTGTCATTCGTCAACTCAATCAAACATTTGCTCCAATATTGTAAGATGTCTCCTGCGACCATTCTACCAGAACCATTCCAATTGTAAACTTGATTAGTCACGATAATAGGAATGCCTTGCTTCCGTGCAATTTCCGCAAGCGTGCGCATCTGGCGAGCAAGTTCGGCATTGACTCCCTGCATTTCACCATTATTCTTTTCTCTCGCCTCGCCAAAATCAAGTCGGTAAAGCATCGTCATCCCATCAACAACAATCAGCCCAAAATGATCCTTCGTGACTTGCCGCAATAATTCTTTGAAAGCGTCTTTCTGTTCGACAAAATTAGTCGGTTTCAAAACAAGAATATTCTTCAGAACATCATCATACTTATCAAAGGCCAACTGTTTAACACGCTCAATAGAAAAACCTCCTTCAGTGTCAATAAACAAAACCTTATTTCCTTTAGAAGCACAAGAAACAGCAGCGAGTAGAACAAAATTAGTCTTCCCGCTTCCTGGAGGCCCATAAATAGTGGTAATGATGTCCTCCTCATAGCCTCCATAAAGCCATTTATTCAAGTCATAGCTCCCGGCTGAAACCTTCCCCATATCCGCAAAGGATGATAAGAATATATAAAATGTAGTAAAAAAGAAAATTAAAATTAAGCGAAATTATCGCTTCTTCTTCATAGGCATATCGTTATGGCGCATGAAGCACTGTTTACACATGAAGGAGTGTATGATCAGTACAATTGCTGCGATAACAATAATCCACTTGGAATACATAGTCTGCCATAGAGCGAATATCAAAATGACAACGCCTAGAATGGCTTCACACCAACTTTTACACATAGGTCACCTCCACAATACATAATAGAGAAACCCCCTTATAAGCTTATCGAGAACAATAGAGATTACTTCTTCTTTACAACAGCTTCAATAGCATCAATATCCTTATGGATAGCAGCAACTGCTTCTGCAACAGCTTTCTTCACAGTTCCAGAAGCTGCCTGAATACGCATAATAACTGGCTTAGAAGGATGCTCGCGTCTCCATGCTGCAAACTTAACGCCATGTTCATTCAGGTAAACACGCATAATCTCAGCAAGCGTAGGATTATCAATCTTCAACTCAACATCATCTTTCTCAGCATGTACAATTTCAATATTCATATCTATCCAGGCAAAAAACGGTTTATAAAGCTTTCTTATACCTATTCTATAATCTCAATATCATCGCCAAGTAAAGAACCTTTCTTCTCCTCGGTCGGCTTATCCTTAACCCATCGTGGCTTGCTCATCTCTTTCTGTGCAGGAGCATCCCGCGCTTTCATACTTTGCAAATCAGCAAGAGAGACATTGGCATCAAGAGGTCTCTTCGCCGGAGAGGTAGCAGGCTGTACAGCAACGGAGATAGGTTGAGGCATAGAAGAAAGCTGTGCCCTCAGAGGAACATCAAAGCTCTTACCGTCTTTTCTCAAATTGATGCGCAAATATGACTGAACCTTATTGATCAGCACGAAATCATCCGTAGGCAATTCTCCATTCTCAAGCATCTTCACAACATTTTCACTCACACTTAGAGCGTTAGCAAGCTGCAAACGAGTCATGTTCCTCTCCTTGCGCGCCTTACCAATTTCCCAATGGAAATTATTCACAAGCTCCTTAGCAACATCGTTTTTCTTGTAATCGGGAAGGTAACTATGATGTCTTGGTAACAGTTTAGGAGCAATAGTTGGCATATTAGCCTTCGTAGCTGCCCGCAAAGCAGGTTGCCCTGTCAAAGGCGGCGTAGCAGCAGGAGCATGCTTCTCACGAAGAATAAAAAGATCTTCAGCACGAGCTTGAACTTCAGTCACGGTTACGATCTGCCCGTCTCGTATAGCATCAACCATCTTTTCAGCCATGAAAAAACAGCGTTTACTCATTTATATGCATTATGGCTATGAAAGATATGTAAAGAAGACTACTATTCGTACCCAAGATAACTCTCAAGTTCTTCCAGGTCTTCTGGTGCGAACGGCTGACGACCATTGACCACAATAACAGGCACATTCTCAATATCGTATTGCTGCTTCAGATTCGTAATAAGCACACTGTCGAGATCCGCGTCAAATGAATAGATAATAACCTCATTCGGGTGCGTACGTTGAAGGGTAGTAAGTACGAAACCGAGGCGCTCACTTTGGCCTTGTATAAAACCATTCCGATTAGAATAGAAGAAGAAAACAGAGGTAAAGTTACTGTCGCATTCGCGATTAAAGCGTTCAGTGATAAGGAAGTGTCTGTATTCGAGATCGCTATAGTTCACCTTCACACCGATAAGGCGAGGGTCACCCTTACCAAATCGCTTCTCAAGTAAGCTCAACTTACTAGCAATGAGATCAAATCTCGATGAAGCCGCCACATGCAGCGAAGGATCACACTGGAAGTTTGCCAACACGCCCTCGAATTGCCCCACGGAAGAGGCAATCAAATCTGTATGCCAATCTAAGCTCTGATAACTCAAATACGAAATGCCATGGGCAAAAGCAAAGAAAACAACAAATGCGGCACTCGCTACAATAAAGGCTAATATGTAACGGCCAATAGGATGGTTCCTATTCATGAACCTTCTTCCCCCACTTTACTTTACGGCCGAACAAGGTATAAACGAACGCGACAGCCCACCAAAATGCAAACAACGTAGAATAACAAATCATAAACAGAACAAAGTTAGCACTCAGGCTCTCCTTGAACTTCATCTTATTGCGCGCATAGGCGAGATAAGTCCCGGTTACAAGTATAAAGAAGAAAAGGAAAAGATAAACAGGATTGCTAAAGAACGAATAGAAGAACTGTCCAATAACATACCTATTAAACTCAAAGGCATCATAGAATCTAAAGTCAATAGCACTGAGGGATAGCAATTCAGAGCGCACTTGCCCCGCAATCTTAATCAAAGCGTACGCGACAAGCACGACTGACAAACCAATACTCAAAACAGCAGACGGCAGGATCACAGCCCCTAAAGCTCCTCTTTTCATGCCAAACAACTCGCGGTAACGGATCAGGTTATGTATCATTCCCGTGTACCATCGTCTTCTCTGGATAAGAAGTGCCTTGAAGGAATGCGGGGCTATAGTAGAAAACACGGCGCGAGGCTCGTGTTCAATAGCATAATTATTATATTGAATGCGTAATGCAACCTCAAGATCCTCGGTAATAGTCTCTGTATCAAATCCCCCATACTTTTCAAAGAAAGATTTCCTATAGGCAGAAAAAGCGCCTGGAGTGATAAATACTGCATTTGAACGACTATAAACCGTACGCAGGAAAGAACTCAAGTAATACTCAATATGTTGAATGCGTTGCCAGATCGTGCGAGGCTTGTGTACACTCATCGCAGAAGTCACGCTCATTACATTAGCATGGTGGAAGCGTGCGATCATTCTCTGTAGTGACCACACATCAACCATAGTATCAGCATCCATAGTAACCACAATCTCTCCTTTAGCGCGTTCAATACCATAATTCAAAGCAGAACCCTTGCCACCGTTCTTCTTCTTAAAAACACGCACATATGGTGATTTCATCGCCTTAGCCAACTCATAGGTATTATCAGTTGACCCGTCATCTACAACAATGACTTCAAGCTTGTTGCGAGGATAATTCAGATCAAGGGCTGACTTGATAGTCGATTGAATGCATGGCCCCTCATTCCAAGCAGGAATAATAATACTTACACTTTTATCGGAAGCCATTCCGCGTTCAGGTTCCTTAGTTGAAAAGAAAGTTAGAACGTAAAAGGAAACAAGAAACAATCCAATGTATGCAAAAGCATACGTCAAAAACAAGTAAACGCCAATCATGCTTATTCAGGGCGGGCGAGTTCTCCGCCATGTACATGGAAATATTCATAGAAACTCTCGCTCAAACTCAAATCCCAAGTATGCCCTGAGCGCTTCTTCACAATCAAACCCAACTCAGAAAAACGCTTGATATGGTCATATGCCTTATTGCCTCGAATCTTCACAAGAACGCTCTGCTTCATCGGCTGCTTGTAAGCGATAATTGCAAGACTTTCTTGCTCTGCCTTAGTGAACTCGCTAGCGCCTGTAGCCAATTTATTCACCATATTAGCATATTCAGTAGAAACATCCATCTTCCAACTATCGCCCTTAGCCACAATCTCGATAGCAGACTCCTTGTACTTATCAGAAAGATTTCCAATCAACGTTCGAGTAAGGATAGGATTAACATCTGTGAGGGCAACAAGCTCCTTTAGGCTCAAAAACCGACCAGAAATAAAGAGTGCAGCCTCAATCTTACGTAATAATTCCTGCTCACGAGCTTGGTCGTCAACTCCGATATTGCCAACGTCATTCATACCCACTCATGTCCGATGGACTTTTTAAACATTCTAGAAGACCGTTCTATCCAGCAAAAGTAATCAATAAACCTTCAATAATTGCAGCCACAACAAGCAAAGGTACGACAATAACAAAAAACACTTTCACCGAATTAACAAAACGATTCTTGAAAACGTTCTTCCAATCCTTATGAAAGAAGCTCATACCTAATTTCATGCCCAATCCCGTAGCAATAAAGATAGCCGGTAATTCGAAGATACCATGAGGCACCAATCTCCATGCGATGCCCAATCCATGTGAGGGAGCCACTAGTGCCAGCACGTACCCTACAACCGTGCCGTTAAATAGAACATTAAAGAACGAGAGAGCTCCGAAGAAAATCCCCATAAACAATCCAAAGAAAGAACTCATCACATTATTGTAAAAAATATAAGCCGTTAGAGACAACCCTGACAAATTCTCAGTCTTTGCAAAAATCTCTTCAATCATTGCGTTAAGAAAAGAAAGATGCTCCGACGCAAAGAATCCAAATACTCCCGCAATAACAAAAACGAGCAGACTGGAAAGTACGTAGCCACGTGAAGCCTTCAGATAATGCCATGCGTCGCCAGCGAACTCCGAAAGAGTATGCTCTTGCTTCATTTTTTTCCCCATCATCTTGCGCCTCTTCATCTTCTAAATGCCTTCCCTAGCATAGCAACCTTACGCGAATACTTCTTACGCAAATAAGCCCCATAAATCAGCCCTGCAACTAGTCCGCCGATATGTGCAGTATTACCAATAGGCAAGGCAATAAAGAAGCTAATCACCAACAGAGGCACAATAGCAACAATAGGTGCTAGCCACAAAGGCAAATTAACAGGGATAGCGAGTCGTCGCAGAAATACCTTACCTGAGAACATTCCTACAAGCATGAAGATAAAGAGGAAACTGATGATGAAAGACAGAATATTATTTACATTCTCAGGCAAGAAACTACCTAAGATAACTTGTGCAACAATCAGCACAAGAGGACCTACAATAAGATACACACGTTGTGAAGGAATAAGCACGGCCAACAATCCTAACAAACCAAACAGTGCGCCGCTAGCTCCTGCAGCTCCAGTCATCGGAGAGCCAAAAAGCATCTCGCCGTGAAGAACATGTTGCCCAAGGTAAGCACCTCCGATAAAGAAGAGTGCACCCGCCACTCCAGCTATGAGATAAAACCAGAAGTATCTCTTCCTGCCAATGATCTGCTCAACAACTCTGCCCAAGAAGAAAAGTGAAAACATATTCACAAAAAGATGCACGAATTTCACATGGGCAAACATACTTGTAACAATTGTCCAAATTCTATAATCAAACAACACAAGAGAGGGTGTAAGGGATATGAATGTGTTTGCAACGGACCCTATTGGCGCGAATATAAAGACTAAAAATGAGAAAGCAACCGTTACCGTGATAATCCAATTAGTAAGCGTCCACTGAAATCCAAACACGCCACGCGCTACCCTTCTCATTTCGCTTTCTTACCTTTCTTGGGTTTTGACGTGCTCTTAACAGAAGCTTTCTTTGCAGCAGCAGTTGCTTTGCGCTTAGCTGCGCGTTGTTCTTTCTTGCGTTTGGCTTCAGCTTTCATAGCTCTCTGTCTTAGGGCGCTATGCTTAGCATTCAAAGTATCAAGCTGTGCATCCACGCCGGCAAGTTGCTGTTTGCGCTTAGCGATGTGTGCCTCAAACTGCTGAACAAGAGGAGCATTATCTCTCAGAGTAAGAACTTCTCCACATTCGGTACAGGTGAAATTATTCAACAACGCATTCTCTTCATCCATTTCAAGATCACAATTAGGACAATAGTAGAAACGCTGGTTCTTGCGTTCGCCAAGTTTTTGCTCAATCTGTTGCATATCCTTCATAATAGTATTTCTCAAATTAGCAAGTGACTTCGAACTATCCAGAGTCCAATAGTAAGTGTACCACCCACCATTCTTTCTATCCTTCTTTCTTATGAAACTAACAAGCCCCTCATCGACCAGCTTATACAAAATATTACGCGTCTGATTAATATTCAGATTCAATTTCTTTGCAATGAGAAATTCATTAACATTCTTCTTGCCATAGAGCAGATCAACAAGTCCGACGGCAGCAGGGCTTGCAATAGAAGCGACAACGTCCTTCAGTAATGCGATAAGTTCTTTCTCGGCGGAAGAAGAAGGTTTTTTTCGTGAAGGCATATCGAGTTCTGAGAAGAAAGCAATAAAAACCTTTCTAAAAGGGTGTTACCATTATAAAGTGCATATAAACCTATAAAAATCACTTTCCAGTTTAAAGGAGATGTTCTGGGATAAAAAAAAGAAAGATGATGGATTGCCTGAACTTCCACGCAGCTCCTCGTTACCATTAAGATATCCTCCAATGGCAGCTACGCCTAAAGACGAATTAGACAGTGAAGACGCCGAAATCCACGAGCTTCCGGCCTTCCCTGACTCTCCTATGCGTAAGGGTTTCAGCCAGAGTGCTATAAAAGACGCCATAACGCAAGAAGAAATCGGAGAAGAGATACCTGAACTTCCTGCAAAACATGTAATAAAACGTGTCGAGCTACAGGAATGGCAACCAAAAACATCCCCCATAGCAGACTTGCCTGTCTCTCCAATGCCGAAATCGAGAGAAAACAAGCCGATTTTCGTCCGAGTAGATAAATACCAGATCGCCCTAAGTGCTCTCGACAACGTCAAAGCAAAACTCACAGAGATAGAAGACCTCATGAAGCAAATCCGTGAAGTCAAGAGCAGAGAAGACGCCGAGTTGTCCTCATGGGAAGTTGAAATGGAAAATATCAAAGCGCGTATTCAGACTGTTATGTCAGAAATCTTTGACAAGGCAGAATACTAATGGAATACGTCCATATAACCCCTGAAGAGCAAAAATATGCTCAAAAAAATCTTCTCCAAAGCCAGATAGAGATTCTGACAATAATGAAACGTTATCAGGCTTATAAACAGCTAAGAAAAAAGGAACTTATGCTCAAATCCGCGTTAAGAAGAAAAGTTACCGAGCTCAATGAAGAACTCAAAATACTTGACCGAGCACTACCATCAGTACATACGGCAGCTCAAACCAAAGAAAAAACAAACGCTCAAATCCCTGCAAAGAAACGCAGCGACCTAGAATCCGAAATAATAGACATCAAACGCAAGCTCGAAAGACTCCAGTAAGATGAAAAAAGGGAAAATAATTGCAATAAGCATAATTTCGATTATAATAATTGGAGTGATGTGGTATCTAGTCTCCCCACTACTCATCAATAAAAGTGTAAATGAACAATTGCCGATAGTTAATCAGGGACAAATATCTCAAATAATCTACGAGGGTCAATTCCTCAATGCAGATAGTCTCCATAAGACCTCGGGAAAAGCTAAGATGATACAAGTAGGAGAAGAGAAATATCTCAGATTAGAGAATTTCAAGACAACAAACGGCCCAGATCTTAAGGTTTACCTGTCAAAGGATAAAGAAGCGAAAGAGTACATCTCATTAGGGGAACTGAAGGGTAATATCGGAGATCAAAACTATGAAATTCCAAGTGACGTGGATTCAGAAGATTACAACAATGTATTGATATGGTGTGAAAAATTCTCAGTTTTATTCGGTAGTGCAGAACTAGAACCTCAATAACAATTCTTATAAAGCTCCTTCCTGATTTTCTTATATGATAACGCGTCAGCAATTAATAGACAAGTACTTAGCATTCTTCAAGTCAAAAGACCATAAGATTATCCCTTCAGCTTCGCTCATCCCTGCAAACGATCCAACCGTCCTTTTCACAACAGCAGGTATGCATCCTCTCGTCCCCTACCTCCTCGGCGCAAAGCATCCTTCAGGAAAAAGGCTCGCGGACGTCCAAAAATGCGTGCGCACAGGCGACATCGAAGAAGTCGGCGACACAACGCACCACACGTTCTTCGAAATGTTAGGCAACTGGTCACTTGGAGATTACTGGAAACAAGAATCAATCGAGTGGAGCTTCGAGTTCCTCACTAAGGTCCTCAAACTCCCAAAGAATAAACTTGCAGTTACATGTTTCGCAGGCGACAAGAACGCTCCAAAAGACACCGAATCAGAAAAGATCTGGCTCTCCTTAGGAATGCCAAAAGAACGCATCGCATTTCTACCAAAAGAAGACAACTGGTGGGGACCAGCCGGTCAGACAGGACCATGCGGCCCAGACACAGAGATCTTCTACTGGACAGCATCGACACCAGCTCCAAAAACGTACGATCCAAAGAACAAGAGCTGGGTAGAAATCTGGAACAACGTATTCATGGAATACGAAAAGACCTCTGATGGAAAATACATCAAAGCAAAACAGCAGAACGTAGATACGGGAATGGGCCTTGAGCGTACACTGACTGCTCTAAACAGTCTGAAAGATAATTACGAAACCTCATCATTCACACCGTTAATTGAAGTCCTTGAGGAAATGTCTGGGAAGACATACCAAGATAATGAAAAGGAAATGCGGGTAATTGCAGATCATTTAAGGGCAGCCATTATGATCATCGGCGATGGAGTCATACCAAGCAATGTCGAGCAAGGCTACGTTCTCAGACGACTCATAAGAAGAGCAATCGTCTACAGCAGGAAGCTAGGTATTGAACAGAGCAAGCCACTTTCAAAAACAATGGCTGACACGGTAATCACAACATATCCAGACTATCCAGAACTCAAGGAAAAAAGAACGTTCATAGAAAAAACACTAGCGGATGAAGAGAACAAGTTCGAAAAGACATTAGTCGCAGGTATGCGCGAATTTAGCAGGTTAGCAGTTAGAGACATCTCAGGTACTGATGCATTTCTTCTTTTCCAAAGTTACGGTTTCCCACTTGAAATGACAGTAGAACTTGCAGATGAAAAGAAGATCAAAGTGGACGTCATCGGATTCGAGAACGCATACAAAAAACACCAAGAGTTATCAAAAACGACATCAGCAGGTGCGTTCAAATCAGGATTGGCAGACAACTCTGAACAAACAACCCGCCTCCATACCGCCACCCACATGCTCAACGAAGCGCTAAGACATGTCTTAGGCGATGATGTCAAACAACGCGGCTCAAACATCACACCAGAGCGACTACGCTTCGACTTCAACTTCGCACGCAAGCTCACTGACGAAGAAATCAAGAAAATAGAATCTCTCGTCAACAATAAAATCAAAGCTCATCTTCCAGTTGAAAGAGAAGAAGTCTCATTCAACGACGCCATCAAATCAGGCGCTCAAGCAGAATTCGGCCACAAATATCCAGAGCGCGTTTCCACCTACACCATCAAAGATGCTTCAGACAAAAGAAAGTGGTTCTCTAAAGAAATCTGCACAGGCCCACATGTCAAGAACACCAAGGAAATTGGTCACTTCAAAATAATCAAAGAAGAATCAGCAGCCGCAGGTATTCGCAGAATTAAAGCTATTGTCGAATAGCATCTATAGTTTTCTGAACTCCTAGAAGGTCTTTTTCTAAAAGAGCTTGTAGAAAACTACGGTTAGTTAAAAGAAAAATATCCAACTCAAAAGAGCAATAGATAGCAATAGCACATAAAATCCAAACCATCTCAAATTCTTCTTAGACGTCAAAACAAACTTCAACAACACGTGAATCGTCGCAAGACCAACAACAAAAGAGACAAGAGCAGGTAACAAGTATGATGTCGGTAACTGCGTATTCCCGAAAGATACAATATTAGCTCCAAAGATAATAGGAATGGACATCAAGAATGAAAAGCGAGCAGCTTTTCTCTGGTCGAGCCCCATAAGCACACCCGCGCACATCGTGCTTCCACTTCGAGAAATGCCCCTAAATAAAGCCGCGCACTGAGCTAGCCCAATCACAATCGCAACACCATAACTCAATTCCTTGCGCTTAGTCTTGAAATCCAAACTCGAAATCAGGAGCATAACCCCTGTGATACCAAACCCAAAACCAAGCAAAGTCAAGTTGCTAAGAATTCCCTCAAAGAAATCGCGGAATAAGAAGCCAAGAATACCTGCAGGAATAGTTGCAAGAACAAGATAGATCGCCATCTTACCATGTTCACTCTTGAAATTCAAGCGTAACACGTCGCGAACAATATCAGCGATATCCTTTCCAAAGTAAACAAACACTGCCATCAATGTACCAAAGTGCAAAGCCACATCAAAAGCAAGAGTATTATCAAAATTGAGCAAATGCGATACAAGCACAAGATGCCCTGAGCTCGATATCGGGAACCATTCCGATATTCCTTGCACAATAGCTAATATGAGCGAAGCAAATAACTCATTCATAGAAACCCGACAAAAACGACCTTAATAAAGATTTCAATGGAGATAAAAAAGAAAAAAAGAGAAACGCAATAAGGCGTTTACTCCCTACAATTCCAACACAACATTTTTTTCTTTCGCGCAGTCAGGGCGGATAGCGCTTCGTCGAAGCGCTCCTTGTTCGTCCCCAGATCATATCCGAGGTCAAACAAGGCCCCACATCTGCTGCACTTTTCCGGCATCAGCTGTAGTGCTTGTTGCATATCATCTATAACCTGTTTTTTATTAAATACTCATACTGCGCCAGAACGCAATCATTCTCGCATGCTCAATACTTATATAGCGATTCACTAGAAAATAGCAAACGCATATCCGATACAAAAGTAATCGAAGGCAAAACGCGTTACCCCTAAAAAACTAGACAAAAGAGAGTTATTTCTTCCAGCCAGAATGGATCTTCTGCATAAGAACAATCAAACTTTCCTTGTATTCCTCATTCCAAAATTCCAGAGCGTCGTCGATAAATTCAGCTTCAGCCTTCTTATCCTTTGTAAGCCCATTAAGCATATTCGCACTTACAAATCTCATTGCCCCACCAATCATCTTACCGACCAATTTCTTATCTTCTTCATTAATCATCTTACTCTCATTCGCCTGGATAAGATAATGCGGATTAGGAATAATCAGATTATGTAGATGGTTATTCCAACCCATGAACGTATCGATAATACGTGAGCAAATTTGTCTTGATAAAGCATTAGTGCTGACGAATCCAGTCTGGAGAACAGCATCATTAAGGAAGAAAGCACTATCCAACTCATCAAAGCTCGCCTTGAAACCGAGTTCTTTCTTCACAGTCGCGAACCCATCATGCAACTCCCTTAACAATTGCTCTCTCGAAACTCCAGAACTCATGTTGTTACATACAAGGCAGGTTTACCTGGCCGTGCCTTAGCTGCTTTACCCTCCGGATCATGTTTGCTTGGATCATTCACAGCGAATACCTTCACATCAATACTTAAACGCTTTGATAATTCTTCTGCGTTGTACTGCTTAACCTCGGGAGGAATAGTATACATGTACAACTTTTTTGGATCCTTGCCAGTCTTCTCTTTCACGAGCCGCAAGACAATATGTATATCCCCTAGTACTCGCTCACGCGCCTGTTCAGCCAACTCAAGTTTCGAATCAATCTTGCTTTCATCGACATGGGGCCATCGTTCCTGTACAATCAAGCTAGCTCTTCCCAACTTATGCCAATACTCTTCAGCAAGATGCGGCATCACAGGTGCAATCATCAACAAACACGTCTCAAGTACATGCCGTGGCACCTGTGGTTGTTCAGATAGAAAACCTATAAGTTCCATAAACTTCACAAGCGCACGATTAAACTCAAAAGTATCATAGCTTTCTTCAACCAACTTCAAAACCGAATTCAACTTGTGATCCATAAGCGCGCTGCCCACTCCTCCTACTCTATCAAACAAACTCTTGAAGCGCGTCACAAATCTATGCACACCTTCCATACCATGATCGTCCCATTCCATGTCCCTGTCAGGACTAGACACGAACAGAAGGAAGAATCTAGTCGCATCGACACCAAAACGTGCACAAGCATCCTTAGTCGTAACAACGTTACCCTTACTCTTGCTCATCTTCTCTCCGCCTTTCGCCAATACAAGACCTTGATTGAATAATTTCGTAAACGGTTCGCTAAAAGTTACCCACCCAATATCTCGTAAGAACTTTGTGAAAAATCTTGCATATAACAAATGCAAAACAGCATGCTCAATACCTCCAATGTAATAATCGACAGGCATCCAATGCTCAACTGCCTTTCTATCAAAGATATCATGCGCATGTGGCGAACAGTATCTCATATAATACCAGCTCGAATCAAAGAATGTCGCCATAGTATCCGTCTCGCGTCTTGCTTTTCCGCCGCAACACGGACACTTCGCCTCTACAAATTCTTTATTAGTGAGAAGAGGATTACCCTTACCCGTAAACTTAACCTTATCAGGCAATTTCACAGGCAAATCTTTCTCTTCTACTGGCACGCTACCACAATCATGGCAATATACAATAGGGATCGGCGTTCCCCAATATCTCTGACGTGAAATCAACCAATCTCGTAACTTATACTCCACAGATTTTCCACCAATGCCTTTCTTAGCAAGCGCCTCACTAATACGGGCCCGTGCAGTTCCCGAGTCCAATCCATCAAAGATATCTGAATTAATCAATACTCCATCTTCAGTATATGCGCTTTCTCCTTCAGCATATCCTTTCCAAGCATACCTTGTACTATCAAGGTTAAAGAAATTCTTAGCATCCTTACCATCAATCCAAACCCCTACATGATTCTGAATTTCTTCTGCCTTCGGCTCAACACGCTTGCCTGATTTCAAAGTCACAATGAAAGTCTTGAAACGAGCATATCGATTAACATTCTTATGTTCAGCAAAGAAATGAGCATGGTTCTCAAATCCAACTGGCGTAACTGATTTAATATCCTGATATCCAGTCTCCTCCATAACTTCTCGAGCAGCAGCATCAGCAGGTTTTTCTCCGTTCTCAATACCTCCGATAATCGTGCTCTTCCAGCCAAACTTCTTCCAATCAAGGCAATAATACTTGTCTTCCTTCCAATGCTTCACAATAGCAAATATCGCATCTCGAGTAACCGTCTCCTTATCTTTCCGAATAGCATCCTTACCGGTCGTTGTCGCAAAAAGCGGAGCAACCACTTGTTTGATAGGAATCTTATGCTTCTTCGCAAAGGCAAAATCACGAGTATCATGTGCAGGCACACCCATCACAGCACCAGTACCATAATCAGCAACTACGAAGTTGCCTGCATAAATTGGTACTTCTTCATTTGTCAATGGATGAATAGCATACCGTCCTGTAAAGAACCCATGCTTTTCTTTATCCGCCTCAAGTTTTTCAGAAGCAGACATCTCCTTCACAAACTTGAGATAATCTTTCTCATGCTTTGTACCCTTGACAAGCTCGCTAACAACCTCGTGTTGCACAGCACAGGCAACAAAAGTAACACCATAGAGTGTATCAGCTCTCGTGGTAAAAACTTCAAGTGTCTTCTCACTACCCTTAATCGGAAACACAACTCTCACTCCCTCACGCCTTCCTATCCAATTGCGTTGCAACTCTTTTACACGCTCAGGCCAGTTCAACCCATTCAACCCTTCAAGCAATTCATCCGCAAACGCAGTTATACGCAAAAACCATTGCTCCAATTGTTCTATAGTAACCTCGCTACTACAACGCCAACACTTTCCATCAATTACCTCTTCGTTAGCCAGCACCGTCTTACATGAAGGACACCAATTCACTGGAGCCTTCTTACGATAGGCGATACCTTTCTCAAGCATACGCAAGAACAGCCACTGATTCCACTTGTAATATTCAGCATCGCAAGTCGCAATCTCTCTAGACCAATCATAACTCAACCCCAACTCTTTCATATACCCTTTAATAGTCTTGATAGCAACATCTGTGTACTTCTTCGGATGTACCTTATTCTTGATAGCTGCATTCTCGGCAGGCAATCCAAATGCGTCAAAACCCATCGGATACATCACATTGAATCCGCGCATACGCTTGTACCTTGCAACCGAATCTCCAATCGTATAATTACGCATATGCCCCACGTGTAAAAAGCTAGCGCTTGGATAAGGAAACATCTCACAAACGTAACATTTCTTCCCGCCAGAACTATCACTGCTCTTATAAGCATCGGCACTCTCCCATGCCTTCTGCCACTTCTTTTCCATAGCTCCAAAATTCTCCATTTTTACTCCAGAACCCTTCTTAGCCTTCGCCATGTCTATTCTGATAAAACGATTGATTTAAAGTTTCCGATGCATGGACTGAAGACTACTTACGCTTCTTGTACTCGATATAAAGATGCTTAAAGAACAATATGGAAAGAGGCATTATAAGTATCGAATTCCAAATTTGGAAGAAGGCCCCATTTACAAAATTAGAGAGTGTTTCCGGCAACACAAAAACAAATAGAACCATAACTAAAAAGAGAGGAATCAAAGAGGCAAATGCGAGAACTGAAACAAAACTCACTGCTGCAAGAGTTCTCCACCATCGACCCCTTACTAGTCGCTTACTCTCCTTTAGTGCAGCCAAGATTCCAGTTCTTTTTTCCAAGAATACATAAATCCCAAACGCCCAGTAGACAAGAAATATCACGAAAGGGACAATCAAAAGAATAAAAAGACCTGCAAGAAATAAGAACAAAACGGTCCAGTAACCTAAAGAACGTAGATAGACAGTTTTACCAAAAGTCAGGGCCTTATTTATTCTGAAACGATCGAGTTTAAGGGAAACCGCAATGAAAGAGAAGTAAGCAAAACTAGCCGTTAAAACATAGACGAAGAATACAAGAATGAGAAGGAGAACGGGGAAAAAGTCGAACGTGCCCGAACCAATCACCCTGGCACTAATAAGAGAGTAAACCAGAGCAGGGATAACCACAAAGAGGCCCATCAAGAAAACAATAGTCGAAAAATTAGCCCTGTAATCTTTCCAGGCCTTCCCAAAAGTAGTCCAAAATCCCATTTTAGAAAGATGATAAGATGATTTATAAAACTGTTCGTCCATTAACCTAAATGATCATCGCACATCTTTCCCAAGATACCATTACCTCGTCAAGCGAAGAAGCATTCACCATGTATGAGAAATCTCGCTGGGGTGAAAAGAAACGCTCACACATCGAGTACTCGGCAGTCGAAGCCCTTTCACTTATGCAGCACGGCAAGCTCGCACTCCAGACAAGCAATAGCAAAAAAGTCTCAGAATCAGCGCTTCTGAAAAAAATAAAGCGAAAAGACAAGAATATCGAGACCAAACTAGCAGTCTTCTCAGACCTGAGAAAGAAAGGCTACATTGTAAAGACAGCTCTCAAATTCGGTTCAGAATTCCGCGTGTACGAAAAGGGCGTTCGTCCTGGAGAGGACCACGCATCATGGCTCTTATTCCCCTTACGCGAACATGAAACTCTAACCTGGTACGACTTTGCAGCAAAGAACAGGGTGGCCACATCAACAAACAAAAAACTCATGTTAGCGATTGTAGACGATGAAGGCGATGTCACCTACTACGAAGTCTCTTGGTTCAGACCATAATAAACACAACAATCTTTATAACAAACCTACCTCTTAAAAAAGTATGATTGACGTTCAAAAAGTCAATGCCACAAAAGAGAGGATTCTAAACACGATTCGCTCTTCAGGCCCTACATTCCCTGCCAGAATAGCTCGCGAGACAAGCATTAGCCCTCTTTTCATAGGCGCACTTCTATCAGAAATGGTTGCTGAACGCAAACTAGTCATGAGCAGTATGAAAGTCGGTAGTTCGCCACTATACTTCACACCAGGGCAAGAAGCAGGCCTTGAAACATTCACCAACTACCTAAACGGCAAAGAACGAGAAGCCTTCGAACGTCTAAAGCAAGCCCAAATCCTAGACGACGAAACCCAAGACCCGGCCATCCGCGTAGCTCTAAGAAAAATCAAAGACTTCGCTCAACCTCTCCCTGCCCGAATAGGCGCAGAAGAAAAACTCTTCTGGAAATTCTTCACCACCCCGGAAGAACAAGCACATGCACTTATTGAAGAAAAAATAAATCCTCCTGCTCCAAAACACATTCCGAAGGTCAAAGAAAAAGAACAGATCACCCAAGAACTTGCAGAAACCAGGGTCCTTCCAATATCTGCAATACCTACTGCTCCTGTCGAAATAACGGTCAAGGAAAAGAAACCCAAAACTGTAAAGGAAAAAGCACCTAGCGCGTTCACCAAAGACGTCCAGGCCTATCTCCAAAGCAAGAATATGTCCCTCATACAGGAGCTCTCAACAAAAGCAAAAGAATATCATGCAAAAATCTCACTCGAAACTCCTCTCGGTCCACAAGAGCTTCTCCTCATAGCCAAAGACAAGAAAAAAGTCACAGAAGACGACCTTGCCATAGCCCTCCATAAATCCCAAGCAGAAAAGATGCCCTCTCTGATAGTGGCCAAAGGCGACCTCGACAAAGAAGCCCAAACCTATTTGGCCCAATGGCGTAATCTAGTGAAGTACGATAAACTAAAGCTTTAAATAACCACAAACAGAACACTAATTATGGGACGAATCAAATCCACATTGATCAAGAGAACATCAAAGCAGCTCGTTAACTCAGAGTCAGCTTTCAATGAAGAATTCAATAATAATAAGAAGATCCTAGGCAGCACAATGCCGAGCAAGAAGATGCGAAACAAAATCGCAGGTTACATTGCCCGCGTCGTACGCTTAAAGCGAGAACACGCTGTTCGCGAGCTCAAGAGAAAAGAGCAAGCTCAAGAGCGTCTTATGCAAGAGTTGCAGCAATCGCAAGTGCCTCAATACGAGCAATAATTTTCTAAGCAACAACCTTAAAAACCATCCAAAGTTGTTAGCCTCGGCTCTGTAGCTCAGTGGTAGAGCACGGCTCTCATAAGGCCGGGGTCGGGCGTTCAATTCTCCCCAGAGCCATATTTACTTTAAAATTACTACAAGTCTTTATTAATCCGCTAGGCCAAAGTATATTATGACATATGTTGACGGATTCGTTTTCGCAGTTCCTAAAAAGAATATCAAAGCCTATCACAAAATGGCAAGCGATGCAGCAAAAATATGGAAGAAACATGGTGCTCTTCACTATTTCGAATGTAAAGGAGATCATATGAATCCAAAAATGGTAACCTTCACATTCCCAAAAATGCTGAAGCTCAAGCCAACCGAGACAGCCTGGTTTTCATTTATCATCTTCAAAAACAAAGCACACCGAGACAGCGTTAATGCCAAAGTCATGAAGGAAATGGAAGAGAAATATAAAGATCAAATGGACGCCCCAATGCCTTTCGACATGAAGCGCATGGCATACGGCGGATTCAAGACAATTGTTCAAGCGTAAAATTAAATCAAAGACCTTATCTTCTTTGCCACTTCTTGCATTTTACCTGCCGGATATTTCTGCGTAGGCCAGAAAGAAGCCAGGCCATCATTAAAATAACGAGGAACAAGATGGATATGAAAGTGGGGCACGTCAAGTCCGACAACTGAGACAGCAACATAATCAGCACCCAAAGCCTTCTTTATAACAGGCATCAATTCCTTGGACTTCAAAAACAAGGGACCAATCATCTTGTCAGGAACATCAGCCATATAAGGAAAATGTTCCTTAGGGATTACAAGTGCGTGTCCAAAATTGACAGGATTAATATCTAAGAAAGAAATAATTTTCTCGTCTTGATAAATTATCTCAGCAGGAATATTTCCGGCAATGATATTACAGAAAATGCAATCTTTCATATTATTCAATTAAAAGCAATGCAGCCATCACAGCAACTCCCGCAATTAGACACAACAGCTGAATAAACGATTGCATTACTCGTGATTCCTTATGCAACTCAGGTATTAAATCGCTTCCTGCAATATAAAGGAAACTACCGCCTGCGAAAGCAATAGCGAAAGGCAATATTCCATCAACCTTAGCCCCAATAGCAAAAACTACAAGCGCACCAAGCACGGAAGTAAGCGCAAGTAAGAAGTTCATAAATAGCGCGCGACCCTTAGAGAATCCTCCGTGTAACAATACTCCGAAGTCTCCAATCTCCTGTGGAATCTCATGCAACAGAACAGCAGCAGTCGTTGCAAGTCCTAAAGGTATGCTCGCAAGATAACTAGCTCCAATGACAATACCATCAATAAAATTATGCACTCCATCTCCAACAAGATTCATAACAGCGAATGGATGCGGATGTTCCTTAGAGTGCGGAACGTGGCAATGCCTCCAATGGACGAACTTCTCAATAACGAATGAAACACCAATACCCCCAAGTGCCGTAAAAGCCAAGCTCAAACTAAAACCAGCCTCTTCAATAAGCTCAGGCAACAAATGCAGAAACACATCTCCAAGAAGTGCGCCTGCAGAGAAACTAACCAGATAAAGCAGGATCTTCTTCAGCCTGTCAGCCTGCAAGCCGAGAGTTATCACGCCAACAAAAGAAACCAAACTTACCACTAAAACACTCAAAATTGCATATAAAAGTGCGCTCATCATTAAGCAAAGGAAATAGCACAATTTAAATATCTTACTGATAGTGGTTATCAATAAGAAAATGGTAAAGGTTTCAAGACAAACAAAGCAGAAAGCGCTTTTAGATAAGCAAATTAAGAGCTTCAGCACATTCTTCACAGGAGAAGAACTCTATCAAAAAGTAAAATCCCGAGATCCAAATCTAGGGATAGCCACGGTATATCGCTTTCTCAAAAATCTAAAACAGCAAAATAAGCTGCATTCGTATGTGTGTGATAGAAGAGTCCTTTATTCCAGAGAACACAAAAGCCACTGCCATTTTACTTGTGAAAAATGTGGAAAACTATCTCACATCAGTATAGAAAAATTAGATTTTATAAAGGATAAGATCGAAGGTGATATCTGTCACTTCCAACTTGATGTGTTAGGCATATGCAATAATTGCAAGAAATAATCACTTAACTCTCGTCTCAACCAGCTTTCCGGCCTTCTCAAACTTAACATCCCCATTAACCAAATCGCGCAAAGTAGCTCTCAAATCAGCAATCTTAACTGTAATTTGTTTGGTACTATCTCTATCGCGAACAGTAACGCTCTTCTTCTTGACACTATCTTCATCAATTGTGATACAGAAAGGCGTTCCTGCTTCGTCATTGCGTGCATAGCGCCTTCCAATACTTCCACTCTTATCATAAAGAACATTAAACTCTTTTCTCAAATCAGCAAGAACACCATTCGACAACTTTTCGTACTCTTCACCCTTCACAATAGGCAAGACGGCAGCCTTGTATGGCGCTAGTTTTGGATTCAAATGAAGAATGATATTGTCACGTTTAGCGTCGTGCTCATACGCCTCAAGCATAAAAACAATGAAAGCTCTACCGACACCAAGTGAAGGTTCGCAAACAACTTCAGGTACAACTTTAGTCCCCTTAGTCTCGTCCACAACAACATCAAACTTCTCCTTGCTAGCAGTCTGGTGTTGCATCAAGTCGTAATTACCTCGATTAGCAATGCCTTCAAGCTCACGCCAACCCATCGGGAACTCATACTCCAGATCCCACGTGTCAACCGCATAGTGGCTCTTCTCATCTTTCGTATGCTGTCTTGCTCTAAATTTCTCAGCGCGTGCTCCAAGTAAAGTGAAGAATGAGAATTCCTTAGCCAACCAATAAGCATGCCAATCACTCTTGATGATGCCTTTCTTCCAAGCTTGATATAAATTCATAGACTTAGCTTTCTGTTCCTTATGTTGCATCTCTTCAGTATAAAGTGCAAGTTCTACATCCTTAATCTCATCCATAAATTCACATTTCATTCCAGGCGCAATGAAATACTCGAGCTCCATCTGTTCAAACTCGCGCGCCCTAAAAAGAAACTCTCGCGGAGCAATCTCATTGCGGAAAGCCTTACCGATTTGTGCAATACCACACGGCAATTTCAGGCGCGCCTGCTCATAAACCAACTTGAAATTAGCAAAGATAGATTGTGCAGTCTCAGGTCGCAGATAAGCATTAATCGCATCTTTCTTAACAGGACCAACTTGTGTAGTGAACATAGGGTTGAACTCTCCAAGATTCTCATACTGTCCGCCACAATTAGAACACTTAGAATGAGCAAGTTCATGCTTATCCACTTTCGTCTTGAATCCACATTTCTTGCAAACAACAGCGACATCAACGAAATGTTTCACATGTCCAGAAGTTTCCCACACTTTAGGGTTGCTCACAATAGAACCATCAATGCCGGCGACATCATTGCGCATCTGCACGTGGTAGCTCCACCAAGCCTTCTTCACATTATTCACAAACTCAACACCAAGAGGGCCATAATCCCAAAAGCCAGCCAAACCGCCATAAATCTCAGCAGAAGGATATGCAAATCCTTTACGCTTACAGAACATCGTCAATTCATCGATCGTAAGAGTCTTTTCCACCATTTTTACATTAAATAGATACTCTATATAAAGAATGCGGGAAGCGCAGAGCAGGAATTGAACCTGCGAATATTCGGGCTGCAGCCGAACGCGTTAACCACTTCGCCATCTGCGCATTTTTGCGGAGATACTGAGAACCGAAGTTCTCTACATCTGCGCATAAATGGGCAACAAAAAAGGTTTATTTAAACCTACGTAGATCATAAAAAATAGAAGAAAAATAAAAAGAAAAATATTTTTATTCGCTATCCTTTTCCAGAGCAGCGATTCGTTCACCGACGCCTTTTGATTCAGCATCCAGATGCTGCTTATAGTCCTGAAGCAGCTCAATTTTCTCTTCTCTCGTCAAGAAACGTCTCCCTTCAGGAGCACAGCACGACGCTGAGTAACATGAATATCCCATTTTTACTCACCTCCTTTCACAGTGTATACCATATCGGATATACGATACAAGATATATTTAAACATATCGGTTATCCGATATATCAATAAATAGAAGCCTTTTTATCCTCTGTATGATACAATTAACTGAAATGAAAAAGTCGTGTTGCGACATGAGAGGTTTCCTTTCATTTCTTATCCTCTTCCTGTTGTCAAAGAAAGATATGAACGGGCAGCAAATCTCAGATGAGCTCGAAAGAAGAAAAGGCTGTAGACCTAGCCCAGGCACAATCTATCCGGCGCTCAAATCCCTAAAAGAAGACGGTTTCATAAAAGAGACAGCAAGCGACAAAACAATCACGTACACACTAACACCCACGGGAAAGAAAGCATTTGACGACGCAAAGACACAATTCTGCCGTACCTTCATGGACGTATTCTAAGCGCTCCCGACAGGATTCCTGAAACTTCGAAGAAGTGAGGGGACAGAGAATGTAGTCTCTGGATGTTCAAATCCTACGCTCCCGACAGGATTTGAACCTGCGACCTGCGGATTAGAAGTCCGCTGCTCTATCCAGACTGAGCTACGGGAGCATAATCATATCTAGAGAAACCGTATTTAAAACCTATGTGTGTGATGTTGGCGAACATTAGTCAACTCAAAATGTTTTTGACGTGGCAAGGGCGAGTAAGGCTGCATAATAAGCAAGATAATCAAGACACCCAACAAGAAAAGCGCAAGGAGAGGGAAAGTCGTCAGTACGGTGGCAATTCGGCTATCATTAATCACGAATCCAGTAGCAGGTGAAAGCGAAGGGTTATGCAACATAACAAACTGAATAACAGCAAGTGCTAACACAAAGAAAAACAAGACCCCGTAGAAGCGCAAAACATTACGACGCATGATGATGTCCTCTGTGATTTCTATGATTCTGATGATGCGCTTTATGGTGCAAATGATGATTGTACATATGCCTTGGAGGGTGATAGTGAGCAAGCTGATAATGCTTATAGATATATCGCACAACAAGTATGAAAATAATAATTGCAAACAGCGCAACGGCAAACCATGTCAGGGCCCTTCTATTCTCATCCGAAATAACCAGACCAGTTACTCCTGCAGAAGAAAGGAAGATAGGTCTCTCAACGCCCAAACTCTCGCGTCCATTATCCACATCTAATTGAAGATTGAACTCTCCAAAGGCATCCTTAGGAAGAACAATCTCAAGGACATCATTGCGCAAGCTGTTAGGGTCAAGCGAAGTCTCAAAGCGGCCATCAGCTACAACATCCCCATCAATATTAGTCAATGCGTAATTAATCACCAAGTCTTGGCTTCGTCCCACTAACTCCTCAAGAGAATACCGTACAAGCAGTAAGTCAGCACTACGCGTATAATTACTCATCCTGAAATCAAACTCAGTCGGAGTCACAACCACATTCAAAGTGAACTGAGAAGAATAGTCTGTGCACACGACAGCCCCTTGCACACGGTATTGTCCAGGTACAACGCCGCTGGAAAGTGAAATATCCACGTCATAGACGTAACTCTGGCCTGAGCTGAAGGAACTCTCTCCAGAAGCATTGAGATACCGGGCAAACTCTCCACTAAATCGCAAATAACACTGGTTAAGGAATCTCTGGCCATTATTCACAACAGGCACTTCAAACTCCCCAGTCTGACCACGCTTGATATAGTAAGGATTAGGCACACTAGCATTAAGGCGTGCAAAGCCAGTAAGCCCTGGTGTATCTCCTCCGCCACCGCCACCAGCTCCTCCAGGGCCTCCGCTTGGTGAAGGATTACTGACAGCGAATATCGTACTCGAACCTTGGGTATTGCCGGCGCCGTCAGTTGCAGCCAAGATAAGCTGATACTCGCCGTCTCCCAGATCATTCAAGACCGAAGAGGCACAGGCAGCCAAAATAGTTGCGTTAATCACCTGGGCACCTGATACAAGGCTTACATTGTAAGAACATGAGCCTTCACTAGTCATATTAGCAAGATTATCATCAACATCAACAATAATAGGTACTGTGCCATTCACATACGTGCCGTTAGGTTCGCTAAAGGTTATATTGGGAGGCGTCACGTCAGAGACAACAGAATAATTGCACATCATGCTAGTATTCTTAACAGCATTGCCACATCTCAAGCCCCAGTTGTATCTGCCTTCAGCGAGATTGAGTTCAAATGAATTAGAGTTTCCAGAAACAATACTAAAGTTCGTCTGATTAAGATGATAGGTACCATTGAAGTCTCCAAGCAGGCTACATTGCTGCGTATCGTAGCCGTTGTATCCTTCAGTGAAGAAGTTGAAAGTCAAAGGCGACTCATTAGTATGTGTTCCATTCGATGGGCTCTCAACTATTATAGTAGGTGCATCGATGTCTACCTTGAATGTAGTTCGCGCATGTCCAACAAATCCGCTTATGCTCTCATTGGCATAAGCATCGAGCACGTAATCTCCGCTGCTAGCCACATCAAATGAAGTAGACTGGCAGTTGGATACGCTGTGGTTGGTAACTCCGTTATCAAGCGAATACCAGCACGTATCTAGCGAACTAGAGTTCACAACGAAGCTCAGTGAAAGGCTTTCGTTAGTGCCAAATACAGAGCAAATAAGTGGAGAGCTAATAGCGATGCGTGGAGCCTCTCCACTAGCGTTGACAATAAAGCTACCAGAAGCACTTCCATTCACATATCCGTCAAAGGCGATGACGTGCCAGCTATGGTTCCCAACTCCTACTGAACTCCATACAGTCGAGACACTGGCAGAGCTCGTCAAGTTAAAGCTTGCAAGCAGGGCATTATCCCCGTACATCCAAACAGTCAAGTTATTACCGTCTCCATCGCCAATACTTGCGTTCAATGAGACATCCACAACAAATGAACTATTAGCGTTGAAAACCTCGCCAACTAGAGGAGAATTAAGAGTTACAAACGGAGCAGTATTATTCACGGAATCGACATTGAAGGTCACGGAAGTACTATTCATATTGCCGAAACCATCGGCCGCATAAGCTACAAGCATCGTACTCCCCTCAGCAAAAATTCTCGTGACAGGGGAACTGTAGGTCTCATTGGCAGTTCCATTGAAGAACCATACGCTACTAGCCCCATTAGAACTGATGTTTACAAGAATAGCTGTGGAATAATAGGTAATATTCTCGGGGGACACGATCGCCACGGAGGGTGCCGTAGTATCAATAGTGACTCTGCGCGTCTCCGTACGGTTCATATTGCCAAGCGTGTCATTCACAGTCGCATTGAAAAAGTAATCCCCATCACGAAGGCCGCTGAAATTGGCGAATAATGCACCAGCACTACTTGAGCGCATATCCACAAGGGAAGTAGTATTGTACAATCGCACAACAGTAGTGCCAAGATTGGTATCAAAAGCAGTTACATTGACAAGAATCTGTCCAATAGTCAGATTACTTCCATTTGCCTCAGTAGGGGCCACAAAACTGATGAGAGGAGTATTATCATCCACGGAGAATGTAACTCTGCTTGAATTCGTATTACCTACGCTGTCATTAGCGTAAATAGTCCAAGTGTGGCTACCTTGTCCTTCTGAAAGCCCTGTCACATTAGTACCGCATGTGATTGTAGCATTGGTAACCCCATTATCGAGAGAGTACCAGCATGCCTGCAAGTTGATATCAGAAACGCTGTAATTCAGCACTGTAGGGCTAACACTATAAGTCGTGTTTAGTGGATAGCTGATGCTTACGAGTGGTATGCCGGTATCAATGAAGACTGCTCTAGTCTCCGTCCAGTTAACGTTACCCAGAGTATCATTAATGGTTACATTGTAGAAGTAAGTCCCACTCGTCAAGCCAGTCCAATTAATGCCAGTTCTGGGACTGGCGAAAGTCGTGCGGTTGACAAGGGAAGTAGTATTATGAAGTGCAAAACTTATACTTCCAAAATTGCTTTCAGTCCAAGAAGTATTAATGTAAAGGGAATTGGAAGCGAGATAACTTCCGTTAGCAGGACTATCGCCTGTAAATGATATCAAGGGTACAAGGCTATCCACAAAGAAGCTGACATTGCTTCGATTGAGGGCACCGACACTATCGTTCACGTAAATAGACCAGCTATTGACCCCTTCTGCAGCAGTCAAAGAAACATTCATACCACAACTAATGCTAATGTTCGTCGCTCCGTTATCAAGCGAATACCAGCACGCATCAATATTGCCCTCTGCATCACTAACAGAGTAATTGAGGTTCAATCCTGCACGATCATAGCTCTGGGGCAAGGGATGTGCTAACACAATAACCGGAGCCGTATTATTAGCAGTGTAATGCAAAGTTACATTGTAAAGCGCAGGGCTGTTATCACCATCATCTGTTTCAAACACACCGCGATATTGGAAGTAACGGTTCTGAGCAAATGCAAAAGACTGTGGAGACAAATCGCTTATATCGGTGAAACTCTCTCCGATACAGGACGCATCGTCACACGCCCGCACACTCATATTCACGCGGGTAACGCCGCGTTCGTAATGATCCATAACTTCCTCAGCACTCAAAGAACGATTGTAAATGGCGACCTCATCGATAATACCATCGAATGGAAAAGCATAAGGATTTGTGTCACTCCAGCCGCTACCGATAAGAAAATCCTTTGTGCTACTATTTATCAGTCCGTTATGTGCCAGCGTACCATCAAGAACACCATTAGCATACACCCTCATCTGAGAACCATTATAAGTGAAAACAAGATGATACCAATTGCCCGCACTCAATGTAGCGCTGCCAGTTACGTTCCGTATACCGCTAGAAGTAACAAGCCACGCTCTTTGCCGTGCTGTAGTAGAGGAAAGACGCGTGAAATAATAAGAGTATTGCCTTGCGAAATCCTTATCAATGAAAGTTGGAGCGTTGTTAGCATTATTAAAAGATTCTGGCATTAACCATGCTTCAAGAGTTATCTGGCCTTGAAAGTTGTTTAGAACGGAAGGGTTGCTGAAATTAACCACGTCGTCAAAAGTTCCACCATTCTCAAAGTCATAAGCCCCGCCAAACTTTCCATTGTTGCTGAAAGCAGGACATCTGTTCGTGATGCAGGTTGCATTAAGCCCCTCCCCTGAGAAATCCTTGAAAAGGCTCGCGTTTTCACTTGCAGTATTATTAAAATGAACGAGCAACACGTTTCCTTCCATATTGACATTGTGTACGTAACCACTCTCAGATATACGATTGTCTGGAAGCTGGCAATCAGGGCAGACACGCAGCAGCCAAGTCATGTTATGCCACGTTGATGGAACAAGCGCATCAAAGACCCGGCTAGTGAAATTTCCAGTTACCTGGGAGGCATTCAGCTGCACAAATCCAGAAGTATTATAGAAAGTGCTCTGGAAGATTCCAGCGCTGAAATCTCCCGCTGAAAGGTCAGACAAACTAGCCGCATACACCGAGAAAGCAGCAAGTACAATACCTACAATTACTATCGCCCAACCCTCTTTTACACGCATACTAAGTTAACCTCATGACCTTTTAAATAAATTACTGAAATCCCCTGGCAACCTATATAAAGCTCTCGAGCATAAAAGAGTATGGACATCACCCTTACATTTCTAGGCACAAGCAATGCCATTCCAACAGCGCAACGCAATCATCCTGCCATACTTTTACAATGGAGTAATGAAACGATTCTTTTTGATTGTGGTGAAGGCACCCAACGCCAATTCAAGCACGCTCAAATCAATCCGTGCAAGCTCACAAGAATCTTCCTCACACACCTGCATGGTGACCACGCACTCGGCCTTCCCGGGCTTCTGGAAACACTTGAAATGTCTGAATATTCAAAGACACTAAAGATCTACGGGCCAGAAGGCACACGCAAACACATCAATCTCCTCCAGCAAATCTACGGCCGATTTAACATCAAGCATGAGATCCACGAAATGCCCGCAGACGTAGAAGAGAAAGAGTTTGCTATAGAAAGCTCCCCAATGGACCACAACATCTCCACGTACGCCTACTCCTTCATCATCAAAGATAAATTCCGCCTCAATAAATCAAAGATAAAGAAGCTCAAGCTCCCGAATTCACCAATTCTAGGCGAACTCCAGAAAGGCAAGGACATTGTCTGGAACGGCAAGAAAATCAAAGCTGAAGACGTCACCTACGAAGAAAAAGGCAAGAAGATCGCAATCGTCATGGATACTAAAATGAACAACAACGCCATCAAGCTAGCAGAAAATGCAGATATTCTCGTCTGTGAATCAACATATGCTAACAGAGAGGCAGACTATGCAGAAAACTATAAGCATCTCACCGCAAGTCAAGCCGCAACAATAGCAAAAAAGGCAAAAGCAAAACAGCTCATCCTCACCCATATTGCTCAACGTTATGAACATAATCTCAAGGAAATCGAAAAGGAAGCTAAGCGAGTGTTCAAGAGTACAAAAATAGTCAAAGACCTAGATACAATAAAATTGTAAAAATCATTAACAATTATCAATCATACTCTAAAAAGAGAACCTAAGCAGCGTGTGAAGGAGAAATATAGATAATAGTATCTCCTCTCAAGAATACAAGACCAAGATTCTTCTTATGCTCTCCGTTATGCATTTCCTTAGTGTTGTCAAGAACAACGTTAATATGGATGTCGAAAGCACGTAGTGTACCTACAAACTGTCTATCATTTTTCAACTGCACGATTACTTCCTTTCCACGTGACTGGTTAAGGAGATCAAGCGGTCTCTCAATCGAATTGTTTGGCATAAACACTTTCAATTTTGACACTATATAAAGCTTGTTGTAATCAAAGACAAGCTTTATGCTTGAAAATACAGAAATATTTTCATTGTTTAAACATCACCAGAACATATCATAAGCATCCACACAAAAAAGAGAAAAGCAAAAAGAAAGCTATTTAAACCCTCAACAAAACATGAAAGTATGAATAACGGACGTAAAATCTCAGGCGCAAAATACCATGCGAGCAGAAAGTCACGATGGTACGAACGTCGAACACAAGAAAGACAAGTTACACTTGGCGCACACAAAAGCAAGCAACTTAGAGTTAGAGGCGGACATGTCAAGCAAATTCTACTTAACACAAACATCGCAAACGTAAGCGATGGTAAAAAAGTAAAGAAAACAGACATCGTAAACGTGACAGAAACGCCTCAGAACAAGTTCCTTGCTCGTTCAAACCGACTTATGAAGGGAGCTATCATCGAAACATCCCTCGGAAAAGCTAAGATTACTAATCGACCTTCCCAAGAAGGCCAGATTAACGCAGTTCTTATCAAATAAATTGTAAACACATACAAGCTAGCCGGAGATGGCGCTGAAAAGCCAAAACCTCGCGAAGTTCGGGAGAGTAATTTGGTAGGTCAAGTAAACCTCGGAGAACCATTGCGCAAAGTTAAATTCGATCCAAGAAAACTAAAGAATAATCTATTCCGCCTTTTCGAAAGTGAGAAGACATTAGATGCACGAGTAATAGGACATGCTATGGTGAAAGCAGGCTATACTGTTGAAGAGGGAAATATCGCGAACGCTGCGACCAGTTATCTGAAAGATAAAATGGCAGGAAGGCCAATATCCTACAAAAAACTCTTTGGCCAAGGCCAAATCACATTCACCCCTCTAGACAGCGAAGGCAGATACTACCGAGTATCACTCAAATAACAATCTATTTATAGAAGCAATCTCTCGATAAGAATGCTTACTTCTGATACAATTCGCAGAGCATCAAGATTACTCGGTCAAATGGGATATGATTCGTTTGGAGACAGGGAACCTACTCCCGAAAGAGCGTACCATCCACCCAAACCAGGAGAACAAGCCATACCCGTAAGGCTAAAACTAATGGAAGACGATAGAACAGGTGAATGGAGATACGTCAGAGTAGATGAGCAAGGTAACAGGTTAGGATAACTTACCGTCGATAAAAAATAATATAACCGAAAGCTTTAAATATTCAACTCGACAAACATTTTTAAATCTTTTCATATCTACCGTCGATGAGCACCTACGTTAAACGATGTCCCGAATGCGGAAGCATTAATCTCACTCACGACGACCAAAAAGGAGAAATTGTCTGTAATGATTGTGGTCTTATCGTCGAAGAAAAGATGGTTGACACCGGCCAGGAAACAGGAGGCCAGTTCGACAAGAGTGAAAAGAAAGGGCGTTCTGGAGCACCATTATCAGTTCAAAAGTTCGACAAGGGTCTCACAACAAACGTCGGAGAAATCTCAGATATCTATCGTCTTGACCACGGCCAAACGAGAAAGTTCCTCCGTTTGAAAAAGTGGCAAGAGAGAGTATCAACATCTATCGAACGCAACTTACGATTAGCTATGGCCGAACTCCGTCGTGAAACATCCTTCCTCAATCTTCCAAGCGTCGTAAGAGATGAAGCTGCTCGTGTTTACAACTTCGTTCTCCAAAGAGGCCTTGTACGAGGCAGAAGCATGGAATCAGTTATTGCAGCATGTATCTACGCCGCCTGCCGCTCCTACAACATCCCAAGAACACTTGACGAAATTGCAGCAACTTCAGACGTAGCGAGAAAAGAAATCGGTAGAACATACCGTTTTATGATTCGCAAGCTAGCCATTAAGGTGCCCCCATCCTCTCCAAAAGATTACATCTCAAGATTCTCATCTATCCTCCATTTATCACCAAAGGTACAAAACGAAGCACTCAAAATCTTAGCAAAGGCAGACATCTCAGAACTCACATCAGGCCGAGGGCCAGCAGGCATTGCCGCAGCAGCACTTTACGTAGCAGCTCTCCTCAACAATGAAAAGCGCACCCAGCGCGAAGTTGCAGACGTCGCAGGCATCACAGAAGTAACCATCAGAAACCGATACAAAGAACTTATAGAACGACTCGGCATCGAAGACAAACTCAAAGAGTTTGAACAAAAGAAAGCCCCGGTAGTCGCAGAAGTCAAGAAGAAATAATTCTAAGGTAAACTTTAAAACGGCTCATTAACCACTATAATTACCGCGGGGATGCCGGAGCGGTCAAACGGGTCTGCCTTAGGAGCAGATAGCTTAGTGCTTACATAGGTTCGAATCCTATTCCCCGCATCTCTGTTCACCGCAGCGAGTCTCCAAAGCAAAACAAGGAGATACGAGCAAGAGTGAATCAGAGACCTTCTACAGCAAGAAAAAATTCGAGACTGCTCTTCGTAACCTTCTTAAACCTCAAGTTATCCCAATTTAGATGGTATTGGTAAAGGTACTCGGCGCATTAGACATTCTGGCCTCGCTCACCCTGCTTTGTATTATTTTCGGAATAACTCCTTACACATCACTGTTACTCTTCTGTACAGGACTTTTATTCCTAAAGGGACTCTTTATTCTTACAGGAGAACCACTAAGCATTATCGACCTTATCGCGTCAGCCACATTCCTGTTAGCAATTTTCCTCACACCTTGGAGCCTTCTCCTTTGGATGCTCACACTTCTCCTTTTAGCCAAGGGTGTTGTAAGTTTTCTCTAAAGATTGCCTTGAAACAAAGATTCTTCAAAATCCAGGGTGCGTCTAAAACACAATAGAACAGCTATCTCCAGAATCAATAAAGATCCCGGCAGGATTAGTTCCATCTTCTATCTCTTGTATGCTAAAGATCCCTTCAGTCACTGTTCCGCCAGCATTTCTAAGAACTGCTCGCAAAGTTCCAATATTAGGGAACACGCTACCTTGTGCCTGTGTCAAGCTTACCCTATGATTACAACTAGCTTCATCATAAGCAAACGTCTCAAGCACTACTGCCCCAGCACCAGAAGCTGGAGTAAACACGAGATCAACTTCAGCAGCCCTCACATGAGACTCGCAACCTGTAAACACTATCTCCAAATCCTCTACTCCGAAAGTCCCACTCGTTTTCACAACACCATTCTGTAAGAACTCCACACGACAAATATTCACCAAGCCTCCAACAAGGTCAATTTCTGCACTTCCCTCACTTACACGTGCCCCATTTAGTGTGCTATGCAAATCAACACCCAATCTCTGCGATAAAGAAGCAAGGTCTCTGTCATTTGCACTGGCGGGGTAAAATGTAATGACTCCGTTTGCCACATTGCCTAATGGTCTAGCGACAGAGGAAACAGTTAACTTAAGTGAAGTCCCTTCAAGATAAAGTCCACTAACAGTCTGGCCATTCACAACAAAAGAAATGCGCTCACGTGAATTGTACGCCTTCGCCAACTGAACACTCTCTGAAGCGGTACCGATAGGGGCAGCATTATTCGTGCTCGAACTCGAGATGGTATCACTAACAAGAGGAACATACAATGCTCGTGCAACAGCCTCATACACTCTACCTCGCAGCACAACTAGCTCTGCCTTCAATCCATTAAGCACAACTTTGCTATACAAATCATCAGCCTGGTCAAGCAACACGCGGCTCCGTCTGTCTCTCTCAGACTTGCTTGTACTCTCTGGCAATTTCTCAAACACACTTACATTAGCACTCAAAGAAGCAATAAGTTGCTCTTCACCTTCACCATACAAGTAATCGCTGCTATTACCCAGCTGCACCCGAACATCTTGATTGAACTCTTGTAACGTCGCATTGCGTACACCAACATTTTCCACACCGATAGCTCGATCAATGCTCTGTTGATCAAGCCAGCATCGTATTCGCGTCTCGCCACACGATCCAACATCAAGGAATCGTGCAGGATCCGTATTCTTGCCAGGATTATTAGTTGCACAAATACGCACAACCCCTCTATTGTAAACTGCAGGATCAATAGCCTCTTGTGCAACTTCCTGCAGATTCGGATTGAGCAATGCTGTAGGATTTGTTCTTCCAGATACGCACTCAGCTTCACTTGTTATATCGCGTCTTCCAATTTCGTCAGAAGCAAGCTGATCACGCACATAGTCAAGTGCAAAACTAGTACTTACTTGTTTGAATCCGCATTCTTCCTTGTCATCAATGCGTACACACAGCTGTTGATAGCCAGTAGGTGCAGTGAAGTCCTTACTCTCACTTGCAGCTTGGCCGCGTGCAACAAATCCACTTGCCACATACACAGTAGGCGTCGTCTGATAGAATGACGTAGCTGGAGGATCCTTCAAGTACACACTATAACTCACACCGCGATCATTGCCTGCAAACACATGGTAGAACACCTTATACTGTGCCGTGGCAGGAACAGTCGCATCCGTATAAGGAATAGCGCTGAACCAAGCATGGAACTGTGGAGGACTATCAGGTTCGATCAAAGCATCAATCTTACTCGGAGCAGTAGCACTCACGAAAGCTCTACAGAATGGTGTACCTGCTTCATCAATCGATCGTATGTTAAACGCCTGTAGGGAATTAGTAGCATAACTCTGTGTAAAGTAATTCACAGAAGCTTGTGTATTATCCCACGCACTCTGTGTAGTAAGATATTCTCCGCCTCCACGTGCCGCTCCCTGTCCGTAAGCAAACTCCACAAGCTTAGGCAACAAAGCATTAGCAACTGGAGCAGCCTGTCTCCAGAAGAACTCACACATATACACGGCACTAACTTCATCACAGATGCCGACATACTCTCCAGTCATCTTGCTCTCCTGCAAGCAAGACTGATATGACTTCAAAATCGAAAGATATCCGTCAATACCTGCCTTCACCCCAGTCAAACAAACAGGAATAGCAATACCTTCCTTATAATTAGGCAAACAAAGCAAAGCACTTCCAACCACCCCGGTCTGAATGACATCAGGCACATTATACAATCCGCCAAGGTTACATCTACTCGCAGGACAAATCACAGGGTCGCAGACATTGAACATTAACTTACAATCTTCAGGACTCATGAAATCCTGACACTGTGTGCCCGGAACATTTGAAGCAGGATTACCGATCTCAAGCGTCTTTCCTTCAATACGTGCAAAGCGCGCTCCATCTCTGCGCTGTTGTGCAGCTTCCTGTAACGCACGCACTGCCCTGTCAACAACTCTCCTTGTACCGGCTTGATCAAGACATGCAAAACTATCAAGAGGCGCACCTGTCTCTACATTAAACTGCTGACATTCATCGTCATCAAATCCAGACACGAAGAAGTCAATCTCATGATCTGGTCCAACATTGCAAACCCAGAAGCTTGTTGGTCTTCCAGATGACTGGAATGCCTGTACATTTCCAAATCCAGCAAGCGTTTGTCTTGTACCAGCGTACCACCCTTGCTCAATATCAAAAGGCACAACTGCAGGCATACCCTTGTACGGTTCACTTTCATAATACTGTATCTTAGGCGAATTAATCGTATTGAAACATGAACTCTGATCAAGTTTCTTGAAAGTACCAATGCGTGCATTAGGCAAGCTAACAGGAGTAGTAGACTTCACACGCAACTCGTTACCTTGTTGCTCCAACTCATAATAGTCACTCGCCCCATACACTCCATTTCCACTCTCATCGAGAACAGCAAGATATGGTTTGACAACACCGCCTTGCTCAACGCCGATAACTTGTACAGGAGTGTTAGCTGTCAAAGTAGTTCCATCGACAGGCAATCCATAATTCTTCTGTCCAAGTGTCTGCCCATAATAGTGCGCACTCACAGCATCCTTCGGTGTGAATATCTCTACATTAGTGCCTGCAGTTGTTGCCCAACTATCTCTCGATCCTTGCACACTCACTCGATCATTAACCAAACTTCCAACACGCTTCAATCGCTCCCGTGCAGCTTCTTTAGCAACGTCCGAGCTTGAAGGGTCGTTCAAAACATTAGCATAAAGCTGCAGCTCCTTAGCCTCTTCATATGTCACATAACGCTTTCCATTTTGTTCAGAAGTCAACTGCCCAATAGTTCTATTCTGCCCATTAGCAAGAGGAATCTGAACATTTTCAGTTCTCGAATCAAATCCATCAACATAACGCGCAGCCGCAGCCGTACCATCGACATGATCTCCAAAGAGAGTGTCAGACTTTCTTATATCTGAACTTGACTCAATGCGCTTTATCTTCTCGTTCTCTGCATTGATAGTTTGAGTCATGCGCTGAACATCAGAATCAATTTCACTGGACTTGTCAGAATAACATTGGCCAACGCTATCATAACTAACCCCCGGTACTTGCCCATTCACAGCCTTATTACACCACTCTGTCCATCCCTCTGGACCTTGCATAACATTCTTGCGCGCAAGAGCTTCTCCACTCAAGCCAGTCACAAAGTTCTTCACAGTCAAAACGCCTGCAGTAGCAAAGCATGCAGCCTTCATGCCAGAGACTACATTACCAAGTCCATTAGAAATCTGATTCCACTGTGCAATGGTTTTATTCAGTTCAGCAAGGCGTTCATCAGTCTTTTCAGGTGTCAATTTAATTGCGCGCTTCTCAATGCCCACGCCAATAGTAACATTCGTCTCGATACGTGCGCTATTCACAGATCCAGGAGTCAAACGCACACGTGCTACAGAAGCACTTCGCGTATCTTCTAGTTTAAGCACTCCGCCACATACAGAAACGCTATCATCCAATCGCATAGTCAAACTTCGCTTTCCACGCTCTTCAGGACAATAGACAGTCACGCCAGCACTTGTCGTGTCCACTCTATCCAAAGTAATATTCTTCCCAGTTGCTAGAGTATATGTCTGACCGATCTGGACGTCATTCATCAAATTACCAGCAAAAGAGAAATCAGCACTTGCAACAGAGCGAGGCTGCTCAACAGTCAACAACCGGATGATGCTTGGCTCAGCACCTCCAACATCAACCACACTCACAGCATTCTTCATGTCGTACTGATAGCGATAAACCAAATCCAAATTGTACTGCGAAGCATACTGTCCATCAGGATACAAAGTAAGATATCTGTGCATTAACTCAACAGCACTTCTCTCTTTACCCATAGCTGAAGCCAAATCAACAGCACGCTTGAGAGCGTACTCCCCATATCTGCCCACACCAGCAAGCTGCGCCTTTGACGTGCTCTCATCAGGATAAAGATCAGCCACTCGCTGGTACTCTCCAATAGCATTATCATACGCCGCTTTCAACTCACCAGAATAATCAGCCTCGTACAGCACACCTTCAGAAGCAGGCCTTACTTCAGAAGCACTCACTTTAACAGAAGCTCCACTAACAGCATTACTTACCGTATACTCAACTTTACCTGCGTTACTCTTATGTACTTGTTTGATAGTCCAGATAGTATTCATATCTGCAACCCCATTCGTAACTCGATTCACGCCATCATTCACCTGCAACTCTCTCTGTGCAATACGCAAAACGAATCTCTCGCTACCACAGGAAATCTCAGCCTCGCCGCCAGAACTATTAGTTGCTCGTAACTTATTCACACGGCACTTATTATTCAAGAACGACGACCCTTCGTAAAGGGAAAGTACATCATCATCAACTTGCAATCTGATACTCGCCTTAGGCAATTCAGCCGCTTCATACACAATACGCACTTCGCCCTGACAATACGATCCAGGAATATACACGCCGCTATTAGACGTCTGTCCACGTTTCACGGTAACTCGATTCACGCGACGGTCTCCTTCATAGAAAGACAATACAGCCTGTTCTGCATCAGCACTCTCCAGCCTAACACTATACTTGCCCTTCAGGAAGGTATTCTTATTTCTCTCACTCAACCACTCATCATCTGATAGCGGCTCCAACAACATAACACTCTCGCCCACACCAAATGCATTGCCTGCATTGTACTCGATGCGCGCCTGCACAGTGAAATTAACAAAATTAGGCAATCCAGTTTCATTTGGTGCCCTCTTCAACAAGACAACAGCATATCCAATGTTATTCAGGAAAGGATCGCCAAGTAATTGCGTATTAGTTCGAAGTGCAGCACGTGCAGGATGGAAGCTCACTCCAGAAACTTGAGAAGGATATGATCGGGAGGAAAAGCTAATACTTCTTATCTGCTTGATATCGAGCAATGGGTTTAATCTGAGCGCGTTTAGCTGGCAAAACACAGGAACGTTCTGTTCAGCAAGCAAATCGCTTCGCACAACCGCAGGCTGACATCCAATAGGGGCAACTTGAATAAGCAAATCCTGGCGGGCACGGCAAGTCTCATTCGTTCTACCCAAAATAGGCCAGTATTCCTGTGCATGACTTCCATAGTACTGATTAAGATCTGCAGACTGCTGATATTGTACAAATCGTGCACTTCCTGCAGACGTGCCAGTAAAACTTGTAGCTGCAAAAGCGCTGCCAGCTACCATAATCACCATACTCACAAACATCAAGCCCAACAACAATTTTCTCATAAGAAGTCCATCTCCACATTCATAGAATTAAACAATTCAAAGTTTGTCTGCAATTGTTCAAGGGAATTAGGTTGAGGTAATGAGCTAACATACAAATTCACAACGCCACTTTCAAGATCACTTGGCAATATGTAAGTTGCTGCATAGCCTCCGCCACGCAAAGCATAATCTACCTTAGTTGCAGGCAACGTCACATCATAGCAATTCTCTTCCTTAGCGCCAAACAATCCAGCAATACCTCCACTAGCAACCTCAACACATTCCTGTCTCGTGGAAGCCGGAATAGTCACACTCGAATTCCCATATACAAAGACACTCACATTGTAATATCCTTCGTGGAGTTCAATCTCATTTTGGTCAGGCACAAGTGCGCTAGCAGCACTACCATCAGGAGAAGTAAAGTGCACAATAGCATTTCCTCCAGCCATATCGCGCCCATCAACTTTTACGTTCACACGTACAGGATAGCTCTTCTCAAGGATAAACTCAGCACTTGTCTCACTATTCGAAGAGAACGTCTTACTCGAAAGAACATATCCCTCGGATTCCGCAATAAGCTGGCCATTCACACACACAGGTAAAGCAGCATCAAGCGAAGCCACATCCCCACGCAATGTCGTCTGCCCAAGATCACAAACTTGCTCAAAGCACTGATAACTTACACGAGCTTCAACAGGCGCAAGGGTCGTGTCAAAGCTCTCCACATGAACACTTCCTTCCTTAAAGCTGCAAATATCCGTATCGTTAGCAATAGTTATAGCACTACCGAGTCCAGACTCGCGAGCTACATTATCATCCACAATAACAACAACAGGGAATTGGAACACTTCATCTCCATCATACACCTGCATCATAACCGGGAAGTTAAGATCGTAGACAAAATGATAAGGGGCGTAACAGAAGCCCATTATACCCATGCCAGGATCATTGCCAACGGGTTGTGCAACCATAACTGCTTGCGATGCTGGAGTCACTTCAATACGGTAAGGCCATTCCTTAGCATAGAGCACGCGAGCATTCACATCCCCTGATCCAGTAACTGTAAAGTATCCTGCACTTCCAGAAGCCTTGTTACTATCAAACCTGATCTGCTGCATATTAGCCACTAGCGCATCAGTTACATTCTCAACAACATCTTGTGTATTCCATATCTGAGGACCACATCTAATAGCAACTCCATCAACAGGAGCATAGCTTCTCAAAACATCCACGGCATATTTCTCAAGAAACACACTCTCCTGTTCCTCATTGTAAATGCTCAAGGCCTGCGAGTGCAATCGCCCCATATTTGATTCAATAACGACCTTCTGATTATCCTGAGTAGCAGAGGAGTCATCCTTTGTCACACTCAATCGCGATCGCACATCAACGTTGACACGCGCATCTTCAACACTCACCCTCACGCTATCAACATCTAGATCAACACCAAATCCCTGCTTCTCAAAATCGCCAAAATCACAAGCACTCACACCTTGCTGGATAAAGCCAGCCATCTCATTAGCCATCTCAGTCCGGGTAGGTACGTCCTGTACAAATCGCCCACGTGCATCTATACGCGACCAGTAAGGCACGCGTGATCCCAAAAACTCCAATTCCGTAGAGAAAGGAGCGTAGTCATTACCGGGCTCAAACGTTACAGGACTCAATCTACCACCTTGAAGCCCAGCAAGCTCGATAGCGCCTCGCGTTTCCTGTTCAATACAAGCAGTATAATAATCAAATACAGGTTGCAGCTCACTTGGCACACCCACTCCAAAGATCTCATCTCGGAAAGCAACAGCCACAATCACAGCACCCACAATCACAACCGCGATAATAACAAACACAGCAACCTGGCCCTTAATGTTCATGCTTCTGCCCCCTCTTCACTTTCTCCTTAACAAGCTCAATCAACTCACTATTGATATCATTCTGTATAATCTCCTTAAAACGTCCCCACAGTTTCTCATCCTCGATTAACAACAAATACTTCTTCACGGAATCACTCTCCGCTCTTCTAACAAGTTTCTCTATATAAATCTGCTTACTAACTTACCAACTAAATTACTTACTTAGTAAGTAAAAAGAACGTACAAAAAGAGAAATAGAATACAAGAAATGGCCCCACCCGGAATCGAACCGGGGCATTTCCCACGTCAAGGGAACATTGTACCATTCAATCATGAGGCCCTGTAAAATTCACACTCTAAAACGCTATAAAAAACCTTCGCAACGCGACATTTAAATATCTCCACCACACAATATAGCTATGAAAAAGGGATTGGGATATGGGCTAGTTGTTCTTGGTGCTATTGCCATAGCTCTCAGCTACTCATACATCAGAGGCCTTATTGGAATTCCAACTCTACCAGCGCCTGTCACTGATCTCTACCTCATCATCGGCGGCATCATCCTTATCATTCTAGGCGGACTTGTAGTATCACAGGGTAGCTTCGGTTCTCCAAAACACGTAGAAGTTCCAATCTACCACGGCAATAAGATAGTCGGTTACAGAAGACACGCTTCTTAGTAAAGCTTTAAAAACCCCTTTTTCCCTGCGATAGTGCGTTAACCCATAGACTCGCAGGTAGTCTTTGGCTAGCAACACAAATTTTCCTGCACTCGATGAAACTACCACAAAAAGTAACACGATATTGTCCTCATTGTAAGAAACACACCGACCAAACAGTCGCAGTAGCAAAGCAAAAAGGTCGTTCATCTGCTCATCCTATGTCCCGATGGTCACGTTCGCGTGCTAAATTGCGAGGACAAGCCATGGGTTACGGAAACCTTGGAAGATTCTCAAAGCCACCAATCAAGAACTGGAAGCGTAAGACCAAAGCTACAAGAAGAATCTCAGTACTTTACACATGCGCAATATGTAAAAAGGCACATGGCATGAAGAACAGCATCCGTACATCACGATTAGAAGTAGGAGAAAAAATAGCAAAGTAAAATGGCACAAATAAAAAGCGTAAAAAAGAAATTCTTTGAAGTAAGCGTTCCACTTACAGCTGCAAAAGTCCACGTATACGGCCATAGCGTAGAGCAATTCGATGGTCAGGTGGTCAAAGTTGATCTTACAAAGAGTCTCCGTGGAAAGAGTCTTGAACTGCGCGCTAAAATCAAGAACAATAACGGTACCCTAGAAAGCACACCAATCGGACTAGAACTATTGGGCAGTTACCTTCGCAAGGCAATCCGAAAGGGAACAGACTATGTTGAAGACTCATTCGAACTAGACGCAAAAGACGCTAAGATCAGAGTCAAACCATTCCTTCTTACAAGACGCCGAGTCTCACGCGCAATCAGAAACGAACTAAGAGAAAATGCGCGCAAGTTCATTGAAGGCCATTGCAAAGTTCGCTCAGCAGAAGAAATCTTCTCAGACGTTACAGCTAACAAGATCCAAAAAGAACTATCACACAAGCTCAAGAAAGTCTACCCTCTGGCATTCTGCGAGATCAGAATCCTCGAAATCGTACCAGAGAAGAAGATCGCTGAAGCTGGCAAGCAATAGTTCTAAGCGATAGCTTTTTAACACCTAATTTATAGTTTCCTTACATGCCTCTGTAGCTCAGTGGTAGAGCATTAGTTTTGTAAACTAAGGGTCGGGGGTTCAATTCCCTCCAGAGGCTTCTTCTAAAATTGTAAAAACAACTTCCATAAACCTTAAATACACATATGTATGTAATTATCATATGATAAACAAGAACATACAACACGCCTGCCACTCTCAAGGCTTCAACGAATCAGAACTTTATGATTCTTACAAGATATTCTTCGGCACTCTAGTCTCACAATCACGCCTAAAGATAATCAACTTACTAAAGCAGGGAAAAAAGAACGTCACAGAGATAATGCAAGAGCTGAAAATGGATCAAACAGCAGTCTCGCACGACCTCTCAAGACTGAAAAAATGTGGCTTCGTTCTAACAGAAGTAGAAGGTAAATACCGCTACTACACCCTTAACAATGAAACAATAAAGCCGCTTATGTCCCTCATAGAAAAGCACATGTCGCAATATTGCATACACATACTCCACAGCATAAAGGAAAAATCACATGGATAACCCTACAAAAACACTAATCATAATAATAGCCGCCGTGTTTCTGGGGTTTGCAATTATGAATCCTTGGCAAATGTCGTACAATATGATGACTGGATTCGGTTTCGGAGGGATATTCATGGTTCTCCTGCTTGTAGCCATTGTACTACTAATCATCTGGCTGATGCAACAGATACAGAAGTCAAAATGAAAAAACTTAAACTGAGCATCAGCGGAATGCATTGCGCCTCCTGTGCATCAAACATAGAGCGAAGCGTCTCGAAGGTACCCGGCGTGAAAAGCTGCAGCGCTAGCGCAATAACAAACAAAGCAGTCGTTGAATGCCAAGACAGTACGGACAAAGAAGAAATAAACAAAGCAGTCTCAAGAGCTGGCTACAAGCTCATGAAAATAGAATGAATGCTACAGAAGACCATTCTCATCATGCAAAAGCTCAGGAATCTAGCATAGAAGAACAGGAAATAGCAAGCTGGAAGAAACGCCTCTGGGGTGCTTGGATTTTCTCCATACCGATTGCAATACTTATGATGGCAGAAAGGCTCTCGAGTAGTCTCATGATTCCAGAAGAGTGGATGATTGGAATCATCCTTATTCTAGCATTCCCGGTAGTGTTCTTGTTTGGGTTTGACACTCTACGCGGAGGTTTACGAGGATTATTTACAGGTTACTTCAATATGGATTCTCTAATAGCACTCGGCACAGTAATCGCTTACTCCACTGGCGTGCTCAATTACTTCAATTTCGTGGCAGATTACTCAGGTGTTGCCGCCATGATAATGGCCATATTCATAACAGGAAAATATATCGAAACTAAGGCAAAAGGCCGCGCCACGCAAGAGATAAGAAAACTTCTTGAGTTAGGTGCAAAAAAAGCCACAGTTATACGAGGCAAGCAGGAAATAGAAATCGACATCAGCGAACTAAAAATAGATGATATCATGCTTGTGCGCCCTGGAGAAAAAATACCAACCGATGGTATAGTAATCAAGGGGGCAAGTGCTGTTGATGAAAGTATGGTCACGGGAGAAAGTTTACCAGTTGAAAAAACAATCAAAAGCCAAGTGATAGGCGCAACAATCAACCAAGATGGCATCCTCTATGTGAAAGCTACCAAAGTAGGAAGCGATACATTCTTGGCGCACATCATCGATCTTGTAGAACAAACTCAAAGTTCAAAAGTTCCAATACAGAAACTAGCAGATAAAATAACAAGCATCTTCGTACCAGTTATCCTTGTAGTTGCTCTCCTGACATTCTTCAATTGGTGGTTAATAGCAGGTGATTTAAGCAGGGCCCTCGGGGTAGCAATCTCCGTACTGGTAATCGCATGTCCCTGTTCTCTTGGTCTTGCTGTACCGATAGCTCTCACAGTCGGTTCCGGCATGGGTGCCCAGAGAGGAATTCTAATCAGAAAGGGAGAAGCCATCCAGACCATGAAAGACGTTAAAACAATAGTCTTCGACAAGACAGGCACACTTACTCAAGGCAAACCAGAAGTCACAGAGATCTACACTAAACTAAAGCAATCTTATGTGCTTGAAATGGCCGCATCCATTGAAAGATTGAGTGAACACCCTTTAGCAAAAGCCATAGTTGCTCACGCACAACTCAAGAGATATCGCGAAGTCAAATCATTCAAGATTATCCCTGGTCGCGGCCTAGAAGGGAAGATAGGTACAAAAAACATAATGATAGGAAACAGGACCTTAATGGGAGAAAAAAATGTCTCCCTGAATTCTTATGATAAAATAATAATGCAATACGAGCAGGACGGAAAAACAGTGATGATAATTTCAGAAAACAAAAAGCCAATAGGGGTTATAGCTCTCGCCGATACTCTGAAGCCAGACTCCCAAGAAGCCATACAAAAACTCAGACAGCAAGGCTATAAGCTAGTCATGTTGACAGGCGACAACGAAATAACGGCGCAGAGCATAGCCGGAAAGCTGGGTATAACAGAAGTAAAAGCTAACGTACTCCCAGGACAGAAAGCCAACGTCATAAAACAACTCCAAGAAGATAGCATGGTCGCTTTCATAGGGGACGGTGTAAACGACGCTCCAGCTCTGAAACAAAGCAATGTAGGGATAGCCATGGGCACAGGAACTGATATCGCCATCGAGGCAGGAGACATAGTTCTTACGTCGGGTTCTCTCAAAGGAGTTGTTCAGGCGATAAACCTTTCAAAAGCAACCTTCAGAAAGATAAAACAAAATCTTTTCTGGGCTTTCGCATACAACATAGTCGCGATCCCAGTAGCAATCGCCGGTCTTCTGAATCCAATCATCGCAGAGCTAGCAATGGCCCTATCCTCCATAACAGTTATAAGCAACGCAAATCTGCTGCGAATAAAGGAGATAAACTGATAATGTCATTCAAACAATTCATTTCCGAGCTAAATGGTTCTAGAGTTGAAGGAGAGCTGATCAAGACTGCAATCTACTCTCTCTTAACCTCCATAGTCTTTCTAATAATAATATATTTCGTTCGCCTAAGGGCCATAGAAAATTTCTTCCCTAAATATGGACTACCTTTATTCTTCTTGGTTATAAGCTACGCACTCATAGCTGCTACAATAAGGCAAGTGCGCGCATATCACGCCTTCGCATGTATGTCGGGTATGATGATAGGTATGACGACAGGTATGATCGGGTTCATCCCAGGATTTTACATTGCTTCAACAAATGGAATGTTCATAGGCGGATTCTTCGGAGTCGCAATCGGCATGTTCCTCGGAATCTGGAGCGGCAAATGCTGTGGCGTCATGGGAGTTATGGAAGGTATGATGGCCGGATTCATGGGAGGTTTAATGGGAGCCATGACTGCATTCATGCTTATCAATGATCATCTTCAATTGGCCTCTCTTCTAGTTTTCCTAATAAGTACGGCAATTCTCACAGGGTTGAATTATATGGTCTACCTTGAGACAAAAGAGTCAAAACGCGAAAGACACGAAAGCCACATAACAACAATAGTGCTAACAATAGTCTTGATAGCAATCAGCACCTACCTAATGATACTTGGACCAAGGAGCGCCATATTTTCATAAAATGAAAAACACAACAATTCTAGCCATAACTCTGGTAGCCATAATCGTTCTGGGTGTTGGCATTTACATAAAGTCGTCAACACAATACTCTCCGCAGCTAAATAGTACAGGCAATTTGAATGCCCTCCCCGAACAGAAGATAACCTTAAGTGTTAAGGATCTCAATTATTATCCTAACATAATAACAGTCAAAGCAAATCAGCCAGTCAAAATTTATCTTGACAACACAGTTTCTGGTTGTCTCCGTGCTTTCACAATACCCGAACTAGGAGTATCAAAATATCTCCAAACCGCAGAAGACTACATCGAGTTCACGCCAACAAAAAAGGGCACCTTCCGCTTCCAATGCTCAATGGGCATGGGTTACGGAACAATAATAGTAGAATAGCTATCCCAATCCAAATCCTTCCGTAAACTCAACAATCTCGTGATACTTACTCAAGAACTCCACGCCTCGCTCTGTAACTGAATATCTCTTTCCTTCCTTGCCGGAATGTTCTACAACGAAGCCTTTCTCCATAAGCTCCTGCAAGTAAGCCGACATCATCTCATGCGACAAGTTAGACTTGTACAAGATATGTGTTGGTTTGATTTTGCCATTTCGGTCTTTGATGACCTGCAACATGTCTCGGATTATTTCGAGCCTGGTTCTTTTGCGTGCCATGCGCGACGAAGAGGAACTAATACAACAAGCATACTTGCCATCACAAGCATATACCCCACGAGTAGAAGCACGTGTCCGATAGCATAGTGTACCCCATGTATGGTTGCAAGTGTGAAGTCAAGCATACCAAGGAATATGAAAGCAAATCCTAACATCACAAGGAAAGTAGTTGTTCTTCGCGAGCGTACATATTCCTGCACATAATGCACAAGTACAAAGAAAGTCAAAAACGCCGACACGAAGTAAAATGCAAGGGACTTATTCGCACTAAAGATAAGCACGAGCAAGGCGAGCGTGGCTACAAGAGGGAAAAGTCTCTTTGGTCGCGAAGGGAATGTCAACTGCACAATAATAGACAACCCAATAAGTGAAAGAAACAGATACGCTAATACGCCCATGAGTGCCGTCCGCGTAAGTTGGTCTAGACTAATTGGTCCAGCCGCATTTGTCAGCCAAAACAATAAACTCACTCCTGCCCAAACAAAATAAGCAAGTGAAATACACAAGAATCCTGCGCCTAATGTTTGACACTGTCTCTCACGAGACAAAGAATAAATGTGAAAAGAGTAAAGCGCGACAGCTAGCGTAGCCACACCAAACAATAATTCTAATACAACATCAAAGCCAAAAAACCATTGAGGAACAATATAGAGACCAGACATGCCTAAAAGACGGAAATCAACTTTTAAAGCTTATGCAAGTACACTCAAGAATCTCGTTTAATAACTGATTAATAAAGCCAACACCATAATAGCTTATGAAAAACAAGGAGGCGATCCAATGAGATCAAATAACCACCCCGCTGCCCGCAAGGGCCGGGTTAAAGTCCTACGCCATGCAGGACAACCACCACCCTCGTAGAAATAATCCCGGGAGAGTACGTCCGCTCATCACGCTCTTTCTGAAAGGCCGTACTCTCTCAACGAGGCTCACGTGTTATCTACAACAGTAGCTTTCCCTTCAGCTATCAATAAATCGGCAATCTGCGCATCCAAATTAACAAGAACTCCCTTCTCAAAGGGCCCTACAGAGCCGCCACTCATATCAACAAAGGCAGCCACAGGGGTTGTCACAAGAACCATCTTATGATCTTGTACCATAACCGGCGATCCGCTCAAAAGCCTTTGCAATTCCTTCTCCGAATCACCTACAGCTGAAACAAGCTTCTCAAACAAATCCTGTTCGAAATTGAGCAAAGTCGTAAAATCGCGCTTCATAATACCAGTCTCCGAAGCCACAAACACTAGATTCAATATCTTTCTCTTACGCACGCGCATCAATTCCTTGAAAATAGAAACAGCATTCTCAAACTGCTTCTTTGCCTTAAGCACTTCTTCAGAAAATAAGTCATGCAACCCTCCAAGTTGTGTACGTTTAGTATTCAAAAAAGCAGAAACATCAGAAATAAATGTCTTAGGCAAAGCCTGCAGCGGTTCAGAATACTTCTCCTTTCTCAAATACTCATAAAGCTCGTTATAGTCTAGCATGAAAATAGCTACAAGCCGCACTTTAAAACAATTGCGTCACTCGCGTTATCTCTAACTTTATAAAGAATAATCCATATAAGAGCTCATGAAGAGGTCGATATTTCTATTTCGTCATGGTCAGACAACATACAACAGAGATTCCAAATTCACAGGATTCATTGACGCTCCCCTTACGACAACAGGCAAAAACGATGCAAAAATTATTGCCCTAAGGCTAAAGCACAAAGACATCCAAGCAGCATTCCACACGAGTCTCTCACGCTCCCAAGACACCCTCAGAGAAGTTCTCAAATTCCATCCTGAATGCAAGCAAATCATGCAAGACGACCGCATGATAGAGCGAAGCTATGGCTTACTCGCAGGCCACACTCACTGGCAAGTTGTCCAAAAACACGGCACAGAAAAATACGATGCCTGGCACCGAAGCTTCACAACAGCACCTCCCAAAGGAGAATCGTTTGCAGATGTAGAAAAAAGAGTAAGTTCGTTCATCAAAGACCTTAAAGCATATGTAAAAAGAGAAAGAGTCAATGTTGCAATCTCAGCCCATGGCAACTCCATAAGACTCTTCAGAAAAATAATGGAAAAGGCCACGCCACAACACGCAGTCCAATGGGCTATCCCCTATGACAATTATTACGAGTACACCATAGAGTTATAAATTGATTCTTAGTCTCTAAACTATGTTCGATTTCCTTAAGAAAAAGCTTCAGGCATTCATAGGTACAGATGAAAAAAAGACAAAGAAAGCCTCAAGTAAGAAAGAGAAAAAAGCAAAACAGCCAAAAGTCAAAAAAGAAAAGGCCTCTAAGAAAATAAAAGGGAAAGTCGTTCAGCACACACCTGCCGTAGAACAAGTAACTGAAGTCGCCCCAGTAGTTGAAGAAATAGAACATAAGGAAGAAGAAAAGAAAGAAGGATTCTTCGGCAAGTTATTTTCAAAGGTTAGTTCAAAAAAGATAACCGAAACAGACTTCGATGAGCTATTCTACGAACTTGAGCTTGCCCTCCTTGAAAGCAATGTAGCTCTCGATGTTGTAGACAAAATAAAGGCAGAACTCAAACCAAAGCTCATCAATAAAGAACTCAAGAAAGAAAAGCTAGCATCTGAGATTTCAACAGCCCTAAAGAATACAATAGAACATGTCCTGCATGAACCAACAAAGAGTCTCATTGAACAAATAAACTCAAAACAGGGCAGCCCATTCGTAATCCTATTCTTCGGCATCAATGGCTCAGGTAAGACAACAACAATCGCAAAGCTCGCACATTACCTAAAGAAGAATAACATCTCATGCGTCCTTGCTGCAGGAGACACCTTCAGAGCTGCCTCAATTGAGCAACTCGAGACCCATGCAAATAGAATTGGTGTCCCAATTGTCAAAAGCCAATACAACGCAGACCCCGCATCAGTAGCGTTCGATGCAATTGCCTATGCAAAGAAACACGCAACCAAAGCCGTTCTCATTGACACCGCAGGTCGTATGTACACCAGAGAAAACCTCATGCGAGAAATGGAAAAGATCGTTCGCGTAAGCAAACCAGACCTTAAGATATTCATCGGGGAATCTACCACGGGCAATGACGCTACAGAGCAAGCCCGCGCCTTCAACGAAACCGCAGGCATAGATGGCATCATCCTCTCCAAGGCAGACGTAGATGACAAAGGCGGAGCAGCCCTATCCGTTAGCCATGTCACAGGCAAGCCAATCTACTTCATCGGCACAGGGCAAACCTACAACGATCT
>CAYRXU010000002.1:96847-114802 GCA_964428325.1 Candidatus Woesearchaeota archaeon
TTTACATGTTCGAGAAGCTCTCAAACGTACTGAAAAAGACAACTGACAAGATAGCAAACGCTATATTTCTTGACAAAAATGTCGTAGAAACAATCATCAAAGAACTTCAGCGCGCGTTGATTGAAGCAGACGTTAATGTCAAGCTCGTCATGCAGCTATCAGAAAAGCTACGGAAAGTAGCTTATGACGAAAGAATACAAGGTGTAGAAAAGAAAGAGCACCTCATCAAATCATTACACGATGAACTCAGAGCACTCCTAGGTCAAGAAAGAGAAATCAAACTCGAAAAGAAAAACACATTTATGCTTGTCGGTCTTTACGGAGCAGGTAAAACAACGACAATTTCAAAACTCGCACATTACTATGCTAAGCGCGGACACAAAGTATGTGCAGTCGGCCTTGACGTGCACAGACCCGCAGCAGCAGAACAGCTAAGACAAGCCTGCTCAAAGCTCAATATCCAAGCATTCATCGCTCCAGAAGAAAAAGATCCTGCTAAGATCTTCAAGAAATTCCAGAAAGAGCTGGACAAATACGACCTTGTCCTTGTTGACACGGCAGGCCGTGATGCTCTTGATGCAGAACTCATCAAAGAAATAAAGACAATTTCAAAACTTGTCAAACCAACCGAAGCATTTCTCGTCATTCCAGCAGATATCGGACAGACAGCAAAGAAACAAGCTGAAACCTTCAAGTCCGCTGTCGATATCACAGGAGTTATCATCACTAGAATGGATAGCACCGCAAAAGCTGGAGGTGCACTCACAGCATGTGCAGAAGTTCACGCACCTGTCGTCTTCATTGGTACTGGTGAAAAAGCACACGAACTAGAACACTTCGATCCCGAAGCCTTCCTAAGCCGCCTTCTTGGTATGGGCGACCTCAAAGGTCTTCTAGAAAAGGTAGAATCCGCATCAGACAAAAATAAACTAGAACAGACCAAGAAGAATCTCGAAGAAGGTAAGTTCACACTCCGCGATCTCCAAGCCCAACTAGAAACGATGGGAGAAGTCGGCTCATTCGATAAAATCCTATCAATGGTTCCAGGACTTGGTAAAGCAAACATCCCTCAAGAAGCTATGCAAAAACAGCAACTCCAGGCTGCTCGTTGGAAACATGCCATCAACTCCATGACACAAGCAGAAATCGAGTCGCCAGAACTCCTTGAAAAGCAAACAACTCGCATGGCACGTATCGCAAAAGGCTCAGGCACAACTGTTTCAGACATCAGAGCCCTCATCAAACAATACAAGATGCTCAAGGAAATGCTCAATTCCACAAGCGCAATGTCCAACTCCCCTGACGCAACCTTCGACCAAAAAACCATGCAAAAGCTCGCCCGTAAATTCGGCAAAAAGATGAGGTTCTAAGGTGGTTGAGAACATTCTAGCACGAGGAGCAGAAGCCATAATCATCAAACGTAAGAACACAATCATCAAACAACGTGTTGCTAAAGGTTACCGCTTACCACAACTTGATGAAAGGCTTCGCAAACTCCGTACGCGTGCAGAAACCAAGCTTCTGGAAAAAACACACGCAATCATCTCCTCTCCGAGAGTCATCTCCTCAGATGAGAGCAACAAAACCATCGAACTAGAGCTAATACCTGGAAAGAAACTTGCAGAGACACTAGAAAAACAAAAGAATGTCAAAACAATCGCTCAGCAAATCGGCCAAGCCGTAGCAAAAATACACGACGCAAATATCATTCATGGAGACCTCACAACAAGCAACATGATGTACAACAAGAAACTCTACCTCATCGACTTCGGTTTAGGTTTCCACTCAGAACATGTAGAGGACAAGGCAGTCGACCTACATGTTCTCAAGGAAGCCCTGGAAGCCAAACACCCAAGAATACAAGAGAAGATTTTCCCAATCATCCTCCAATCCTACAGTAAGACATCAAGGCACGCTTCTCGTGTAGTCAAACAACTCGAAAAAGTAGAGCTGCGTGGCCGCTACAAGACTCAGTACTAGAAACCTTTAAAACGCCTTTCCCTGTTTGTGTTAGATAGCCCCGTCGTATAGTGGTCAAGTATAATGGCCTTTGGCGCCGTAGACCCCGGTTCGAATCCGGGCGGGGCTATTATGCTCCTAAAAATCGCTAAACCGTAACCTTCTTAAACCCCTTCAAACACAACCAATTATGGCAGAATCAAAAGCCTCATGGGTAACAGCAAAACCAGAAGACGTTAAAGCAAAAATCATCGAATTAGCTAAGCAAGGTATGACTTCTGAGAAAATTGGCCTTGTTCTACGAGACCAACACGGTATTCCACGAGCAAAACTCCTAGGAATCAGAATCAAACAAGTTCTACAAGAAGCAAACCTTTGGCAAGATGGTGAACATGTAGCCCTAAAGAAGAAAGTTGAAATCTTAAGTAAGCATGTAGCAAAGAACAAGCATGATTATAAGGGCGAACGCTCCCTAGTTAGAAACACAGTTCGAGTCAAAAGACTAGCGTAAGAAGATAAAAAGAGGTAAATCGCCAATGCGCGAACAATTACAACAAGTTATTCAGAAATTACAAGAAAGCAGCACACGTAAACCAATACGCATCATTAGTCATCATGACACGGACGGCATAACCTCTGCAGCCATATTCTCGCGCGCACTTCAACGCTGGAACAAGAAATTCTCACTCCAAATCGTTAAGGGCTTAGACAAACCTTTCATCGACTCACTCTCAAACGATGAAATCCTAGTCTTCCTAGATCTTGCTTCTGGAAGTTTAGACTATCTAGCCGAAAAGAAAACAGACGTATTCATCTTTGACCACCATGAAATAGCCCAAACGATCCCTCCAAACGTTCACATGATAAACCCCTTACTAACAAACCACGAACCTTGTTCAGGGGCAGCAGTAGCATACCAATTCGCTCGAGAACTCTCGCCAAATAATGTCGATCTCGCAAACTTAGCAGTCATTGGCATGATTGGGGACATGTTCGACTCAAATATAGGCAAAGTCTACGACGACATTCTAAAGGATGCGGGTGTCACAGTCAAAAAAGGCCTTCGCCTCTATCCAGCAACACGACCGCTCGATCGTGCACTAGAATACTCAACAAGCATCTATATCCCTGGTGTCAGCGGCTCGTTCAAGGGAGTTATGGAACTTCTCCGAGACGCCAGAATAGAGAAAGGACCTACAGGTCACAAAAGCCTAGCAGAACTAACTGAAAAAGAAATGTCGGGCCTCATTACGGCAATAATGTTAAGAAGGATGAATCAAGATGTAAAAGACGAAGAAATCATAGGCAACATCTTCCTCCTCAAATTCTTCAACAACATAGAAGACGCCCGCGAGATTTCAGCCATGATAAACGCATGTAGTCGCATGGGTTCTCCAGACACGGCACTCGGATTCTGCCTAGGTAGCAGAGAAGCAAAGAAAGAAGCAGAGCGCACTTACTTAGAATACAAGCAAAGCATTTCAGCAGCCCTAAAATACATCTCAGAAACAGACAAGATCTCAGGCAAAAACTATACTATTATCAACGCCCAAGACAAAATCAAAGACACAATCATAGGCACAGCCGCATCCATCATGTCTTTCTCCCCCCTTTATGCTGAAGGCACCGTCATCATAGCAATGGCCTACGATAAAGACAAAATAAAGGTTTCAGCCAGAATAGCGGGTCGCAAAGGGAGAAACATCCGAGAAGTACTGACAAAAGTAGTCGTACCCCTATCAGGAGAAGTCGGAGGCCATCCTAACGCTGCAGGAGCCCTCATTTCACGTGAAAAAGAGTCTGAATTCATTGAAGAAATGAAGAGAATCCTCGAACTTGAGATAATAAAAGTTTAAAAACCGCCCTCATACTAATTAATATGACTGAAAGCAAATTCCTTAAAGTATCCTGTCCGCGCTGTAAAACTACGCAAACAGTGTTCGGCAAGGCTTCAACCGATGTAAAATGCGATAAATGCAACCTACTTCTTGTCCACACACAGGGCGGAAAAGCCAGAATTAAGGCAGAAGTCAAGGAGGTCCTATGAATTACAAAGAAGACGACCTAGTCCTAGGCACAGTAAAAAGCATTGAAGGAACAACAGCCTTTGTAGAAATCGATAGTAGTACACAAGGAAGCCTAGCTTTCTCAGAAATAGCCCCAGGAAGAATCAGAAACATCCGCGAGTTTATCTCAATTGGTAAAAAGATTGCCTGTAAAATTCTGAGAGTCCAAGGCAGTCACATTGAACTGACCTTCCGAAGAGTCACAGCTAAAGAACGTGAACTCGTCCTAGACAATTACAAGAAAGAACGGGTGCTTGCACTCATGCTAAGGCCAATCTTGAATGACAAAACAGAGAAGACTTTAACAACAATCCTTGAACAATACACCGCCCCAGAGTTTATGGAAAAAGCACGTTCAGATTCCTCACTCCTCACCAAGTTCGTCTCTAAATCTGAAGCGGAAACCCTCCAAAAACTCTTCGCAGAAAAAGAGGAACGAGAAAAATCAGTCAAGAAGAACGTCATGCTAAAATCACTCTCTCCCTCTGGGTTGATTGACATCCAACACACTCTGACGACAAAGGACGCTGAAATACACTACCTCGGCTCATCAGTATTTTCAGTATCAGTTAAAGATACAGACTTCAAACGCGCTAACACGAAGATGGCGGCAGTCATAACTGAAATCGAAACCCGGGCAAAGAAACACGCTCTGAAAATAGAAGTCAAGTAACATGTCAAAACTACGCTGCTGTGAAAATCATCATTACACTCTAGAATCTATCTGCCCACAATGTCACAAAAAAACTCAAAGTGCACATTATAAATTCCCAAAACTCAAAGACGCCAAAGAAAAAGAAGATTAGAACAAAGTCTTCTGTGCGATCTCTTTCTTAACAATTTCCATGTCTGCTTTCCAAAGAGGAATAAGTCCTCGATTGTAAATAATGGCTGCTGGATGAAATAAAGGAATAAGATTGATATGTAACCCTTCAAAATGAATCATCCTAGACTTTCCATGCACAGAAGTTATCCCAGGTTGGTCTGCCATTTTATCAACATCGCCTTCAGACAAAAAGAACTTAGTCGCATGATTCCCCAATGAACAAACAACTTTAGGTTTCATCTCCTTAATCTGTTCAACAAGCCAAGGCGTATGCGCTCGAACTTCTTCAGGTAAAGGATCCCTATTCTCAGGAGGACGACACTTCAAGATATTGGTCACATAAATATCGTCCAAACTCAAACCAACTTCTGCAAGCAAGGCATCCAAATTCTTCCCAGCTGCACCAACAAAAGGCAACCCTTGCTCATCCTCATTCGCCCCTGGCGCCTCGCCAACAAAAAGGATCTTGGCTTTCAAATTGCCCTTGCCTACAACAACATTCTTACAGGCTAGGCATATCTCGGTCGCCATAGCAAGTTCCTTGTAATCCATCTTCAAGCATAAAACATGAACTTTTTAATCTTAATCTTGAAGAACAGCAAACTTTAAAACACCCCACTCCCAGCACTCACAATGACTATGGAAAGATCACTCGTTGTTATCAAGCCAGATGCGATCGCAAGATCGCTAGTAGGCGATATTATCTCTAGGTTTGAAAAAACAGGCCTTAAAATTGTGGCCATGAAGATGGTATGGGTAGACGACAAGTTCGCCAAACAACACTATACCCTAGATGAAGCCTGGGCAAAGAACGTATTCGAAAAGACCAAGAAAACACGTGAAGCAGCTAATGAACCATTTCCTTACAAAGACCACATGGAATACGGCAGCATGATACAGGGTTGGAACGCTACATTCCTACAAGAAGGCCCAGTTATTGCAATGGTCATCGAAGGTCCACATGCAGTCGAGATCATCAGAAAGATGATCGGCTCAACAGAACCAAGACAAGCCTCCCCAGGAACCATCCGCGGAGACTACGCTATGATTGAATCCTACGCTCTAGCAAACGACAAAAACAGAGTTCTAAGAAATCTTACACACGCATCAGATAGCGTAGAAACAGCACAACGCGAAATTAAACTCTGGTTCACTCCAGAAGAGCTTCATTCGTACAAAAAAGAGATGGATAAACACCTATAATATTAAATAGGAAAATAAATTTCTAATCCAATAATAGCGTGCAAAAAATAGTTAGTGACCTTAGAAGAAAAGCTTCAACCGCAGGCAGAGTAGAAGTAAGGAAAGCTTTAGGCAGCATTACAACATTGATGCAAATTGCAACTCCAGCAGAAAGTCGTAGAAGTTATGACCCTCAGCAAGTAATCGAATTCTTTAACCGAGCTTCTCAAGCATTTAACGCAGGATACAAACAAGAAGGATTGACTCCTGAAGAAGTAGGTGCGCGTGTAAGAATAAGGCTAGAAAGACTCGCAGCGAACGCACAAGTAGACGATATAACTCGAGCATTAAGCATCTCACGTCGAATACTAGAAAGGCCAGACGAAAATGGGCAACCAACTCGACAAGTGGAAGAACACATAATTTACGGCCATGCTGCCTACGAGCTAGCAAAAGACTACTAGTCTAAATAATAGCACTTAAAAACCCAGATTTCTCCCAAGTATAAGCCCCCATAGTTTAACGGATAGAATACGACCTTGCGGAGGTCGGGACCGAGGTTCAATTCCTCGTGGGGGCGTTCTGTTTATTGATGAAATCCTAATCTCTCAAATTCTACGGCCATTTGATAAAAGAACAATGCCATATTGCCCCATACTAAAAATAGCCAGAAAGGAACACCCGCTACATTAGAAGTCGCATACAAAACGATACCGTAACGAATAGCTAAAATCTCAGCGAACGTTCCAAGAAGCGCGCCGAGCAAGAACATGAAAACAGCAATGGGCGAACGCCACTTAAGCAGCCCAATAATCATGACAATCAAGAGCAAACTTGCAGCCATAACAGCGGACCGGTAAAAGGCAAACACCAAAACAAACGTTACAATAATGAACAAAAAGTTAAATGCAATATTCACCCACTCTTCCCGCACGCGTCGCATAAGACTAATCACCATGACACAATGTCGTTAAATAACTATTAAAACCTTAACACACCGTCAATCTTCACAAAACTGTTCTTAGCAGCAAAATGGTTGACATATTTAACAAAATCACGCATACCTCGCGGAACGCGCATGATAGCCAAACTGTTTCCCTTGACTTCGAAAGTTGCAGGAGCACGATTATCACCAAAGCTAAAAATCGTTGACCCTCCCCAGGCACTCCTCCACGCTACAGGCGCAAGAGTATAGAAAAAAACAAGTCGCTCACCACTTTCAGCATCATCATACATCAAGCTAAACCTCTGATGAGAAAGGCGTCTCGCTGACAGAGCAATATCCTTTATCTTCACACCAGTAATATGTGTCAAGAATTGCTTAAAATGCAAAGAAGTAAAAAATTCTCCAATAGCCTTGGGCAAACTCAAATCCTCAAATCGATATTCGTGAGGCACATAGATCTCCCTTCCCTTAATCTTTGCAACTTCCTTGACAAGAGAGTCATAGACAGGCTTAGCAAAGAAATCAGTCAACAACAAAACTTGCGGCTTGCCTGATTTAAAGGAAGAACGTGCCTGATCAATGACTGTATCATACCTATACAACGCATTCAACGCAGAAGCAAATTCCATCAGTGTAACCAACCTCCAATAGCATAACGATCTTTACCGCTCATATTTTCTTCAACAGAATGAAAACTAATCTTGCTCACCTCAAATGCCATCAAACTATTCCACTCAGGCACAAAAGCTGCAGCTTCAGTCGTGGGCTTGCCATTTTTATTATTAAACAAAACAAGTCTAGCGCCATCCTTTTGTAAAAAACTCTTAGAGAGGTAAAGAATATACGCAATCTTCCTGTCCTCAACCTGGTCATCATGGCACAACAAGTAGTCTCCCCCACGATACAGGCTTCCTGCAAGATCTAGCGCACCAGCATCAACACGCAAACCAGTAATCTGAGACATCAAATCAGCGAACTCTTCAGAGGCTGCACATGAATGAAAACGCTTCAGCACTTCATTCTTACTCGCATGCAAATCAACCGTCTGATTCAAAGAAAACAAATCGCTCTCCTTATGCGTAAATTTCTCTTTCTTCAAGGCCTCAAACAAAGCAACAGCTTGTTTCTCCTGTAAAAAATTCTTCACAACAACATGTGGAAAAGGCTCGCCCTTCTTGAACTTCAGTCGTAAAGCATCAAGCTGCACAAGCACATCAGGATTAACCCATTCTCCAAGAGAACTAGCTTTCATAAACAATCAAAAGAAAGAGACGTTAAAAACCTTATTCGTCCACGCCTTCATCTCTCACACCAGCCGGTGTAACAAAGAACTGGGCCTCATTATCTGGCAAATTAGGCGAGTCAATCATCTTAGCCACGCGGGAGCCAGCTTTACCACGTCGCAAATACATACGATATGTTGAGCTGTGCGCAACAATATGCCCGCCAATAGGGGTCGTTGGGTCTCCAAACATCATACCGGGATTGGCCATAACTTGATTTGTAACATACACAGCAAGGTTGGACTGTTCAGCCAAACGCATCAAATCGTGCAAATACTTATTCAGCTTCTGCTGTCTGTCAGCAAGCTGTCCTCGTCCAGCGAACTCAGCTCTGAAGTGAGCCGTGAGCGAATCAATAATAACCAGCTTAATCGGTTCCCCATCCTTAATCATCTCACCAATTTTCTCGATCAAGAGGATCTGATGATCCGAGTTGAAAGCACGTGCAACAAGAATATTCTTCAAAACATGCTGCGGATTAGCGCCAATACCTTCAGCAATCTGCTTGATACGATCAGGCCTGAACGTTCCTTCAGTATCAATGAAAACCGTTTTTCCATTCGCACCACCCTGCTCAACTGGCAACTGCACGTTTACCGCAAGTGTAAAACCAAGCTGACTCTTCCCAGAACCAAACGCACCATAAGCCTCCGTTATAGCTCTTGACTCAATCCCTCTTCCTCCCAGGAGATCGTTAAGATTCTTACTCCCAGTCGTAATATAATGCACATCCTTGCGTCTCTGCTCAAACTCAGAAGCATCCATGAAACCGAGTTTCATCATGCCCCGTGCTGCCTGAATAGCCTTTCTAGCCACGCCTTCTCCAACTCCAGCAAGTTCGCTCAAGGCACTTGGACTCATAACAGCAAGACCCATCAAATCATAAACGCCAGCAGCTTCTAGCTTAGCAGCGATACCTGGACCAATACCAGGAATGTCAGTAAGCTTCTTCTCCGTAGAAACACTCTCTCCGCCCTCAACAACCTCTTCTTTAGCCATAACATGCGATAAAGCCCTCGCTATATAAAGATGACGTCAATTGAAAACACATATCTCATAAAATAATTACAGAAACAAAGAAACAAACAGAACTAAATCAACAATACAGAAACCAATGAAGATAGCTTGCTCAAGCGGCCCACCTACCTTCAACATACCACGCGATTCCCCCTTGAAAGGCCAAAATGGTCTTATCCCCTCAACAGTAAACGAATCGACAAGCAAGTGCATCGCATATCCTAGAAAAAAAGGCAGGGCAAAAATAGGCAAGTAAAGCGCCAGGAAAAGCGAAATTAACAAACACAGTGTGAAACTATGGATAAATCCACGATGCTTAGTCAACATCTGAATCGGCTTCACAATCATATGTCTGCCCATCGTTGAAAAAGCAGAGTCAATATCCGGCAAGAGTGTAGCAACAAGCGTAACAACAATAAACGTAAACTTATTTGACACGTGCTGCAACAAAAACATAGCTGCAAAGAACCCAATCGCTAAATGTGTCCGCATTAACATCCCTCCCCTAAGCTAACTTACTTTAAAACTATTGTGGAACGTTTTCAAACTCTTTAATCAAAGTATCAACATTAACTCTTTCAACGCTTCGCACACTCATCTCAATCTTATTGAAATAAGCATTATTTTTGAAAGCACCAGTAAAATAATGCTCCTCTCCAAGCAGGGCTTCCTTGAATGCAGGAAATGCAGCAATATCAAGAATCTTATCCGCGTCCATACCTAAAGCAATAGCCTGTTCATTACCAAACACGCACCTCATCGTTTCACTCCCATCATCAATTATCATATTATACAAAGCCCTTTTCACATTTGCATCCTGTTTGGAATCAAAGAACTTAGGCTCAAAGATCTGTACCACTGTTGCTCTAACCTTCATGTCGCTACCAATACGCGCATCCCGAAGCTTCCCAGCGACCAACGATCGATGAGTCTGCACCCCTTCCAAAGTCTGATTACTCAACTTAATATCAGAAAACGCCCCGAGATGCAATTCTCCATTGCGAACTCCACCATTCAAAACCTCAACAACGCTTCCGACCTTCAAGTCCCCATTTTCAACAAGAGCAATATGGTGAACATCCCACAAAGCAACGCGAATGTTAGAACTCTCATCGCCCATAAGGAAACTTGCAACCTTGCCTTCCTTCCCATTCTTAGAAAAGCTCCTCACAGGGAAAAGTTGCGTAATTTTTCCAATGACATGTGCTCTTTTCATACCTTCAGCCAGTTCAGCAATCTTCAATAAAGCATTATCAAAAGTAACCCCCATCTCAGCAGCCACGATTTGCGCAGCACCTTCCTTAGAGATCAATCCAGATAGCTTAGCGCGCTTAGCTTCAATCTTTCTCTCAATTTCATCCGCAGGCATATTAAGCGATGACGACATACGTTCAACTAATCGCGAGTAAGCTTCCATTATTCTTTCTGAAATCTGATGTTTAAAAGGATTATGACAATCACCTGCACGCAATGAGTAAGTTTAAAAACAATCTTTCTCCAGAAAGTTCATGAGCGTTGTAATAGTAAAAGTCAAAGTCATGCCAGACTCGCCAAGTGCTAATCTGACACATATCAAGCAAACTGCACAACACAATCTAGAGAAAGAAGGTGCAAAAAGCCTTCAAATGACAGAAGAAAACGTAGCATTCGGCCTCAAAGCAATAATCATCAATTTCGCATTCCCTGAAGCAAAAGGCACAGATATCATTGAATCTCTTCTTAGCACCATTCCTGAAGTATCTTCAGTGACCATTGAAGACTACCGCCGAGCTTTCGGTTAATTATTTAAGTCTCGCTAGAGTTCTCCTGCTATGTTAACCCCAGACCAAATAGAAGATCTCAAAGACCAACTTTCTGAGCAAATTCAAAATCTTCCCAACGACCAGAAGATTGCAGCTCAAAAACAAATAGATAACATGTCCCCTGAAGCTCTCGAAACTATGCTCAAGCAGCAGCAAAACGCAAAGTCGGACAAGAGCATTATACGAATGATTGTAGGCGGTGAAGTTCCCTCTAAAAAAGTAGATGAAAACAAATCAGCTATCGCAGTACTCGATATCAAGCCTATCTCAAAAGGTCACCTCCTAATTATCCCTAAACAAAAAGTTGTCCTCAGTAGCGCCATCCCCCAGCAAGCCCTTACACTCGCCCGCAAACTATCAAAACACATTATCAAGAAACTCAAAGCAAAAAACACTGAAATACAAACAGAAAACAAGTTCGGAGAACAAGTCATCAACGTCATTCCTGTCTACGATACTCCAGTCGGCCTCTACTCAAAGCGCCATGACGCTTCAGAAAAAGAACTCACAGAAGTCGAATCAATCCTTAAAGTCAAAAAGAGAAAGGCCGCCCCCAAGAAAAAACCGGCCATTGTAGCAACCCCCGTTCAAAGCTCACTCATTAAGCTAAAACGTAGAATACCATAATCAAGAAAGATAGCAGAAATGCAGGTGCAAAAGGCACTCCTTGTTTTATCCATACTGATTTCTTCGCACGTCTCAACAAAGCAATTTCGTTCATAGAAAGACCGTGAACATTTGCAGAAATAGTTCTTCCTTTAACTTTCACATCTTCAACAAGCCAATCCCCTTCAGTTAGTAAAGCAGGTTTAATGAATTTCACAAAACAAACCTTCTCTACTGCACGCGCGTAAACATACACAAAAGGTAAACAAGCGATAACAAAGAAGAATAACGCCCCATAAAGCACATCAACACGTCCAGCAAGTAAGCCCGCTATAACGCCTGCAACAAATGCCCCCAAACAGAACAACTGCAACTTCTTTATCTCAGTAGCAAAATACCGTGAGAATGTACGCCATCTTGGAACAACACAAAAGACCGTATATACAAGACTGTAAACCGCTCCCACAGCAAACAACATCAAAACGAAACCCAATCCCACAAACAGGTAATCTCTAAACGAAGCAAATGGTAAAACGCCGCCCAAAGCCATCAGCAACTTTGCATCTCCACCAGCAAATGCTCTGGCATAGTACAACAAGTAAGCAATAGCAACAAACAAGGCAATTCCGCCCACACTAAACAAGAAGAAAGAGATATCATCGTAGAAAATGGCATGTCCTGCACGATAAAGTAACGCTACAGCAAGCAATGAGAAAGTCAACCAATTAGAAATCTCCCGCGTTCGTAAATCCTGTACAACAGCAAAAACAAGCCACGCAAGACCAACGAATAAAATCACCCCCACTTCCATAAACCATTAGATAAAAGAAAGTTTATTAACGTTCGCCCCATAAGAGAGCATGGATCGCGCGACGATACAAAAATATCTCCCTCTTGCCCTACTCATTTTGCTTGTAGGCACATCAATACTTATCGTGAGAAGTTACGTAGTTGCTCTTCTTTCAGCTTTCGTCTTTGCTTTTCTTCTTAGACCGATTCACATCCAATTAACAAAAACATTCAAACCATCGATAGCAGCAGTAATCTGCACCTTCGCCTTGCTCCTTGTCCTCATGCTTCCATTTATCTTCGTCATAGGCGGAGCCATCAATCAATTACAAAGTCTTTTCTCAACGGCAGACACAACCACATATATCGCAACAATCCAAAACTTCCTCGCTCGATTGGGGATCACATACGGCCTCACAGATATCACGCAAAGAGTAGCACAATACTTCATACAGACCATAGCTGCACTCACCTTGCGCTTACCTGCAACGATACTCGCCATATTCATCACACTCATGGGTGTTTACTACATGCTTCTCGGCTGGGAACCTCTAACAAAGAAACTCTCCCAATTTCTCCCAGCACACCAACGCTCACCACTTCCTAAAGAACTGGCAAGCGTCACAAGAAGTCTTGTTTACGGTACGCTCCTTATAGCCATAATAGAATTCGTTGTCGCAGCCTTAGGTTTTGCTATCGCAGGCGTGAAAGCCTACCTCTTCCTCGCATTCCTCATAGCACTATTCGCATTCATTCCAGCGCTCGGGCCTGCAATAGTCTGGATACCTACCTTCATCATCCTCATAATCCAAGGAGACTACTTCGCATCAGTTATCGTAGCAATAACCGGACTCATAATCTCCATCTATGTTGACACCCTACTTAGAATCCAAATGGGCGGAAAGAGCTCGCGTATTCATCCACTCATCATGCTTGTAGGAATCTTTGGAGGAGTCGTCGTATTCGGCATATGGGGCTTTGTCATAGGTCCGCTACTTCTAGCGTATACTTTGAAGCTTATCGAGAAGTCTGTTGATGATTCTTAGTTTCACTCACACCAGATGAGCGGAAGCTGCCGCCTTGCTTATAAACACGCATCTTACGCTTAGCACGCTTATCATTTCTATTCTTACGTCGCTCGGGATATCCATAGTCCATGATCAATACAAAACAAACTCCATTATATATCTAACTAAAAAGGAGAATTAAGCAGCAGGGGCATTTGTGCAACGCGCTGCACCGTTAAACTTAGCATCGGCCTGCTGACCTGTCGTCAGGTCGCTGCAAATTGATGCGATTTCATTGCCTTCCAAGCTAGAATCACAAGTAATGCTTGCAGAGATGCCCTGTTGACTCAAAGAACTCTGAATACGCGAATCCTGGCAATTCACCCACTCGCTATTACCAACCTTTCTGAAATTGTAACAATAATCCGTAATCAAATTATTCTGTGCAGCAACCTTACATCCCTGTGTAGCAGCTTCAAGTGCACTTGGCGTTGCACCTCCAAGACCCATCAATTTCTTACCAAACTCTGTCGTGGTCAAAATAAGAACAATAGCAACTACTACAACAATAACTCCGGTAATAATAACGCTCAACGGCATCCCCTGACCTTTTTTACTAGATATCATCTCTCTCTATTCCCTAAAGCTAGAAGTTCTTTATAAATCTTGCCTCTTTCACGTCTCAACATCCTATCGAATGTCGCCAGCTGGAGTAAAACGCACTTCAATATCAAACCTCTGGACAACTTTGTTCGCACCTGACTCTCTTTGTACAAAAATACCTGGTAGTTTGAACACATATCCCGTTCCATCTCGCTCCAAAGTATAGGCCTTAGTGCGCACAAGCCCAAGAACATTGCCTTGCACTTCTCTAAGAGTTCCAAATTTCTCAGCACGCGTAGCCAAAGCACTAGCAAAACGCATTTCATAGCCAATCTCTCCTCCAACTGCAGCTTCACGCGCAGCACTCACAACAAGATACCTTACCGCATTATCAGTATACGTACGCTCAAAGGCTACATTATCCGCAAAAGCCTGCAATTCTCTTGATTGTTGTCCAATATCATCACTAAATGTCAAAAACGAAAACCAAGCTGCAATACACAAGACAAGTGCCACTACAAAAAGCAGCAAAGTAGGAGTGTGTCCTTTACGTCTCAGCATAAAGCACCTCCCTTCCAAACCACAATTAATTTGGGCAACTCATTTAATACATCAGATGAAGGATATACTGCTCCGCCATTATCTCGTGATTCATAAAGAACCGGAACCAACCAAAATTGAGGTTGCGAATAAAGTTCTGGATTGAAAACAAACCCGTTAACCGCATCAATAATATTCACTTCATGCAGCGGAGTATCGAGCCGCATCGCCTTATCAGACTCAGAAGGGTAATTGATCATCGCCCAATAACTTCCCTGCTTAGCCGAGCCGCCAGGATTTTTCATAAGAACAGCAAAAGAATTCTCACCGCAGCCATATGCATCTACCAGATATTGATGTGTGGCCTCCAGAAGTGAAATCGCATTGGCATCAGTCACACGATACTCGTCAACGGCAGAAGAAATATCGCCGAGAGCTTCAAGTACATTGACTCTCTCTCCTTCAAACATAAAACTATCCGACAAATATGAATGCAGTAAAGCGGAGGACGCTGCAGCTCGCTCAACAGAATGATTCTCAAAAACAATATCAGTTCTATCTTGCACAACACGTAAGCTAGAAGTAAAATAAGTAAATATCGCTAACAAGAAAATAACTGCAAACAGTACAAGCACGCTCGTTATAGTCTGATCGATCTGCCCTAGTCGTTTCATAGTTGTCTGTGCACCTCACGATTCACACCAATCAGATAATCCACACTCTTTCCATCCCGCATTACACTCCCTCTAACACAACGAGCATATTCAGGATTGCTCCCTGCCAACTCACATTGCATCATATATCCACGCACCCCGAAAACAGCCTCACGTCCGTCACTAGCATTGACATAAATAAGGTAATCTGCATCCGCATCAGCAGGAACATAAATACCACAAGTTCCAAGATTAAACCCGGATGCAAAAGGATCGTGATTCTCAATACACCCACTTACTCTTTCAGCAAGCAGCCCTGCATGCACACTACGAAAATCGTACGACCTCCCGTAGAAAGCAAGTACATTCCAGAACACTCCGGCAGCAATAAGTGTGATAATCACAAAGAATGTGAAAAACATTAATGCCTCTCCGCTACCTCGTCTCTTCATGCTTCGCTCCTCTTCGTCACAACAAAGCGCAACACATTCTTTCCCGCAGCACCAGGAGTCTCAACACGATCATCAATTATCTGAACATCATTAAAATACCCGTAAGTAGTTCCCAATCCAGGTCTTGTAGAAACAGTAACTGTCCTAAGAACATTATCAAAAGTCACAACTTTCTTCAGATCGCCGCCATGTGCAAGCGCAAGTTCAGTCAACACCTGAACATCCAAAGTCACTTCCTCTTGCGGTTGAGCTCTCTCAATAACTCTCACAATCTCCTTAGCATAGACATCTTCCCAAAGAGCAGCGCCATCCTGCAACCAAGTCACATAATAAAGCGCGCCAACAAAAAACAAAACAAGTAACACAAAGTAAGCCACATACCATGCAGCAATATTGTCAGCGCCAGCCCCTCTTCGATTCATACCTTCTCCTCACAACTCGAGGCAGAAGTAAATACCCAAGGAGATCCGGCACTAGATGTTCCAGTTGCCTCCCCGCTGATACTTAGAGTGTCGTCTCTCTTCACAGACAAAGTTACTTCTTGTAGACTATCAATAACTGGAACGCACTTTCGAATAACGATACGAGGCGGCCCACTAGGAACTCCTGGTGCACCCGTACCTGCAGAAGACGCGCCACTAGTAGGAGATTCGAGAGAAGCAGTTTCAACAGCAACATTCACAAAATTAACCTCTCTGCAGAAGCCCTCATTTCCCTGACAAACTTCGCTACTCGCAGATCCTTTACAAATACACAAACAACTCGATCTCAAACATTTCTCAGGTTTATCGCGGTCTAACGGATCAGCACTCCATCCAGCCAAGAACCAAGTGTTCTCGCTAAATCCTTGAAGAGTAAACTTCCCAGTATCTCCATCAGGCATCGCATTCACACGCGCAATAACAATATCGAGAGTCTTCTTTGCATTCTCACTTTCCTCATTAACACCAACTTGATATAACTTGTAGATGCCTGCAATAAAAATCAGAATACCAATCACCGCTAAAATAATCCCAAGAACTGTATTCAACGTGTCTCCTTTACGTTTCATCATGGGCTCCCCTGAATACTACTTGGACAGAGAGCCCGCATCGCAGAAACGCTGTAAGGCAAGGCCTGCACAACAGAACATCCTGACTCTTCAGCAGTGCTTGTAAGCTTACCACAATATCCGGCAGCAGCATTCTGAGCCAGTTCATTATTTACAGCCACGGCGCCTACGCCTACAATAGCAAGAGGCACAGTAACGACTGCAGCTTCTGTCAAAAATAACGCCCGACCGACAGTCGCAGCCCCAGGAATAACAAAGGTTGCCCCTGCAGCAGCAACTCCAAGATTCTTCAATACTTCACTTGTATCTTTCGTCCGTATCTGTGAAAACACAAAGGCTATCTGACGATCACTCGTTATGGTGACGCTCGCTGGAGCACTATTATTATGATCCTTATTAGCCTGATCCAATTTACTCTTTATCTCAGCCGTTGATCCAAGCGCCGTACTTGCCTGCCCATTAAAGTACCTGAGATAAGAATAATCGTGATTCGGCACAGGATTATCTTGAAGATAATTATCAAAACCTTGCATAGCTCGCACAATAGTGTTGTCATCTACATCATCAGCAAAAGCAATACGCGAACACACAACACACGTCGGATAATCAGGGCTTCCGAAATAATCTCCTGCCTGGCCAAACAAGTCGAGTTTGCCTTGCCCCATCATATTCCAACAATCGTACATCGCATTAGCCATCTCTTCCTTAATTCTAGCATCTGAAGTTTCACTAGCCCCTATTCTCACCTTACGAACACCTTTCTCACCCAAGAATTGCTTACAATCTCTACCAAGCAATTCACTCGTAATACAAATCTTTCCAGTTGTACACTTCAATGGCACAATCGACTGTGTCAGCAGAGGTGAAGTCGCTCTCGATAACACGGATAACTTGCACAGTTCCGTATCCTGATTAGAGCCATCATCAAAAAAGATAGCAAGGAAAATAGCAACTAGAATAAACCCTGCAATAGCCATTACAATAGTAACAATCTCAGAAGATGTCAACTCACCCCTCTTAAAGCTCATCACACAAGAGAGCAAGCGGGCTTTTTAACGATTACGACCCAAATCTCTTAAGCAATAAATAGATAGCCGCACCCGCGCCAATAAGAAACAAAAGCCAGATAAGCATAGAAGTAAGAGAGTCCATCTCAATAAGTCCGCGTTTCAT
>CAYRXU010000003.1:0-14509 GCA_964428325.1 Candidatus Woesearchaeota archaeon
ATCATACCGATCAACACCACGACTGAAGATGACTTAGTGTTTCGTGCGACTAGGTAAGGTCGCATGATGTTATCGATTGTCGATACAATGAGGGCACAATAGATGGCAAAGCCTACTCCCGCCCCGACATTACCTGATACTATAAGATAGACTGCTGCAGGGATCCAGACAAGCCATGCACCAACCACTGGAAGGATAGCTGCGAAGATAGCAAGTATGGTAAGCAAGAGAGCCCGGGGTACGCCGAAGATAAGCAGACCTACTCCAGTAAGGACTCCTTGCACAATACCGATGATGAAGTTACCGTAGATGACAGAGTTTGTTATTTGTTTGAACTGATGGGCAAAGTATGAGAGTTTATCACGCCTTAGAGGAGAGAGTTCTACGGCGAATTGTTTTAGTTTTTGTGCATCACGTAGAGCGAAGAAGAATACAAAGACAATGACTGCAAAATGAAGAAGTACAGTTGGAAGATTAAGAAGGAAATCTGTTAGTGAAGTGAGAGAGTATGTGCTTACCTTGCCAATAAGGCTAACGAGTGTTGTTGTAAGATCAACTTGTATTTGGGCTGATGTTGTTGGCAAGATAGTGCGCACGAACGCTGCGACATCAAGCGTCTGAAGGAAATTGAATACGTCAAACATTTGACGTACTATGATTGGCAATAGGAACCAGATTGGAATGAATAGTATCAGCACGATAAGTATACAGACAGCGAAGGCAGCGGTGTTCTTTTCGCGCAGTACATAAAATGCTGCCTTGAACAGAGGATGGAAGATGTAAGCTAGTACAAGACCGGCTGCTATTGAAAGAAGAATAGGTTTGATGACGATGAATGCTACAACAATGAGAATAAGAACCAATCCAATAGCAGAATAACGCTTAACATCCCGTTCCTTGATAACCATATCACTTAGACATATACATTCTATATAAAGCTTAGGAACACTTCAAGCGATGTTAGATTTATAAATTCTCGATAATTGACGACGGTATGGATTGCTTTATTGGTAAGATTTTTCACGGGCATAGTGATGAGCTCGTGCATCTTCAGTTCCAGAAATTCAGCCGTGGAAGTTTTAGAGACAGAGCTCTTGTAAAGGCCTCTAAGTCTGCTAAGGGTTTTTCCATTGGAACAACAGCAGAATATGCGAATGATCTCGTGAGAGTTGTTGCGCATAAATTGGGCAACAATAGCGCAGAAGTAAGCGGCGTTGTGGTTTCTACACTTAATCTCAAAGACAAACTTCCATCTACGGGCCTTAAGCAGTTTATGGGAATCAAGCAGTATGTAATTTCTGGAGCGATGAAGGGAACAGAGATTATCTCTCTACTTGATAACGCCCCTGAAGGTTTCTTTGCACTATCTTTCTCTTTTGGCGACACTATACTGAAAATCAAACCTAAGGCGCCAAAATCTGCTAAACCTAGCACAAGTGAGAAAGGTCCAAAGGCAGATTTCTGCTCGCTAAAAACGACAGATGAAACTCTAGTAAAAGCAATTCTCTTTGATGCGCCTGCTACATGGAAATCAATTGAAATCAATCACACATTCAACATCACTGATATCGAGCTTCCTGCAAACGCCAAGACTCCAGAAGAGTTGAGAAGATTGGCTAAGCGCAAGGGAACGATTGTTCGCAAGAGCGTTATTGACGGTAAAGAGCATGTTTCTGAAAAAGCTTTTGTAGCTTAACGCCTGGTCCGGGCGTCTCACACACCTGTAACAGTTAGGATCGCATCCAATCTAAGGTGTATAATAGTAACTATATAGTAGTTATATTACAAAGGTTTAAAAATACCGGTTAGCGATAAATTATATGCTAAATGACAGGACTGAACAAGCATTGAAAGACTCTGAAGGGCTTTTGCGTAGATTGGATCGTGTTGAGAAATTTACTACTAAGTACCATATAATGCCTGCACGCGAAGTAGGTCAAATATACGATGCTATGCAGGAGCTAGCAGCTTCTATTCCAGATATTCAACGTCCAACAAGTCAAGATGAACTTTTACTCGCGGAAGTGAAAAGAAGAATGCAAGGTCAAGCAACTTATCTAGAGCATCAAATAAGTGGAGATCTTTATGATTTCAATACAGTTACTCAATTATACGGAATACCTGAAGAGGATCTTAAATCTTTAAGACCTTGGTTAGAACAGAACAAAGAGAAAAATCAAGAGGCAATTGAAGATTTATTTAAATCAAAAGATATGGTAGAATATGAATTGCCTTTATCTGGAGATATTCCAAGCATCCGCAGACAAGCAGAAGAAGTTGCTGGGGCGCATATTGAAAGGTATCATAGATCTATCAGCAAGTTATTGCAAGGATTAACTAAAACCGGAGAATTTGCAAGAGACGTGCACATTCATCCAAGCACAGTTGACAGATCTTATTTTAATCATGTAACAAATAAAGTGGGAATAAGTATTGAAGGAATATTATTTGGAAAGGAAGATGGCACGTTGGGTTTGAGAGAAGGAGAACTAATAAGACTATACGGCCATGAAGGAATGGGGCATGCTCTTAATTGGGCCATAACTCGTGCTGGCGGACTACCTTATTTACTAACTGATGGTTCAAACTTTACTGAGGCAACAGCAGAATCTGTAGCCCAATTTTATGAAAAACAATTACTAGAAGACTTGAGAAACTCAACTGAAACTCAAAAAGCATTAGACATAGAACATAGGTTTCCTGTAATTTATCAAGAAGCAAAAGACAGAGAGCAACTTAACGAATATAATAAAAGAATAAGTTGGTATGCTATTGGCGTTTTAGCAGATAAATCGTTAGGCGATCCAAAAGACCCTGCAGTCTTGAGAAAAAAGATTGAGAAGTTGGCTGAAGTGGCAGTTACCAGATCAGGTATTGCATCATGGGTGGAGAGCAAAAAAGATGAATTCGACTCCCAAGGAAATCTAAGTCCTAAAATAGTTGGGGAATTAAGATACTGCGCTCAGCCGGTACCGAGAGCGCTCGATGAGTTCGCTAAGAGAGGAATGTCTTATGACGGAAAAGACAGAAGTTACATAGATTCTACATTGTTAAGAGGTTTATGGACGCCTCAAGGTTTTGTAGATAATGCTAGATTAAGAGCAGAAAGTAAGTAACACCAACTTTCTATTTATTTCATGGGCATTCGTCTGTACAGTTGGGTTATCAATCTGGTCCGGGCGTTTGACTCCCGTAACCTTTATATACCATCAAAATAAGAAAATGTTGTAGAATCTGAGGAGCTGATAACTCTCCGGATAAGTAGATTAGTAGGACACGGAAACATCTGCCGAAAGCGGCGATGGTAGAGTTGCACCATTCTGTAAGCGTAGAGCTTGCACTTAAATTACAAACACATACACACATGGGAGGACATCAACCGAGATTTGGAAGCCTACAGTATTGGCCACGTAAGCGTGCAGCGAAGTCTGTGCCACAGGTTAATTGGGATGCGGTTAAGGGTGATGGAATTCTAGGATTGATTGCATTCAAGGTTGGCATGGGCAAGGCCATTGTACGTGATAAGACTGAGAAATCATTGACTTTGAACAAGAAGGTTGCTATGCCCGTTACTATTCTTGAAGTTCCTAAGATGAAGCTATTTTCCGTTCGATTTTACAAGCAGGGCATTGTTATGAGGGACGTTATTGTTTCCCATGATAAGGAGCTCAAACACGTGCTTCGAGTTCCAAAGCAGCTTCACGAGTTCAAAGCTCCTGAAGGATATGATGAGATTAGAGTTATTGCTTACCCTGTTATGAAGGACATGTTCAAGAAGACACCTCCGATGGTAGAGCTTCTAGTGAGGGGCGCTAACGCTCTTGAGACAGTTAAGAGTTGGATTGGCAAGGAATTGAGCATGAAGGACATTATGAAGTGGGATTTGCTTGATTTGAGAGGCTTGACAAGAGGAAAGGGCCTTGTTGGTCCTGTTAAGCGATTCGGAATCACATACAAGTCACATAAGTCTGAAAAGGGAGTCAAGAGACCAGGAAGCTTGGGTCCATGGCATCCTGCTAGAGTCACCTTTAGAGTTTCACAAGCCGGTCAGCTTGGTATGTTCACACGTGTTCAGTATAATATCAAGCCAGTTACGCATGGAAATGTTGCACAGGGTCCAATTGCAGCCACACATGGCTTCAAGCACTACGGCCCAATTGCAGGAGATTATGTTATTGTTGAAGGAAGTGTTCAGGGTCCTCCAAAGAGAGAGATCGTTATCACTCCAGCACTCAGACCTACAAAGAAGACAGCTAAGAAGAAATACGAATTTGCGGAGTTGCACCTATGAAAGTAGCATTGTATAGTGTTGATGGAATGAAGAAGGGCGAGGTAGAATTACCAGCAGTATTTTCAAGTGAAGTTCGTGAAGATATCGTTGCTAAGTGCGTTGAAGCTGAGCGCGAATGGCAACCTTACGGCACTGATCCAAGAGCTGGAAGACGACACGTAGCGTCCGGTATTATCAGCCACAAGCGTCATGACTGGAAAGGTCAGTACGGTCGTGGTATGTCAAGAGTTCCACGTAAAGTCATCTGGCGCAGAGGAACGCAATTCAATTGGGTTGGCGCAGAAGTTTCAGGCACTAGAGGAGGCCGAAGACCACATGGACCAAAGTCAATCACAAACAGAGACAAGAAGATAAATGACAAGGAATATGCACGCGCATTGAGTTCTGCATTGGCTGCAACAACACACAAGAAGTACAGCGAAGCTCGGTATAGCAGCATCAAGGAAATGCCAATTATGTTGCCGATCGTTCTATCAATCCCTGCCCAAGTTAAGGCTAAGCAGATGATGAACTTCTTTGACAAAATTAAGCTTTCAGATCTTGCGGTTAAAGACAAGGCCGTTCGAGCCGGTAAAGGCAAGAGCAGATCACGAAAGTACAAGTCAAATGCTGGAGCACTTGTTGTTATCGGTGCTAAAGAAAAGTTGAGCGTTACTGGTGTTGATGTTAAGCATGTTCGCGATTTGAGCGTTAGCGATCTTTACCCATTGGGGAGAATTACTGTTTTCAGCGAGCATGCATTGCAGGAGATGAAACAATGAACTTCAGACCTGTAACAACTGAAAAGGCAGTGAAGCTTATCGATCTTGAGAACACGCTTGTGTTTGAGTTTGGTCGCAAGGACAGAAAGGAAGATATGAAGGTCGTCATGGAGAAAATGTTCAATGTCAAAGTAGACAGCATCAGAACACTTATGCGCAGCAACCGAAAATTCGCCTATGTGCGACTCGCCAAGAGTCACAAGGCAGCAGATGTTGCAACTAAACTAGGACTAATATAACAATATGGGAAAACGAATTATTTCACAGGCACGAGGTAAGGGAAGTCTCTCCTACCGAGTACGCAAGCAAGCGTACGTTTACCGAGTAGGCTATCCTCCTGTTCAAGGTGTTGGTAGAGTTATTGCGCTACTACATTCACCTGCCCACTCAGCCCCACTATTGCAAGTTCAAGTTGGTAACACGACATTCTACAACTCTGCATTCGCAGGCGCGATTGAAGGACAGAATATTGTTCTTGGTAATGAGATCAAGGAAGGAAACGTTGTTGCTTTGAAGGATATTCCAGTCGCTACATCTGTGTACAATGTTGAGTTGAACCCAGGAGATGGTGGGAAGATGGTAAGAACAGCTGGTTCGAGCGCAACTATTGTGAAGCTTTACGACCACAATAAAGTGGGCGTTATGACTCCTCAAAAGAGAGAGATTATTCTTGATGGTAACTGCCGAGCAACTATCGGAGTTATCGCCGGTCACGGAAGAAAGTTGAAACCATTCATCACAGCAGGTAGAAAGCATTATAAGATGAAGGCACGCGGCAAGCTCTGGCCACGCACATCTGCAGTTAAGATGAACGCAATCGACCATCCATTCGGATCAGGTAGAGGAAAGCGTATCAAGTCCAAGATCGCCAAGCGATGGGCTCCTGCCGGACGTCGCGTAGGTCACTTATCACCAAGGAGAACAGGTAGAAGATGAGCATCGAAGTAGCACTCAAAGTAAAAGAAGAAAAGTATCGTGGCAAGCAGCTAGCGCACCTGAAGAGCTTGAATGTACGAGAAGTTGCACAATTCTTGCCTTCACGAAGCCGAAGAACATTGCTCCGACACTTCGATCTTGCTGAAAAGTTCGTACGTGAAGCTGAAGAGAAAGAAAAGCGTAAGAAGAAGATCAGAACACACTTGCGTGATTTGGTTATTGTGCCGCACTTGGTTGGCAAGACTATTGAAGTTCATAACGGAAAGACATTCGAACCAGTTATAGTAACAGTTGAAATGATTGGACATCGTCTTGGTGAGTTCGCTATGACTCGCAAGCGCGTAACACACTCCGCAGCCGGTATTGGAGCAACCAAGAGCTCGAAGACATTGAAGAAGTAACATGACAGAAAGACCTACAAACACACAAACTGATAAGCAACACAAGGTAGCAGCGCCTACTTCACACAGCAACGCACCTGTTCAAGCCAAGCATGAAGAGCAAAAGAAGAGCGAGGCTAAAGTTGAGGAAAAGAAACATGAAGAGAAGAAGCATGCTCCGAAGAAGGAAGAAGTAAGTGCTACTGGAGTAAACTTGAACGCTTCTTTGAAACATAGCATGGCAGTATCAAAGTTCATCAAGGGTATGAAGATTGAGCAGGCCATTGAGCAGCTAACTCTGGTAACACAAAAGAGACGCGCTGTTCCAATGAGAGGCGAAATCCCACACAGACATGGAAACATCATGGCAGGACGTTATCCTATAAACACATCAAATGAGATCATTAGTGTTTTGAAGACACTGCGAGGCAATTGCGTTGCTCATGGTCTCTCACTTGAGAAGGCCCGTATTACATTCGCATCACCAAGCTGGGCTGCGCGACCACAGCGACGCGGTGGACGTCTAGGAAAGAGATTGCACATAGTTATTAAAGCTAGGGAGGTAGCAGTGAAGAATGGATGAGAAAAAATTCGTTAAATTGAAAGAAGAAGAACTTGAGGTACGCGAGTATATCAAGAACTCACTTGGAAAAGGACGCATCAGTGAAGTTGCTATCGAGTATACGCCTGTTGGAGAGAAGATTATTGTTTCAACAAACCGACCAGGAATGGTTATTGGTTCACGTGGTGACAAGATCAATGAATTGACTTACGTTTTGAAGAAGAGATTCAAGTTGGACAATCCGCACATTGAAATCAGAGACATTCCACAGCCATTGTTTGATGCACAGCTTGTTGCAGATGATATTGCTATCAGCCTTGAGAGAAAAGGATCATTGAAATTCAAGCCAATTGCTTACAGAACACTTGAAGCTGTTATGAAGGCCGGTGCTCTTGGAGCTGAACTTGTATTGTCTGGAAAGTTGCCAAGCGATAGAGCTAAGAGTTGGAGATTTGCACAAGGCTACTTGAAGAAGACAGGCGATCCTGCTAAGGTTGTAAGATGTGCTATGGCCCAGGCCAAGACAATGGCAGGAGTTATCGGTATCCAAGTTAGAATCCTTCCGCCAGATGCAAAGATCCATGACAAGATCACAATTGATGAGGCATTGCTCAACACGCTCAAAGCTCAGGCGCATGCACTCCATAACGCTCCTGTTCATGTTAAAGAAGAAAAACCTGCGAAGAAGAAAGCTTCGCGTAAGGAGAAATAACTATGGCCGTACTAAGAATGAGTGAAGTTAAGAAGTTGGATGCTAAAGCCCGCGTCGCTAAAATGCATGAATTGAAGCTAGAATTGGTAAAAATCCAAGCAAGTTCGAGCAAGACACCTGCAAAAACCAAAGAGATTAAAAAGGCTATTGCACGACTCCATACATTCGCCCAGACTGAAAAGTCAGGACGGAAAACACACAAATAAGACATGGAGATAGATCCACGAACAGGATTACCTGTTGAAGCTATCGCATGGGAAGATCTCGCAAAAGGCGAACAGAAGATAACGGTCACAACAGTGGCACGACGCTACGGTAAACTTACCACGCTCGTATCGGGTTTTGACAAGAGTATTGACCTGAAAAGCACCGCTAGAGAGCTGAAAGAAGCACTTGCTTGCGGAGGCACAGTCAAAGACGGCGTTATTGAACTGCAAGGAAACCATAAGAAAAACGTCAGACCAATTTTGGTCAAGATGGGTTTCCCTGATTCGTCAATCAGCGATTGATCTTACCAAAAATAGCACAACGATAACACAATGAAAACACAGCAAAAACAAGCTACCCCAAAAAGGGAGAAGAAAACAGTAGTGGCAACTCACGGTCGCGTATTCCAAGGATATGTGACTAAGAAGTTTAGCACACGAGTGGTCGTAGAGTTCGACCGCAGTGCTTACGTGCAGAAGTATGAACGATTCTTGAAGGACAAAACAAGATTGCATGCAAGACTGCCAGAAGCAATGGATGTTTCTGTTGGAGATTATGTTAAAGTTCAGGAGTGCAGACCATTGAGCAAGATTATCCACTTTGTTGTTATTGAAGTCGTTAGAAAGGGAGAACATAAACAATGAAAGCAATGGCAGCACGCGTAACACGCGGATTGAATATCGGAAGTAACGTTAATGCAAGCGACAATAGTGGAGCGCGCATCGTAAGAATCACAGGTGTAAAGAACGGAAAGTCTCGTAAAGGAAGACAGCAGACTGCTAAGGTGGGAGATTTCGTTAAAGTTTCTGTACAAGCTGGAAAGCCAGACATGATTGGACAGGTATTTGATGCAGTTGTTATTCGCCAGAGAAAGTCATACCGACGTTTGACTGGAGAACACGTTATGTTTGAGGACAATGCAGTCGCCCTGATGAAGGATGACAAGGGCAACCCAAAAGGAACACAAATCAAAGGAGTTATGGCGCGCGAAGCAGCTGATAGATGGCCTATCGTCATGAAGATCGCCCAATTCGTACTATGAGAAGCACATTTTCAACTGCGTGGAACAGCAGCAGACAACCTCGAAAGCAGCGAAAGTTTATCGCTAATGCGCCATTGCACGTTAAGCATAACTTTTTAAGCGCTCCTTTGTCGAAGGAATTACGCACAAAGCACAAGAAGCGCAGCATTGCTGTTCGAAAGGGAGACGAAGTGCTTGTTATGCGAGGATCATTTGCTGAGAAGAAGGCAAAAGTTTCAAGTGTTGATACTAAGAGAACACGCGTCATGCTTGAAGGTATAACGCGAGCAAAGCGAGATGGAAGTAAAGTTAACGTTCATTTCCACCCAAGTAATCTTCAGATTATTGCTTTGAACGCTGATGACAAGCATCGACTTGGCACAACAAACACTGCGGTAAAGCCAGCAGCTAAACCAGCAACAGTAAAGTCAGAGAAAACACAGGAGAAAAAAAATGCATCTAATTAGAGCCCACGTAACACCACTCGTGCCAATCGCACGAAAAGGTACACAGTATGTAGCAAGGCCTCGAAGTCATCACAGAACTGGAGTAAGCGTTCTTGTTGCTGTTAGAGATATGTTGAAGCTTGCGCACACAACACGAGAGGTTCAGGCAATGATCAAGAGCAAGTCACTTATGATTAACGGACGAGTTGTGCGTGATTTCCATGAGGCTATTCATCTCTACACGCTGCTTGATGCTGATAAGAGATACAAGGTTGGCCTCACGACTTCTGGCAGATTGACACTTGAAGCTACAACTGCAAAGACACGTGTTGCTAAGATTATCGGTAAGAAGATGTTGCGCGGAAAAGTTACACAAGTTAATTTCCACGATGGTACAAATGTTTTAACAAAGGAAAGTGTTGCTGTTGGCGGTTCTGCTGAACTTGATTTGCATAATAAGATTGTCAAGTGGATCCCACTTGAGAAAGGTGCGCATGTTTTCGTTCGATCTGGAAGTAGTAAGGGTCATGCTGGAACAGTTAAGTCAGTTGAAGAAGGAAAAGTTCATGTTACTATCGGAGGAAGAACTGTTGCGCTTGATAGCGAACATGTTATTGCACAATGAGCGCACAGAAAACAAAAACTGAAACTATGAACGTTATGAGAAAGCCATACATTGCTAAAGTTATCTTGAGCGCTGGCGCTACTGGAACTGATTTGGATAAGGCGAAGCGATTGCTTGAGATTATTACTAAGGGTCATGCGCAGATTATCAAAGCCGGTCCAAAGCGACGTATTCCAGAGCTCAATGTAAGACCAGGACTTGAGCTAGGAACGAGAGTTACATTGCGCGGCGACAAGGCTATCAAATTGCTTTCACGATTGCTTACAGCGATTGACAACACTATCAAGACAAACCAGATTGCGCCTAATCACTTTTCATTTGGCGTAGAAGAATACATTGACATTCCAGATATGGAATATGTAAGAGATATTGGTATTCGTGGCTTTAACACGACAGTTGTATTCGAGCGAGCCGGTGTTCGTGTGAAGTTGAAGAAAGCTAAGAGAGGACATCTTCCAATGAGACAACACGTATCACCTGAAGAAATAATGCACTACATGGAGGGTCACTTCAAGACGAAGTTTAGTTAACATGACAGCAAGCGACTGGAACAAGATAGCACGATCATTGCGCAATAAACCTGCAATTTTGAAGAAGTTCACTAAGCATAATAAGCCAAAGGACCGAAAGCACGGTGTTGCCTCAAAGAAGTGCCGACGCTGTGGAAGACTTGGCGCACATGTAGGCCAGTACAATCTAGGCATGTGCAGACAATGTTTCCGAGATATCGCGGAGGAAATCGGATTCAAGAAATATAGCTAATGAGCCAAGATATTGTAGCAGATACGCTAAACCAGATCATGAATGCCAAGAAGGCAAAGAAGAGTTCACTTCAAGTAAAGAAGCACTCAAAGTTCCTACTTGCAGTTTTGGCTATCGGTAAGCTAAAGGGTTACATCAAGTCATACAAGACTGAGGGAAGAAACCTTGATATTGAAGTCGGAGATTTGCTGAACGCTTGCAAGGCAGTTAAACCGCGTTTTGTCGCGCGTGCTGATGAGATTATGAAGTACGTACGAAGATATCTTCCTGCGAGAAACATGGGTATTGTCATTGTGTCAACAAGTAAGGGTTTGATGACACATCACACAGCTATTGAAAATAAAATCGGAGGAAGTATTATTGCTTACTTCTACTAATCATGAAATCAGCTATCAAAGAAATTATCGAAATTCCAGCAGGCATTGCTTGTGAATCAAAGCACCATGACATTATCTGCAAGAAAGGAAGCGACAGTGTTACCAAGACGTTCAACAAGCCAGGATTGGTCATGAAGGTTAGTGGAAATACTATTGAGATTTCAAACTCAAAGGCAAACAAGAAAGACACTGCTGTCGTCAGATCTGCTGTTGCTCATGTGAAGAACATGTTCCGAGGTCTTGAGAAGCACTTTGTTTATCACATGGAAATCTGTAATGTTCACTTCCCTATGACTGTTAAGCATGAAGGCAACAAGTTGATTATCAATAACTTCCTTGGTGAAAAGGAAAAGAGATTTGCAACGATTGTTACAGGCGTTAAGCTTGAGATCAATGGTCAACAGCTTGTTTTGTCTGGAGCTGATGTTGAAGCTGTTGGACAGAGTGCAGCTAATATTGAGAAGGCAACATGGGTCACACATCGTGACAGAAGAGTTTTCCAAGATGGTATCTTTATTACCTCTAAGGACGGGGAGGACATCTAATGTCAAAGAAATTCAAGCGAAGTGAGACAGTACGATTCATGCGATTGGGCAAGAACAGACCTAAGTTACAGAAGTGGAGAAGACCACGAGGACGACACAACAAGATCCGCAGAAAGAGAGCTGGATATCCAACTGCCCCAACAATCGGACATGGAACACCAAATGTAACTAGCGGTTTGGTCATGGGCAAGAGACCAATTGTTATTCATAACATGCAGGAACTCGCGCATGCTACAGCAAACCACTTGATTATCTTCTCACGAAGAATTGGCGCTAAGACGAGACTGGAGCTTATGAAGCATGCTCAAGAGCGCAAACTCGCGGTTTTCACAAGAGGTAGAAAGAAACAATGAACTTGAACACTAAAAGACGACTAGCAGCACGCGCATTGAATGTAGGAGTGAATAGAATCAGATTCAACAACGAGAGATTGGCCGATGTAGCAGAAGCTATCACCAAGCAGGATATCAGAGATCTTGTTGCTGATGGAGCATTGAGCGTTCGTGAAGTTAAAGGCAGAAGCGCAAGTAAGGGTGTGCGCGTACGACGCAGAGCTGGAAGCGTTAAGCATCATGTTAAGCCTGGCAAGACAACCTATGTTACCTTCGTGAGAAAGATGCGAGCTTACCTTGATGAAATGCGTAAGCAGAAGACCATCACTTCAGAGCAGTTTACACAGCTACGAAAAGAACTTAAAGGCCGTCATATCCACAGCAAGACTCACATGAAGGAGCGGATCACGCATCTGAAGAAAACACAATGAACGGAGTAAGCAGAACTATCAAACGACGCAGACGCGAGGGAAAGACAGACTACAAGGCACGATTGCAGTTGCTTATGTCAAAGTCGCCTCGCCTAGTCATGCGCAGATCAAACAATTACGTTACTATGCAGATTGTGTCATCTGACATTGCTCAGGACAAGGTACTCTTTGGAGTAAGTTCAAAAGATCTACTTCAGCACGGATGGCCAGCATCACATAAGGGAAGCTTGAAGGGACTTGCTGCAGCTTATCTTACAGGAATGCTTCTTGCTAGCAAGGCAAAGGCAAGCGTGAAGAACGCTATCCTTGACATGGGAATGCAGCGAAACGTTAAAAAGGGTCGCGTCTATGCGGCTTTGCGTGGCGTTATTGATGGCGGTATTGCTATTGCTCACAATCCAGCTTCATTGCCGGATGACAAGCGTATTGAACACAACACTCGCACAAGAGAGATATTCATAAAATTGAAAGGAAACCTAGGACATGGCACAAAGAGAAACAAAGAATAAACCGAAGGATCTGATTGAAGCAGTTCCAGAAGAAATTCAGAAGCTTGGGGCAGACGGCTCTATCGCAGCTGAAGCTCAGCCAGAATTGTCTATGGAAGAGCAAGCGCGTCAGACACGCATTGCTGCATGGGAACCAAAGACACAGATTGGTAAGGATGTAAAGCATGGAAAGGAAACAAGTATTGATAATATTCTCTCAACAAGGAAAAAGATCCTTGAACCGGAAATTGTTGATAGTCTTTTGAAACTTGAGAGCGATTTGATCTCAATTGGTCAAGCTAAAGGTAAGTTTGGCGGCGGAAAGCGACGCGCCTGGCGCCAGACGCAAAGAAAGACCATGGAAGGTAACGTAGTTTCATTCTCAGCAATGGTTGTTGTTGGCGATAAGCACGGCCATGTTGGCGTTGGTCTTGGTAAAGGTAAGGAAACTATGCCTGCACGAGAGAAGGCTAACAGAGAAGCACGATTGAGCATCCAGAAAGTGGAGTTAGGGTGTGGAAATTTCGACTGTTCATGCAGTGAGAAGCACAGCATTCCATTCATCACCGAAGGTAAGTGTGGAAGCGTTCGTGTCAAATTGATGCCGGCTCCACAAGGAACAGGTCTTGTCGTTGGCGACCAGCTCAAGAAGATTTTGAGACTAGCGGGCGTGAAAGATGTTTACGGAGTAACTGAAGGACAAACTAGAACAACATTCAATGCAGTAAAGGCTTGCTTTGATGCTCTACTCAACACGAAGAAGGTGAAAAGATGATTTTAGCAATTAGAATTTCGGGAATGGTAAGCGTACAGAGAGACACGCAAGAAACGCTTTACAGAATGCGATTGCGCAGAAAGTATGCTGCTACCTTGATTGCAGATACAAAGGAAAATAGAAAGATGCTTGAGGGTGTACGAAACTTTATCGCATATGGAGAAGTTTCAAAAGAAACGCTTCATGATATTATTGCTAAGCGCGGTGAAGGCCTGAATGGAAAGAAGTTTGATGTTGCAAAAGTCATGGCTGAAATTGACAAGAAGAGCCTTGAAGAGCTTGGAGTCAAACCGTTTTTCAGATTGCACCCACCACGAGGCGGAATTGAAAGCAAAAAGCACTTTGGTATTGGCAAAGGCGTATTGGGCAATCACAAGAGCGAAATCAATAAACTAGTGGAGAAAATGCTATGAGCATGAAAGTAAAGAAGCGCCGTAAGTTCTCCCGTTATCGTGGGTCTAGAGTACATGGTAGAGGCAAGAAGAACAGAACACGAGGTTCAGGAAACACAGGCGGAGTTGGTATGTCGGGTACAGGTAAGCGAGGCGACCAGAAGAAGACACTTATCATTAACGAGTATGGGAATAATTATTTCGGCAAGGACAAGACGCTGCGCAGAGGCCGACAGACGAAGACACCAAGCATCACATTGAGAAATATTGTAGAGTCCTTGAGCACACTTGTAAAGAAAGGTATTGCTAAGCAAGACAAGAGCGGCTACACCGTCGACTTGAGCAAGTACAAGATCATCGGCAGTGATAAAGTCTCTATTGTGTTGAAGATAACCGCAAAGAGCGCAACTGATGGCGCTAAGGAAGCTGTTGCAGCTGCCGGCGGCGAGATTTTGATTAAAGAATA
>CAYRXU010000003.1:14609-15946 GCA_964428325.1 Candidatus Woesearchaeota archaeon
CCTGCTGAGAAGAAGGTAAGCTTCAATGTTAAGTTGCGGTGGACGCTCATTATCATGGGCGTTTTCTTCATTCTTTACAACATTCCATTGCACGGCCTGAGTGCGAATGCGCTTGAGAGATTCAGATATCTAGCTGTTTTGTTCGGAACAGATTTTGGTAGCGTTATTAGTTTAGGTATTGGACCGATTGTTATGTCGTCTATTATCTTGCAATTGCTTGTTGGTTCTGGCATTTTGACCATTAATACAAAAACAGAAGAAGGAAAGAAGCTGTATCAAGGTATCCAGAAGCTTGGAGTATTATTCTTCATCGTGTTTGAATCGCTCGTGTATGTATTAATGCAAGGATTGCAGGCAGCACCAGGATTTACTGGCATTGTGATAATTCAATTGATACTGGGCGGACTTGCCATCATGTTCATGGATGAAGTCGTAAGCAAGTGGGGTTTCGGTTCAGGAGTTTCATTGTTCATCGTGGCCGGTGTGGCGCTGCACTTGTTTACAGGATTGTTCCAATTCATCGGGCCAACTGGAGAGAATTGTCTTGTTGACTTTGGTAATACTGCATGTACGGGTAAAGTGCTTGTCGTTTTGCAATCCATTATCAATGGAGCGCCACGTGAAGCCTTGCTTGCGTTCGCCATCATTGCTATCACAGCTGTCTTGTTCATGGGCATTGTATGGGCACAAAGTCTGAAGATTGAGCTACCCCTCAGCTTTGATCGCTTGAGAGGATATATGGTGAAGTGGCCATTGCCATTGTTCTATGCTTCCAACATTCCAGTTATTCTCGTGGCTGCGCTCGTTGCGAACTTGCAGCTATTTGCAGGATTGATTGAAGGATGGCTTGGTCATGCGACATTCCTCGGCACGTTTTCTAACGGAGTTCCTGTATCAGGTTTCGCTTACTGGATTGGACATACTGACCTAGTTACTGCAGTTATCACCGGAAGCTTGCAGACATCACATCTTATCCAAGCTGTAACGCACGTGTTCTTCTATGTTGCATTGTCTATTGTATTCTCGATCTTCTGGGTCAAGACAGCAGGCATGGATGCTTCAAGTGTTGCACGCAACATTATGAATTCTGGTTTGCAGATTCCAGGTTTCAGAAAGGATGAGAGAGTTCTTGAGAGCATCTTGAGTAGATACGTCTTGCCACTCACCATCATGGGGGGTGCGGCCATTGGAACACTTGCAGCTATTGCAGACCTCTTCGGAGTTTTGACTTCGGGTACATCTCTGCTTTTGGCGATTACAATTACATACCAATTATTCCAGAATATTGCACAGCAGCATGCCGTTGATATGCATCCTGCTTTGAAGAAGTTTGTTGG
>CAYRXU010000003.1:16046-44109 GCA_964428325.1 Candidatus Woesearchaeota archaeon
ATTTATATACGATTTTTAGCTCACTGAGATATGGCTCTACAAGAGATTGCGATTGCTTATCCTAAGACAAGTGTTATTGCTATTTCGGCGCTTGTGAGCTTGTTTATCTCTATCGTTAATCATTTTATGATGGATAAGGATCGCATTAGAGCGTTGAAGGAAAAGCAGAAGACGTTACAGGCAAATATCAAGAACGAGCAGGATGCTAGGCGCAAGATGGACATGACAAACGAGATGCTTCAGCATAGCATGGAAACTATGAAGCACTCAATGAAGCCTGCCCTTGTTACGATGATTCCATTGTTGATTATATTCTGGTTCATTAAAGGCATATTTACAGTTACGTCGCTAGGCGGGCATTGGATATGGTACTATATCGGAGGAGCTCTTGTATTTGGATTGCTCTTCAGGAAACTTTTTAAACTGCCTTAAGCGACCTTGAGTATGCAAATGAATCAGGCATTATTTGAGCGAGCGCAGTTAGCTTATCAGCAAGCGCAGGCCCATGAAGAAAGACTGAAGTTCTTGAATGAGCAGATAGGCGAGTTGGACACGTTTAATGAGAGTCTTAAACAGATGGAACATAATACTCAAGGCGAGTTCATGACATCGCTTGGAAAGGGCGTATTTGTTAAGACCAAGCGACTCGATAGTGATTTTCTTGTGGATGTTGGTGCTAGCGTTTTTGTGCGGAAAGAACTTGGAGATATTCAGCAGACCTTAGGTGAGCAAATTAAGCGCTTGACAGAGCTGCGTGAAGAGGTAAAAGAAGAGCTTAACGATCTACAACAAGAGCTGGCCGAGATGATGGGCGATGCTTCTCATAGCGAATAAGAAGGCTTAAATAGAGAGTTTTGAGGGATAAAATATGAGAGAAAGGCAAATTTCCTATAGAGCAGACTTAGATTACGTTGGAGTATATGATAAGAATGATTGGTTCATAGGGCACGTTGATAAGGATAAGGGTCTTGATGGCTTAATTCGAAATGCCGATAAGAGCGGACAAATTAAGTTAGCGCAAGAGACTATGCCTCTAATTGAGAGAGCTATAATTTATTCTGAAGGTGGGGTGCGTGGACCTATAGATGCAAGGGCACCTTACGTAATTAGAGAAGTCGTCTATAGCTCGAGAGAAGAGATAAGCAGCGATAAAGTTGAGATTGAGAAGGGATTGCGACAACACGGCGGAAAACCAGAACATGTATACTTAGATATGAAATGGGATGAATTCGAAGAGAGAAAGAGACCAAAGACGATAGACGTCACTGAAAGAGTTTCTATAGAAGCCGTAGATTAGATTATTCAGTTTGCACAAAACTATTTAAGCGTTTGAGGCGACAAATCGATTAGGTGAGAAAGAAGAGATGTTAGAGATGATTATTGGGCCTAAAAAGGCCGAACGGCAACCTTGGGAGATGTTCTTTATTGGTTTGTTTTATGCTAGTGCGTCACTTTTGCTTGTGAATTGGATTTTTGCGCGTGATGCTGTGCTTATGAAATATTCAGGAGTGTTAGTTGTGACTTTTACAGTTATGTTTTCTCTTCCTTTTGTGTACTATCTGATCAAGCTTGAGGAAAAGAAAGCGATTGAGAATAATGGCGGAGCATTTGGCCTGCTGAAGGAGCACCGTAAGGCCCTTTGGGCATTTCTATGGCTGTTTTTGGGTTTTGTTGTGGCCTATTCGTTCTGGTACATTCTTTTGCCGACGACACAAAGCTTTAGGGCTCAAGTGGAAACGTACTGTGCGATCAATAGGCCGGCAGAGTATGATGGATGTTTAGCGCAGTATGGGGGAGCAAAAGGTGTACAGCAGACAGCGTTTGCAGGCAATAAGGAGCGATTGTTCTTGATATTCGCGAATAATATCTACGTGTTGATATTTACTATAGTGTTCTCCCTGTTATTTGGCGCAGGTGCGATATTTATTCTAGCATGGAACGCAAGCGTCATAGCGGCAGCTATAAGCATATTCACACGGTCGAGCTTAGTTGAGTTGCCGATTGGGCTTGCTAGATACATGATACATGGACTGCCTGAAATTGCAGCTTACTTCATTGCTGCTCTTGCGGGAGGCATTATTTCGACAGCAGTTATAAGGCATGAGGCAACATCAGATAAATTCTGGAACATTCTCCAAGACTCTTTGAATTTGATTATTGTAGCAGTCATAGTTCTGTTCTTGGCAGCACTTATGGAAGTGTTTATCACGCCTTTATTGTTTAGCTGAAAGATTTAAATAACGTCGTAAACCCTTAGAAATATGGAGGCAATGTGTACTTATTGCGGATATCGGTGCGAAGCGTCACCGAAGAAAACTTCTTGCCCTTATTGTGGTAAAAAAGGCGGGCTAAACACGTTGACGACCGCAGAGTCGCTGATTGAAGATGACGAACGAACGGATCGTTGAAGAGCGGACACAGCGCCTTATTTCGCTGTTTAAAACTTCCCCGTCTGTTAAGATACCAGTAATCATTGCAGGTATTGCTGTATTGATTGCCATACTGGGTTATGTGCGTTTCTTGGCTATTGCAGCACCTTTCACGTTTTTGTTACTCGCTGTTGCTTCACTTGCTACGGCGGCACTCTTTGCCTTCAAGAAAGATAAATGGGCACTTTATCCGTTGCTTGCTTGGGTTGTTTATCTTGCCATGTTTATACGTACACGTAATCTTGGCGGTCTGCGTGATGTAACGACTGGTGGCTGGACACTTGGACCAGACTTAGATCCGTTCCTCTTCTTACGATGGGCCAAAGATATTGTTGCTCATGGATCTCTTCCTGCAATGGATACGCTGCGTTATGTTCCTCTCGGATTCAATACCACAGGTGAAACTTTGCTCTTGCCTTACCTTATTGCCTGGTTCCACAATATTACGTCTGCTATTGGATTGACAACGAGTGTTGAACACTCTGCCGTATTGTTCCCCGTTTTCATGTTTGGATTGACAGTTATTGCGTTTTACTTTATGGTGCGCGAGGTGTTCTCGTACCAGGGTAAGACGGCATCGAGCGTGACGGCACTTATTGCTTCGATGTTCTTGTCTATATTTACCGTATTCTTGCCGAGAACTATTGCAGGCATTCCAGAAAAGGAATCAGCAGCGTTCTTCTTCATGTTCCTTGCACTCTATCTTTTCCTTGTGAGTTGGAAAAAAGAAAAGATGCTTACGAGTTTGATACTTGCTGGTGTTGCAGGTATCGTCAGTGCGCTTATGGCCTTAGTTTGGGGCGGTTACGTCTACTTGTTCGTATTGGTAGGACTTACAACATTTGCTATGTTCCTTGCAGGAGCTAGTGAAAAGAAACATGCGTATGATTACATTGTATGGCTTGCTGCTACAGTGATTATCATGTTGGTTGCATCAACACGTTACAATTTGCGAGATATGTTGAGTTCGACCACAACAGGGCTTGCTTTCGCTGTTGCAGGTATCCTCATTGTTGATATGATACTCGCGTACTTCTTCAAAGAAGGTATGATGAGACCTAACTTCCTCAATAAAGTTCCACGGCAGATTGTCTCAATTGTTATTGCTGTGATTATCGGAATAATTTTGGGAACAATCCTTATTGGGCCAAGTTTCTTGGGAGACAGAATATCTAGCATCGAGAATATTCTGGTCAAACCTACTACAGATCGTATTGGTACAACTGTAGCTGAAAACAAACAACCTTACCTTAATGAGTGGGTTTCAAGCTTCGGGCCAACCTTTGGCGAGGTAGGCAACTTGTTTGGAAAGTCTATCCAAGCTGCTTCACTTAACAATTTCCCATTCTTGTTCTGGCTGGCACTAATTGGGGCGGTTTACTTATTCTATCAAGGCACAAAACACTTGAAGAAATCACATCACCGATATTTGACGGCTAGTTATGCATTCTTGTTGCTTGCTATTGTGTTCAGCCGTATTTCGGAAAGTAGCTTGTTTAATGGAGTTAATTTTGCCAGTACGCTATTCTATGGAGCTGGCATCTTGATATTCCTTGGTGTTGCAGGTTACGTTTACTATGTAGACTATCGAGATAATCAGCTAGGATCAATTAAGGTCATCTCGATGATTACGTTCTTCCTAGCATTGTTCTTCGTTGTAACCTTGGTATCTGCACGTGGTGCTATTCGCCTAGTTATGATGCTAGTGCCGATTATTGCCATGCTTGTGGCTGCATTGGCGACTGAAGTGTACGCCCGTTATGTGAGAAAGCGACATGAGAACGTACCATGGCAGACTGCGGCAGTTATTATGGGGGTTGTATTCGTGATTGCAACTGTTTCTATGCTTTACTTCCACACGGCAAGCGTTGCAACCGCGCAAGGATATGCTCCTACAGGATATACGCAGCAATGGCAATACGCCATGGAGTGGGTGCGTGAGAATACGCAAGAAGATGCTGTCTTTGCACACTGGTGGGATTATGGATACTGGGTACAGAGCATGGGTGAACGTGCAACCGTGCTTGATGGCGGAAACGTTATTGGTTACTGGAACTATCTGATGGGAAGATATGGCATTACTGGTCAGACTGAACAGCAAGCTCTTGAGTTCTTCTATAGCCACAATGTTACACACTTCCTTATCGATTCAACTGATATTGGCAAGTATCCTGCTTTCTCGAGTATTGGATCGAACTTGAGCTACGATAGAAGAAGCTGGGTCGATACTTTCCTCAAGAACAATCAGGGAACGTATGAGAGCAAGAATACAACGGCTTATCTTTACCAAGGACAGAGCATACTAGATGCAGATATCTCTTACTTTTACAACGGAACTCGCGTGTTCTTGCCTGGCATTAATGGTATTGCCTTGTCGGATGTAAGAAACGTTGCTGGTGTTGGCGCACTTATCGTGAATGTGAGGAGCGATGACTCATTGGATGGTGCGGAGATCATTGCAGTTTATCAGAACCAACAGTATCGTGTACCTGTACGATATGCTTACTACAAGGGAGCATTTTACGATTTCAATTCGGGTATTGATGCTGGCGTGTACGTTTATCCTTCTGTGCAGATTGTAAATGGGCAAGCTGCAATAGATGAAGTTGGGGCATCCATGTTCTTGAGCTCTAAAGTAGTGCATTCACAGTTTGCACGGCTTTACTTGTACAACGAACCACAAGAAGGATTCAGACTTATGCATAGCGAAGATAACTTGATTGTTAAAGCACTGAAGGAAAGCGGTGCAACACAGATACACGATTTCATTTACTACCAAGGCGTTCAAGGCCCTATCAAGATATGGGAAGTTGTTTATCCTGAAGGCATGCAAGTGAATCCACTTTATCTGAGAGAAACATTCCCTGAAGGACAGCAGTGGAGTATCTAGTATGGACACGCTCTTGTTTCTCCCGCTTGTTGTATCACTTCTTGTAAGTTTATTTTTCGTTCCGCATTGGATACGCAGAGCTCGACAGGCAGGGCTTATTTGGGAAGACATGAACAAGCTTTCTCGGCCTCAAGTCGCAGGCTCTGGAGGCATAATTGTTGTGTTGGCGTTTATTGCAGGAGTTTTTGCTTTTATTGCCTATCAGACATTCCATCTGGGAACTATGGAACATGCGACTGAAATTACGACTGCACTTAGTTGTGTATTGTTACTTGCAGGTATTGGACTTGTTGACGATCTGATGGGATGGAGACGTGGCGGATTAACAATAAGTTCTCGTATCGTGCTTGTGTTGCTTGCTGCGGTGCCACTTGTTGTTATTAACGCTGGGCGATCTGAAATGGCCATTCCTTTTGTCGGTGTTGTGAGTCTTGGTTTGATTTATCCTTTGATTATTGTTCCTCTTGGAGTTCTTGGTGCAACAACGACATTCAATATACTCGCGGGATTTAATGGGCTTGAAGCAGGGCAGGGAATTATCTTGCTAAGTGCGCTTTCCCTTGTGGCATTCCTTACAGGCAATGGATGGCTTGCAGTCATTGCATTATGTATGGTTTGTGCGCTGCTTGGTTTCCTCTATTACAATTTCAACCCTGCGAAGGTATTTCCAGGAGATTCTTTGACTTATGCAGTTGGAGGACTTGTGGCAATTATGGCCATATTAGGTAACTTTGAGAAGCTCGCTATCGCATTCTATGTACCTTACATTATTGAAGTCATACTCAAGTCAAGAGGCAAACTTGTCAAGCACTCATTCGGTAAACCGAATAAGGAAGGCGCTCTTGATGTACCTTATGAAAAGATGTACAGCCTGAATCATGTTGCGATTTATCTATTACAGAAAATGGGCTTCCGCTCAAGTGAGAAGAATGCAGTCTATCTAATCTGGATATTCCAGATTGTTGTGATTGTTCTTGCGTTCCTTCTCTTTGGGAGAAACCTATTCGCATGATAAAACGGATTATGAATGACCCTCTTGTGCGAGGGAGTATCGTGCTTGTTGTTGCTTTTGGCATATTCAATGTTCTGAATTTTGCGTTTCATATTGTCATGGCTCGCTCGCTTGAGACTGCGGATTATGGTGTGCTTGCAACCTTGTTCTCAATTATGTACATTATGGGTTTCTTTACCGAGTCTATCCAGACCGTTATCGCAAAATATAGCACTGCCCAAAAGAGCGATGGAAAAGTCGCTTCATTGCTTAGGAGATCGCTGCATAGAGTAGGAAAACCTGCCCTGATACTTTTTGGCTGCTATCTACTTGCAGCATTTGCACTAAGTCCGCTGCTTGAAATCTCTTGGTTTTTGATTGCAGTTAATGGATTGATGATATTTTGCGCATTCTACCTGCCTGTAACGAGAGGAGTATTACAAGGTAAACAAAGATTTGGAGCGCTTGGTCTCAACATGATTGTTGAGGGAGCGGTAAAGATAGTTATTGCATCTGCGCTTGTGCTTGTTGGTTGGCGCGTATATGGTGCGCTTGTGGGAACGATACTTGGCGCAGTAGGAGCTTACATAATGTCGCTCGTCAGCTTAAGCAAAATACGAAATACGAGAGAAGAACATGCTGACGCATCAAACATCTACGCTTATGGAAAACCTACCTTTATTCTTATTATGGGCCTGATGATATTCTATAGCCTTGATGTTATACTTGCTAAGCTCTTCTTTGACAGCACGACTGCAGGCATGTATGCTATCGCCTCTGTGCTTGCGAAGACTATTTTCCTTGGAACACAACCTATCAGCAAAGCAATGTTCCCTCTTGCTGCGGAGAATGATGCAAGTGCAGAGAAGAGCAAGAAGAAAATATTGTTAAAGGCCTTGTATATTATTGTGTTGCTTATTGCCACGGCTCTTGCACTATTCTACCTGGCGCCACATTTCATTATCGACATTTTCTCAGGAAAAGATATTGTAGATGCTGCGAAGATATTGTTGCCACTTGGGGCAGGGTTCTCACTTGTTTCGATCTCAAACCTTATGATACTCTATCACCTTTCGCGCAAGTCTGTGCGATATAGCTGGCTCATCTTCATACCAGTCGCCGTACAAGCCATTCTTCTCTGGATGTTTTCTTCGAATCTTATGCAGTTCTCAATAGCCTTACTTTGCGCCTCTGTGACGCTCTTAGGAGTGACGCTCATTATGGTCGTAATTGGTCGCCGCAAGGAGGCGTAAGATGAAATTGCGCGTTGCCGTGACTGGAGCACATGGATTTATTGGAAGGCATGTTGTGGAGGCCTTAGTTGCTAAAGGATATATTGTGCGTGCTATTGCACGAAAGAGAAACCATTCTCCTTATCTAGTGAATGAGCGTTTTGAGCTCGTATATGGAGACATTCGCAACAGAGAGTTCCTTTTTGATGCTATGAAGGATGTAAATATTGTTGTACACCTGGCCGCTGCTAAGTCAGATGAAAAAGAGAGTTATGAGACTAATGTCTTGGGGACACGTAACCTCAAGGAAGCATGTGAGGCTAACGATGTTTCATTTATTGTGCATATGAGTACAATGTCGACCAAAATTGAGAGGAAAGGTGCTTACGCTTACACGAAGTCTGCTGCAGATGAAGAAATAAAGAAAGGTTCTATTCCTGTGACGATTATTCGTCCTAGTGTTGTTTATGGTCCTGAGTTCACAGGCGTGTTTGGATCCATGCTTAAGTTTTCACGTTTGCCTTTTGTTCCGATGTTCGGCAATGGAGATGTCATCTTCAGGCCAATACACGTTGATGATCTCGCTCAGATGATTGTGCGCCTTATAGAGAATGAGAAATCTTGGGGAGGAGATTATGACGCAGGGGGCAAAGAGAAAATTTCATTCAAATCTCTTTTGAAGATGATTGCTCATCTCATTACTGGAAAGAGAAATGTGCATGTTTTGCATTTACCTGCTTCTCTTGGTATTGCTGGAGCGAGAGCGCTTGCTTTGTTAACGTCTAGGCCACCAATCACAGTAAGCAATATATTGGGATCCACTCAGCACGTTGTGACAGATTCTGAGAAACTGATAAGGGAAAGTAAGTTTGTGCCACGAACACTTGAGTCTGGGCTTGCAGAATTAAGAGAGAGATATAGAATGCGCAAGGAGTTGGAATTGATCTACCACTATCTCTTGCCCGGGTGTTTGAAAGCATATCCGATTGAGGAAAATGAGATAGATAATTATGCGCTCGCCTTAGAATCTCGAGGAATTTCTACATCTCTTAGGGATATTGTGTATAAGCCGCTTGTTCTTGGTTTTCTCGACGCTGTTTCAAAATTATTTTACAAGAGTAACGCATTGCAGAAGAAACTCTACATCGCATTCATCCTGCTTGAGTGTAGTCCTCGCAGTGCACAATTTTTGTTGCCACGTCAAAGATCTGTTGTCTCAATTATGGCTGCAGGATTTATTGCAGGTATGTCGACAACAATCAAAGTGATAGGAGGTCTTGGATTAATGCTTATTCCAGGATTTGTAAAACGCCATGTCAACTAAAGTTAATTCTGTGGCATCTACGTATGATGTTGTAATTGTTGGAAGTGGAGCTTCAGGAGTGCATGCTGCACTGCCTTTGGTTGAAGCTGGATTGAAAGTATTGATGATAGATGGAGGTAACGAGCCAGATGGAACTATTCATTATGATAAAGACTTTGAATCCTTGCGTAAGCATGACGCGAATCAGAATAGGATATTCTTAGGAAGAAAATTACAAGGGATGTTTATCCCTGGTGAGAAGACGCATAGTTCCATGATGGCTTCAGGGTCAAGAGAGCATGTTTCACGTCATGTTGAGAAACACCTGCCTCTTGATGCACAGGGATTGTCTGTTGTTCAGACTCTTGCCCGTGGAGGGCTTACTGAGAGTTGGGGAGGAGCGTGTGATTTCTTTGATGCTGGTGAGTTGGAAAAGATAGGGTTGCCATCCAACTTGAGCACTTATTATCAACAAATTATTGATTTGATAGGTGTGTCTGGCATGCGTCGAGGATATAATCTCCAACCTTCTGCGCGGTCAGACCATCTCGCACGCTATATCTTAAAAAAATATCAAAACAGGAGAGAAGAAGGAAGATTTAGTGTAGAGAGTCCGATTCTCGCCTTGCTGACCAAGGACAAGGGCTCACGAAAGTCCACAAATTACAATGATATGGATTATTGGTCAGACCCTCTTGGCTCTGTTTATCGTGCTAAGTTTACACTTGAAGATCTCAAGAAGCACCCAAATTTCATTTACTTCCCTTATGTTGTTTTCCAAAAATTTGAAGAGAAAGGGAAGAAAGTCTTTGTGGATGTTGATAGCATCGCGCAAGGAGGTACTATCCGCCTACAAGCGAGAAAACTTGTTATAGCTGCTGGAGCAGTTAACACATTGCGATCTGTGCTTAGAAGCAAATCCATGTATGAAAAGCCTGTGCCTCTTTTGGTGAAGCATCATGTACTTATCCCTTGCTTAATTCCTGGATTGCTTGGGAGTGAAGATGACAAGATGAAGCACAGTTTGTGTCAGCTGTTTATACGGGACAAGCTCAAACAGGAAGGCATGGAGAGTACTTTCGTGCAGATTTACAGCTATAAGTCTTTGTTGTTGCACAAGTTGCTTGGATTTTCACCCTTGCCAATGAGCGAATCAATAAAGATGCTTTCTATTGTTGCTCCTGCAACGATTATTGCCGATGTGAGATTCCCAACGCTTGCCTCGCATGCGTGTTTGGCAACGCTCAAGAAAAAAGGCAAGAAAGATTACCTACAGATAAGGGGCAGAGATATTCGTGTCTTGAATGAAGAACACAAAAAACAAGTTAAGAGTGTTAAGAAGTTTCTTCGTTCTCTTGGAATGGTGCCATTGAAGGTAGCAAGCAACCCTCTGGGCTCTGCAGCACATTATGCCGGAGGCATTTCAGGTCTTGAAGGAGAGGAGTTGAGTGTGAATGAGAGGTATGTGCTTGAAGGAACTGATAACGTCTATATCGCCGATTCTAGTGTTTGGAAAGCTATGCCTGCTAAGCCTCCTGCGATTACCATCATGGCACATGCACGGCTCATTGGAAGCCGTATTGCCCGAGAGCTGCGATAGCTAAAAACTTATAAGGGCTTATTGGCAGAGATTTTTGTGAAACTCATATCGTTCGTTATGCCTGCCTTAAATGAGGAAGATGGTATTGAAAGTACCATCCGCTCTATTCCAAAGAATGAGTTAAAGAAATTAGGCTATGATGTTGAAGTTGTAGTTGTTGATGGTGGGAGCACAGATCGCACTGTTGCTCTAGCGAGAAAGGCAGGCGCACGAGTTATTATTGCAGGAAGGGGATATGGGTTGCAATACAAGATAGGGCTTGCAGAAGCGCGCGGAGACATTATTGTTACAGGGGATTCTGATGGGACTTATCCATTTGAAGACTCGCCAAAGTACATTAGAATGCTTGAAGAGCGCAGTCTAGATTTCATAACCGTCAACCGTTTTGCCTATATGGATAAAGATGCTATGTATTTCTCGAATAAGATCGGTAACTTTGGGTTGACTTTGTTTACTAACATACTCTTTGGATTCAAGATAAAAGACTCACAGAGCGGCATGTGGATTATTCGTAGTTCGATACTCCCGCGACTGAACGTACAGTCGGATGGAATGCCGTTCAGCCAAGAGATTAAGATTGAGGCATTTCGAAAGGCACGTAGTATTGAAGTGGGTGGAAGGTACATGAAACGTCTTGGACATACTAAGCTGTCAAAACTTAAAGATGGATTTGGAAATCTTTATTTTCTATTTTCTAAGAGATTTTCTGGTTAATTGTGTCTTCTAAGGGCTTGGAAACCAACCCACATCAGTGAAATGAACGCGCATATTACTGAAATCCAAACCATGAAGTGCGCTAGACGGTCAAGTATCCACGATGCTGCTCCGTCTGCCGTGTAAGCGTCGAACTCTTGTTGTGGGACAGGATAGCCTATGTTGTAGAGGAACCAATTCTTAGGTTGGTTTGCGAAGATCAATACTGCATCTTTCATCGGTATGCGGGCGCGATAGACCTTGACGAAAGTCATCTTCTTTTCGGAAGAGATGAAAGGATAGTAGCTCTGTCCAGGAGTTGGAGCTGAAATAGTGTCTACTAGAGAACCTTGTGTTGCAAATGCTTCGGTAAGATATTCCATGCTGGCATTGAAGTCTGGCTGACTTGAGATTGACCCCCATCCACAATCTTCGGGCACGCATTCCACATAATAGATATCTCTTGTGTTAGTCGCTCCAGGTAACTGATCTTGTTGTGACATGATTTCTGCAAACTGTGACGCTTCTATGAAAGATCTTCCTTGTAATGACCAGTAGATTTGCCCGCGATAGAATCTACTGTCCATGACGACCAGAGTATTTTCTGGAATAGAGGACTCTTTGAATTCAATGAGTTGCTGGATGTAGCTTGTACCGTAAACGTGGGAGGCTACTCCTCGTGTAGGCGCACCAAGAAAGATGAGAACGAATAGTATGCTGGCGATGATGAGCGCAGGATAGGCAAACTTTGGTGCGTATTTGGTCAGTGCATCTCCGATCATAACAAATGCGTAAGCAGCTAGCGGCGTTATGAGAAGCTCTAAGAAGATATAGTGCTTAGGCAAGAGAATAAGTGATGCGAGGAATAAAAGGATGAATAGTGTGGCCGATAGATAGAACACTACGTAATCGAGCAGCCCTTTATCCTGACGCTTGAAGAATAGTGTGAGCAAGCCAATAACACCAAGTATGCAGATGAGCGGACTTGTCCACCAAAGATATCGAACTGCTACAAAAAGAAGAGGTAGGCCTGTGGAGTCATGCGGATTTTCTCCGCCGAGGATGAGAGCTTTCCAGACGTTTCCCCTATTGTCTTCTCTAAAGATAGGGTCAAAGCTGTAATATTGTGCGCTTATGTCTTCTCCAATACCAAACTGTCTTGTAAATTGAAGGTCCATGAAACCTTTTGAGAGATAGAGCAGGATGTTGTGAGCTAGCGAAGGTATTGTGAAAAGGAAAGCTATGGCGAGAACGATTAAGACTGATTTCACAAGTTTTGAGCTGAAGAATGCGCCCGTTGTTCGCTTGTGTGTATAGATAGCATAAACAAGCATTGAAGGGATGAACATGAGCGCGTAAACTTTTGTGTAGATAGCTAGACCTAGAGCAACGCCCGCGAGAAGGAGTGTTAGTTTCTTGCCTGACTTGAGGCCGCGCACCAAGAAGAGAAATGCGAGAAGTGAGAAAAACATGACCATAACGTCCATCTCCGCCATCATGCTCTTAATAGCGAAGGGGGCGATGGCTGTGAGGAGAGCTGCCGCGAGAGCAACGCGCTTTGTGAAGAATTCACGTGTAAGCAAGTACATCAAAGGAATAGTCATTGTACCGAATAATACTGCAGCTAGACGAGAGGCAACTTGGTCTGTACCGAATAGTTTGAACATGACATCCGTAAAGGCGAACCAGAGGCCAGCAGACTGGTCGTAAGCTATAAGTCGACCGGCTGAAAGGAAGTTGATTGCATGTGTGACGAAATGCATGTCATCTGCTAACACTGAAAGATTCATTGCTGCTATGAGCCTTATCAAAAGGCCGCCGATGATGAGGAGGAAAAGCCAAAGGCGAGTTTTATCTTTATCAAAAAATATGCCCAGAATTGAATCAATAGCCCTGTCGGAGAGCTTGTAAAAATCCATATGACTTTATCGCCAGCGACTATAAATAGCTTTTGAGATAGCTTTAAAATGCTTATCAGCGAGCGTATAGTATGCTAAAGACAGCCATTGTTGTGCCGGCGCATAACGAAGAAAAACGCATAGGAAAGACTTTGGAAGCGTATTCTGCTTACTTTGAGCGCTGTCGAAAAGAGAAGCTTCTGGATTATGAGATTATTGTGGTCATTAATAACACTACGGATAGAACAGAAGAGATAGTTAAGGGGTTTGGAAAGAGCAATCCTAGAATTAGTTACATTGATTTTCCTGCTAAAGGAAAGGGTCTTGCAGTTATGGGCGGCTTTAGACACGCCCTTGGAAGGAAGAACGATCTTATCGGTTTCGTGGATGCTGACATGGCAACCCCTCCAGAGGCTTTCTATGCCCTTATTGAGCATGCTGAAAAGCACGATGGAGTGATTGCAGGGCGATGGAGAAAGGATAGTGTTATACCAGTGAAGCAAACTGTGCTTGGAAGAATAAAGAGCAGCATTTTCAACATGGTAGTGCGTGCTTTGTTTCTTTTTCCTTACAGGGACACGCAATGTGGAGCCAAACTTTTTACTGCTGAGGCTGCGCGTGTACTTGTTGATAATGTGGGTATGACAAAATGGGCTTTTGATATTGAAGTTTTGTATGTACTCAAACGAGAGGGTTTCCGTGTGCGTGAGATTGCGACCATCTGGGAAGAGAAGAAGAATACCAAGATTGAGCTTGTTCGTGATTCGATTGAGATGTTTCTCGCTGTTGTGCGCTTGCGACTACAGCACTCTCCCTGGAGCTTCTTTGTTCGCGCTTACGATGCACTTCCGACAGGATTAAAAATTCACCACAAGATATGGACATGATGAACATCGCTTTTGTTTCTTCTAAGGGAGGACACCTTGGACAGATTAAGATAATCTTTACTCCGGAAGTTATTGGAGACAGGAAGGCAATTCTTATCACTGAGGAGAGTGGAAAGGCTGGAGTTGTCAAAGAGAAGAACTTTCACGGCAAGTTCAGGACCTATTTGTTCGATAAAGATGTTCTGGGGGTTAATCCTTTTCGTTATCTCGGAACAATGTTCAGGCTTATGAAGATATACCGCAAAGAGAAGATAGACCTTGTTGTAACGAATGGTGCGCAGATATCTATTCCGGCAGTTATTGCTGCACGTCTCATGGGCATACGTACACTTTTCATTGATACGGTTGTGCGAGTTAAGAGCGCTAATTGGTCTGCGCGTGCCTCGTATTTCTTTTCAGATATATTTCTGGTACAACATGCGAATATGTGTAAGCCCTACGGCAAACGAGCAATATTCAGAGGGAGCATCCTATGATTTTCGTCACTGTAGGTACACATCCTGAGGGATTTGACCGTCTTGTAAAACAGATAGACGAGATTGCCCCTAAGCTTGGTGAGAAAGTTATTATCCAACGTGGATCGAGCACCTATGTTCCTCGCAATGTGGAATCTTTTACATTTAAGGATGATATTGAGCCGTATTTTGCTAAGGCTCGTCTTGTGATAAGTCACTCGGCCACTTCCTTGCTCGAATTTGTCTTGAAACATAATAGACCCGTCATTACAGTGCCACGACAGAAGAAGTTTCACGAACACATTAATGATCATCAAGTCGAGTTTGCTGAATTTCTTGAAAAGTCAACAGGCGTACGCGCGATATTGAATATACGAGAGCTTACGCCTGAATTTGTCAAGAAATACAATCGTGTTGCACGCATCGACCCAAGCAAACTCAAGAATTTACAAAGTTTCTTTATTGATACTTTTGCAAAGATTGAGAGCGAGGTAGGACATGGATGGCCGTTTGCCCGTAACAGAATTGGTTATGTGCTCAATCTGGCTTCTCCCAAGAAAGAAGATAAAGTTCTGAATATAGGCGTCTCTAATATCCCTGAGATGGAGAAGATACTCGAACGAGAAGTTAAGGAGTGCTGGACACTTGATAATGATGAGGAGAAGGTGGCCAAGGCTCGTCCTCTTTTGAAGAAGACGAAGTTTCTCGTGCAAGATATCATGCGGCCTGCGTCAAACAAGAAGAACTATTTTGATACAGTGATTATGCTTGAGGTCCTTGAGCACTTGAAACATGATGGTGCAGCGCTTGAGAAAATTCATGCTATGTTGAAGCGCGGCGGAAAGCTTGTGTTATCTGTGCCAAATATGCATCCGTTGCACATCATCAATCCTGTCAAGTATACGCAGCATGAAAGACACTACTCAAATGAAAGGCTTGTGAAACTGCTTGAAAGCAAGGGCTTTGTTGTTGAGCATCTCAATGTCGTCGAAGATTGGCGCTTGCTTGGGAACTTGTTTGTGCATCTTTTTGCTAAATATGTTATGGGCAAGAACATACAGTTTAACACGTTTGACAAGCATGGAAATAAGACGTATGGTCAAATGAACCGACATGGGCTGGATATAATTGTTCGAGCTGTCAAAGCTTAACGTTTCATATACGATAACATATTTTCTAAACGAGCAAGAGTTATGATGCCGTATTCGAGCGTCATAAAGAATGTGTAAAATGGATGGAGAAGCCAGAAAAGCTCTCCGTGTTTGAAGAACTGTCTAAGTGCGGTAATTCCTGGGCCGACTATGCTTAGGTTGTAGGCTACCTGAAGAAAGAATCTGATGTTTTCTGAGAATCCTTGTCCGGCCCACTTGAAACTCTTTGTAGAGTATTCGTGATCGATAAAACGATAGAAATAGATCGCCTTTTTCTTGAGGAAGCTCAACATGTCGTTTGATGTTTTATGGTATACATGGACTCCAAATGGTACAGCGACGCGCATACGGTGGTCTGCCATTCGAGCAAAGACATCTACGTCTCGCGTATAATGGCCTGTTATTTCAAAGACCTCTTTTCTGAAGATACATCCATTGGCTCCGCCAAAAAGGATGTGTTTTGGGGAGAGTTCGTGAACTGCATAAGCGTTCTTGATTGTCTTGAATTTGTGGGGATGGAGGACTACTTGAGCTACAAGCGAATGCGGAACAGCAAAGGGGTCTTCTATGCCGATTGCGTTGACGTATTTGAGGAAATTAGTGTCTCCTTTCTGATAATCAAGGAATGACTGTGTAGCCATCATCGTATTATCTTCTTCAAATGGCCGTAGCATGGTGGTTAGCCAATGTTTTTCCAGAAGAATGTTATCGTGATCGAGAAATACAAGAAAATCTCCACGAGCAGCCATGACTCCCATGTCCTTGCTCATGCCTCTTCCCTCTGAGAGTTTATGCTGGTTGTGAAGTATGCGCAGATTAGAGTAACGCTGAGAGTAGTCTTTTAGAATAGAAAGTGTGGTGTCCTTTGATCCACCATCGATGACAATAACTTCGTACTGGTTTTTTGGGTAGTCTTGCATAAAAATGGAATCAAGACATTCTACAAGCGTTCGGTCGGCGTTGTAGATGCCCAGAACATAGCTAACAGTCGGTTTGGAAGCCATTATACAGTCACCGACTTGAGTGGTTTCTCATCTATATAGAGCTTGAACCACAGCTCCAGATTTAGCAGAACCCAAAGACGATGGTCGTTCTTGAATGCCGATGGATTTGCAAGTAGATAATCGATATATTCTGATCTGATGATATTTCTTTTTGCAAGATCCTGAATGTGAGGCCTTATGCGATCGATAAACGCGTGATGTGTAAACCAATTTGAGACTGGGAGAGTAAAGCCTTGTTTCTTTCGGGCCAGTATCTTCTTCGGGACCATGTCACTTACGGTTTTTCTGAAGAGAGAGCGATCTTTCTTGAATTTATTATCAAGTCCCATGAAATAAGTGATTAGATCAACGTCGAGGAAGGGTGCCCTGACTTCGAGGCCATAGGCCATGCTTGTTTTGTCTACTTTCATAAGTAAATCATTGGGGAGCCATTCGTTAAAATAGTAATTGAGAGTATTGTTTTTCAAGTCGCTGCCTTGGGCAAGCATCGTTTCGACAGGCGTTGTGAGTGAGACATCAGCAAAATGAGATGAAAGAGCTTTGCGTTTCTCTGTGGCATTGAAAGGAAAATAAAATAGATTTGTGTAAGCCTTTGGAAGATCTTTTATGTCTCGGAGAACATCTGCACCTAGGTGGAAGAGTTGTTTTCTTGGATAGCCAAAGTATTGCGCAGCAGTATCTGCTAAAGGTGCTAGTAGCTTCTCACGCACAGGTGCAGGAATGCTCCTTAGTTTCTTGAGAGTGTCAATCGTGTTGAATGTGTGATATCCGCCGAAGACTTCGTCTCCACCTTCTCCAGAAAGTACGACTTTGACTTTTTTTGAGACATGTTCTGATAAAAGGAATGTGGGTAATGCTGCTGGGTCGGCCAGAGGCTCGTCAAGATGCCAGACAACGCGAGGTAGGTGTTTCACGATATCCTTGTCAAGAATGATTTCTGTATGGTCTGTTTTGAACTTCTCTGCGACATACTTTGCATAAGGGGCTTCATTGGAGTTGTCGTTAAATCCTATGGAAAATGTCTTGATAGGAACACCGAGTCTCGACATGTAAGCCACTATGGCAGTGGAGTCTAATCCTCCGGAGAGAAACACTCCGAGAGGTACATCGGCCATGAGTCTCTTCTTGACTGCTGCTTCAATCAATGCATCTACTTTTCTGGTATCTGGCTTGTTTGATGTGCTTGGCTCAGGAAGTTTCCAATATTGCTTTATTGCCAGAGATTTTTTCTGATAAATGAGATAGTGACCGGGAAGCAATTTCTTCACTTCAGAGAAAATAGTTCTATCTTCTGGAGAGAAACGAAGCGTAAGGTAATCTGAAAGTGTTTGCTTGTCTATATCACGTGGAAGAGAAGGATCTGCGAGGAGCGCCTTGATCTCTGAAGCAAATGCGATGCCTTTCTTTGAATGATGATAGTAAAGAGGTTTCTTGCCGATCCTATCACGAGCCACAATAAGAGCTTTTCTCTTTATATCCCAAAGAGCAAAAGTAAACATACCCTCAAGCTTGCCACAGATTGAAGGGCCATATTCCTCATACCCATGGATAATGACTTCAGTGTCTGAATTGCTTGCGAATGTGTGACCCTTGGATTCAAGAATTGCCTTCAGATGTTTGTAATTGTAAATTTCTCCATTGAAAACTATAGTTACACTCTTATCTTCATTGAACATTGGTTGGTGGCCGAGCTTAGAAAGGTCAATGATACTAAGACGGCGATGTCCAAGTGAGACGCCGGTATCAGTGTAGTATCCCGCGTCATCGGGGCCACGGTGAGAGATACACGTGGTCATTTTACGCACAAGAGCCTTATCTTCCCAGCTAAAGCCAGTTATTCCACACATAGTTAGATGGACGTTTTATTGTTTAAAAAGACTATGCAGTCAACTTACCTTATTTCGTACAGTATAAGTGCTGCTTGAGTTTGTCCTTGAGCTAGAGGGTATGCCATGACTGGATTCAATCTGGCCTGATTGTCTGTGAGCCATTGAGAAACCCATTGAGGATGTGGTTCAAACACAGAGACCATGAGGTATTTCGGATGATGTTCCTCAATGAAAGAATTAAGGTATGTTGCATTCCAACTTGAGTAGCTGTAGACTTGGCGTTCGGAGTAAGCTACTGTTTGGGTATAGGATATGCTAAGCACGCGGTCTGTTGGCTGCGAATTCTGCTTGATCCAAAGTGAAGCTTCTCTCACAGGACCGTAAGATGGAGCCTTAAGCTCGGCAAGAGTAACGGCATGTGATATCTGGACGTAGAATAGGATAGCAAATAACAAGATGGTGCAGATAGCTGGCAAGTGCTTCTGAATTCCTGCAAGTTTGGAAGTTATAGCTTCCACCGCGCGGGCTGCAAAGTAGAAGATAAATGGTACGAAAAGGAATACCCATCTGTCTTCAATCACTCCTTGGATGTAGAAAAGATAGAAGGCTGCAGTTGCTGCAAGTATGAGCGCACAGAATATGGAGGCGTCAAGACGGTTTTGCTTTTCTTTGATTATTCGGTCTGCTGAGAGAACTACACGCCAGCCTTCAATTGCAAGACCCGCGAGGAAGAGAAGGAAGAAGAGTACATGCGGGAAGAGGTAAAAGTACGTGAATGACTGCCAGCCTAATGCCCGCTCGTCCACACCACGACCTTCGATATAGGATGGAGCGAATGCGAGAGGATTGCCAAACAGAGCATATTGCCATATGACGAAAGGTATCAGTGCGATAGCGAATGCGGCAACAGCGATCCAGTAATGTTTGTTAGTGAATGCTTTCCATCCATCCTTCCAGAGTGCGAATACAGCGAGTGCAACTGGCACAAGGAGGGCAGAGATTTTGAAGTAGAATCCAAGTGCTGCAAAGATTCCTCCGAAAATAGCATAGCGCATACTAGGTTGTGGCGATTTGAAGAGCATCCAGAAAGCGTATATCGCCAGGAGCTGGAAAAGTACAGACAGAAAGTCGGGCTGGAATCGTGCAGTCCAGAATAAGTAGGTCCAGACGACTGCAGTGCCTGCTGCCGCACCGAGGGCAACTTTCTCACTGAACATATTCTTGCCAAGCATGTACACCACAGCTACTATGAGCGTTGATGGAATGACTACGAGCAGAAACTGTGCAGTAGCCTCAGAGAGACCTATTTGCAAGATAAATGCAGCTAAGAGTTGAAACAATGGGGGACGTTGTGGGTTAAGATCGTAGGGAACATTGAAAGCCCAGTGTTTGGCAGTAGCCATATATTCTGCCTCGTCCCACCACATGGCCTGGCCTTGCGTTATATTGAATAGGTAGATTCGGATTATGATGGAGAAAATAAGAAGTGCTACGAAAGCTAAGTTGTACTTATTGCCCAACCACTTTTTCACTTTTGCCTTTCGCTGAGAAGCATCTGTCACGCCAACTGAAGAAAAAACGAGTTTTTATTTGTTGTTATGACGTGAAACAATAGACATGATGTATTCCAAGTTTTTTAGGAAACGGGTGTGTGAAAAGGCCTTGTCTATTCTGCTGTTGTTCAGCTTGATGAAGTCCCATGAATGTGCGTAGAAAATGGGCCATTGGTGCGTCGCAACGATCATGGAGACATATAGCTTCAAAAGAGGCCTTGGTAATACGCGCAAGACAAGCGAGACAAATGGCAGCAGCAAAGATGAAGGGGGAATTTCCCAGAGATTTTTTCTGATTAAGTAAGGATTACGGCGAGAGAGGAAACTCCTTGCCCAGAGCCCTCTTTTGTGCGGAAAGAAAAAGAACTGGAGAAGATTGAGAGGAGTCATGCTTGAGTCGTAGTGGATTCCATATTTCTCTAGAAGATCGAGGGTTTCTTCATCAATGCTATGTTGCGGGGCCCTGAATCCTTTCGGAGCTGCTCCGACGTGTTTCTTGAAAAGCCGAATGGACTCTGAAAGCTCGTACTTTTTCTCGGAGAGAGTCATCTCATCAAAACGGTTATGTGTAAGGCCATGGAGCGATATTTCCCATCCTTTATTGTGCCAGCGTTTGAACAAAGAAGGGTATCGCACGATGCAATCTGTTGTAACAAAAAGAATTGGCTTTATTGAGAATCGATCGCACAATACTTCAAATTTTTTGAGACCTTCTGTGACTCCCTTGTATGTTGAACCGTATAAATCTGGCTCTACATCAATCGTGAAAACTACTTGCTTGGCCATAGGTACATAGAAAGAAAGCCGTTTTTATACTTAAGGAAAGAGGCATAGTGATATTTTTATAAACCATTAATCTGGTCATTTTGTATGAATCTTGGTTTTAAGCTTTCGGCCCTTTGGAGACGGGCGCACAAGCTCTTTTTCATCGACAAAAGTGATTGGGAACTTCTGGGAAGAGATAGAACCAGAGAGCAGATCATTAATGAAATAGAAGGGGCGGCACGTATTCAGTTTGGAGCGAAACATGCGATTATGGTAAGCTCCGGAAGAGCAGGTATAGAACTGATCATGCAGGCACAAGGCATGAAAAAGCAAGATGCACTTGTAACACAGGCATTTGCATGCTATGATGTTATGCGAATGATCTCACACTCAATGAAAGTAGATTATTGCGATGTTGCTGAAGGGGATTTCAACTTCTCTGAGAACGAGCTTAGCAAGACCATGTCAAGAAATACCAAAATGGTTATGCCACTAAGCCTCTATGGGTTTGCTTCCCCTATGGAAAAATTGAGAAAGATATGCAAAGCTAAGAAAATATTTCTGCTTGAGGATGCTGCGCATGCATGGGGAGCCATGTCTGGTGGCAAGAAGATAGGGACGTTTGGTGATGCCGCAGTTTTCAGCTTTGCTAAAAGTTTCGCCTGCGCTAGTGGAGGACTTGTTCTCACGAATGATAATATTCTTGCGAATAAAATAAGGAATGCGCGCGATAGTTATGAGGTCATGGGGAACTACGGCCTAACTTCCATATTCGGCAAGCTTGCTGTCCTCTCTTTTGCAAATATGCGCAAACTACAGTATTTCTTTCCATTGGGGTGGATTTTCTTTGAACTGCACGCGCATAAGTCGCTAAGAGGAGAGAATGAACATAAAAGGCAACTTGATACGTTTGAACTCTCTCTGTGTCTGAGTCAGATGAAGAAGTCTGCATCGATCGTCAAGCACTACCGACAGAGTTACGTAAAGTTCTATGATATGATGAAGGGCGTTAGAGGAGTTGAGACTTTCCCACTAAGCTCCGGAGAGAGTGCCTTGCGTTTTCCGCTCTTGTTTGATAAAGAGCTTGACATTGCTGCGTTTTTGAGACATCTCTACAGTTACGGGTCCTTCGAGCCAAGCCTTAATTATTTCAAAGAGTACAAACACGCGTTGAAGATTGCGCCCAAGAGTCTTCCTCGTTCCGATAAACTAAGTCGCAGACTTGCAGTGGTGGCTCTCGACAATATGCACGGCAAGGATTTACAACAACTCAAGGAGGCAGTAGTCAGTTACTTGAACAGAAAGTGAAGAACCCTACAAGCTCAATAGTTATCCCGACTTATAATCGTCCTGACAGCCTCTGGCTTACGTTGGATGGCTTGTTCAAACAAACCATAGTGCCAAGCGAGATAATTCTTGTAGACGATAGCACCAATGATTTGACCGAGAAGAAAATAGTTGAGTGGAGAAAGAAGGCACGAGGCATACCAATTGTTTACATTAAGAAAGATCCCAACAAGAGAGGAACCACTTTCTCGCGTAACATTGGAATTGAGAAAGCAAAAGGAGATTACATCTTCTTCCTTGATGATGACATAACTGTCCATAAGGATTACATTGAAAGTACATTTGATTTCTTCAGGGCAAACCCGCAGGCAAACGCAGTGCAGTGGTTTGCTTACAGCGATCATGATGTGAAATATGATTATGGCAAGCTGAAGAATTTCTTCATGAAATTATTTCATCTTGGATATTATGCTAAAGATGTGTCGATTGTGTTGCCTTCTATGGCGAGCGTCATTCCACATCCCCTTAGCAGAGATATACCGACTCAATACATGGGTGCTGGCACGTCTGTCATAAAGCGAAGTGCCCTGAAGGGAGTGCGATTTGATGAAAAGCTTACTGGTTACGCGCTACAGGAAGACCTTGACTTTTCGTATCAGCTCCACAAAAAGAGTGGCAGCCTGTATCTTTTGAAGGATCGAAAGCTCCATCATGCATATTCTCTGACTGCACGCATGGACCTCAAGAAGATTATGTATACGAAGTTTGTCTATCTCGCTTATATCTTCAAGAAGAACATACCTCAGACGCTGTTCAACCTGTCGCTCTTCTGGGTAAGTATGTTAGGACGTATTCTCTTGCGAGTAGCCAACTTGTATGTTCATCCTTCACAAAGGACACTTGAGGAAGCACGGTTCTCAATCCAGGCCATATTCTCCGTTGCACTTCACTTCAGAGAGCTTTCTAGAAATCCAAATTATTTCAAGACGTCAGCGTAAAGATGCTCTAGCTGTGAAGCAATTGACTTCCAGTCATATTTTTTCGCGATAATTAATCCGGATTTGCCTTTTGCATTTACTATTTCAGAGTTTGCAAACGCGTAAACCATCTTATCAGCAATATCCTTGACATCCTTGGCCTTTGTGAAGAAGACTTCCTTATCCGACACAACTGACTTGAAAGCAGGAATATCAGAGACAAGAACAGGGCGCCCACTCGCAAGCGATTCAAATAATGTTAGAGGGAGACCTTCCCAAAGACTTGGTAAGGCCACTAGATAAGAAGATTTCAGCATATGTGCAATTGCTTGCCTGTCTGAAACATATCCCTTCCAGATTATGTTTTGGTTTGGGAATTGTTTCTGCAGCTGTTCGGCATAGGCGTTTATCTTACCAATGAGTACAAGTTTTACATCTGGTTGTTTCTTTGAGAATGTGTCGAATGCCTTCAGGAGATAGATTATACCTTTCTGTTCATGGATACGCCCAATGAAGGTTATCTTCTTCTCTACGCTTGCAGATGTAGCCTGGTAGAGTGAGACGTTGACACCATTTGGCATATAATGCACATTATCGAAGTGCTTCTCAAGTAATTTCTCATCTGCCTTACTTACTGCAATAAGTTGATCTGCAAAACTCAAACATCCCCGGAAGATCGGCCAGAGAAGTGGAGAATCGTGGAATTTGAATCCCTTGAGACCGTGCACAGTTATTACAAGTTTATAACGCAGCGAGAGTAGCGGTGCCAAAACATAAAGCAGATTCTCATGGATGTGGATAACACGATATCTTGGGCTCGGCGTGCATATCAAAATGATTGAATAACAGAATGAAGCTATAAGGAAAAGCAGGTTACGCCAAAGGTGTGGGCTTGCTGGGAGCGCGACTGTTGTCTTCTTCTTGCATATTGAGCCTTTTTGCGTAAAGACATCTGCGTTTGGAATGCGGGAGGATAGCTCATAGATATGCTGCTCGCTGCCACCTTCTAAGGGAGGAGTTAAACCCATCATTAAGATTTTCATTCTTTGCGATACCATGTTCTCATGAACCTGAAGAGCGAAAGTACACGCCTCATGCGCGGATATGAAGATGATGTTGCAAGAAGAACTTGCTCGGCGATACTACCTCCGAACCTTTCCTTGAATTGGTTTATTGCTTGCATTTTCTCACCTTTCTTTGATTCAGAGTCGTAGCCCCCTAGATCGAAGGTGCTGTATCCCTCTCGCTTTGCAAACTTGATAAGGTTCCAGTAGAGGAACGGCATTGCTTGTAGTTTCAGTCCTTCTTCTGAAGCAGATGTGAGATCAAGAATCGCATAGTTGTAAGATTTGTCCAACAGAACAAGAGCTCCTGCAACAATCTTGTCGTCTTTTGTAACAATGAAAAGCCGTGAAACCGATGTGTGGGCAAGGGCCTGAAGAAAGATTTCAGGCTCTGCATGAAATCCTCCCTTGTGTGCTGTTTGCGCATAGAGATTGTAGAAAGCATTCACTTCTGCAGAGGTTTTTGGTTCTCGGAACTCAAGACCATTCCTCTCTGCAGTCTTTATTCCCCAACGAATTGATTTTTTTTCTAAATTGGACCATAGTGCGTCCTCTTTTTGTGAGAGATCAAGAAGGATAGTATGGTTTGTAACTTTTGTGAGATCCAATTCGTCAAATTTCGAGCCATCAAGAACTACAGGTGCAATAAGGCCGTACCAGTAGTTCTCTGCGATCTTCTTGAAAGCAGTAACATCTTGAAGAGAGGGCGTACCACGCGCTTCAAGGATTCGCCTTTTACCAACTAATGGCAAAGTTATAGTGCGTTCAAAGGCAAAGAAACGTGGCGTTACGGAGATTATACGTTCACCTTTAGTTTCCAAGGCGCGCCTATATTCGGGAGCCTGATAAACACTATTTCGCGTGCCCATAGAGGTAATGTCCGGAAAAGCCTTATATACTTTTTTAAACCGCCTTGTTAACTAGAGATATGGCCCTCACAGCAGATAATATTTCAGTCGTTATCCCTACATACAATCGCCATGAAGAGCTCAGGATAACACTCAAGGCATTGACAAGTCTCAAGGTCCAGCCAGGAGAGATTATTGTTGTTGACCAGAGCAAGAATGATGAGAGCAAGAAGGTTGCTGCAAGCTTTAATTCTAAGCGCATCAAATATGTTTTCTCAGATGTTCCTGCCATTACCCGCTCGCGTAATATCGGAGTTAAGTCAAGTGGAAAGAAGTGCAAGGTCATCTGTTTTATTGATGATGATGTAACTGTGCTTGAAGGTTATTTTGAGGCGCTTCTGGAGATATACAATGCGAATCCTTCGTGTAAGGGTGTTGCTGGATTTGTGCCGTATGAAGAAGGCCTTAAGGAAGATAATCTTTTTGAGCGACTTGCGCGACGTGCTTTCTTTCTTGGGGGAAGATGGGAGAAAACACGATCTGCGATCCTATCTGCTTATGGGAACATGTATCCTATGTGGATTAATGACGTCTGCCCTGCACAATGGTTCCCAGGAGACAATATGACTTATCGTAGGGAGGTTTTCGAGAAACAATGGTTTGATGAGAACCTTCTGGGCTATACACTTGCGGAAGATATAGACTTTGGTTATAGATTATCACAGAGATATCCAAATTCGCTTTTCATAACTCCTCGCGCAAAGATCATCCATAGGTTTTCACTGTCAACACGGCGCGATCATGAGCGAATGAGTTACATCAACCAAATAGACCATTTCTACTTCAACTTCAAGAATATGAACCGAACTGCATGGCAAAAGATCGTTTTTCTATGGTCTCTCATAGGCATAAGCTTCATCCGTGTTGCGCGTTTGCTTATGACACGCAATCGTGAAGATGTGCTTAAATTCAAGTTTTTCTTCATTTCCCTCTGGTATTGCCTGACGCACCTGAATGCAATACGAAGAGGCAGAGTACGCGACTTCAAACTTAGCACGCAACAATAAGGCTTATAAGTCCACCCTCCAGAGTTTTTCTATGTACGTTTTAGGCCTTAATCTAGGACACGCAGCCACAGCATGCCTGTCGCGTGATGGAGAGATAATCGGATGTGTAAGTGAAGAGCGATTCTCGCGAATAAAGAATCATTCGGGCGTTCCTCACAAATCGATCGCGTATTTGCTCGCGGATGCAGGCATATCCTTTAGAGATATTGATCTTGTTGTGCTTGATGACCATTACGGAATTGACCGAGACCCTCGTTTCGGAAAGAGATTTTTGGAAGCTTATACAGAGAAACCTTTCTCGAACAAGGTTCTTTCTTATGTGGGTTACAAGTTTCCAAAAATGTTCGCCCAATACGAATCAATGAAAGAACCATTTGTTCTTGACAAGAAGAGAAGACGTGTTGAACATGTCAGAAGCGAGCTTGCTCGGATGTTTGACTATCCTGCTTCAAAGATCATTTTCATCGACCATCATCTTGCGCATGCATTCTCGACCTGCTTCAATGCGAGCAAGAATAAGAGAACACTCGTATTCACTCTTGACGGCGAAGGAAGCGGTTTGTGTGCAACTGTTAATATTTGGGATGGAATGAATATGAAGACTATCGCCCGGACTCCAAAGTCTGCCTCTCTCGGTTATTTGTACTCTGTGGTAACCATGATGCTCGGTATGAAACCTCTAGAGCATGAGTTCAAGGTTATGGGCTTGGCCCCCTACGCCAAAGAGCACAATCTCAAGAAGCCATATGACAAGATGAAGCATCTTATTCGAGTCAACAATAATCTTGAGTTTGAATCTGCATTTAACATGCCTTTTGCTGATAATTTCTTCCAGAGAGAAATGAAGTTCCAGCGTTTTGATAACATGTCTGCTGCCGTGCAAAAGCTTGTTGAAGAGCTTATGTGCGAGTGGATTGTTAAGGGTATTGAGAAGACGGGCATTTCGGATATTGCTGTGAGTGGCGGAGTTTTCATGAATGTAAAAGCCAATATGAAGATTGCTGCATTGCCTCAGGTTAAGAGCATGTTTATCATGCCGAGTTCAGGTGATGAGTCTAATCCTATTGGATGCTGCTTCTATGGGTACCGTGAATTGTGTAAGCGCGAGAATGTTAAGATTGCTGCAAAGCCACTTGGGCATCTTTATCTTGGGCCAGAGTATGGTGATGACTATGTTGCTAATCTTATCAAAGAGCGAGACCTTACCAAGAAATATTCTATCCAGAAGGTCAAGAACATTAATCAGAAGGTTGCTGCATTACTGGCTCAAGGAGAAATTGTTGCACGTTGCACGGGCAAGAGTGAATGGGGAGCACGCGCACTTGGAAACCGATCTATTCTGGCGAATCCTGCTAAAGGAGATACTATTCGCATACTTAATGAAACTATCAAGGACAGAGATTTCTGGATGCCGTTTACTCCAAGCATGATTGACAGTGCGGAAAAATCCTACGTTATCAATCCAAAGAAGATGTCTGCTTATTACATGGTGCTTACTTTTGATTCGACTAGAAAAGCACAAGAAGAACTTCCTGCTGCAATGCATCCTTACGATTTCACCGTACGTCCGCAGATTGTCACGAAGGCTCACAACAAAGATTATTATGAGATTATTCAAACGTTCAGCAAGCTCACGGGCACAGGAGCTCTTCTAAACACGTCATTCAATCTTCATGGCGAGCCAAATGTTCTTACCCCTGAAGATGCTCTCCACACCGTTGAGAATTCTTCGCTCAAGTATCTCGCTATGGGCAATTATTTGTTTGTTAAGAAGTAGCAAGTTCTACCTGCCCTTCGGGGAAGTCTACCAAGGCAGCGAGACTTCACGCTACTTGTACACTGGCAAAGAATTAGACCGCGATGCTGATTTCTATTACTATGGAGCTCGCTACTACCAAGATGATTTTATGCATTTCTTGCAGCCGTCCCGCAACAGAAGAACCTGTAGATGTCAGGAACACGAAATACCACGTTTAGCTATGAAGGAAATCCTGTCCATGGTCCTTCTCGCATTGTGAGCGAGTGATGATTCAGAGCCTTTAAATAGGGAAACCTAGGTGTTATCTTATGCCGAGCGAGATAGAAGAGAAAATCTGGTGTTATTGGGTTGGCGGTTTCCAGGAAATGCAGATTATCATGC
>CAYRXU010000003.1:44209-63475 GCA_964428325.1 Candidatus Woesearchaeota archaeon
GAGAAAATCTGGTGTTATTGGGTTGGCGGTTTCCAGGAAATGCAGATTATCATGCAGAAAATCCCAAGCGAAGTGGTATTAAAGAAGGGATATCATAATAAGATCAATAGATAGACATGAAAATAGTATTTGCATCCTGGAATTGCAAGGACCTGAGCGATTATCCTTATCAGAATTGGTATGCGCCTCTGAAAGAGATAGCTGGAGAAGTCATCTTATTTGACCCGCGTGAGAACTATTTCATATATGGGAAGGAGCGCATGAACCAGATGCTGCTTGAGCTTGTTAAGAAAGAACAACCAGATTATGTCTTCTTTACTTTGATTTATGATGAATTTTATCTGAAGACATTTTCCGCGCTAAAGGAAGTTTCGCCTAAAACACGTACAATTAACTTCTTTTCTGATGACGAATGGAGATTTGACGAGTATTCGCGCTACCTTGCTTCTTATTTTGACCATTGCATTACAACCTATCCTCCAGCACATAGAAAGGCAAAACAATTAGGGCTAAACAATTTCGAGCTCATGATATATGCCTGCAATACAGATGTTTATACAAAGAGGAATCTAGATAAGAAGTATGATGTGTCCTTCATAGGGCAGCCGACCAAAGAGCGCGTTGAGATGCTCACGTTCTTGGTGAGAAATGGTGTGAATGTTTCCATATGGGGAAAGAACTGGGGACTGCTTCCTGAATTTGATATGATCAAAAACAATTATCGCGGCGTAGCTGAAGATATGGTGGAAGTTGTCAATCAAAGTAAGATCGTGCTCAGTTTCCTCAAGGATGATTCTGATAAGGGTATCCAGATTAAGGGCCGATTGAGCGAGGTTGCAGGTTGTGGAACATTTCAGATATTAACGGGGAATAAGGAGACTCAATTCATTTTGAAAGATGGAAAAGAAGCAGCCTATTTCAAAGATGGAAAAGACCTTCTCAAAAAGATAAACTACTATCTTTTACATGAGAAAGAACGCGAAAGCATTGCTGTCCGAGCCTATGAAAAGATAAATAAGAATTATAGCTGGAAGACTAACCTGAAAAACTATTTTGCTTCCCTGAAGGATCGCGTTTATCGCGGTATTTCACGGCCATTGACTAATGTGCGGTTGATTGATGTCCGTTCTTTTGTCCCAGAAATTGTACAGATACAAGAAGAGTATGTTTGTTTCACTGATCGGGACGTTGCCTTTGCAGATCATGCTGGGCGAATGGTACATCAGGCCGCACAGGACAAGCCAGAAATAATTCTTTGTGACTCGATAATGAGGCATCCAAAACTTGGGGAGGTCGCCACACTCAGATTCAATTCCATTGACTCGAAAGAACTTGATTCTGCACCCTTGCCGTGTGTCTTTGTGCGTACAGCATTCCTGCGCAAGAATCCGGCCTTGCTCAAATCAATCGTAGAAGAAAAAAAGCTGAAGATCAACCTTAAGGGCCGCACCGTTTCCAAGATAGCCTATCCCTGCATCTCTTTTGGCAGTTATCCACTTAGAGAGTTTGCAAATAACTTCCTTGTTGAAAGAAGGTTTGAAATATCATTATACAACTATTATTATGCAAATAGTTTTGGAAAACTTGCGGGCTTTTCATTCCGACTGTTCTCTTTCCTCGCCGAAGATGCAAACCTTTTTATATTGAGTCCCCTCCTCAAAACCATACAGCGAAAAGCTCGGATTTTTAATCCCGATTGAGGAATTACTATGGACAGACCTGATGAAAAGAAGACGTTTGGGCAAAGCATCCAACATTTTGTTGACCACTTAGCTTTCTGCTACCGAGATAATAAGGTTATTTTCTGGAAATATCTAGCCTACTCTTTGAAAAGAGCGATAACCTATCCCTTCCGCCGGATTGCTTATAGCCTAGATACAAGCGAACAGCGCTACAGAGAGGCCGTGCGTGGCAAGGATGAAGTCATGTTGTCTATTCTTGGATACAAGATGCTTTTGCCAGTAAGTGACTCTGGATTGAGCAGAGACCTTATTATCGATGGGATAAGAGAGAAGAATTCAGTCAGAGTTTTCTTCAAAGAATATAGGCCTGGTATGCATACCGTTGACCTGGGAGCTAACCTAGGATACTACCTTCTTATGGAGGGCAAGGTAGCGCGTGGGACTAATACCCCTATTTACGCTATTGAGCCAAACCCACACGCGTTTGAATATCTAAAAAAGAACATCAAGCTCAATGGCCATGATAATATCAAACTGATGAATTTGGCCGTAAGTGATAAGAAAGGTAGCGCGCCATTTTACATCTCGAAGAATTGGAATTGTAGCAGATTCACTAAGGGACACGACACAAGCGATATTACTGAGACAAGAAAGATGAAGATTGATACTCTTGACAATCTTTTCAAGGGAAAGAAAGTCGATTTTGTTAGAATGGATGTTGAGGGTTATGAGTTTAACATTTTGAGAGGGGCAACGAAAGTTATTGCAGCTAACCCGAAGATAGCATTCTTCTTTGAGTACCATGCACAGTTCTTCAATACAAAACAAAGAGAAGAAATGATAGAGTTTTTCAGGCAACATAAATTGCGCGTGAAGTATTTATTCAGAGGGGATGAGGATGGCGCGCGCATGAGGCCATTTTCCCGAGGATATCGCGATGTTAGGAATGCGCTTTACACCACATATTATCTTTACCTTGAGCGAGCAGCTTAATCAGAAGGTGAAGGCGTACTGATTGTTTTTATCCAGATTAATCCGGCAGATACTCTCTTCCAAAGTGATCCTAGAACTTCTTTATCATGAATGTCAAGCGAGCGTGATGCGAAAATAAGTATGGCGTAGACTATTCCGAATAGGATAACGCTTGTAAGAAGTACGAAGAGCGTTTTGACTTGAAGGAAGTTTGACAGACCAATAAGCAAGAGTGCAGGAATAAGGGAAATGACTGCAATTTTTACCATATCTGCTTTGAATGGTGTGATGTTGAGGTGGCGCTTTGTTTGTATGAAGAACATAATTCCAAGCACAGCGTAGGAAATGGCAACTGCGAAAGCTGCTCCGGTGAGGCCATATTTAGGAACTAGCGCAAGATTTAGCACAATGTTCAGACAAGTTACGATAATGAAATTCGTTAGAACAGTGCGAGATTTCCCTGCCATTGAGATAAGATTCATGGACACGAGCGTTATGGAATAAATGAAAGATCCGACTGCTAGTATGCGAAGTGTGTTTGCAGCAGCAAGGTATTGCTCGCCAAAAAGTACATTGATGATCGCGCTTGGGAAGATTAAGATTACCAAGAGAAGAGGCACGTTGATTAGGAAGATCCACTTGCCTATCTGTTTGCTTAGGTCGCGGATAAGTGGGATGTTGCCTACCGAATATTTTCTGTTTACAAGAGGGAAGAAGAGCTTCATGAAAAGATCTGGTGCAAATCCCATAAGAAGAGCGATAGGAATAGCGACGTTGTAGAGACCTACTTCAAATGCTCCTCTGAAATAACCTAAGATGAATGAGTCTATCCAGAAGAAGAGGCTCGCTACAACACCGAGAAACAATCTAGGCCACGAATAAGAGAAGAGTGTATTGAAGAGGCTCTTGCGTGTCTTTTCAGGTATATGATTTGATCTGAATAGAACAGGAAGCTTTACCCTGCAGACAATGTAGGCGCAAATGGTCATGACCAGTGTACCTAGCAGATAAGAGAGCGTGATGGCGTGCGTACCAAGACCGAACATGATGAAGATTGAGATTGAAAGGACTATCATTGCAGTTTGAAGGATGTTAACTATGAACGAATGCCAACCTGCACGTTCGTATGCAAGCAATGCGCTCAAGAAAGGACCAAGTATTATTGAAAGAGGCACAACCGCACTCAGAATTCTAAGGAAAGAGATGAGGCGTGCATCGTGGAAGAAGGTATTTGCTATGAAAGGGGCAGCTAGGAAAAGTATCACTCCTGCAAGTATTCCAGACCCGATGAGTATAGCAAGTGTGCGATTGAAGAGGAAGCTTATTTTCTTATTCTGGTTTCCTGTTCTGAAGAATGAGATAAATCTCAAAAGACCGTCAGATAGGCCGAATGATGCAACCGCAATGAACCAACCGACGACCATTGTAGCCAAACTGAAAAGCCCGAAGATTTCAGGACCGAAATGTCGAGCAATTATAATCTTGTAAATGTAGTTGAGAAGCTTGGAAACGAATATGGCAAAGAACACCATTATTGATGCCCAAGCGATTGTGTTAAGCGAATGTGAAAGGTCTTTGGCTTCAGATGATTTCATAGGGACTTTAGAGCAAGAGTCTTATTAAAGCGTTTGGAAAGCTTAGTTCTCAATCTTCTCGATCATTGCTGCGAAGGCAGGGCGACTGATCAATACGCCTGCAGTAATACCGATTATGGTTGTGACTGCGAAACCCTTGAACAATCCTGCGCTTGCCCAGTAAAGAGGCAATAGTGAAACAAGTGCGGTTGCGTAAGCAGAAAATACTACGAATAGCGCACGCTTCATGCGAGCCTTTAGTGCAAGGTCCTTACTTCTACGTGCCTCATCTAGAATGATAATCTGTTGGTTCACGCCAGTACCAATTGTCGCGAGGATGCCTGCGATGGATGGAAGGTCTAAGTTCCAACCAATGAGCGATGCAACTCCTAGGATAATAACAATCTCTGCAAATGCAGTAAATAGTACGGCAAGAGATTCCTTGATATTGCGGTATCTGAGAAGGATAACAAGCCCTACTGCAAGAATAGCCACTGATCCTGCGATTAGCAAGGTGTAGACGAAATTACCACCTAAGAGCGGAGCGATAGTGTCGAGCTTTACGATACTTAATTTGTAAGGCAAACTACCAGTGATAAGAACAGTCTGCAATTGGTGCATCGATGCGCGCGCCTCATTTAAAGCATCTTCTTGTGTTGCACCCTGGCCAGAGCCTTGGATAGAAATCTGCGTTGTGACTTGCCCCTTTAGATCTCGGCTGATGAGAAGCTCATCTACTACCTGATTGTCAAGTAAGAGGGAAAGATTGCCCTTCAAGTATTGTCCGCCTGAGGTCATGTCGATGTCAATACCGTTTGTTATGTCTGCATGTCTGCGTGCAGCTTCCTCGCTCAAGTAAATAGTGAATCTAAAGTTACAACCGTATCCTCCACCTTGGATTTGACTGCAGCCAGTAATACCTGCACAGCTTGCGTCGTTGCGGCAAACAGAAGTGATATCTTCGCTACCTCCAGAGAAGACCGTTTGGCTACCGATGCGTGCTTCAAACTTACCTTGCTGGGAAATAAGTTCTTGCAAGTCTGTTGGCGTAGCGCCTGCAACTTCGATAAGCATGAATCTGTTGCCTGATAGGTCAGTTACGCCTCTGATCTTTACATCTGAAAGTCCGAATACGTTGAAGCGATTATTACTGATAGCAATAAGGTCTTGTAGCTGGTCGTTCGTAATAGCTTGTTCTGGTTCGACAAGCGCGCGTGCTCCTCCTTGGATGTCAAGACCTGTCTTGATCTTCGTTCGGGGGATGTCTTGCACGATCATGTCAGGTGTCTCGTTAACAAATGCTACGAATCGGCTATCCTTCGTTACAACATCAATACGGACATCGCCTCCAATAAAGATCTTATTAGTCGCCGCAGTATAATCTGCAGCGCTTTCTATAGGCATTCCATTGATTTCCTTAATGATGTCTCCCTGTCGCAATCCTTGTTCAAATAGAGGAGAATTCTTCGCGATGGACTTTACTACAGCTCCAGATTCAAAGCTTGGACTTATAGCAAGGACTGAAAGTGCTAGTGCGATAAGCATTACCCAAATACGCCAACTCCACTTTATCATGCGATATGTTTTGCCTCCGCGTACCACTTAAGCAGGGATGCGTTTGTTACCCATGTGTTAAACATGTCAAATCCAAGACCGATGAGGAGAATAGTGAACATCTGTCTTAGTGTGTCTGAGTGGCCATACGTGAAGAACAAGCTGACTGCAACTGCAACGATGACTGTGATTGTCATTGTTGTACCTGTCTTGAATGCGCCCCATATCCTACTGTTGATAGGGCCTTCTCCGCGGAGTACGCGTGTTGTAAGCAACATGTCAGTGTCTACCGCGTAACCAATAAGCATGAGCAAGGCCACAATACCTGCAAGCGAGACTTGCATGCCAATTAGATCGATGACTGCAACGGTCATTACTAGATCTGTGAATACGACTGCAACGATAGAAAGACTACGAAAAGGTGTACGGAAGATTAGAATCACCACAATACTCATACCGATGAAAGCGATAAGCACGGCAATGCGTAGCTGTTGATAGAAACTTGAGGAAAGAGCAGAACCTGTGAACTCAATAGAAGAGTTCTCTTGTGTCAAAGGAAAGCCAACGAGCTTTTCTATGGCTGCCTTGAGTTCTTCTGCGCCTGAAGCTGTCTCAACTATGAATCCTTGTTGTTCTCCTGTGCGGATGTTAGCGATTGAACGGGCTTGGATGTCCGGAAATTGTGCACGCAATGCTTCCCTGATTTCAATTGCATTCATCTGACTTGCAACGGTAATCGATGTTCCACCTGTAAGAGAAATATCCTTGTGAATGACGTCACCGTTCGTCTGATAGAATACGCCTAGGTAAATAAGCGCGAGAATAAGCAAAGCTCCTGAGAAGATTAATTGATACTTGTACGTGTGATCATACCAAGACTTTGATCCGTGAGAAACGGTGTTTTCTGACATCCAAACACCATGAAAAAAGCACTTTTAAAGTTATTCTTATATGCGCGATACGGGAATCGAACCCGTGTATATTGGTTGGAAACCAATCATTCTGCCATTAAATTAATCGCGCTTGTTAATGTATCGAGAAAGGTGTTTTAAAGCTTTTTATTGGGCTTCAGAGGTTGATCTACTTAGATAATTATCTATTTTCTCAGCCAACTTAGAGTAAGAAATACTAAGCGGTTGACCAATAACATATTTGCGATACTCATTAATCAAAGCAGGATCTGTTACGGGGCCTCCTCGAACAAGTTTGGAGAATAGGGAATCAAGATCGTGATCTTGATCTTCGCATACGTCAGCTAACGTGACCATCGCAAGTCTAGTACGAATCGCTTTAAAAAGCTTTCTTACTTCATTAGACAATGAAACAAGAATTGATTTGGAACAAGCTATACGACGATAGATTGTCCTGGAAAAAAGAGAGTATTACTCTGCCCAACGTACTGAAAAATAAGAGAGTGCTTGAGTTGGGAGTCGGTACTGGAAAGACTCTGGTTTCTATATTGAGACAGAAGCCGAAAGAAGTCTGTGCTGTTGATTTTTCAGAGAGAGCCATTGAGAGGTCTGCAGAAAGGTTTGGCGACAAAGTAACATTGATCCAGGCAGATGCTAAACATCTCCCGTTTGAAGGAGAATATTTTGATATAGTTGTTTGTTATTATGTACTTAATAACAGCTTGAAGAGAGATCGAGCCCTTGTTGTAAAAGAGATATTCCGAATTCTCAAGAAAAGAGGCGTATGCTTGTTTGAGGACTTTTCAGTTAATGATTTAAGAAATGATGGCAAGAAGCATAAAACTGAAAAGAATACCATAGTAAAGAAGAGCGGATTGGCATGCCATTTTTTCGATGAAAAAGAATTGAAAGAGTTGTTTAAGGGTTTCAAGATTAAAATGAAGAAGAAATCATTCTACCCGATAAAGAACGTGAGAGCAATGCGAGAGATAATCTCGATTATTGCGAAGAAATGAACGCTCCCGGCAGGATTTGAACCTGCGACCTGCGCCTTAGGAGGGAGCCGCTCTATCCGGGCTGAGCTACGGGAGCAGAACGATCTCGAACTTTCTCTTGCTCTTATCTCCTCAACTGGCTCGGAGACTCGCCGTGGAAAATCGAGATGTGGGCGAGAGGATTCGAACCTCTGAAAGCACTAAGCTAATGGCTCTTGAGACCATCCCGTTTGACCGCTCCGGCACGCCCACGGTAAAATAACAAACGCTGAAGCCGTTTTAAAGCTTAGCATCAATAATCTGAAGTACATCCCTAATTGCGTCTGGTAAGTTGATATTCTTAACTTGATAGTCAAATTCTTTCGCTCGTTTAATTTCTTCTGGAGCGTTTTTCATTCGCCGAGACATCTCGTCCTGTGAGTCGCCTCTCGCGATCATCCTCTTTTCTAGCTCATCAATAGAAGGCGGGAGAATAAAGATAGTTTTTGTACTTGGAAATACTTTTTTGAGTGTTGCTGCTCCTTGGACGTCGATGGCGACCAGAATTGTTTTACCTGTTGAGAGCATTGCTTGAACATCACTTTTTGAGCTCCCGTAATATTTGCCATACACGTCAGCATATTCGAACATTTCTCCACTAGCGATTTTCCTTTCAAATTCATCGCGCGTGATAAAATTGTAATGCTTGCCATTTATCTCTCCTGGGCGAGGTTGGCGAGTTGTTGTGGTGACCATCTTTTGAGTAGTTGAGTGATTGGCAATGATATGCTCAGCGATCGAGGTCTTCCCAACAGCAGAAGGTCCTGTGATTGCGATAAGTCTCCCTCTTGAAGCCAGTTCTTTTACTATCGCCTCAACTTCTTGTTCGATAGTTAGTTTACTGCTATCGAGAACGAGGTGATAATTGGAGAGGTCTCGATAGTCGTACTTGTAAAGTCGTTTGCCTGTTTCATATTCCCATGTGGCCCGGCGTTTTAACTCAGAGCTAATTTCGTTCATATCATCTGCATCTTTTGCTCTTCTTCTTGCCCGAACCTCTAGGGGTGCAGTAAGAAAGACCTTGAGCGCATCCGTGCCTTTGCAGTTCTCTACCGCATAGCGAGAATCTAGGAGGCAATTGCCATTTTTGACAAGAGTGTGCGCTTGATCGTTTAGAATAAGAATCTCGTCATCGGTAAGCCCGTGGGAAAGATAGTCTGCAAATGGGTCTTTGAAAGTTCCTTCTGCGAGAAGCTTGGCATGTCTCTGCCTAAGAAGATCACCAGTTGAACAAGACTTCCAATGTGCGAGAGCATGGTGCTTTAGAAGATTTTTAATAAGTTCAGTTTTACCGGCACCAGGGTCACCTGCTATTCCAAGGGCAGAATATTGCATGCGCATACAAAGGAGAAAGCTTTATAAGGACTATTGTAGGAGGAAACATGAAGACGGCCCTAGTGATTAGGCCACACCTGTTCCCTTTCCGAACACAGAAGTTAAGCTAATCACGTCGGTCGCGGTAGTCTCCGAACAGAGGCGAAACACCGATGCTGTCTTCGTCATACTCCTTTTATACTTCCTTTTCTTTAAGATTTGATGAAAAAGCCTTCTCGCACTGAAGCTCGGAAAAAGATAGATGATTTCTTTACTCACGATAAGCTCGCTAAAGAGAGTGTGCGAAAGATAAAACGATTAGCTATGCAGTTCAATTTGCGCCTTGGAAAACATCGTACGCGATTCTGCAAGAAGTGCTATAGCGATTTAAGAACTGGAAAGGTAAGAATAACAAAGACTCATAAGATGATTATCTGTCCTGAATGTGGAACTGAAAATAAGAATAAAATTAAGACTTCTTGAATTTAGCAATCTTAGGTAACAACTCTGCATTACCTAGAAGGGCTGCTCGGCAGCAATATCTATCTAGACCTAGATCGTTTAGAACCTTGCCTGCTTCTTCGCCATTGGCTACGCGTTGCTTGTAAGTCTCCCAAAGATGGCCAATAGGTTTGCCACATGAAAAGCATCGTACCGGAATAATCATAGTATCAGTTTGAAGGGGTGCTTTTTAAAGGTTTCTCTGAAGCTTCCTTTCGCTCCTTCTGCGTGAGAAACGTCGCCAGATGAAGTATCCGATAATGATAACTATGACAAGGATGACTACCAGAACAGTCCCAGACATGCCTCCTGAAGCATCTGCTTGTCTATCTGTGAAGTAAGAGGGTTCGAAGGAAACAACATGGGTGCTTGTTCTACGTGTGCCGTCTTCGTCTGTGTAAGCTAGTGTGAATGGTATCTCCGAAGCTTGAGGAGCAATTTCGATAGTGAATGTCGCGTCTTGGCTTGCATCTAGAGCGCCAATAACGCTCTTTGTGCTTCCCTTGATAGCAAGATTGTGGCCAGGTTGCACTTCAGCAGTAAGAGCTTCAATATTATTCGTTCCTGTGTTAAGAACGTCAATCGTCGCAATGTGAGTTGCAGGATTGTAATCTTGCACAAAGAGATCAAAGTCAACCCTCACGTCTTCTACGGTGATGTTGAAATCTGTGGAGACAAGGAACTGTGAGTTGACCGGCCCGTATTGGACTGTGAGAGTGTAGTTCTCGTCAAGCGCCTGAGAATCGACGCGCATAGTGAACGGGATAGTAACTGCTGAGCTGTAGGTTGGAGCATATATGCCTGAACGGAAGATAGTCGAATCAGAAACACCAGGATCGAGAGTGAAAGGGTAGGATTGAATGACTTTGAATATAGCGTCTCCGCATTGAGGATTCTGAAGGCCAGTCATTTGGAAGACAAAGTCAACATATTCTCCAGGTACTGCGTGAATTGGGTCTTGGTTGACCAAGGCTACATTGAGTGCACAGTCTTGAGCAGATGAGAATGCTGAGAATCCTACGGCAAGTACAAGAGCGAGTGCGAGCGAGTAAAGATATCGATTCATAGCGTCTTCAAGCAACAACCCTTTAAATGTTTTACCTCGAATAATGAAGACTACACAATATTATTAAACAATTCGACTCTCGTGTGTAGATGCAAGAAAAGACAGAAGATATTATCCGATTGAATAACGTCGCGAAGTATTACCGGATGGGAGATAATATCATTAAGGCTCTTGATGGGATTGATATTTCTATCGAGAGAGGTGATTTCGTTGCGATTATGGGTCCGTCTGGATCAGGAAAGTCTACTGCTATGAATCTTGTGGGTTCTCTGGATCTTGCTACCAAAGGGCAGATATTTCTTGATGGGATTGATATTGAAAGTGTTGACGAGTCTACACTTGCACAGATACGAGGAAGAAAAATAGGATTTATTTTCCAGAGTTTCAATCTCGTACCCAATCTTACTGCGAAGGAGAATGTTGCATTGCCTCTTGTGTTTCAGGGTGTGGAAACTACTCAGAGGGAAAAGCGCGCCGAGCATTTACTGCGAATGGTTGAACTTGGAGATAGAATGGACAATTATCCCAATCAGCTTTCTGGCGGACAGCAGCAGCGTGTTGCGATTGCGAGGGCGCTTGCTAATGATCCAGAGGTAATTCTTGCTGATGAACCTACTGGAAATCTTGACACTCGAACTGGCGAGATGGTGATGAAATTTCTTGCCGAGTTTAATGCCGAAGGGAAGACCATTATTATGGTCACGCACGATCCTGATAAAGCACTTAATCATGCACGTACTGTGTATTGGATACGCGATGGCAAAGTTGAGAAAGTAACTAAGAAAGTCAAGAACGCGTGGAAAGTCGTGCGGAGAGGTTAAGCCATGGTGTATGACCATACAATTCTTGCTCTGAAAAACATTCGTAAGAGAGGTGTTCGCTCGTGGCTTACTATGTTAGGTATCTTCATTGGCATTGCTGCAGTAGTTTCTCTTATTTCTCTCGGAAATGGCTTGCGCGAAGCAATTACAGGGCAATTTTCACAGCTTGGGTCTGATAAACTTGTTGTGACTTCCGCGGAGACTGGATTCGGGCCGCCTGGCGCTTCCGCTGTCCGGCCGCTGAATGAACACGATTTGAGATTAGTTAGAAGAATAGCAGGAGTTGATCTGGCCGTGCCGAGACTAATTAGGGTCGTACCGGTTGAATACAATAAGATACGAACGTATGAGTATGTTGCGAGTATGCCTCCGACTCAGAATGAGATAGAACTTGTGTATGACACTCTGAATGTTGAAGCTGCCCAAGGAAAGTTGCTGAGTAAAGACGACCGAAATAAAGTCGTACTTGGCAGCGATTTTACTGATGAAAGGTTCGGTAGAAAATTAAGAATCGGTAGTAGACTGGCTATTGGAAGTGAAGAGTTTCAGGTTATTGGATTTCTAGAGAAAGCGAATAGCTTTCAGATAAATGGCGCTATTCTGATGGCTGAAGATGATTTGAAGGATATCATGGACATCGGGGACGAAATCGACTTGATAGCCGTTCAAGTTGATAGCGTAGATAATGTTGATAAGACAGCAACCGATATTGAGAAAACTATGCGAAGAGATCGCGGCCAAAAAGAAGGTGAAGAAGATTTTGCAGTGCAGACACCTGAACAAAGTCTTGCAACGATAAATACAACGCTTGCGGTGATCAATCTAGTAGTGGTCGCTATCGCAGCTATTTCTTTACTCGTTGGAGGAATTGGCATTACAAACACTATGTATACTGCGGTTCTTGAAAGAACAAAAGAGATAGGAGTAATGAAAGCGATCGGTGCCAAAAATCAAGACGTCCTTATATTGTTCCTTGCGGAATCTGCATTACTCGGAGTTGCAGGAGGTCTTGTGGGCATTGCAATTGGATTGGGTCTTGCATTTCTAGTTTCAGTTCTTGTGACTGCAGCCTTCCCAGGCATTAGTTTTGGTGTAACGTTCTCCCTCCCACTTATTTTGGGATCACTCTTGTTCGCGCTTCTTGTGGGGGCGATATCTGGAGTTGTTCCTGCATTGCAGGCCTCGCGCATGCGACCTGTGGAGGCACTACGCTCATGATGGGACATTATCTAGCTTCAGCTACGCGCAATGTACGTCGTAGAAAGATGCGTTCTTGGTTGACCATGATCGGGATAGTTATGTCAATCGCGACTATCTTTTTGCTTATCAGTATTTCTCTCGGGCTTAATGCAGCAGTACAAGAGCAATTCAGACAACTTGGGGCAGACAAATTCTTTATTCAGCCGAAGGGCCAACTTGGAGATGCTTCAACAGATTCGGCTGCACATCTTGGACCAGATGATCTTGTAGCAATCAGGCGCGTTGCAGGAGTGCAAGACTATTCTTATTGGTCGATTAAAGGAGCGCGTATTGAGTTCAGAGACCAGATACGATTTGTGAACGTGATAGGTATGCCTCTTCAGCATTCAAGCGTATTCTTTGAGTCTGGATTCGTTAAACCTGAACAAGGGGTCGTATTGCGATCAGGAGATTCAAGGAAAGTGATGATAGGTTCGCAATATTTGCATAATAATGTTTTCTCAGACCCAGTTAAGGCAGGAAACACAATTAAGATACAGGACCAGAATTTCAAAGTCGGTGCAGTTTTGAAAACAATTGGGAATCCTGCAGATGACAAGTCAATCTATATGCCTCTCGAAGATTTCGAGGATATCTTTCCTAATCAAACAGATATTTACAGCCAGATAGCAGTTCAGATACAACCAGGACAAGACATAACTGCAATTGCAGAACGCGTTGAGAAACAACTAATTAGAAGCAGAGGAGTTACTGAAAAAACAAAGGACTTTACCATACTCACTCCAGAACAGTTGCTTGCGACATTTGGAACAGTACTAAATATTCTCACAGGTTTCCTTCTCGGTGTAGCTGCGATTTCTCTTCTTGTGGGAGGCATAGGCATTACCAATACTATGTACACGGCGGTTCTTGAAAGAACAAAAGAAATTGGAGTGATGAAGGCTGTAGGTGCAACTAATTTTGATATTCTAGCACTCTTCACTGCAGAATCTGGTTTGCTCGGGTTGTTGGGAGGAGTTGGAGGAGTCGTTATAGGATACCTTGTTGGAATGGGAGTAGAGTTTGTGGCTGCGAATATGGCCGGACTCACTATTCTTCAAGTATCAACACCTTGGTACTTAATTGTTGGAAGTTTGCTATTCTCATTTGCGATAGGAGCCATAGCGGGACTTGTGCCTGCTTATCGCGCATCGCGCGTGAGACCCGTTGTGGCTCTTCGATACGAGTAACAATTTGTATAAATCTTTATAAAGCCACAGGACATTTGGAAATCAGAAAAAAGATGGTCAAGAAATGTGTTTATTGCTCGCGCGAGATCCCTGCTGAAAGCGCTGTGGACGTATGCAGACAGTGTGGAATAGGCATCTGGGGCGAAAAAATGTTTATGACTATTCAGAATAATATGAAGAGCGCGGAACAGCGCGGCGACCTTTTCCAAGGTTCTGTTGGTCAGTCCAGGTAGGAAAAGCTTTTTAAAGTATCTTAGTGACGTTTTACGATGCCAAGAAGTAAACCTATTAGTCAGCGAGGTAAGATTCCATTTACAGCATACTTGCAAGTGTTCAACGAGGGAGACCGAGTTGCTCTTGTAAAGAATCCTAGCTTCAAAGCTGGTTTTCCACCTAGGATGCAGGGACGTTCTGGAGTCGTTGTAGCTGCTAGAGGAAGATCTTATGTTGTCAATGTTGCTGATTTGGGAATGCCAAAGCAGTACGTTGTAAAAGCAATTCATCTAAAGAAAATACAGACACAATGATACTATCACTAAAACCCCTTGCATTGAGCGAAGTACCTGCTTACATTCCTAACCTTGAGGAGAAGAAAGAGCTTGCTGCTTATTTCAAGCAGTTCTCAAAGCTTAGCGCTGAAAAAGCTGCCGAGTTGAAGGAAGCATTGCAGAAGCTTAACAACATCAAGATTAAGGAAGAATACGTTGCAAAAATCGTGGACATATTGCCTCGCAGCAATGAGGATATTTCTAAGATCTTCCACGATGTCTCTTTGAGTGAGGAAGAGATCAATGCAATCCTAGCGATTGTCAAAGACTACTAACACCATGAGAAAGAAAGACGATTACGCACTTGTATTAGACTTCCTGCCGTATGGAGATCCGATGGAAGGAAAGATGCAACCAATTGTTCAAGCTATTGGGGAACAACATCTTGCGCTGCTTGAACTTGCACCAATAAGAGGCGTGCAATTTGCTCCCCATGAAAGGGTTTATATAGGCCCGGAGAAGAGAGATAAAATATCATTCATAGTTGGTAGGCTTCCACAAGAGAAGCTTACTGTACAAGCGAAGCAAAGACTTGCCGAGGTTATCTCAAAAGTCGTTGAGACGAGACAAAGTGAATTTGTAGCGTTCTTCAACAATGCACGCGCGATAAACACGCGACTTCATCAGCTTGAATTGCTCCCAGGTTTTGGGAAGAAGCATATGAAGGAAGTGCTAACGGCTCGTGACGAGCGACCGTTCGAAACTTTTGACGACATAAAGCAACGAGCTCACAACATTCCTGACCCTAGGAAAGCGGTAGAGAAACGACTTTTGGAAGAAATAACCGAGCATCAACGTCATTTGCTATTTGTAATTTAACATGGAAACACAAACAGAAACAAAGAAAAAAGGAATGCCAAAGGAAGAGCAACACGAGACACTCGTACGTATCCTTGGACAGGATATTGCAGGTAACAAGAGCATCTACACAGGATTGACGTATATCAAGGGAATCTCGTGGAGTATTTCTAATGCCATTTGTTTGAGACTAGGCATTGATAGAAACATCCGAGTTGGAAAATTGACTAAAGAACAGATCGCTACTATCGAAAAGGCAATTGGCAAGATTGAAGTTCCAGATTATATGAAGAACAGAAGAAAAGATCCCGAAACTGGAGAATCAAAGCATCTTCTTGCAAACGATTTGGATATCACTAAAGAATTTGACATTAAGAGATTGAAGAAGATGAAGAGCTATCGTGGTTTGAGACACTCGTTCGGTCTGCCTGTACGAGGTCAGAGAACAAGAAGTCACTTCAAGCGTAAGAAAGGTGCAAAGGTAGGTATAAAGAAGACAAATGATAAGAAAGCATAAGAAATTTTCACGACCGCATAAGTTGTACGATAAGACCCGTATTACTGAAGAGAATAAGCTCGTAGAGAAATACGGCTTGAAGAACAAGCGCGAGATTTGGAAGAGCGAAGCGCAGGTACGTTACTTCAGAACACGTGCTAAGGATTTGATTAACGCCTCACACGAAGAACAGAAGGTATTCTTTGGCAAGCTTAACGCTATTGGTCTTGATGTAAAGTCCATCGCCGATGTTCTTGCATTGAATAAGGAAAACATTCTGAAGAGACGATTGTCAACTATTCTTGTAAGCAGAGGCCTTGCTACAACGCCAAAGCAGGCAAGACAAATGATTGCACATCGACGTGTTCGCATTGGAACAAGAGTTGTTGGTTCGCCAAGTTACATTCCTGCCGTTGATGAAGAGAGTTCTATTTCCCTTAGACCTGCAAAGGTACGGAAGGCAAAAACTGAGGAGGTTGCTGCATAATGGAAGAGGAAAAGAAGACTACAGAAGCTGTTGTTGCTCCTACTGAAACACCTGCTGAGCCAAAAGTTGTCAAGGATGAGCGAGCTGCAATTGTTTACATTTCAAGCACCTTCAACAACACAATTGTTCATGTAACCGACCTTGCTGGAAACACGCTTGTTCGTGTAAGTGGCGGAATGGTGACGAAGCAGAGCAGATTGAAGGCTAATCCAACTACAGCCATGTTCATCGCTAAGAGAACAGCTGAACGCGTACGCGATATTGGCATCACAAGCCTTTACATTCGAATGCGTGGAGGCACTGGCGCAACAGGAATGGGTCCTGGTGCACATGCAGCCATCAAAACATTGACTAAAGAAGGATTCAGAATTATCAGCATTATTGACACCACGAGAGTTCCACGCGGTGGACCAAAGAAGAAGGGAGGCAAGCGAGGAAGAAGAGTTTAAAAGTGCTCTTTTTCACTTAACACGATGGAAATCATTGAAAACACACCCTTGAAGTTGGTTATGCGCATGCCTGCACATGATAGTCTTGCTAACGCTATCCGACGCAGTATCAATGAAATTCCTGTTCTTGCAGTAGATGAAGTTGAGATTTTCAAGAACGACTCAGCCTTGTATGACGAATTTCTTGCCCATAGAGTTGGACTCGTGCCATTGAAGACAGAAAACACGATGAACGAGAAGACTGAGATTGAATTGAAGTTGAGTAAGGCAGGACCATGCATGGTTATTGCTGAAGATCTTCAGGGTGCTGCTGAAGTTGTACACAATTCTGTTCCCATTACCTTGCTTGAGGCTAATCAAGAGCTTGAGCTTATTGCTACTGCTAGATTGGGAACTGCTGTTGAGCACGAGAAATATCTTGCAGGCCTTTGCTACTACAGAAGATTGAGTGAAGTTAGTTCGAAAAATGCTGCTGTTGTGCGCATTGTTGAGGATTCACGCGGATTGATTAAACCAGAGAAGAATAAAGATGGTTGGCTTTGCGATTTGAGTGAGCACAGCGCACAAGAAGTTGAGAAGATCGATCCTGCTGCTATCAAAGATGCTGATGAAGCAATCTTTGTCATCGAGTCATATGGCCAAATGAGTGCTAAAGACATGTTCCTTAAGGCTTTACGCGCGTTAGGCCATAACCTCGACCAATTTGAGAAGGCCATCGCATAAACGCGGGGGTACCAAAGCGGTCTAATGGGCTGCGATGAGGTCGCAGTGGCTTAGTGCCTTCGAAGGTTCGAATCCTTCCTCCCGCATAAGGAAAACGGAAAGATGAAAAGCAAAACAACAATCAAGAAACAGACAAAGCGAAAGACATACGCACACCTAGTTGACACAATAACGCTTGCTAGAAAGAACAGCGCATGGACTAAAGTTGCAGCTATGCTTTCAGGACCACGGAGCAATTATATTACAGTTAATTTGAGCGATATTGATGCGCATGCTAAGGAAGGAGACACTATAATGATTATCGGCAAAGTTCTTGGTGTTGGTGACGTTTCAAAGAAAGTCAGAATCTGCGCATTGAACTTCTCTGCATCTGCGCGCGACAAGCTCAAGAGAAACAAGTCAGAGATTGTTACAATTGCTGAAGAAATCCATAAGAATCCTAAATTCCAAGGAGTGAAGATTTACCATGAGTGAAATTGTTATTGACGCACATAACGCGCTTCTAGGAAGACTATGTAGTTTTGCAGCTAAGCAGGCATTGCGAGGACACCACGTTGTTGTTGTGAATTGTGCTGAAGCTGTTATCTCAGGCAATCCAGAATCAATCAAAGCAGAATATAGAGTAACCAGAGCAAGAGGAGGGTATGCACAAAAAGGCCCTTACTTCCCTAAGCAGCCACAGAGAATTGTCAAGCGAACCATTAAAGGTATGTTGCCACACAGACAGCAGAGAGGACTTCTTGCACTCGAGCGCGTCATGTGCTATGACAAAGTTCCTGCAAAATATGTTGAAGCAAAGAAGATAAAAGCAGGCAAAGATAAGCCAATTAAAACACTCGTGCTGAGCGAGCTTTCTAAATCACTATGAGCAAGTCAAACAAACCAATCATGATTGTTGCAGGTAAGCGCAAGAGTGCTGTAGCTAAAGTTAGAATCTTTGAAGGGAGCGGACATGTAAGCTATAACCGAAGAGCGCAAAACGCATTGCCATTCTTCCACAAGACGGCCCTTGAAGAGCCATTGGCGATCGCTAAAGAGATTCTTGGAAAAGTAGAGTATGATTTTGTTATCACAACTGCAGGCGGTGGACGAGAGAGCCAGATTCAAGCAGCTCGATTGGGTATTGCTAAAGCTCTTGTTGCAGTTACAAAGTCAGCTGAATTGAAGAAGACATATGTTGCTTACGACAGAAATCTTCTTGTTGCAGACACAAGACGCAAGGAAACCTACAAACCAGGCGACTCGAAAGCTCGTGCAAAGAGACAGAAGTCGTACCGTTAATTGTATAGAGAGTCTTTTAAATCAAGTTACCTTGAATAAGCAATGGATATTGCGACGATTATCAACATCTTCTTGCATCTGGATGTCTATCTAGGAGAAGTCATCAGCCAGTATCGTGTCGGCGTTTATGTCCTTCTTTTTTTGATTATCTTTGTAGAGACGGGTGTAGTCATTATGCCATTCTTACCAGGAGACTCACTATTATTTGCAGCAGGGAGTTTTGCAGCGCTTGGATCACTGCATCTTTTTGTCTTGCTCATAGCGCTTGTTGTTGCAGCCATACTAGGAGACAGTTTGAATTATGCAATTGGAAGACGACTTGGAAGAAAGGCATTCTCGCCTAATAGAAGATTCCTCAATCACAACCATCTTCGCATGACTGAAGACTTCTATGCTAAACACGGAAACAAGACGCTCATCCTTGCACGATTCATTCCTATTGTGCGCACAGTGGCTCCATTCGTTGCAGGCGTGGGTAACATGAACTATTCTAAGTTCCTTTTCTATAATATTGCAGGAGCACTTATCTGGGTCATTCTCTTCACTGTTGGAGGCTACTTCTTTGGAAACATTCCAATCGTTAAAGAAAACTTCAGTCTTGTGATTATTGCGATAATTATTGTTTC
>CAYRXU010000004.1:0-56496 GCA_964428325.1 Candidatus Woesearchaeota archaeon
CAAGGACGATGCCCTTTCGCGGCGTAAACCCGGGTTCGAATCCCGGCAGGGGCATCTAGGTATTTTGCGATTTTAGTGGGCATTTGTCCATACTAAGTCCATGTTACATATTAACGTGGATTGGGACAAAAACCCATGAAAATCGACCCCTATAACCATAAAGAACGATACCTCGAGTGGAAAGAAGAAGCCACAAAAACAGGAATCAGAGACGTAGGCACATACAATTCTGATCTTATACTGAAATACTTAAACGATATGGAAAAGGGAATTAACATATCGATGGTAAGCGTTAAGGGAGGTAGAAGTCATATGCGACTCTGTTCCTTACGAGATAGATTACGATTCTTTTCATTAAAGTTCAAAGAGCTCTACGATCTTGATCGAATAACCAATGTCTCAGAAGAACAAGTAATTGGTTTTTTCGCTGATATGAAAAGCGGAGTCATATCGAGAAAGGACGGCAAGCAGTTTAAGTCGACAGATACGGCAGTCAAAATCTTCAAAGCTTTTTGGCATTGGTATCAGAAGATGAGTAAAAAACAAGGTTTAGAAGTGCCCGATATAACGTTAGACCTCGATACAAGAGCAGAGAAGCCCGACTGGGTGTATCTTACGGAAGAAGAAATAAAGAAATTATGCGACAATGTAAAACCAGACTACAAGACACTAATCATGTTTCTGTTCGATACAGGAATTAGAGCTCCAACTGAATTGATGAATATTAAAGTTTCTGACTTATATAGTGAGTGTAAAGAAGTTAATATTCGAGAGGAAGCAAGCAAAACATTCGGGAGACGAATAAAACTGATGCTCTGTTCTCATATGGTTAAAGAGCATATTAAGAACAATAAACTGACTAAAGAAGACTATCTCTTCCCCATTAGCCCAGGAAGAACAAATGAATATCTAAAAAGAACTGCACAACGCGTATTCGGAGAGGGGAAAACACTAGCAGGGCAAAAATACTCAGAACTAACGATGTATGATTTTCGCCACAACTCATGTTGCTACTGGCTCCCACGTTACAAATCAGAATCTGCACTCAAATACAGATTCGGCTGGAAGAAAAGCGAGAAAATTCATTATTACAGCGAGCTATTGGGAATGAAAGACACTATCTCCGAAGATGATCTCCTCATCGACACAACAAAAACAGAAATAGAAAAAAGGCTGGCTCAATCAGAAAAAGAAAGAGGAATTATGGAAGAAAAAATAAAGACAATGGAGCTCCAGATGATCAATATCCTAGAACTTGTGAAGCAATTAGAAATAACCCATAAAATAGCCTAACCTTATTTCTCAGCCCAATCTCTAGCAACGAGCTCTGCTTGCTTCAAGACCAATTCTGTGGCTTTCTGTTGCTTGTCTGGAGGATATCCATATTTTCTTAAAATTCTCTTAACAAGTAATCGCAAATTTGCTTGTATGTTTTCTCGCAACGTCCAGTCAATCGTAACATTTCTTCGTATTGCTTCTGTCAACTCAACAGCAATCTTTCGTAACGTATCATCGCCAAGCACCTTAACTGCACTATCATTTACTTCAAGTGCATCATAGAATGCAATTTCGTCCTCACTCAAATCAAGCTCACTACCCCGATTCTTTTCTTCCTTGACTTTCTTAGCTAATTCAATTAGTTCTTCTATAACTTGTGCAGCTTCAATACTCTTATTCGTATATTTTTTAATGGTTTTATCTAACAAATCCATAAAGGACTTTCCTTGAACAAGATTTTTCTTCATCATGATTCTAATCTCGTCATTAAGTAATTTCTTGAGCGTTTCAAATGCAAGGTTTTTTTGAGGCATCTCTTTAACTTCCGCTAAGAATCCTTCAGACAGAATTGAAATGTCGGGCTTTTTGATACCTGCTGCTGCAAAAATGTCCACAATCCGATCGGAAACAATAGCCTTAGACAAGATTTGCTTGATAGCAGAGTCTATACTTTCTTTATCAAATAGTTTAGTTATCGTATTCTTAGAGAGTGCAGCTTTTATTGCTTGGAAAAGTCCAACCTCTTCTTTAATCTTCATTGCCCTATCATGAGGAACTGCAAGAGAAAATGCCTTGAGAAGAGCAGTCGTTTCTTTGATGTATCGCTCTTTACCGTCTTTTTGTTTTAAGATATGTTCCATTGCGTTTGGCAAGAACGAGATTCTCTCTTTCGGACTCAATCTAAAGAATTTCTTGTAATCTAATCCGTGAAACATGGAACTAACAACTTCATACTTTTCTAGCATTAATTCGACGGCCTTATCCTGATCAAACGTAGGCTTGCCCTTGCCCCCGCTTTCAGTATAATCCATTAGAGCCTTCTTGAGATCAACCCCTATGCCCATGTAATCAACAATCAATCCTCCTTCTTTGTCCTTGAAAACTCGATTAACACGCGCAATTGCCTGCATGAGGCTATGTCCCTTCATAGCTTTGTCAACATACATTGTATGCAGAACAGGAGCATCAAAACCCGTAAGCCACATATCGCGCACAAGTACGAGTTTAAGCGGATGATGTTGGTCTTTAAGGTTCTCGCCTATATGTTGTCGACGTGACTTATTGCGTATGTGTTCCTGCCATTCCTTGGGGTCGGAAGCAGAGCCAGTCATAATAATTTTCACGACACCACTGTCATCGTCCTTACTATACCAGTTGGGACGTAACTTGATAATTTCATTATACAACTCGACACAGATTCTTCGGCTCATACATACAATGATGCCCTTTCCTTCTAAAACTTCAGTTCTCTTCTCAAAATGGTCGACAATATCCTCTGCAATCTTCTTGATACGCCTCGGACTTCCTGCAACCGCCTCTAGACGCGCCCATTTACTCTTGAGTCTCTCCTTACCTTCTTCTCCCTCAGTTATTTCCTCGAACTCTTGGTCAATTTTGGGTCTTTCTTCAGGTTTAAGCTCTAACTTTGCAAGTCTACTTTCATAATAAATTCTAACTGTTGCTCCATCTTTTACTGCTTGCTCAATATCATAGACGTCCACATACTTGCCAAAAACGGCAGGAGTGCTCTTATCAGATTTTTCAATAGGTGTTCCTGTAAATCCGATAAATGACGCTTTGGGCAATCCGTCCCGTAAATACTTAGCAAACCCATAGGTGATAAGTGCCTTGTCTTTTTTATCGAGTACCTTTGCACTAAACCCGTACTGGCTTCTGTGAGCTTCATCAGCGATAACAACAATATTATCTCGTTCTGAAAGAACAGGATACGTCTCTCGCTCCTCTTCAGGGAAAAACTTTTGGATGGTTGTGAAAATAACGCCTCCTGAAGAAACTCGCAATAAGTTTTGAAGTTCCTTTCTCGACTCTGCTTGAACAGGTGTTTGCTTGACTATGTCTCGACAACGACCAAACGTCTCAAATAATTGCCCATCGAGATCGTTTCTATCTGTGAGTAAAACAACAGTCGGATTGTCCAATTCTCTCACCAGCTTTCCTGTGTAAAAGACCATTGTAAGACTTTTCCCCGAACCTTGTGTATGCCATACTACTCCTGCTTTCTTATTTCCTTTACGCGCAGCGATAGTAGACTCTAGAGCTTTATTGACTGCATAGTATTGGTGATATGCAGCCACCTTCTTATGCGTCTCCTTATCTTTCTCAAAAACAATAAAGTTTCGTATAAGGTCAAGGAATCTTTCCTTATCGCACATTCCCTTAAGGAGGACTTCCATTTCTGTAAGACTCTTACTGGGTTTTCGACCATCAAGGCTTTTCCATTGCATAAAACGTTCTTTAGCAGAAGTCAATGTGCCCACTCGCGTATCAAGCCCATCGCTTACTATCAATAGTTCGTTATAAGTGAAAACGGAGCTAATCTGTTCTTTATACGTTTGTAATTGATTATATGCCGTCCAGATAGTTGCCTCTTCATCCGCAATATTCTTTAGTTCAACAAGCACCAAAGGAAGACCATTAACAAACAGGATTACGTCAGGTCTTCGATCTACATTGTTTTCAATTATTGTAAACTGATTAATTGCAGTAAACTCGTTACGCTCTGGTTTATCGAAATCTACCAGCCAAACCGTATCTCCCACGATTCGTCCGTCTTTTCGATATTCAACCGCCACACCATCTACAAGCATTTTGTGGAAACTTTCGTTATTGGCTATAAGCGATTGATTTTCTGCGCGTAGAACCCTCTTTAACGCCTGTTCTTGTGCTTCTGCTGGAATATGAGGGTTAATCTTACGTATCGCTTCCCTCAAACGATCAACGAGAACAACATCTCCATAGCTCTTTCGTTCATTATTGCCGTCTGGAGCAGGCGCAATGTCAGGGCCATATTCTATTTTCCAATCAATTTCTTCAAGAATTTGAAGAAGAGCATCTTCAACGTGTGACTCTGTTATTATCTTTCTCATCTTGTTATTTGAGGTTTTTCTTATTTTTAAGGTTGTGTTTTCTGACTGTCAGAACTTTCTTTCTTATGTTGAAAATCGTAATTTCTAGTGGTTATCTTCTCAACAAGTTTAACAGCTTCTATTATGAGTTTCCTTGCTTTCTCCTTATCAATGTCTGGTTTCATGATGCTTCTTAGAGCAGGCAAATTTTCAGCAGTCAGATAAGTTGGTTTGGGAGGGTGTTCGCCTTTCAGCGAAATCATGTAGGCAGGAACGACTACCTCGGGAATTATTTTGTGGAGATTAGAATGAACATAGTTGTTTCTTATGAATTCCCTAAGTTCTTGAAGGTATTTTTTCTCTTGATCACCAATAAATCCTTGCGAATGACAATCGTTTATTAAATTCTCTAGCTCTGCTTCATAGTGCTCTTTCTTTTTATAGAACCATATTTCTTTCAAAAAAGACTCTATGAATATAGAGAGCATACAGATAGAAGCATTAAAGTTTCCAAACCAAAAATTACTTATGGTTTCATAATATAAGGATTTATTTTCAGCTTCTAAGTGGATTCTATCATTAATTAGAGGTAATTGCCTCATTCTATCTATGATCTCGTCTTTTTTAGCTAAAAAGGAATTATACATCTTTTCCGCTTCTTCTTTTTTTAAGAAATATTCTTCTTCTTTTATCATTCGTTTGTGCAAATCTTTAGGGGCAGACATTAATTCATCAAATTCCTTAATCTGCGCGTTTAAACCCTTTATTTCCTCCGATTCTTCAGAAAATCCCCTCCCAAGCATTTTCTCTTTCTTATACAGAAATCTTTCTCTTTGTATCGCTAGATTTGAAGCAGAAACAAATTCAGCAGGATTCTGAATCGATTCCACATTAGCACTATTCTTTAAACTACTGAAATACTCAGCAATTTTGTAAATATTATTATTTTCATCTTTAAATGATTGGAATAATTTAGATTTCTTTCGAAACTCCAAGAATTCTTTTTGATCAATTATTTTATTTTCATACAGATAGTCTAAGAGGGTTTGAACATCACATTCATTTTTAATCTCTCGAGCCAAATAGTGATAAAATTCTAGTTTCTGGCCGATCATTATTTTATCGATTATCTCCCCTATTCCTTTTCTAAATTCGTAGAATTCTTTTTTCAGTTTTTCATAGTCAGAACTTTCTTCATCCATTCGCTCTAATCTCTCCATTCATTAATTTAGGCAAAAGCGAATCTCTGATTTTCATTAGAGAATAATTTTCGTAAAAGTTCTTTTCCATTGTTCTTCTAATAGGTTTAATAATCTGATCAAAAGATTCTAAACTTTTTTTATCTGGTATTAAAACGTTTACCTTCTTTATTCCCTTAACATTAAAACTATCAAAAATAGTTCCTCTGTCTATATTCTTCTCTATTTCGTCTCTTCCTAATTGAGAATGGAGAAATAGGAGTAAGTAAAAAGGAGAGATGGTAGTTGCCCTTATAGCAGTTATGTTTCTACCTATGCCTGCTTTAAAATTGTAAGGGGTCTGGGATATGTTCCCAGAGAAACCTGCGTTGTTGATCAATATATCTCCTTCTTCAACTTCTATATTATTTGTCCAAATACTATAATCTTCTTCGCTTATAAAATACTTCTTATCTAAATTAAGCAGACCTTTTTGACCCATATTATAAAATTGCAATAGTAATTTTCCCCCTTCTTTTTCTTCTGGCTTTTTAGTATGTAAACAATCAATCACTCTTGCAATTTCAGGTAATTTTTTAATCTCCCAAGTATCTTTTCGTTCATCGATAAACCATTTCTTAAAAAACGCCTGCCCAATATTTTCAAGCGTTCTATTCATTTGATTGTTGAGTTCTATTTTATCCTGAATTATCTTGTAAAATTTACCTATTTCTTGCTGTTCTTTAATTTTTGGCAATGGGATAATAAAAGACTTCATTTTCCCCCCATCAATAGCTCTTCTAGATGACCCAGAATTAAATGATCCAATATAATTTTTAGTTTGAGGCAAGATAAGATATGCATTCAGAAACCAAGGAGATAGTCTTTCTTTATTACATCTGATACAACCAACTGAACGAGTGATCACTGCGGGCAACATGTCCTTTGGAACTATACATGATCTTGCAAAAGTTATGCCATCCCCAAGCTGATTTAATAAAACATCTTCCTCTTCCAATTCAGCAGATTTTAATTCTAGATATTGTTCTTTAGAGATGTATCCCACTTTTGACTTATCAAGATAGCCATCAAAAACAGGAGCACTCTGAATAATGCGAAACGCCGTAAGTTTATTAGAATGGCTTTGTTTTCCTCCTTTAGGGTCTCTTCCGCAAAATATTTTTTTGACACTACTTCCTAACTTGGTTATTTCCCAATCTTCTGGAATCTTTCCTATTTCAGTTTGTTTGAACTTGGTTTGTTGCTTCATTATTAACAATCTCCTGAACAGCTTGTTTTGGTGTTAAAACCTTAAAATTAGGAATGGTTTGTTCCAAAATCGTAAAATCTTTCAAGTTCCATGTAACAAAGCAGTCTATTTGATTTTCTACTATCGCCTGACATTGAATTGCATCTCCAGATTTTTCATTGAATTTTATCGCCGTTTCTATAAAATTGTCTATTAATTCTCTAGAAAAAGCTTGCGGGCTAATTTGTTTCTTTGATGAAGAAAAAGGGAGAGGATTTATTGTTTTTCTCCAAGATTTAGTTATTCTATATAGCAAAGAATAGGCTTTATCTTTGTCTTTAGTTCTTCTTATCATGGCAGAAGCCAATTCCAGAAAGGTAAAGATAGAAGTAAAAAAAGACACCTTCTTTGATTTACAGGTCAATACGTAATCCATAAATTCTTTCGATTCTTTATGGTTAGCTTCGCCTTCAATTTCAGAAGCTACGATGACGTCAGAATCAATGGCTATATTTTTCATTTTAATAGTAGTCGCTCCAGAAAGATACCCTTCGCCTCCTTCTAGAAGGAACTTTAGCCACAAACGAAACTTTTCTTCCTCTAGCCCTAAACGAAACTCTTTTCCTTACTCTGCCTCTCGCTAAAAAACTAATTCTTCTTGCCATCGCCTACCTCGTTATTTTTCTCTTGAGATTCTTTTAGTTTATTCTCAAAATCCTTAAAAACTGGTCCAAAATCCCTTTGAATTAGAGTGCTAAGTCTCACATATTCCAAGAGACTCTTAATCAATAGTTTGATTGAATTATTGCATAAATCAAAATACTCTTTCAGATTTATCTCATTAACTTTTTCTATATCAACTATCAGACGATGAAGAATAAGATTTCGTTTAGAGTTTAATTTCTTCAAATCGTTATATAACTCTAAGTCAATTATACAATTAAAGTGAAGTAATGACAAACTTTCCATGAATCTAAGTCTTTTTATATAATCTTTATAGTCGTTGCTTATTATTGACCTGCTTAAATTTATTTTTGAATTTAACAAAATATAAACGAAAGATTTCATAAGTTCGTCTATGAATACATGAGAATAAGATATCCAGTGAAAATGAAACTTATTATTATAAGCCTCGTTTAGGTCTTTCTCTAAATCGTAGGAATTAATTAATTGGCTAAAGGGCTCATCGTTATCTTCGTGGTTATCCATTCCAACACTCCTTAGTTTCCTCAATTAGTTTCATAATTCCGAAATAAATATAAAAAATAAGACAAATTATTAAAACAAATCCGATAAATATTTGATAACCTGTAGTCGCAGTATCAAAAGTATGTTGTATCGCTGCCCCAAATAAGATCTCGAAAAGAGTCGGCACTCCCACAATTACAAAAATCCAAGCAATCAAAAGCTTAAACCAATTGTCACACACTATAGTTTCCACCCTAAACCAGCAAGGTTCTTTCTAATTTCAGCTTCGAGTCTATCGCTCTCCTTAAACTGCTCAGCGAGCTCTGATGTGAGACGTTTCATTTTTTCATCAAATGGCTCGCTATCCTCTTCTACCTCAGCAGTTCCCACATAACGGCCAGGAGTTAGGGTATGTTCATGTTTACGAATCTCTTCGAGGCTTGCCGATTTACAGAATCCTGCAATATCTTCGTACTTCTTGTCTTTCTGCTCTCCGCGCCAAATATGATATATATCTGCGATTTTCTTTACATCCTCGCTTGTTAGTTCCTTATGGCGACGATCAATCATAGCCCCCAGGTTTCTCGCATCGATGAAGAGAACATTCCCCCCCCTATTTCTAAAATTATGATCTCTTTTATCGCGTGTTACGAACCATAAACAGCAGGGAATCATCGTATTATAGAAAAGCTGTGAAGGTAAAGCAACCATACAGTCAACAAGATCAGCTTCTACGAGATTCTTTCTAATTTCTCCCTCCCCAGAAGTATTAGATGACATAGAACCATTTGCAAGCACAAATCCTGCGGTGCCTGTTGGTGAAAGATGATGGATGAAGTGTTGCACCCAACCGAAGTTTGCGTTTCCTAAGGGAGGAGCACCATATTTCCATCTAACATCATCACGTAACAGTTCGCCCTTCCAATCACTATCATTGAAAGGAGGGTTTGCAATCACGAAGTCTGCTTTGAGGTCTTTATGTAGATCATTATGGAAACTGTCTCCCCATTGAATATTGGCATCAATGCCTCTAATAGCCATGTTCATTTTAGCGAGTCGCCAAGTGGTCTGATTTGACTCTTGTCCAAATACGGAAATGTCTCCTAGTCTCCCTCCATGAGCTGCAATGAACTTCTCGCTCTGCACAAACATACCGCCAGAACCGCAGCACGGGTCGTAGATTCTGCCCTTATACGGTTCAAGCATTTCTACAAGCAACGCAACGATACTTCGAGGCGTGTAAAACTGTCCTCCTTTCTTACCTTCTGCATCTGCGAACTGTCCTAGAAAGTATTCATATACACGACCGAGAATATCTTTACTCTTGCTTTCTTTATCGCCTAAACCAATGGTTCCGATAAGATCAATAAGTTCTCCTAAACGCTGTTTGTCAAGTGAAGGTCGTGCATAGTCTTTTGCAAGAACGCCTTTTAACGAAGGGTTGTCTTTTTCTATTGCTTCCATAGCATCATCAAGCAACTTTCCTACGGTCGGTTGTTTTGCATTCTTTTGAAGAAATTCCCAACGTGCTTTTTGTGGAACCCAGAACGTATTCCTAGCGCGATATTCATCTCTATCTTCTGCATCGGCCAATTTGTCTTTTTTTAATTCGTTGTACACTTCAATAAACGAATCAGAGATATACTTGAGAAAGATAAGACCTAATACAATATGCTTGTATTCGGCAGCATCCATATTATTTCTCATCTTATCGGCTGCCTGCCATAACTTCTGCTCAAATCCAAGATTGGCTCCGCTAGATAGTTTCGTCATAGCAAAGGGAACTAAATGATCTATAAAAATCTACTCTAACTGCCATCTTTAACTCTCCCTAATAACAGCAATATCGGGGTCACATCTTTCTTTTCCAAGTTCTCAACGATTTTCTTTAGCTCTTTAGGAGAACGATTGTAATACATCGAATAAGCAAACTTGCCTCGCTTTTCCTTAAGTTGTGGGAAGATGGTAAGAATCTCTTTTCTTAAATTAATAATGCTCCAACTCTGCATACTCTCTTTGTAAGAAACGTAACCCAGAATATTAATTGTGTCCTTCGGTATAAGATGCTTGAAGTCTTCTTCGCGTATAGCTTCTCTTTCCTTTTCCGACTGGTTTGTTTCTCTTTGGTTCATGCATAGGGCACCTCTCTTCCAGCTGAGCTGGATTTAGTTACTTCTTACGCTTGTTTGCTTCGTCTAGTATTTTGAAATAGTCTTCTCCGACTCTTTCAACAAGACCCTTAAGTTTATCTAGGACTTTTTGGACTTCTTCTTCAGAAGGCCCTTCCAGTTCCATAAACTTAAGCTTAGCAGGTTTTGTGAGTTCAATAAACGCAATCTCAACTTTTCCTAATTGCCAGTACTCTCGTTCAGAATGATTCTCAAGAAGCGTGTAAAACTGCATATGATTAAACATTTGTGCAACGGCTTCAGGATTGTCTACTTTGCTCGTTAATTCAATACGCTTCCATATGTCACTTTCGGTTTCACGCTTCCCTTTGAAAGTCACTTCTGCTGCATCTCCCTTAACGCGTAAACGCAAAAAGTCTTTAGCATTCTTCATATCGGTATCTTCTAAACTAAAATATGTATCTGCAAGTGTATATTTTTCCTTAAAGACAGCTCCGAGTTTCTTTAGTTCGGCAATTACTTTTTCTTTATCTTTAAAGGAAAGCTTAATCTCTATTTCGTGTTGTCCCATATTATTTCGGTACTCCCACCAACTGCGGCCGTTTTATAAATCCACTCAATCGAGTCACTACCTCTCTTTGAGGCAATTCAGAATCGATCTCCAAAAGACGATAGTCTCTTTGCGCTTGAGCGTATCTTTCGCCCAACGTTCTCAGTTCTGGCAAGGTATCTCTCATATCAAGGCCTGCACATAAATGAGAATTATCTAATCCTCTTCTTCTCTGTTCATCCCAACGAGCAAGTGAAGTTTCTGGAGTCAGCTTGAACAATATAGGATACGTCACGCTGGGTAATTGGTCAGCAATGCGTCGAGACATATCTGCATAAAATGGTTGCGACACCAATCCCTGCTCTGCATCCGCACCAAGTAAAACCAGCCTGTCGTGAAATCCTCGTTCATAAATGGCAAAATCGCATCCTTTCGTCTCGGCATCTCTTCGCGCTCCAACAAAAGCATCAAATAACCGAACATGAAAATCTTCAAGGCCTGCACAATCGCTGAATCGTATCGGTGGTCGTGAAACGCGGGCACAGCGATACCCTTCTGATTCCAGAAGTCGCGCTAGAGCCTCTTGTTGAGTTGTTTTACCTGCTCGCGAGAGTCCCAAAAACTCAATAGTCTCCATAATATGCCTCCTGCAATTTCTTTGCCTTGCCTGATTTTATCTTATGAGTGATAAGTTCGTAAACGGAGGGGCAGAGCAATTCAATTTTATCCTTTATTTTGAACAAATCATCGAACTCATTAATATCATCAAAATAACGCAATTGAATACACTCTCCCTGCGTATTGACTGCTAAATCAACGAGTGAGTTTTCGGTGCTCCATCGAACGTTTTCAAAGATATTCTGTTTGAAAGGCCCTCTTACCCCTATCAAATAAACTCCCCCGTTATGTTCTGGCCCAAAGACGAATTGCTGTTTATCTAAATCGTCAAATGCTTTGTTTAAGTCCTGTTCAGTTAGGTAGGGAACATCCATGGGAATGAGAATCGCTTTTTCGTAATTTATATCACCTAATAAAGTAGAAAAGATTCTGTGAAACTTGATGCTTTGTTTTTCCTGTTTATTTCCTGTTTTAACAGGTTGAACTATGAGTGAGTCAATCCCATACTTCTGCTTGAACAGACGCGCTTCACGTTTACTATTAACTCCTACAACCAAATCATAATCGTTTGCAAAACGTATGTTTTTAATCAAGTCATCAAAACATCGAACGCTGAGTTCATATGCAAAATCCTCTCCCGTGACTTTTCCTACCCGAGTCTTAGTAGCCCCCTTCTCAGGCCACTTAGCATAGATAATAACTACATTCTTCATACAAGTACAGCCTCCCGACCCTTAGGTTGTTTCGCGCTCACTGTCAGAGTTGTTCCTTTGAGACCTTGATTCCAATATGCAGAATTCAACCCTGGGGCGGTGTAAAGAAAATCTCGAGATGCTTGTACTCGCTGCATAATCTCCTCAGAATCGCGCACATCAATCGCATCTCTCAGAGGAATGGTTTTTCCACTCGCATGACACGGCTTGATATCTAAAGCAGGGGTTACTAAAATTTCGTTTGATTTGTAACACGCCTTGCACACGTCCTCTCGTCCACATCCAATATCAATAGAAACTCCTTTCGTACCCCGATACTCAAATACCTGAATAGGTAAATAACTCGTTTGACCTCTAAATGTGCCCTCCGTTCCTAAGGGCTTGGCCCCTAATGCTTCAATCCGTGCAGTTAGATCAGTTACAGGTTTTCCTTTCCCTGCATGGCAGTCCGAGATAGGCTCAAAATTTAGAAACTTGAACTTGAATCCGCGTTCAGCACAATAATCAAGCGTTCTTCTCATGCAATTAGGTGAATCGTTTATACCTTCCATAGGAACGTGCTTAATTTCTACCCGAGAACCGTAACCTTCTTCCGCAAATCTATCTAAGTTAGCCATAACCTGCCCGAATTGGCGCACCGTGCCCTTTGTGAGGGCATTCCACGTATCATAATCGAATGCATGCACCGAAACCCCGACCTTCGTAAAGCCCTTTAACTGCCCGCGAATGTGCCGTTCTCGCAATGCGATCCCGTTGGTATGAATAAATCGTTTTCCGATCGCGCGTTCCTCCAATCCATCCATAATGCGTTCAAGCTCAGGATGTAACGATGGATCTCCGCCAGTCAAAGCAACATGATCTAATCCTTGTTCCTTCAAGGCCCCAACCAAGTAGAGAAGTGAATCCGTATCAACATGTGACAAATTACGCTGTTCTGGCCCCATACCTTCGTTAGAACAAAATACGCATCCTAAATTGCAATAATCAGTTATTGCCACTCGTAATGGAACCGCTTTCAGAATTTCTCTCAAGCCAGCATTCATAAGTACACTTAGGCTCAAATTTTTATATACTTTTTGCGTTTATATTTACTTCTTATACATAAATATATATTTTGGGAAGATTTAAATACCTTTTACGTTTCCGCAATTGATGCAACGAAAGATCGTTAAGCATGGAAAAAGCACCTTAAGTGTCTCGCTTCCTTCTAAGTATGTACAAGCTAATAATCTCAAAAACGGGCAACTGATGAATATTGAGGTATCAAAAGGAAAACTTATTCTGTCAGCAAAAGAAAAGCACTTTGATAAGATAGAGACTGATCTTACTGAAAGTGAAGAGTGGCCTATTGTTCGGATTCTTAGACATCTCTATACGGCGGGGTATGATGAAATCGATGTTAAATATACGCAGCAAAAATTGCCCCTTATCCGAAAGAGTTTACATCACATCACGGGTTTGGAAATTGTAGAGGTAGGCCCAACTCATTGTAAACTAAAATGCATGAGCTCTCTTGATGAAAATGAGTACGATTCTCTTATCAAGCGTATTATGTGGATGGTTTTATCTGAATTTGATCGTTTTCTAGAAGATATCGCGGGAGGAACACTTGCCACTGATGAAGTTCAAGAAATACTTAACACCGTAAGCAGATTATGCAACCTTTGCAAGCGCATCATCAATAAAAAGAGTATTTATGACTCAACGGATAGCATCTATGCCTATGATTTTATTGATTCTATGATTGAAATGTCGGTTTTAGTGCTCTACGCTTATGATTATCTTAAGAAAAATAAGAATATCAAACTTACAGAAAAAGAAGTCGCTTTCATAAAACAGACTCGCGACTATTTTTATGATCTTATCTTAGCCTATCAAAACACCAATCTAGAGAAGACAAGAACATTTTTTGAGCAAAGAAAAGAGACGTTTGATGATTTCCTTGAATTACTTAATGGCAAAAATCCTGTGATTATGCATTATTTTCTGATGATCTTGCGTAATTTAACCCCTGTTGGCAACCATATCATTATGTTAGGCCTGAGAAAGAAAGATAAGCAGCAATAATGGAACAGGAAACGTCATTTATTCATACTAGTGATTTGCATCTCAATGGAGAAAAAAGCAGATTCAACGTATTCTCTCGCATCGTTTCACTTTGCATAAAGAATAAAGTCGCAGGTCTCATCATTGCAGGCGATCTCTTCGATGAAGATGCAAGCAAAGCCACTATAAAGAAAGGATACGCACAATTCAATCGGTTAGGAAAATCTCACACAAACGTCTATTTAATCAGAGGAGATGAAGATGCAAAAATAAAGCTGGATAAATTACCCCCAAATGTCAGACTATTTAGAAACAACAGTACATTTTCGATAGACAGATATAAAATTGGCCTATTTCACGGACGTCCTGAAAATATGAAGTCAAAATCAAAAATAGACTATATGGCTCTAGGCCACTTTCACGATTTAACTAAGGTCAACTCTCGAGCTTATTACTCGGGTTCTCCGATTCCTTCCTTGAAGTATAAGAGAAAGCGAAGATATGTGATACTTATCAAATTCCATGATAAAGATATTAGTTTCTCAAAAATCAGATTTTAGTCGTTTCCTTCGCCTTCATCATGCTCTTCTGGCCCTAAAGAAAGATTTCCTATTTCAAAATCGATGTCTTTATCATACTTAGGATCAAGAATACGCTCGAGTAAAAAACGTAATTTAGGTCTTAATTGTTCACGAACTTCTTGTGGAACATCTGCTTCATAAGCAGAAGTCAAAGTCAAATACCTTTCTGATTTCAAGAAGTCATGCCTTCCCTTTTCGAACCATTCTTCCTTCGGAAAACTAGCTGCGTGAGTAAGCAAGCTATCAAGATAAGTATGATGGGCGTGTGCAATTCGCACTACGTCATTGGTGTGATAAGTCATTTTGTCCTCCTTTCAAATCGGGTTTAACTGCGCGCAGGATACCTTTGCGAAATGTCGCCTGAATATCTCGACCTTTATCTGTAAAATTGATGGATTCCTTGACATGTTCTGGAACAACAGCACGAATGAAATCGTTCAATTCTTCAAGTTTAGACTCGTTTCCGCCTAACTCCGTATGCAGGCGTTTTTCAGAAGAGAAGGGATAGGGAATTTCTTGAACTAATTCAATATTATAAAATCCAGCCTTTTCTAAATAATTGCGTAATTCTTCCTCACGAGGAAGATAGCGGTTAAGAGCCATATCATAAAACCCAGCAAGACGATTCTTTTCATGCACAATCGTCTGAAACACGAGCTGTTCAATATGCCCTTTAAACATTAAATCCCAAATAACAAGGATTCCGCCTGGCTTCAAGGCCCGATAAGCTTGAGCTATGACTTTATATTGATCTTTGCGAGGCACCTCATGAACACCCATTTTGATCGCGATCCTATCAACACTTTCATCCGCAAGACTCAAAGAACGAACGTCCTCGTAGAGACGAATAACAGAAAAATCAGGCAGTTCAACTTTGCTTCTATCGATTTGTTCCTTAGCAAAATCAATCAGAAGAGCATTGATCTTAATGTTCTGGGATTTGCAATAGTCGAGAATAGCTTTAGTTACGGACCCGTAACCAGACATCAGATCAACAAAAACCTGACCATCCTTTAAATCTAGGCTTCTGGCTATAACTGTCAAATTCTCAGACGAAACGTTATGAATCTCTTCATAGCGTACGTTTCGCTTGTTCCATCCTTGTGTATGATCTTCCATACAAAGTCGCAAAAAGAACCAGTTTTAAATTACATGTGTCTAATTTTAGACAACTTTAAATAGAAGGAAAACTTGCAAAGATAATGAACGTACAAGACCTAACTAAATTTGGATTGACTCAAGCAGAAGCTATTGTCTATCAGGCTGTATTAAAGCTCAAAACTTGTACTGTGAAGCAAATTGCACACGAAAGCGGATTTCACCGCACTAATATTTACGATGTTCTTGAGCAACTGAAAGAGAAAGGCCTTGTAAGTTACTTCCAAGAGGGCAAAGTAATGAAATACGGCCCCACCAATCCCAATAATTTCTATGAACTACTTAATGAAAAGAAAGAACTTTTAGATACTTTCTTTCCTCAATTAAAAACCCTCTATGAAAGTTCGCCACAGGATGTCAAGGTCGAAATTTTCAAGGGTGGAGAGGGGATGAAGGCTGCATGGAGAGAGATGGTGCGAGAACGCAAACCAATCCATGCATTTGGAGTAAAGGGACAACTACGTGAAAAGTTACCTATATATGCCGAACAGTTTTTGCGAGATCTTAAACATTATAGAATTCCTTATACCGCGATTTATACTAAACGGGGCAATGATCCTTCTTACTTTACGGATATTCGTTATGTTTCAGAAGAATTGAGTGGCCCCGTAGCGACTTTTATTTATGGAGATAAAGTTAATATTAATATTTGGGAACCATCCATGGTTTGCATCCTAATACACTCAAAGCTTGTCGCCGACATGTATAAAAAACATTTTGATTTGTTATGGAAGGTAGCCAAAAAATGAAAATACGAAAGGCAAACTCGAAGGACATTAAATCTTTAGAAGAAATAAATCTTATTGCTCAAAAAGATCAAGGCTGGTGGATACCACAAAACGCCTCTTTTTATAGAAAATTTCTCAAAAACAAGAATAATGACGTTTATTTGGCGTTAGAGAAAGATGTTCTTGTTGGCTTTTTAACTCTAGAATATAATAAGGAACGTAAAAGTACGTGGATTAATGACCTCTACGTATTGCCTGAAGCGCGAGGCAAGGGTATTGCAAAGAATCTTGTTAAAATGGCTCTGAGCTATTGGAAAAGTAAGTCTAAGTCAGTTGTCTTGCTAACAGCAGATAGAAATCTTACTGTATTCGAGAAGCTCGGCTTTAAGAAAGCCATGAATTTTATGGAGTACCATAAGAAATGAAATCGGTAAAAATAGCAGTCTTTGTACCATTAACGCATACGGATAAGGTTCGAGAAGCAATTGGAAAAGCTGGAGGCGGAATTATTGGAAATTATGATTATTGTAGCTTTTCGAGCAGAGGAATGGGAAGATTCAAACCAAATGAAAAGGCAAATCCCCATATAGGCAAGGCGAATAAGCTAGAGTCCGTTGAAGAAGAAAGAATAGAATTTGTATGTCTAAGAAATAAGGCAAAGTCAATTATTAAGGCCATAAAGAAAGTGCATCCCTATGAAGAGGTTGCCCTTGATATTTATCCTTTGATTGAAGAAGAGGAACTAAAATGAATTTTGGCATCTTTATTGCGATACTTTCACCAATTCTTTTTGGTATAATGAACACATTCGATAAATTTGTAGTCTCGCATCGAGTAAAAGATACAATCGGTTATGCGGTTGTTGCCGGACTAGTAAACGTCGTTTTAGGACTCGTCCTAGTATTTTTCTTAAATTGGCAAGGTCTAACTGCCCATGATTTGATGTTTCCGATACTTGCAGGAGTATTTTCGGGAGCTTGCTATTACCTATACTTCTATATAATGCGAGATTCAGACGCATCTTATCTTGTAGGGTTTGCATATTTATTTCCCATAGTGGTGGCGGCTCTCGCGTTTATCTTTCTCCACGAAAGACTTTCACCACTAGCTTACGCGGCAGCAGCTCTGGTGCTCTTGGGAGTAATTCTACTCTCAGTTAGAGCGAAAAAGATGAAACTTAGCATCCTAGTAATTCCTCTAGCGATCTACATTCTTCTATTGGGAGGATATGAATTTTTCATTAAAGTATCCACATTAAATATTTCATTTATGCAGGGGCTTGCTATTACTACACTCTTTGCAGGTATAACAGTTCTTTTGGGCCTCTCTACTAAACGAGTTCGTGCAGGGTTCAGAAAAGAGCTAAAGAATATTCGCTGGGCGTTTGTAAGTGAGTTCTTTACACTAGGCGCAGTCTTAACCCTATATTTAGCAATGTCTTTACTGCCCGCAACGGTAGTTACTGCCATAGCAGCTACACAACCTTTAGCAGTCTTAGTCTTTGAGAGAATAGTTCACGCACGTTATGGTAAAATGACTAAGGATGTAACTTTATTACCTAAACTTGGGGCAATTCTAATGATAGTGGCGGGAGTTATACTGTTGAGTATAGTTTCGTCTTAGCAAAAATGAAATTCAAAATAGTCGAATATAATATTTTAGACGGAATACACACGTTCGATGGACCTCCAAAATTACAGAAAGAACGTCTACAACAGGTCAAGCAAGTTATCAAATCGCTCAATCCCGATGAACGAAGACAGAGATTGATAAAGGCGTTTAATCTAGCTTTTAGAATGTATGATGAAAATAGCAAAAAAATTCTTCTTCCAGGCCAAGGTTATGCAGTATAATATTCTAGTAGTCACAGTTTAGTGGTCGACAATCCTTAAAAACATCCATCTCATGGACATCTAAAGGGCAAATGCCCACTCAAATCACATAAAGGGGTGTTGCTCGGCAGGGGCATCATATTTATATATAAGAAAAAATAAAATAAAATAAAATATGAAGAGCAAAATTGCATACCACATTGTACGAGTCATTCTTGGTCTTGCATGGTTATTCTTCGGAATAGGTAAGTTCCTTCCAATGAACAATGCTGCTCTTGCACAGCCAGCAATGGACTTCTTTGCAGCCATGGTCGCAACGGGATATTTCATGCCGTTCCTAGGTGTGGCCGAGATCCTTGTAGGACTCTTGCTCCTTGCAAATCGATGGGTTCCACTTTCAATGATGATTGTTTCACCAATTATGTTGAATATCATCTTGTTCAACCTATTCCTAGCTCCAAGCTTATTCGGCGCAATAATAATGATTATATTCGTAGCTCTTCAAGCGTACATCATGTACCACACATGGGAAGCATACAAACCATTGCTCCGAGCACATTACCATAATTAATCTCTGATTTCTGTAGAAAAAAGAAGTATTACTTTTGAGATCTGATCATTCTACCAAGTTCGACTTCGCCAAGGATACCCTTTCGTGGCTTAAGACTTGATGCAAAATCCTGTGCAAAATCCCTCTTGAAAATAGAATTGATAATGCCGGTCACAAACATCGCAATCAATGCGCCTATACCTGCAACAAGCATATCTTTCTGGGCGTCCCAAATATCTCCTTGTGTTCCTAGGAAAGCAAGACCAGCGTTCGGATCAACAACTACAGCAGCCAACCATTCAATAATCTCATAGATTGCAGAGAATGCAAGTGTCAACTCAGCAGGGAACCAATAGGCCCAGAATCCGCGAGCATTCCCAAGACGCATAAACAACTCGCGAATAGGATAAGCAAGTAAGAAACCAAATGAAAAATGCACAAGCCGATCATACATATTTCTCGATGCGCCAAACCAATCCTGCAACATATACCCAAATGGCACTTCAGCGTACGTATAATGCGATCCGATTACATGCAGCACCATAAAGACAGTAATCAAAGTGTAGGAAACGCGTGAAAGTCTAAAGAAATAACCCGCAATCAAAATAAGAGGCACAAAAATAAAGACAAGATAATTCTCAAGCAGCCACGCACTTGGATATTTAGGATCTATAGCAGCCCAAATCCAAGCAGCAAGAAATACAGCAAACAAAAAAACCAAATACCAATCAACCTTCTTCATAATGGCCTAAAGCAAAACCAAGTTATAAACGTTTGTCGCGTCAGCGTATATAGCGGTCTTCCCAAGCACGCATTGAGCCTTCATGTATCAAAACCCGAGCACTATCCTTCTCCTTAACATCTTTTCTCCTATAAAAGAACCCCATAACCATTCCGACGGCCATACCAGACAAATGAGCAAAGTTACCTGTATTATTGATAGGATTGCCTGAAAGATATCCTACCGCGCCAAGAACATCTCCTGCCGCCCAGATAATGCCTGCAATGAAGATAGGCATAGGGAAACCGAAAGCAACAACTGGCAAACCGGGCCTTACAATGATCAGCGCACCAATAATTCCGAATATTGCTCCAGATGCTCCAAGTGAAGCATCATAAAAGTTAACTGAAAAGATATTTGCCAACACACCAGATAAAAAGAATACGAGCAAAAACCTTCGTGACCCAATCAATCTCTCAAGCATACTTCCAAACAACCCAAGTGCCAAAAGATTATACAATAAGTGTCCAGTTCCACCGTGTAAAAACACAGCCGTCAAAAACCTCCAGACCTGAGCCCATGCTTCGGGCGTTAAAAGAAAGAGTTCGGTAAATCCAGGAATCACCAGCTGTAAGATAAAAGTAACAACACAAATCGCACATAGCCAAAGCGCGAAAAATCTAAACTTCTCCATCATCTACTACAGCGATCAAAACGGCAATCGTTGCTCGCGTTCCTAGCTACAGAATGCCCATCACGACACGACTTTGCTTCCAGGGTACACGCAGGCATAGCGCCATCACACACGTACTGGCACTTACGCATGCCATTCACATACCTCCATCCGCCAACACATTGAGCAGTAATATCTCCTTCATGTGCAGTCGCACAACATGCATCCTGAGCTTCAGCAGAAAGCGGGCTACCACAAATACTGTCACCAACAAGCGCACTTGCCCTTCCAGCGGCCTGATGATACCAATAATACATAGCGACCCCTATCAACAAAATAGCTACAATAATGCTAACTGAAATAAGTGTTTGCTTCTTCATAATACACCTTTAGAGCCCTGCGTTTAATAAACTTTTTATGCTATGATCCGATAGGGTCGAGCATCAAAGATTCCCCCTAGGAATCTTTTTATACCGTCATTCCTCGCTTATATCAGACCTGCACAGAGGTTATTGGATTAAACCAACCTCCAGAGTGCAAGTCACAACATGGCGGTTGTAGTTTAATGGTAGAATAACGGACTGTGGCTCCGTAGACGGGGGTTCGATTCCCCTCTTCCGCTCTTTCTAATCCAGAAAAATTCTCTATCAATACATTGCAACAAACCATAAAAAGGAGAAATATTACCAGAACCATGCTAGAAGAAGCTGAAACTGATAAAGGCAGCCCTAAGCCTTCCAAAAGAAGAAAGAATTCTGATCTCCCCCTTACAACAATCAACATTCAAACATGCATCTATCGCGCTTTACAAAGAATAGGCGTACCCGCGGAAAGTATATTTAACTTATACCTAACATTACACGATAAGAAGCTAGGCGCTCCTGCTGTACGTAAAGATGTAATCCTCTGTAGAAGACCAGGAGAATCCGAATCGACTGAAGAATGGATTAAGGTCCCCACATCAGATATTCGTAAGCATTTGGCAGGTAAACTCATGCGCGACTACCGCCAAGATGGTCTTCTAGAAGATAGTCCTTCTCAGCAGGAGATAGCTCGCTCTGTAGGATGGGAAAGCCACGCAAGTGTAAAGGCAGCCGTGATCCAATGGGAGCAATACATTGCTGAAGGCAAAGAACCCTATAACGCAGAACATGTATTGGCTCCTCTGACTCGAGAACTAAGAAGAGATATACAAAAATTTCTGGAGGAAGGAAGAATAGTTGAATCAATAAATAACGGTAGTCTTTCGCGTCCACAGATAATCCCAATCGGACTCGTAAAAGTAATACAAGACAGTTCGCATTTTAAAACGGATCCTGCTTCTGTGAATGGAGCAGTTGAAAAAAGAGAATATAATAACGGATCTCCTAAAAAAGGAAAATCTAACAGAGAAGAAACTGGGCTTACAAAAATAGTAAAAGAAGGCATAAGAGCAAGGGGCGCATACGAAGAAGAAGTAGAAACAATCTATGAAAGACTTCAAGGATGTCAAGACGATTCAGGGCAACGCGGATCTTCTGTATATATTGGAGGCGTAAAGAAACCATTAAGTTTAGTAAGGGCTGCTCTTGCGCATTGGATGTATGTAACTGCCTCAGGAGGTACGCTTGACGATATCGAAGTGTCTTACGCATTAAATTACGCCAACCCCACAAAAGCAATACAGGCTATCGAAGAAGAGAATGATCGAGTAAACGAAGCCATTCATAAAAGAATCAGCAAGAGTTCCACAATCTCCGAATAAGACAAGTCACAATTAAGCACAATCCTTTTATAACCTATATTCATCAAGGAGATATGGTGAGTTACGAACCTGATCTAGTGAAGGGATTTCCTGAATATCTTCCCCCTCAATCACAGAAATATGCAGCCATTCAACAAATTATAGAAAACCAATTCCAACTGCACGGTTTCTTCCCAATCAAAACTCCAACGGTAGAATTTGATGAACTGATGCGCCCTGAAGTCGGCAATGAGGATGAGGCAATCTCAGACAGATTCAGATTGCAAGACCGCGGTGGAAGAAATCTAGGTCTGAGATACGAGTTCACCTTCCAGCTACAAAGAATATTCAAACAACACCCCAACATCAAGCTACCATTCAGAAGATACCAAATTGGTGCGGTCTTCCGCGACGAACCAACAAGTAGCACACGATACAAAGAGTTCATACAGTGTGATGCAGACATCATCGGAGACGCATCAGTAGAAGCAGATGCAGAAGTTCTAGCGTTGTGGAGCAACATCATGAAGGCTCTCGGAATCAAAGCAGAAATTAGAATCAATCACAGGAAGCTTGCAAACGCCATTCTTGAAAGCGTCCAGATAAAACAGAAGGCAGAAGTTATGCGCGAAATTGACAAACTAGATAAAATCGGCGAAGACATCATCAAGGCAAATCTCAAGAAATATGCAGACACTAACCAAATCATTACCCTCTTCAAGCTCTTAGAAAAAGATCTAGCATTTTTCGTTAGCAATATGTTTGATGGCGCAGAAGACATCATCAAGCTTCGTGAACTAGGCAAGAAACACGGATTCACCGTTGTCTTCGACCCTCTCCTTGTCAGAGGCCTTTCCTACTACACGGGCATGGTCACCGAATTCAGCGTTGCAGGGAGCAAGAGTTCTATAGCTGGCGGTGGGCGATACGACAAATCAGTCGGCAAATTCCTAAACCGAGAAATTCCAGCCGTAGGTATTTCAGCAAGTATCGAGCGCCTCATGGAACACGCAAACGTCGCACCAGTCGGACCAAAAGCAATCATCATCTCAATCGATAAGCCTGCAGATGCTGCACGCTTAGCAAAAGCACTACGCGCAGCAAACATCAGCGTCGTCGTGTCCACAGACAAGCCAGGTAAATCTCTTGAATACGCTAACTCATATCAAATCCCATTCAGCATTTTCGTAGGCAGTGACGAAGTAAAGAAAAAGAAATTCAAAATCAAAAACATGCTCACCGGCGAAGAGCACGAGTATGCAGAGAAGTCGCTTGTTAAAGCTCTGCAGAAATAAGATGGTCTTCAAGAAAGGAGAGCTGAAAATTCTATGGCCTTTCTATCTAGACGCTGCGATTAGCCCACTTTTCTTCTTTATGCCTGCCTTTATGGTCTTATACTTCAAGGGAATCGGACTTAGTTTATTTCAAGTCGGCATATTACTGGGAATAGCTAACTTAACTTCATTACTCTTCGAAATACCTACTGGAGCTATTGCAGACATTTACGGAAGAAAATTCTCTGTGCTGTTAAGTTACTTTCTGCAAGGAATTGGATTTCTCTCACTCTTCTTCATCAAGAATTACTACGCTATTGTCGGAGTCTATGCACTTCTAGGAATTGCATCTACGTTCTCTTCTGGGGCGAAAGAGGCCTGGGTAATAGACCTAATTCGCGCAAGCAAGAAAGATCTTCAGAAAAGTTACTTTGTCAAGAGCCAAGCCATTGATAGTGCAGGACTAATATTATCAGGGATTATTGGCGCATATGCCGTCAAATTATTTGGATTATCTATAATCTGGATCGCTACGTGCATCTCTTTCTTGGCTGCATTCACCATAGTGTTATTCGCTCGTGAAGCTTTTTTGAGAAAGAAAACACCTGACTCCTCTGTTCAGAGAATAACAAAACAAGGGTTCAGAGCAATCCAGTACAGCAAAAACCATAGTGTTTTATTCTCGTTGCTCATCATCGCAGCACTTCTAATATTTGCAAGTAATCTTGGAAGCCAGATAGCATGGCTACCATTATTTGAAAGTCTAGGAATGCAAGAACATACATTTGGCTATTTATGGTCGCTCATGGCGTTAGTCGGAGTAATCGCCCCCCTATTTGCCTCAAGATTACTAAAAACATCAAAAGAGAGAAGATTTTTAATAATTACACTAATTCTAGGAACTCTAACAAACTTACTTATAATATTTGCTTCTACAAAGTTATTTGCTATAATAATACTGCTTTTTTCAACCCTGTTCTGGGGCATGAGGTTTACCGCAGACAGAATCTATTTCCATAGATTCATCCCAAACAAGCTAAGAGCAAGTATCGGGTCTCTAGAATCAATGGTACTTTCTATTGTAGCCATAGTGGGAGTCCCCCTTGCAGGATTTTTAGTTGATCACATCGGACCAAAATATACAATAATTAGTGCAACGCCAATATTAATTATAGCTCTGATAATTTATTCTAGAATAAAAGAAAATTAGATATCTTCGTCATCAACGCCACTATCGCTTTTTCTCGCACTAACACTGAATCCAACAGGAGCATCGCCATCAAGTGTTTCACCCACACGATCATCTCCAGACATTGATTTATCACTCTCTTCCTGAGATTCCTCCGCATCTTTCATGAAAGCCTCAACCTCGGCGCGTCTTCGCTCTAACTCCTCAGAATTCTTCCGCTCGTAAAGGTCCTTCATCCACACCCAGATCTCTTCAAAATGTCCCTCTTGTTCAAGCCATACCCTCTGCTGCGTATCAAGATGTAGTAGCGCAGCAAAATCCAGAATGCGCTCGTGCCGCGTGCCTTCTTTTACAAGATGTGAAAAAGCCAACCTCTCATCCCTTCCCTCAAAAAGCACAAGCAACTTAGCATGAATCTGTTGAATGCGCTCGTGCACATTTATCTTATTCTTAGGTAACGCAACTTCAACTTCCCATTCATGTTGTTTCACAAGAATCTCTCGTTTGATACGTCTATTCTCTGTCTTAATTGCCTTACCAAGTGCACTCATAAGTTCTTCAAGAGTCACACGCCTGAATCGTGGCAAGGGCGTTCTCGGAACAAGAGCAGGAGCATCACCATCAAGCTCAATCCTTTCCTGCACATATGGTTTTTCATCATCTTTTGTGCCAAAGAGTATCTCATCCAGCGTAGGAATATCTTGATTTAACACAATCTCAGACTTAATACGTAAAAGAAGCGAAGCCGCAAGTAAAACCTTTGAAGAAACGAAGAAATTAGCTTCCTCAAGTGCACGTACTTTTTCCAAAAACTTCACGCTCAACAGACACAAATCAATGTTCCACGGGTCAAGCTGTTCAGTATTAATCAAATCATAGATAATGCTCTGCCAGCTCAGCTTATCCTCAAAAAGAAGCTTGTGGATCTGTTCTTGACCTACCTTTTCTACCCCTTCAGACATAATAGACTCAAAAGCACTACATTTATATCCCTTTCTTACGCCATAGAAGCCTAAAAGAAAACTGTTCTCATTATTAAGTTACAACATAATCGAAAGGTTTATATATCCCTACAAGTTCGGATTATTAATCACCTCTTTTTCCCAGGAGAGGACGTTTCATCCATCTTTTTGAAGGGTGAGGCCTCCTCTCTATGGGTTGAAACAGCTATAGAGTTTAAGGAATCGTTCTTCAAAACTTCCAAAAAAGTCCTTGTATAGGCAGGAAAGTGTATCCGAACGAAGAAAGAGGTGAGAATTCTACTCAAATAAAATAAGATTACTTCTTACCAAACTCAGTATAATTGCACTTACCGCAATGCATTCGATTATCTCTATTTGCCAAGAACACTCCAGGACCACAACGTGGGCAGAACGGTGCCCTCGTAAGTTTAGCGCCATCAACCTTGTAGTGCTTGTACTTTGTGCTTGTAGGCTTGTTCTTATGCGCCTTCTTTCCGCCCTTAGCTTTTTTATCGTCTGCCATTATGATTTAGCCTTCTTCTCCTTTACTCGAGGTTCAATGCTCTTTTTGTGATCAGCTGAATCATATACAAAAGCCTCAACAGTCACATGGTGCGAGCCATAATGGCTTCCAATCTTCTTGATAGCAACATGTTCTGGAGCAACCTTAAAGTGGGTCGCTACAAGCTCAAGTGCCTGTGCATGACTTGGAGGAGATGCCTGCTGTAGCTGAATCTTGACTTCATGTCGCTTCAATAGCTTGTTTGGTTTTTCGTGTAGTATGTTCATCGTAATCTCACTGCGAAGAGCCCTTTCTTAGTTAAAGAAAGTTTCTTCGAAATCTCAGATTGTTCAGGGTTTAAAACTATTACCTTTCCCTTAAAACTGTCAAGGGATTCGTTAGATCCGCACTCAGGACACTTAGCCCCCTCATATAGTGATCTGCATTGTCTACATGCTTTGACTGCCATGTTAAGCTCTAACCTCCTGGGTCGATCGGGCCTGTTCAGCTAAGTATCCTTGAATTCTGTAAGCTGCGCCAACAACATTAACGCTGTTCGGATCAACGTCAAGCAAAACAGACTGAGGAATATGATAAGAAGAGCTAACATTATAAGCGAAATCCAGAAAAGCTCCTTTGTGAATAACATCGTCCCGTAGAATAGCCCCAATAGTCCTACGGTCTTCAGCACCCACATCTAGGATTTCTCTCAAATCTTGAGCGATGACAGCTACTTCAGGATTCATTTCTTGCTCTCCTTCTTTGATTTCTTTTCGCCCTTTTCGCCTTCCTTCTTAGCGCGGGCATTCTTCTTGTTCTGCTCATCAAGCCACTCTACCTTTCCAAGTCCAGGCTGTCTCATCGTCAATCCAATCTTAGGATCGCCCATCTTATAACTGATAGCAACGATGCGAGCCATGCACTTGTCTCCAACAGAAAGAATTCTCTTTGAGTTTTTACCGGCAAGTGTTCCTGTCTTATTCAAAGAAACATAATCGTCCATCGTCTGCGAAATGTGAATCATTCCCCGAGCAGGACCAATTCTTATGAATGCTCCAAAGTTAGTAATCTCTTCTATAGTACCGTAAGCTAGCTCATGCAACTCCGGCTTCCAGATAAGAACAGTAAATCGTGACTTGTAATAAGTTGCGCCATCACCAGGAATGATAACTCCGTCGCCAACATAATCAACACCGACAACACTCATAACGAAACCAATTTCTTTGCTGACTTTATCGACGTAAGTCTCATTCAATTGCTTCTCTACAGCTTCCTTGGTTTCCAAACCAAAGAGGCGCGGCTCAACCCGCACATGGTCTTCAATGTGAGCTAAATAGAACATCTCATTTAGTGATAAAGATGGTTTTTAAAGCTTTTCAAAGCTCAAATTAAGAAGCTATTTCTTCAGCCACGCAGGTCTCTGGACTAGCAGCATGTCCATCATATACAATAGGCTCTCCAGAATAGTCCTTAGGAAGATTATTCAAACTCTCATCAGAAATGCCTGCAAGCAAATAACCCACAAGCACATGCCTCCCATGAGACTCTGAGAATTTGTAACCCCAATCGACATGATGAGCTGAAGGAGGGAATTTGCCTTCAAGTTCATTAGATAATCGCTCAAGGAGACTAACGCGCTCAAGCTTACGAGAAAGATCCGCATCCAGCATTCGCTAATTACCCAATTCTCCTATTTAACTATTTAGATTCTATCCAGATTCTGGCCCAACACGTTTTTGAGCATCAAAAATAACAACCCTATTCGGTACTTGCTTCTTTACTTCGCGGTCAAGGCTAGCAATATAAGCACCCTGTTTGCCCTTATGGATAAGAGACTCGTCAACTTTTCCTTTACCCAAGCTAACATGTTTAACCTTGGTGCGCTCAAGAAAAGCCAAAGCAAGATCAATTGCCAATCGGTCATCTCGTGAAGCTTTTTCACTCTTACGCAAGTCTCTCAATTCCTGCACAACTTCCTTAGGTACAAGTACCTTGAAACCTTGTCCTTCTAACTGATCAACAAAATCAATATTTTTCCTAAAACAAGAAACAATGAAATTCGTATCAACAATCACTTCCATAAGACACAATAGTTCACGCACTATATAATCCTTATGAAGCCCAACTAACGTTTATATATCTGCAACACCAAATAGCTTAATGGTGATGGTAGACGATAAAAAAGAGATGGAGCACATCGCTCTTGTTCTAAAGCAAACCAAGAAAGCCCTCAAAGACTCTGATGCTCTACTTTTACAACAGCTTTCAGACCAAACAATCCACTCAGCGACCATTCATCAACACACAGATTTCATTGCGATAGCAGTTCTCATATATACACTCAACAAAATGGTCGCACATCGCGACAAAATAAAAATAAAACGCTGGGATGCACTTACGACCAAACTCTCTAACGAAATCGACAAGTCGCTTGCAGAGCTAGAAAAAAGGGACGTCGAAGAATTTGCACGCCATCTTGAGCACATAAAAGATCTTCTAATTGATTTCTCGCCTAGCGCACGACAAGATATCCAAGAAGTCCTACGTAAGGCCGAAGTCAACAAAGCAACAAAGATCTACGAGCACGGCATCTCGCTCACAAAGACAGCCCACCTCCTCGGGATAACGCAATGGGAACTAGTAGATTACATCGGACAGAAAAACATTTTTGACAATCCCCTCAATGCCACAATGGAAGTAAAAAAGCGAGCTAAAATGGTCGAGGACTTTTTCAAATGAAATGCCTTATATTTGATTCGGGACCACTCATCAACTTCACACTAAATGGAATGCTTAACACCTTAGAACAACTAAAGAAAAACACGCAAGTAAAGTTCCTTATCACTATGGAGGTCAAACGTGAAATCTACGATCATCCAGTCACAATAAGGCAATTCGAACTCGGAGCTCTAAGAATGAGAGATTTAATCGACAGAGGAATACTCGAAACACCAGAAAGCATGGGAATAAGCAGTGAGATGATTTCACAAGAAACACGCACACTCACCGACAAAGCCAACCACTCCCTACAAGCAGATGGGCAATGGGTACCACTCGTAAGCGAAGCAGAGATGTCATGTTTCGCCCTTGCAAATGCACTCAAGGAAAAGAAAGTAGAAAGCATGATTGCCGTAGACGAGCGAACAGCACGTATGCTTGCAGAAAAGCCAGAAAGTTTAGCAAAAATCATGTCTCAAAAACTACACCAAGGCGTAGAGCTCGTCGTCAAACTCAAGGAAATAGCGGATGCAAAATGCATTCGCTCATCAGAGCTTATGTATGTTGCTTACAAGAAAGGCATCTTTACCATCAAAGATCCACGCACACTAGAGTCTCTTCTTTACGCCTCAAAGTTCAAAGGCTCTTCAATCAGCTGGGACGAAATAGAACAGTTTAAGAAACTGTAGATTTGTAACTACTTGTCTGTGACAATAATAGATAGGTTTAAATAGTCATTTTCAAAATCCCAGCTATGAAAAAATACGATTTCAAGCACGGTGTGCTATTTGATGCAGTAAAATCTATACGTAGCGGGAGAACCGAATATTTAGAGTCTCCAGCTATGCATGCTGAAAAACTTATACAAAGAACATTCGAGCGAGACCAAGAGTTCAAAAGATATTGCGACAGATTCGCTGAAAAAGAAGGACTTAGACCTTACTGCATTCTAGACGCGCACGGAGATCAAATACAAAATAAATGGACATTCACTGACGGAAATAGAAGAGAGCCAGTACAATCTTGGGTAGATGAAAATGACGGACAATTTGGAACTCTTGTTCTACACGTATGTAATCCTCAACATGCACTCCCTCATTCTAGAAAATCTCTCATCTTAGTGTCAGATGGAGACGTAATGGTAAGAGATGATTCAGCAGTTGAAAGCCATAAATGGAGCATCCTACATCCGAAACATGGAGAAATAACGAATTATACAATTGAATCAGCACTAAGAGAACTTAGATAAATGGACCTGAAGGGAATCGAACCCCTGTCCTCTGCTCTGGAGGCAGATATCCTACCATTGAACGACAGATCCGTTATTTCCTAAAAACAAAGGGCTGTTTTAAGTCTTCGCATCAGAGAGTTTTCAGCTAAAGTTTAAACTTGAAGATGCTCAGAAATGCGACGTCAAAGAAGCATTCCTAACATCGGAAGAACATTTATAAACAATTTTACCCCTTATAAGAGATGCATAAAAAAGAGGCTAAGCACACACATAGTGCCCATCATGCAACATCATCTTCTTCACCGCGCCAGCTTGAAGAACGTTTGATCGATAATCTTGTTCAGTTACAAAAAGTCCATACAGACCTAGCAGACAAGTTCCACGCACTATCAAAGCAAATCGAAAGCCTTGTCGGACTCTTTGAGTTATCAGCACGGGCATTTGCAAAGCAAGTCAATGTGCCAGGTGCAGAAAAAGATAGAGAATTTTTAGATAAAATAGACAGACTCCTAGATCAAAACAAGACTATTGCAAAGGGCCTTACACTCATGGAAGAGAAAATGCGTGAAAGGCTCTACGGCACTCAACCGCAAGCATCACCTTCACCATTTTCGCGTCCTGCTCCAGTCGTTGATGCACGTCCATTGCCACGTATCTAAGTATGGCGCCCCCTACACCTACCGAATTGCGGCAACAGTTTCTTCTTGAATTTACGAGAGCAGTTATAGAAACAATGGCTTCTCGTCCAGGAGTAAAAGAAGTACCTCAAATAATGGGCGACCTTGTCCCCTCTGTGCATCCACAAGAAGTAGTGTTCCCCATTGTGCAAACCCCGGTGCAAAATTCCTTCGCCATACCTTCACAAGTTCACACAGTTCCCCAACCCACAAAATCTCTTGCACAAACACCTACACAACTTAAGACTATCCTAGAAGACAGTAGCATAAACGCTATCGAGTGCCAAGGTCCAAACAAACCACTTGTACTAAGAAGGCAAGGAGCAACAGTGCTCAGTTCGATCACACTATCGGAAACAGAAATACAAAAGCAAATCAATCAATGGGCAGACAACACAAACTCTCCAATTACAAATGGAGTCCTAAGAGCAGACAATGAAAATTTAACAATAACTGCTGTCGTCTCAGATCTAATAGGTAGTAGATTTATGGTGATACGGAAGCCATCCGCGCACGCACTATAAGCGTTAGTAACAAGGCAGAAGCAAGTGATAATATCCACCAAATAAGTGCGCCGCGATCCTTCTCTTCCTCACGGCACTGTCGACAATCAGGACCTCCACAATCTGCTCCTGCTTCATTAATATCCTTGATCATATTGTAACAATGTATAGGATAACGCTTGCCTGATTGCATCAACAACACGCGTAATGTTGGCAACTGATCATCAAAGATAACTTGTGCAACTGGAGCAGACAACTGCTCGCTAATCAAGGCTACACCTTGCTCACCTGGAGCCAAAGGATTCTCACGGGTACCTTCGTATGGCGCAACGCTCACAACAGCCGAATCTCCTTGAACCCTAATCACAGTAACAGACAAATCATAGTTTCGATCGCCATCTAAATCAAAAACGCGCGTTTCCCCTTCAAGAACCTCTGCTTCCTGGGGTGTGCTTGAAACGCGGATGTGCACGCGCTTACCCTCAACATTCTGCACACTCACCGAATGATCACTGCCACGAACATTTACCACAATCTTTGCATTCTCTTCAAGCTCGCGCGTGACGCTTCCATACAAAAGCAAATCCTGTTCAGTATATTCATGTACACGAGTACTATCAGCACGTACACCAGAACTTGCACGCGCCGTCTGTCGAGGTATAACTACAGGAATATCTGCTGGGCCGTCCAAGGTTGGACTATCATCAGCAATAGTGCTCAAATCAACCTTAAGACTTGGAACAATACACAACTGAGTATCGGTAAAGGTGGTGCCACAAACTTCATCATAGCAAGTGCGCGACTGCACAAGCTCAGGCGTAGAACCCTCAAGAGAAACTAATCCCCCAAGTGAAGGGCTGCTACAAGCACTATAAGGGCCGCAAACAACTTCAACACCACATACACGATTCTCATCAGGATCGTCCACACCCGAAACACCTGGAGTAACGCCTGGCTTGACTTCCCCTTCTGGAGTAACTTCAGACTCAACAATAAAAGAACGTTCGGAAGTAGCAAAAGTCTCTTCCTTGTAAACGAAAGAGATATGCAAATCAGCCCATTTACGTGGCGTAGTAAATGAGAACTTGCCCAAGTTAAGAGGTACTCGCATCTCGGGGTCAGAGAATCCTTCAACCTTTTCTGTATAAAGCGAACTGATGCGTGCAGCAGTACCTTGCTGTGTTAAGGAAACAAGAGAGAGATCAACATTCTGTCCCCGCAATTTAACTGATTCTATACGCCCGAATTTTCCTACAGGCAAGGTTACTTCAACATCTTCACCTGCGCGCAAAAGAAATAAGCGTTCTCCAGTGATTAGCTCTGAGATAACATTTGCAGTCGTGCTAGCTGATTCTCCTATCGTAACAGATTCTCCGGGAGAAGCGGTCTCGCCCCCTCCCTCTTCTTCAGGAACAGCACTCGAGACACTCACCGAAGGCACATTATTGGAAGAATCAATAGGTTTTCTTCCTCCAGTAGATCTAGTTGTAGCCGGAGAGATATCAGACAAAGCCAACATAACCTCAACATAAGGAGCATATTCAACCAATTCGGCCTTATCAAGATAGGAAGGGTCTATAATGTCGCGCAAGGGCATCTGTTTAGTCAATGTATTGATACTCAAAACAACGTTACTATCTAAAGGCAAGATACCTGCATCCCCAACACGATAAAGAAACGTTCCTTCAATAGTTTCTCCGGCTAAAGCTTTCTCAATTACGAAATCACCAGCAACACGCCCAGTCAAGGTGAACTCAAAAAAAGCCACGCTTGCAACAAGCACAATGATAGCAAAGACCAAGCTAGCAATCAACACTCTGCGAGAAAAATCATGGCTAATGGCGCGCCTCTCTTCCATATCCCAAAAAGCGGATTAAACTATATAATACTATCGAGGACGAGACCTTTATATACAACACAGAGGTATATCACTTATGAAAAAGAGAGTGCTAGTTTTAAGTGTGGGGGGAAGCGTTATAATACCAGACAAAAAGAACGATGATTTCTTACTTCAACTGCGAACAACACTCAAAAAACACTATCGCACCCATAAATTTGTTCTTGTATGTGGTGGCGGATCAGTAGCCCGTGCTTACATCAACGTACTTGCAAAAGAACACAAAAGTCTCAAAGAACAATCAGAAGCAGGCATTCGAGCAACACGTATGAATGCGCAACTTGTCATGCAAGTCTTTGGTAAGGAAGCCAATGCGGAACTGCCCATGGATATGCGCTCAGTAAAATCAGAGCTGGCAAAGAATAATGTTGTTGTCTGTGGCGCATTAAGATATGCCCCTAATCAAACATCAGACACAACGGCAGCCAAGCTAGCATCCTACCTCAAATCAGAATTCGTCAACCTCACCAATGTCCCGGGACTTTACACAAGCGATCCGAGAATACACAAAACAGCTAAACTCATTCCAACAATCTCATGGAAAGACTTTGAAGAAAAAGCACACGCAATAACTTTCAAGCCTGGAGAACACTTTGTACTTGACCAAAAAGCAGCGACACTCATCAAGAAAAAAAAGATTCCAACTTATATTCTAGGAAAAGACGCTAAGAATCTAAACGCATTCCTTAAAAAAGCGCGATGGGTAGGAACATCCATAGTCGAATGAGATTAGCACACGCAAACGAAACAGAAAAAGCCAGAAAACTCATAGAGTCAAAATCCTGCGATATACTAGTCATAAACCTAGAAGGAAAGGACAGTATCAAAACCCTCAACACGGTCATTACTCCATTTCTGGCACGAATTGCTAACGAAAACAAAGTTGCTATTGGCATTGATGTAAAAAAACTCAACGCCTTGCCGCCTACGGAAAGAGCAAGAGTGCTAGCAAGGTGGCGTGAAATCATAGCCTACTGCAGAAAAACAAACACAAAGATAGCAACGAACGTATCAAAGCACGAATCGCGAGCGCTCCTTATCTCACTGAGTGCTTCAACAACACAAGCCGCAAACGTTCTAACACAAGCTTTTTAATCATTCTCCATCTCCTAACCCTATGAAGGAAATCAAAGACTCCCTCTCACCAATTGAGAGAAAAATTCTGCCATTTATCGCACTACCTTTGGACAAAATACAGGAAAAGGCGAAGCTAGATGAAACTTCAGTCATCCGAGCCCTCAAGTTCCTTGCAAACAAAAAGCTAATCGACCTCATCCAAAAGCAGACTCAGACTATTGATCTTGGGGTAAACGGAGTGTATTATAAAAAACACCACTTACCAGAACGTGTCCTCATTCACACATTGGAAAAGCATCCACGCATCACACTTGAGGAAGCTGAAAAACACTCTGGTCTTTCGTCGAACGAATTCAAGGCAGCCCTCGGTGCACTCAAACGCAAAGCCCTTCTAGACATAACCAACAACAAAATGATCCTAAAGGGAAAACATGAAGAGCTCATGCATAAGTTCCCTGAAGAAAAACTTCTCGAGCGGCTCCCTAAAGTTAAAGAAGATTTGACAGATGAAGAACGCTATGCCTATGAACTTCTCAAAAGCAGAAAAGACATTATTGAGATCATAGAAAAGCAAGAACTTACATATAAACCAACGGCGCTAGGTACAAAACTCCTTGCAGAAAAACTCGAGGATAGTGATCTTATAGAAGAAGTCACACCAGAGTTAATCAAATCAGGAACAGACAACAAACAATTCAGAAAATACGACATACAATCGCAAGGTCCAAAACTACACGGGGGCAAGAGGCACTTTGTAAATGAAGGACGCGCATTCGCAAAAAGAATTTGGACAGAACTTGGATTCAAAGAAATGACAGGGCCTTCAATAGATAGCTCGTTTTGGATATTCGATGCGCTATTTACAGCACAAGACCACCCCGTAAGAGAAATGCAAGACACATTCTACATAAAGAATAATTCAACAGACCTGCCACAGGATGCAAAAATCATCGCACGCGTTCAACAAGCTCATGAGAAAGGTATCGCAGATAGCAAGGGTTGGAACTACATATGGAACAAAGAACAAGCCAAACACCTTGCACTCAGAACTCACACAACCTCTCTATCAGCACGCACCCTCGCATCTCTCAAACAAAGCGACCTACCAGCAAAATACTTCGCCATTGGCAAAGCATTCCGTAATGAAACTATTGACTGGTCTCACGGAATAGAATTTTATCAAACGGAAGGGATAGTCGCGAGTAAAGATGTCAACTTCAGGCATCTCCTAGGTTATTTGAAGATATTCTACAAGAAGATGGGCTTCGAAAAAATAAGATTTAGACCAAGCTTCTTCCCTTATACAGAACCATCAGTAGAAATCGATGTATTCCATAAAGAAAAGGGTGTATGGCTTGAGCTCGGTGGGGCAGGCATGCTGAGGCCAGAAGTAACCGCTGCGCTTATGGGAACAACAGTGCCTGTGCTAGCATGGGGACAAGGCCTAGATCGCATCATCATGGACGCATATGCCATCAAAGACCTCAGAGAACTCTATAACAACGACCTCAACACATTAAGAAACAAAAAGGCGGCGCTCATATAATGGCAAAATTAAAGTTCTCGCGAACACTTATGGAACAGCACATCAAGCTGGACAACGCAACACTTGCGCAATTCAATCTATTCGGAACCCCTCTAGAATCATTGAGTGATGACGAGGTCGAACTAGAAATATCCGCAAACCGAGCAGACCTTTTCTCAACCTACGGATTCCTACGAGCATTCCAAGCATACCAAGGAAAAAACACAGGCCTTCGCACCTATAAAGTAAATCGTGAAAGCAAGCCAGCATACAAAGTCATAGTTGACAAGAGCGTAAAATCCGTAAGACCTCACACCGTATGCGCCATAGTCACCAACCTCAAACTCACAGAAATAAACCTAAAAGAAATTATCAACTTACAAGAAAAACTCCACCTTACAATAGGTCGTCAAAGAAAGAAATGTGCTATCGGAGTCTATCCATTAGATAAGATAACATTCCCAGTAAAATATGAAGCTCGCAAGCCAGCAGACATAATTTTCATACCGCTTGGGGAATCGAGACCACTTTCAGCACAACAAATCTTGCAAAAACATCCAACCGGCAAAACCTATGCACACTTGCTCGAAAAAGAAGAAAAATATCCTATATTCGTAGACGCAAAAAAGCAAATCCTATCAATGCCTCCAATCATCAATAGCCAAGAAACAGGCCAGGCCACAGTAAAGACAAATGCACTTTTCGTAGAATGCTCTGGTTATGACATCCCAACTCTCAATGCGGTTCTCTCAGTAATTGTAGCCACACTTGCTGAAATGGGCGGATCGATAGAAGCGGTAGAAATACAAGACGACCGCAAACACATAACGCCAGAACTCAAACCTCAGAAAATAAAGATAAGCAGGGAATCCATAGAAAAAACGCTCGGCCTAACCTTATCAGAGAAAGAAATAGAAAAGCTCCTGGCGCGCATGGGACACACATACACAAAAGGAACGGTGCAGTACAGCGCAGCACGAACAGACATCCTCCATGAAATAGACATCATAGAAGATATAGCGATTGCTTATGGTTATGATAATCTTATCCCCCTAGTACCTCAAGTTCCAGGAGAAGGAGAAGAATCACATACTGCAAAGATCGATGCAAAAATCATAGAAATGCTCACAGGTCTAGGATTCATAGAAACCTCTTCCCTGCACTTCGTAACAGCTGAAGAAGTCACACACGAAGAGCAAAAGCAGCTCCTAGAACTAGAAAGCCCGAGAACAGAGTACGCATATCTAAGACCCAATCTAATCATCCCAACGCTCAGAACACTTTCGCACAACCTCCATGCAGAATACCCTCAAAAAATATGCGAGACAGGCACCGTCTTTGTGAAGCACAATGATGAAATTAAAGAGACACCTCGCCTAATCATCGCCCACTCCCCTGCAAATTTCACAACCGTAAAGCAAGCGCTCGATTACATTTTCCGCATGCTCAACATCCAATACACAGTTGAAGAAACAAAAGTCCAAGGTTGCATTGATGGTCGTACAGCTTCAATCCACATCGATAACAAACGTATCGGCTTCCTAGGAGAAATTCATCCGAAAACACTTCGCGATTGGCACCTCAAAATGCCCCTAGCACTCGCAGAACTCGACCTTACTCACATCTATGAGAAATTGATAAGGTAAATCATCTCTTATTCTTAAGGAAATAAACAATCAGAGATATCACCACAACCAAAACAGCAACAATAACAGCCAACAAAAGAAAAGAATTGCTGCTTTCATCTTGATCAAGTAATTCTTGTGTGACTGTTTGATTTTGGACAGGAGAAACAACAGGAGCTTGTTGAACGAAGATACGCGCTGTGCTACCTTGAACACCATCATACCTAAGGATCAAATCTTTTTCACTGTCTCCGTCTAGATCAATATGTTCAGTGTTTCCTCGGCTTAATGTGATGTCCAAGGGGTCAGACCTAATTGTAATCGAAGCCGAATCAGCAGTGTAAGCATTGAGAATAATAGTATGTGAAACATTACGTACCTTGAATCGATAAACCCCATTAACATATAATGAACCAGTGTAACCTGAAGATAAATCCGATTCTGAAATAATCTGCGGGGCAAGTTCTCTTGCTCTCCTGGCCGCAGCCCCCCCACCAGTTTGTTCAGAATCATTTTCCTCAGTTGAATTATCTGATAAGGGAAGAGTGCCAAGAAAACTAAACAAATTACTGAAGATAGTTTCGCTAGTTTCACCAGTAGAAGTGGTCAAAGTCCAATTAAGATCGTAGGTCCCATTCTGTGTAGGAGTAAATTCATTATAAAATCCGTTATAGCTGAAACCCCTAAATGCTCGTTCATATACCAATTTAGCAATTATCATTCTACCATCATCGTTAGGATGAATTCCATCAACATAGTAAGTCAAGTTCGCAGAACAGTTATTTGAATTCTTCAAAGTACTATTGAAAACATCAGCATATCCTTTTATTATTCCTGTCGCGTTAGGCCCTTCATAATGATTTCTCCAAGCCTCATTTATCTGATAAATCCTAGTACAAATACTTTCATTGAAATGTGGAGTAACACCAACTACATAGAGAGAAACATTTCTCTGGTAGGCCAAATCTACAATAGATGAAATATTAGCAAGGATGCTATCCATATCAAGAGTTGGAGTGTTAGCATCGTTGACACCGCAGTTCATCAAAGCCTTGGTATTGTTAGTAGAGTTCGCAACAAATGAAGCATACACCTGAGAACACTTATATCCCCCAACAGAGTATTGTAAGCTAGAATTCTGATAAAGATCTGTCTGAGTGTAACCATCTAAAAATCTAGGCCATGCGCCAGTATCCCCTTGGCCCATAATACTATCCCCGAACCTACCAGACCAATCTGAAGGATTAAAGAAACCGCGCCAAGTCTGATTACCTAAAAGCTGCCAAGAAGAAGTACTGCTAGTTCTATAATACAGCCTTGCTTGCAAAAGACTATTGTTTAAGATACCGATCGTATTGCCATAAAATGAGTTGGTAGGAAGTATGGCTGAATAAGACTTATTCACACCGTAGCCATAAGAATTATTACTAAAGCTGGAATTTACCTGATAAAAGTAAGGGCCTGAATTGAGGGCAGTAATAGTTCTCGTCTCTGTCGAGGTCACATTACCGCTCTGGTTTACCACATATGCAGTAAAGAACTTTGTTCCATTAGTCTGAGTAAAAATTGGAGAGCCTATAAAATCAGAATTCGCAGCAGAAGCATAATCATAGAGAGCATTAATCTCTCCGGAAACTAGAGGTCTTGAGAACAACATGAATTCATCGTAATAAGCCTGAAAAGAAGGAATCCCTCCGAATGGATTTCCTATGTAAAAGCTGATACCTGAACGATTAATACAGTTTATAGGACCGCAAGACATTCTAAATGGAAAGTGATTGCCTCCTCTTAAAACACCATTAACATAGAGTTTTACATCCTCATTGTAATGTACTATGGCCACATGAGTCCAGGTTCCATTAGGCCATAAATAAGTGTTATTCTCAAGTCCAGGACTTCCGGACCTTAATACTAAACTGCTAATCGCTCCTCCTGCAGGTGCCCCATACGCCTGGTTTAGTCTTTGTCCATCGCCTGTTGTTGCATTGTTAAAACGCCAGTAAGTACCATTATAAGCTCCATTTATCGTGCCTGCAATTACTCCCCCGTCATTTGGGTAAAGGGGCATTAGCCATACAGATAGGGTATATCCCTTGTAAGGATCTATAATTCCAGAAATATTAGCAGGCAAGGTTAATTTAGCAAGAGAGTAGTTTAGAAGAAGAGATCCGTTTCCAAATTTGAATACGGCATTATTTAATGTAGCATTGCTCTGATTTGTAACTGTCAGCCCATAAGTAGACGAATCAACATAGTTTCCGTCAAACTTAAGCCATACGCGCAAATCTCTATTGAAATCTAGAAAACCGTATCCCCTACTAGAATCATCAAAGGACTCCTGGCCCCAACCTACCACAATAGGAACAGAAGTATTTGAAGCATTTGTAGGGGTAGAAGAATCAAATGTCGGTGCAAATGCAGCACTTGCGTTTGACAAAGAGAAAACAATAGCTAGAAATAACAAAAATGTAAACTTCTCGCCTCTTCTCTTCATTTTCACAGAAGACCATACTCCTATTTAAACATGACCCCTAAATTAGAAGTCCAACCTTAATCCATAATAATTCCCAAGCTAGAAACCGATAAAATAATTAAGCCTCTGCCGTGATTTGAACACGGGACCTCAACATTACCAATGTTGCGCTCTAACCGCTGAGCTACAGAGGCATACACGTTTACTATAAATTCGCTATAAAAATCTATCTTAATCCTTCAACAGTCTTATTCACGCCGAACTCAGAGTCAGGCAGCCATTCAGCACGTACAACATACCCAGTCAAATAAATTGCCTTATCATAAAACCCAGAAAGCCACGATAAGTACAAATTGAAGAAAACTTCTCTATCTTGAGAATCATGTAATGCGAGAGCATTATTACTAATGATAAGCAAAGCGGAAAGTACCAGTACCTTAACTAGAATAATCGAGCTCTTCATCGTCCGATAGTAGAATTACTCAAGCTCCAATCAAGATTAACAGCATGTCCAGTAATCTCTGCGAAATTACCAAAGAAAGCTCCAAGCCAACTCAAGTAGACCTTGCCAAAAGATACAAATCCATCAAAAGAGCTGAAGTTCGGCTCACTCACTGCGCCAACATAAATGACAGTAAATACAAAAAAGAGTGCCGCGCCAACAAGTACATACGACCACACGTTCTGTCCAATGTTCGTCGCCTTAACAAACACAACAAGAGCTACAAAAATCAACACTAAAAGTATCCATCCAACAGCCATACAGAAAACTAGGCGATTTTCTATAAATAGCTTTCGGGCAACATTTTTAAGCCCTCAAAAACACCCATAACCATAGCCCCGTCGTATAGTGGTCAAGTATAATGGCCTCTGGCGCCGTAGACCCCGGTTCGAATCCGGGCGGGGCTATCTCATTTTCCGCAGCGAGTCTCCGAACCAGTTGAGGAGATAAGAGCAAGAGAAAATTGAGATTAGTTATCTCATACACAAATACTTAAAAACCAGTAAAGGGTAAATCTCTCATGGTAGCAGACACACCAATTCAATCTAAAGGCGATATACGCGAACAGCAAGCTTACCTTGCGAGACTATTTAACGACAAAGGCGATCGCTTAGGGCCTGGTTCCGAAGTACATTTGTTTAATATTCCATTTACCTCTGCTAGAGAAAGGCTCGCATATCTCGAAAGATTGCCTCCAAAATTGGAGCAAGATAGCTTGATACAGGGCGGAGAAGATAAAAATAGCCCAACTTATCTTGCAAGAAAGCGAAATGATCAGAGAACATACGAAGATCAGATGAAAGCAGTAAAAACAGCTCTTGCTTGGATAACGCCAGCAAAACAAAGATAATTTTTAGTTAATCACAACCCTTTTAAACCATTTAACTTTCTCATCGTCAGGCCTTTGTAGTCTAGTGGTCAAGGACGACGCCCTCTCGAACGCCGAGCTGCTATATCGCTGAGATTATGCACTCAGTCCATCTTGGACAGGCATTCCTATTTCGGGTTTGCATCTCGCAAACCCTTGGAGAACGGCGTAAACCCGGGTTCGAATCCCGGCAAGGGCAGTTTACCGACGGGTCATTTTTGATGGGATATAGGCTATTTTTTGGCGATTTTGACGGGACTTTAAATAAAAGAAATAGTACGCTCAATTTTAGAGACGAGAGCTTCTTTTTGAGAATGGGATAATTTATTCTTGATTACCTCAGTTTCAACAAGGAGATGAATAATTTCATGTTGCAAAACATTCACAAATGGCTTATTTATCTGATTCCCTGCAACATTAACAATAACCTTATTAGGCAATACATACGAACCTCCAACCCCATAAAAAGTAATAATTAGTTCTATTTTTTCAGGAAGCGCTTTGCTAAAAAATTTCTCTAAATTGGATAAGAACCTTTCTCGAATATCCTTAAATTCAAGAAGGAGTTTTTCTCCAAGACGTTTATATTTTTCAGAATCAAAATGAGTATCAACAAAAGACCTAATAGCTTCTTCATCGTAAGGAATATTTGGAAGGAGGGGCCTATATCCGTGATGAGAATACCAGCCAATTTTATCATAAGTTTGTTTAATTCGGTTAACCTCAAAATGCTTGTTATACTTTAATTTTAACAACATGAAATAAAATATCAAATCAGATATAAATACTAATCGAATCCGCTAGGCCCAAGAGTTCTCAAAATATGTTTAATCTCTTCGATCACTTTTTGTTGATCTTTCTTGTTCGACATTCGAACAAACCGCATCAATAAATCAGTTAATGTCTCTTGACTAAAAACGCGGATTTTACGCGCGTCGGTAATAAAATAAAATCGGTACCCTTCGTAACGTAACTCCTTAATCTCAATCCCACCAACATGCCCCAGAGCCTTTCCTTTATTAGGCGAACCTTCAAGCGACTTTAAATGTCGAAGTACATTAACAGAATTGCCTTTGAAATGTTTATTAATTTCCTCTTCTAAAGAAGGAACAATCTCTACCGAGACCATCGTTTTTTAGCTCGAGCTATAGCTTCATCAATGGGGATAGCATCTCCCTCAAACAAAAATTGCCGTAACTGCTCCTTAACTGCCATTGAGTAAATGCGATTAATGATATCATCGTAGGAATCTCCTTTAGTACCGAATGACTGAAGTTTTTCCTTAGTGCTTTCATCAACTTGTATAGTAGTTACCATAGTACCTATAGCCACTACATCCGCGATAGTATATAAATTTTTCGCTTCTTGACCACGCCTCGACAATCCTTATAAATCAAGCCAGTCTTTACAAAACTGTAAGCTCGAATGCCCACTAAAATCGCAGGATAGGGTATTGCTCGACAAGGGCATAAACTTTACATAGGTTAAGATAACCTCATAAACTCAAAGAGGAAAGAATATTTATAACCTAATTTGTAAAAACAAGCGTGAAATTTACAAGAAGAGCGTTATTAACCGCATCATTAATTGGCGCTGGCACAATAACTTTCTATCTAACCAGTGAAAAAAATATCCCTCGTCCAGAGAGTTATACCTTTTCTCCAGAAGACATGAGCCTTCTTGAACAATCTACTAGAATATATGCAAGAACTCTCAAGGTGATTCCAGAATATAAGCCGTATACAGAATCTGAAAAGCAAGAATTCAGAGCGTTCCTAAAAGAAAGAAATATATCTCCAGATTCAGCACAATTTCCAGAAATATCCTACTCATTTTCATCAGTCAATTCTAATTTAGATAAATTAGAAAGAAGCCTTGGAAACTCAGACCCTGCATTTAGTAGGTTTCTCTCAGAAAAAGAGAAAGAAAGAATGGGGATTGCAATTCCAGCCATCTATTTTATTGCAGATCAAAACCCTCCCGATCTTGTAATTACAAGATCTGAAGCGGCAACCGTAGGACAGGCCCTGATTGATGCTAAACTTATTCAATTTGGAGCTGAACTAAAGAATTACGACCAAAAGACATTAGCAGAAGGATTAGGAATAACAGAAATCGAACTAGAGCGAAGAATCAAGGATTACCGCAGAACATACTTGCGAAGCAAAGAACTTCCATGGAGCAGTAGTTCTCTTCCAGATTTAGAAAAGACTTTCAAGCACCTCAGGAAAAAGGACTAGAAACAAATAGAAATACTAATATCCATTCCCATTGAATCTATTTACCAAAAGTTTGCCAAGATAATATGCAGAACCAAACACAACTATCCCTGGCAGAAGCGCAAGTCCCAGACTTGGAACAAGTAAACCCACCCCAACAGTGCCTAAAGTTCCTGCTCCAATAGATTCGAGAAATTCAACGGCCCCCCTTACAGATTTCTCCACGTTTCTTTGCAAAGCATCGATCTGCATTATTATTTTTCCACCCTTAAAGATTCTAAGCTTCTTGTCCTCTTCAGATACCAGAACAACAAAATTCCCTCCGATAGATGCGCTCAATGCGGCACTATGTCTTGTACCAAACCCTCTGAAAGTCTGCTTGGTTTTTATCATTACTCCATACGCTCGCATCATTCCGGCACGGTCAATGACAACTGCCCCATCAATCAAAGCCAGGGATTCAAGCAGTTTTAAGTTATCGAGAACCATAAAAGAGGGAACGCTCTGTTCAACAAGAGGTTCATAATCCACATCACCCACGACAAAAATAGCCCCTTCTGATCTTTTGGCTATCCTCAAACCTACCTGAATTAACGACTCCTCAAGTTTTTTCTGAAAGATTGCATACACAATAGTATTTTTACAAGTTTTAAACATTGTGAAACAAAACAGTATAAAAATATATAAGCAGCCGCGGCATATTGCAATTATGGAAGAAATAAAAACAGAGGTGTTGGCAAATAGCATACCAATCCCAATTGTTGATGACGATAAAAAAGAAGTGCAGCAAACAATTATCCAGCTTCCCGACTACAATCAAAAGCTCACCGACGAAGAAATCGTCGACATCTTGCGCGTGGTTGCGCCAGGTACAAATCTTCGCACAGCACTTGAAGGCGTAGTTAAAATAGGAAAGGGTGCGTTAATTGTTGTAGAAAATGAATTCACTCCTTCGCTCATTGATGGAGGATTCAAACTCAACTGCAGGTTCACGCCACAACGCCTAATGGAACTCTCAAAAATGGACGGAGCCATAATCCTTTCCGCCGATATGAAAAAAATCATGCACGCTAACGTTCTTCTCACCCCAGATAGCCGAATCCCAACAAACGAAACAGGAACGCGTCACAAAGCAGCCGAGCGTACAGCACGTATGGCAGGTTCACTTGTGATTGCAGTCTCAGAAAGAAAACACGAGACAACAGTCTATTACAAAAATTTGCGAAGAACCTTACTCAACAGCAGCGAACTATTGAGAAAAACAAATGAACATATCCAACTTCTTGAAAAACAAAGAGAATTATTCGACAGCAGTATAGAGCACCTAACAAAGATAGAAATGCGCAATTATCCAAGTTTAGACGCAGCCATGCAAGTAGTTCAAAAAGGATACGCCATACAAAAGATCGCAGAAGATATTCAACGTAGCCTAATAGAGTTAGGAAAAGAGGGTTCGCTACTGAAAACAAGACTCAAAGAACTTCTTACAGACGTCAGAGAAGAAACCGAACTCGTTATAAAAGACTACACCAAACTAGATGTCAAAAAATCACGCACACTTCTTCAATCACTTACTTATGAAGAACTACTCGATAAAGAAAACATCATCAAATCACTGGCTTACGAAGACCATTTACAACACAAGCAAATCAAGGGTTGGCGCGTACTTAACAAAACCTCTCTCGCCGAATCAGAAATCGCTCTACTAATTAAGGAAGCCGGTACTCTAGGTAAGGCCCTCAATTCACAATTAGGATTTTACAAAACAATTCTGGGCAATGAGCGTGGTGCAGCCATAAAAGAAGAGATAGAGCTTATCAAGCTACACGATTCTTTCTAAGCAGATTGTAGAGAAATCTTACCATGTTGCCAATCACGCAATATCTGAATGGCGGTTCTTCGGTAATCTAATTCCTTATTCTTCTTTAGATATTTCCTCTTCTCACCTATAGCCATAAACAAATCATTCTCGTCACCCTCCGCACTAACCCCATAATGCTTAGCATACGCTTTCAGGTAATGCTCGCGCATATAACGCAAGAGCGTCACAGCCGCACGTTCAGGCAATTTAAGTTTCTCAGGATCGCGTGCACTCATAAGCGCGATACGTGCTTCATCATTCACAGCAACTGGAATCACCCCAGGACTATCCATGATGCGTAAACCTCCTGCAGAAATCCATTGGATCCCTCGAGTCGTACCAGCATGTGGAGATACCTTGGCCTTCGCGCGCTTAGCAAGAGCATTAATCACTGAAGATTTGCCTACATTGGGATATCCAACAAAACAAACACGAGGATCTTCATATCCAAATTTCTTGCCAACAACATAAAGCTTCTCCTTGAGAACGCGCATGCCGAGATTTTCTCTACCAGACACAAACACACATTTCTCCCCCCCTAGCTCTTTCTGCAAGGCCTCAACCCGATCGCGATCAACAAGATCAGACTTATTCACAACAAAAAGAAGCGGTTTCTTGTACCTGGCAGTAAGTTCCTCTATATCCCGACTGCGCGAAAGCTCGGGCAAACGCGCATCTAGCACTTCAACTACTATATCCGCTTCCTTGATTGCAGTTTGTACACTATACCAGAATTGCATATCGAGAATAGCAAAATAGGCCTTATAAGCATTCCCAACAAAGAGTTTAAAAACCACTTTTTCCCCTACACACTATGAAACGATCCTCACGACGCTGGAAAAAGAAGCGCCAAATGAGATGGAAATGGCAAAGAAAGCGCCTCCGAAAGGAAAAGCGCAGACGACGCCTGCACAGAGAACGAGCTGCTTAAAAATGGTCTTTGGTAGAGATTATTCTTCAAGGATTAAGGATTATCAGGATTCACCTTCTCCCGGATTACACGAAGACGTATCTCAGCATCAAATCAACCGAATAGACAGAGATCCAATATTGCCGGGTATAATACGCGCTAGAGAAGCAGGTGCAGAACCAAGGATTAATTATTCAGAGCGAGACGTACAAGAATAAATCAAATGAAAAATGTCGGATTATGTACAAATTTCTCACTTTTTCCAAAGGACGAACCATATGGAAAAGGAAACATCAAGAGGCTTGAAGAATACCTAAAGGAAAATGAATTCTCTCAGAATTCAGAATCTCAATCGACCTGGGAGAGACAAATAAAACACGATGATGGCGTTTACACAATGCAAGTAATACTTACTGAAAATGGTTCTTTAAGAGACACTCCTCCTGGAAAAAGGAATATAATCCCTGTGATCTGGTTTGCAAGCATAAAAAATCCGCCCACGAGAGAAGGAGAGAAGCCAGAAGACAGGGCATATCATCAATTAATAGCGAAAAAACACTTAAATGATGCGTTTCTCATCGGAAAACCATCGTATAGCTACGTAGTTCTCTAGAACAATCTATATCACAATAATGTATAAAAACCCACACGTCAGAAAGCAAGTATGACGCAGACCGATATCTGGACAGAAAGATACCGGCCAGCAAACTTTGAAGAGGTCGTTGGTCAACACGAAATTGTTAAGCGTGTTCGCTCGTTAGTACAAGCAATGAACATTCCTCATCTATTGTTCGCAGGCCCAGCAGGAACAGGAAAATCAACACTCGCACTAATTATCGTAAAGGAACTTTTCGGCGAAACTTGGAAGCAAAATTATCTTGAGCTCAACGCAAGCGACGAACGAGGTATTGACGTTGTTCGTCAAAAAGTAAAAGATTTTGCAAGAACAAAAGCCCTAGGTAATGTTCCATTCAAGGTAATCTTCCTTGACGAAGCTGACGCATTGACAAGAGAAGCACAGCAGGCCCTAAGAAGAACTATGGAAAATTACACCAACACCTGTCGCTTTATCATGTCATGCAACTACTCAAGCCAAATCATCGATCCGATACAATCGCGTTGCGTCGTGTTCAGATTCAAACTCCTTGAAAAGAAAGATGTCATGTCAGTCATCAAACGCATAGGCGAAAAAGAAAAACTCAAGATCGCGGACGACACATTTGACGCACTCTATGAAAGTAGCGAAGGTGATTGCAGAAGAGCAATAAACCTCTTACAAGCCACAGCATCCATCTCCCCAGACATCAACGCAGAGATGGTAAACATCATCGCATCCAAGTCAAAGCCAGCCAACATCAGAATCGTTCTTGATTACGCCCTTGCAGGCGACTTCATGAACGCTCGTGAAAAGCTCCTCGATGTCATGCTCAAGGAAAGTATTGCAGGTGTAGACGTCATTAAAGCTATCCAAAAAGAGGTATGGAATCTCCAGGTAGAACCAGAACTCAAACTAAGACTCACAGAAAAGACAGGTGAAACAGAGTTCCGTATGGTCGAAGGTAGTGATGAATTCGTGCAACTCCAAGCCCTCTTGGCATCCTTCGTTATGGCCGGCAGGGGCAAATCCTAATCATAAGCATGACCTTAGTCGAGAAATATCGCCCCAAAAAATATGTAGACATGATTGGCCATGAGCCAGCAGTTCTTGCAGTCAGATCTTTCTTAGCCGAATTCCCAAAAAAGAAAGCGATTCTACTCTATGGTGCTCCTGGAACAGGCAAGACATCTCTTGCACATGTAGCAGCTCATGAAAACGGTGCAGAGATCTTTGAGCTTAACTCATCAGACTTGAGAAACAGAATAAAGCTAGAAGAAGTGCTCAAGCCCGCATCACGCCAAGAAAGCCTCTTCAAGAAAAATAAGATTCTTCTAGTCGACGAAGTCGACGGAGTTACAGGTACAGATATTGGGGGCATTCAAGAGCTCATCCGCATTATCAACCAAACATCTCACCCGGTCATTATAACAGGTAACGACGTCTGGCAAACAAAGCTCGCGCCGCTCCGACCACTGTGCACACTCGTAGAAATGAAAGCACTCAAGCCTGAAACAATTCAAACATTTCTGCATATGATTTGCGCCAAAGAAGGCATTGAAGAAAATCCCCACTTCCTTCGCCAAATAGCTCTAAAGTCACAAGGAGATATGCGCGCAGCATTAAATGATCTGCAAGTCTACAGCATAGACAAGGACATGCCTGTCGATAGCGACAAACGTAACAAGGAAGATAGTATCTTCAACATCCTCAAGCTCATCTTCCAAGAGAGACAAGATTTCCTCCAACTCTTTGACAACACAGAGCTCTCCCTTGATGAAATCCTCCTCTGGATCGAAGAAAACATCCCGCGCGAATACAAAGAAGAAGCTCTCCTCAAGGCATATATCGCACTCGGTAATGCTGATGTTCATCGTGGTCGTATCTACAGAAAGCAACACTGGCGTTTTCTCCTCTATCAAAACATCTTCCAGAGTGCAGGCATAGCGTACGCAAAAAAGCTCCCACGCTCAACATTCACCAAGTACGAACGCCCGAAGCGTGTACTGAAAATCTGGCTCAACAATCAGAAGACAGCAAAGAAGAAAACCATCGCACAAAAATACGCCAAGGCAGTCCACTGCTCGGTCAAGCGTGCAATGAGAGACTTCGACATCCTACGTCCAATCTTACAAAACCAAACAATACAACAACAGCTCAAGCTCGAAGATGATGAGATAGATTTCTTGAAGAAGTAACTATCTTGCCTTCTCAAATAACTCGTTTACTTTCTTCCAATTAACAACATTCCAAAAGGCAGCAATGTAGTCTGCACGCTTGCTCTGGTGTTTCAAATAGTACGCATGTTCCCACACATCAAGGCCAAGCAAGGGAGTCTTTCCATCCATAATTGGCGAATCCTGGTTTGCGGTAGTTATAATGGCAAGTTCACCAGGCAACCTAGTAGATGATTCCGCATTGCTCATATCATACATCACAGCCTTGCGAGAAGGAACAAGCACAAGCCAAGCCCAGCCGCTTCCAAATCTTCCAAGAGCTGCCTCTGTAAACTTCTTCTTGAACTCATCAACACTACCGAAAGTCTTCTTAATCTCATCAGCAATATTACCCTCTAAAACTCGATCCTTGACATTCGGAGTCATAAGTTGCCAGAATAAACTATGATTTGCATGTCCTCCTCCGTGATTACGCAGAGCATTATAAGTAGACTCGGGAGTATGCGGTATCTTGTTAAGCTGGGAAAGTAATTCCTCAATTGAAAGGTTAAGAAAGTTCATTGCCTCAGGTTTACCTAACGCGTCATTCAACTTATCTACGTATGTCTGATGGTGCTTCGTATGATGGATCTCCATCGTCTTAGCATCTATGTGCGGCTCAAGAGCATCATACGCATAAGGTAATTTTGGTAATGTAAATTTACTCATCTTAAAACAATATAACGGGCATATTTAATATTTTGCTACCAAGAATGAAGATAAAGTACCTGCTTTGCAAACCTCGGATCTTGCTTATCAGAAAAACCGGCTAGCACTGCATTAGCCGCTTCTTCTAAAATACCAATTCTAGAATAGAAATCTTGGAAGTTGCCTATCTTTAATGGTATGGCTCCTGCATCGCCAACAATCAAATAACGAGTAGGGACACTAAAACCAGGGTTCATTACGGAAATTAACATCTCAGAATTTCCTCTGCCGCCCAAGATATAACCCTGAGCATCCCCAAGGTCTATCCATTTCTCCTTAAAGGCATCAGATAAAGCACTAGAAAAAGTGGAAAAATGAGAATCATCCTTAAAATCGAAATCAACTATTCCTCTGCACAGTTCATTTTGACGTCTAAAAAGGAGATTTACACTTCGCATAGGAGCGCCAAGAGGTGAAGGAATACCCCTGTAATCAATAACAATAGGTTTAGAATGAGTGGGGTCGCCCTTCCAGGCTTCAGAGCTAGGATGATCGTAACTCAAACAGGAATGAAGCCCTTCAAGCCCAGAAAGCTCAATTCTCATAAAAAACAATATTATAAAAGAATTATAAATCTTTCCAAAAATCTCAAGCAATCTTAGCTAGTTCAGCTTCAATCGTTGTCTTGAACTGTGCATATGGATAAGCACCTTCAAGGAACACGCCATTAACGAAGAAGCCAGGCGTACCGCTCACACCTAGACTAGAACCATAAGCCATTTCAGCATTGATCTTATCGGTGAATTCTCCCGCGTTTAGGCAAGCATCAAACTGTGCACCATTAGCGCCCAATTCACGAGCCCACTTCTTGTAGTTCTCAGTACTCAAAGAACCCTGATTCTCGAACAACTTATCATGGAACTTGTAAAACTCAGCATCATTTCCGCCACGCACCTTCTCAAAACATAGAGCAGCATTAGCAGCAGGCATGGCCTCAGGATGGAAGTCAAGTGGGAAGTTCATATAGTAGAACTTAACCTTGCCAGTCTTAACATAGTCTTCCTTTATACCAGCTACAGCATCTGAATAAGCACGCTCACAGAATGGACACTGGAAGTCAGAAAATTCAACAATCGTAATAGGAGCATCAGCATTACCCATCATAGGAACGCCCTCTAGTTTGCTCTCATCAATATCAACAAAAGTAGGCGTAGTAACAGTTTCAGTTCCTGCTGCAGCAGAACCATCAAGAGGAGTTACCTGAGGAACAAGGTTCTTTCCATCTGTCGTGGCATAAACAGGAACAGTCTGACCTTGATAAGTTACAGTAACTTTGTACAATCCATTCTCTTTCTCAACAGACTGTAAAACAACTCCACCTCCAGTCTGACCATTCAAATAAGCAACAACATCCTCACCGACTTTAGCGCTACTTGCGCCTCCAAATCCGCCAGAGGTATTAGCAAAAAGCGTTATGAGAAAAAGAACGCCAAGCACCATAGTGGAAATAATCCAAGGATTAGCACGCATCTCTGCCATGAACCCCTTTTCTTTTTGTGGATTTGCTTCCATTCATCGTCAAACTCAGCCTGCTTTAAAAATCTTATGCAAGAATACACTTATATACAATCCACCATATTCATAGTTTATGCCTTACGATATTGTTCTCGGACGCGACACAAGCGATAAAAAGAAATTCGGAAAAGAGGGTCTAGTCTATCTAGGCCGCGGTTACGTTACTATGGGCACTCACACCTCTCTTTCAAACCACCTCTACATGGATGTAGCACGAAGCCACGTCGTTCTTGTAGCAGGAAAACGCGGCAGCGGTAAGAGCTACACGCTAGGAGTCATTGCCGAAGAGCTTGCCAATCTCCCTCCGGAAAGCGCCCGTAATATCGGCACACTCCTTTTCGACACCATGGGTATCTTCTGGACTATGAAATTCAAAAACGACAAAGACACTGCACTTCTTGCAGACTGGAAACTCGAAACAAAGCCGCTCAATGTTCGTGTCCTCGTTCCTGCAGGCAAGGCACATGAATACAAAGAAAAAGGAATTCCTTTCGATGACAGTTTTGCACTAAGTGCGTCTGAACTAGATATGGACGATTGGCTCTCAATCTTCAACCTAACGATGACCTCTCCCGAAGGCACGCTCCTAGCGAGAACACTTGCAACAATAAAGCAACAAATGAAATCCTACTCCATTCGAGACATGAAATCGCAAATTCAACGAGACAATCAAACCACGCCAGATAGCCGAAACGCCCTGCTTGCACTCTTAGGCGCGGCAGAAACTTGGGGAATATTCTCACGTGAAGCACAAGGCACAGAAGTCTCCTCTCTAGTAAAGGGCGGTCAAAGCACAGTGCTCGATCTTTCAGTTTACAGTGCTACAAGCGCATTCAACGTGCGCGCCCTAGTCATCGGTCTAGTATCAAGAAAACTATTCAACGAACGCATGGATGAACGCAAGAAGGAAGAGTTGCAATCGCTCAGACACGGTACCGATTACCTTTCACACTCTACACAGAGAGACATGCCTCTTGTCTGGCTCTTCGTTGATGAAGCACACGAATTTCTTCCAAAAAACGCAAAAACACCAGCCACAGAAGCGCTTGTACAAATCCTTCGCGAAGGTCGTCAGCCAGGTATATCTCTTGTGTTAGCAACACAACAGCCAGGCCAAATCCACAACGATGTCATGACTCAAAGCGATATTGTACTCTCGCATAAACTAACTTCACAACAAGACCTTGAAGCCCTCAATCATATAATGCAATCCTATGTCTTAGAACACATCAATAGAAAAATGAGCGAACTTCCCCAACTCAAGGGCTCAGCAATCATACTAGATGACAACTCAGAACGCATCTACGCCATGCGCGTGCGCCCCAGATTCACATGGCACGGTGGCGAAGCACCTACTGCAATAAAAGCAGATAGCCAGTTCTAATGTCCTTCTTCAAAAGGTTTCCACATTTAAGAAGTTATGGAAATAAAACATTAGAAGAAAGTGCCCATCAAGAATACTTAGATCAAATGTGGCTCATAAATTTAGCAGGCAGAATAAACCCAAAAGAATTCGAAGAAGATACGCTATCCATACAAGGATTGTTCATCTTAGAAAGAATAATCGAATATGAAGATGTCAAACCACGTAATCTTGAAAGGGACATAACATCTAATTAATAATCTTCAAATCAGCCCGGTAACGATACTTCCGCTTACCAATATTCCCTGCTTCCTTGACACTTACAATCTTAATCTTCTTTTTCGCCTTCTTCGCTTCGCCCATAATCATCTCATTCATAAGCCCTAGATCCTCTTCAGGATAAAATCCATAATAGTGAATCATGCCGCCCTTCTTTATCTTCTTGAAAGCCACATCAAGAAAGCTGTCAGATAAATTAGGTCTCGCCATCACGATTCTGTCAAAATTACCCGATAGCTTCGGAACAACGCGACGTACATCTCCCTGCACACAACTCACAATATCACCAACTTTATTGCGTTTCACATTCTCAACAGCATACCGTGAAGGAACACGTCCAAGTTCCACACTCACAACCTCGCTTGGCTTCTTGCTCTTTCCAATAACAAAAGCAAAAACGCCAACACCCCCAAACATGACGAGCACTCGCTCACCCTTTTTGACAAGAGATGCAAGCTCGCTTCGCTCGCTGGATAGACGAGGGGAAAAATAACACGTATCAACATTCAACCTAAACTCACATCCATTCTCACGATGAAGAGCCTCCTTCGTCTTAACACCTGCAATAAACTTAGTCGTAGGTGTTCTCAACCGCCCAGAAATCTTCCCGCTTTTCTCAAGCACAGTTTTCACGCTGGAGTGCTCTCTCAAGAACTTCACAGCCCATCGTTTCTTCGCAGTCATAGAGATTCCACGCTCAAACTTCACAACAACAATATTTCCGATAATATCATACGGCGCCATCCCTTATCTAAGAAAACTCTGCTTAAAACCCTAACGGCTCAAGTGGCTGAACTTATCGTAGTTATGCTTTCCAGATCTAAAGAAAGCACGAATGATAATGAAACCCACGCCAGCTGCCAAAGCCATGATCAAAATCCCAAATGCCGCGTTCGTCACCAATTCAGGCGCACTATACACACGCCAAGCCAACATAACTCCAATAATCAAACACACAATAAATGACATCCTTCTGTCCATCATTCTCTTCATCAAATCGTAAGCAACCACAAACACCAACACCCCTAGAGCAATCGAAACAACCTCAATATTCTCGTAACTTACAAAATTAAGGAACCACTCAAATGCCATACCACTCTAGGCCTCAACAATTTATAAACATACGGCAAAGCATTTATACCGTCTTGCACTCATACCCTCATGAAAAAGTCGTGGTGGGCATTAGCCATTCTCCTCCTACTGGTCATACCGCTCGTACATGCAGAAGACCCTCAAAGCGGAGCAGAATTCAATAAAACTCTCAACGACGCACGACAAGTCACACTCAAAGCCCTACAAGAAAAGTCAGACGCAGTAGCAGAAAAACAAATCGATCTCCCTAAGTGGCTTGAACCAATAATAAAGGCGCTATTCAGATTCGAAGAACCATTCACACTATCACACGTCATAATAGCACTTTGTTTGTTCGCAATATTTGCAACAGTATTCATTGATATACTTCAACTATTCTCAGTCTTCTCAGATACAACTTCAATGGTAATAGGACTGTGTATGACAATCATAATGTCTGCCTCAGGAATGATAAACTCTGCGGCCCTCTTCCTTATGGATAAAGGCAGCCTCTTCAGAATAGTATCCGGATGGACAGCAGGAGCGTTGTTCTTCATAGTCATAATATTAGTACTGCTCTGGTTTGCACTACGAAATATATTCCGATGGTTCCATGAATACAAGTTGCTAAGAATTGCAAAAAAAGAAGGTCTTGAAGCAGGAGCAGAGCTAGCATTTGTAAGATGGGTAAAGAATACTTACATGGATATGGCTAATTGGATAAAGAGTTAGCTAACTTTCGAGACCGCGCTTTTGTCCCTTCTGGAATGCTTCAATACGTTTGACACTAGTCTCAAGGCCACGCTTTTCGTTCAATTCACGAGCAGCCTTCAAGTAACCGCTAATATACCTATTAAGATAAAGATATCCAGTAATCATCGCAATACATACAACAAAAGTTATGAGCGACCAATACCAAACGGATCTATAGAAAATCACCTTAATGGCGGCAGCCGCGAGATAATTAAAAATCTGAAGGTGTGCGATGACGATAGTTCCTGCAAATCCAGCAATCCAGCTAGCAGACTCCTTTCCTATGAAGTAAAGATAACCTGGAAAAGAAAACAACGTGAATAGCCACATCATAAAGACAAGAAGCATCTCAACCGACAAGCTATAATCTCGCGCAAAAAGAACGATGTACAAAGGATTAAGCTTATGCATAGCAGAATCAAATCTCTGTATAAAGGGGTTTTTCATGAAGAACTCCTTCCACTCTCCGCTCAGGAAGTTCCAGCGTTGTGCATCGATATATTCTTGGGCTTGTGATGCACTCATGCCCGTATTATCCAAAGTATTCTGAAGATCGTCAGCGTGAACAACAGAAGCAAGTAAACTACATAGTATCAAAGCAAGGACAACGAAACAAAATACTCTCACTCTCATTCCAACCAAAATCAAAACCAGTTTATATAAGTTTACAGTTAGTGAACAGGAATAGTACCGTCGCCGTCACCGCGGACAGCTCTTCCAAATGATTTTATTCCCTCTACGCCCTGAGTCAAATCATTAGCCCCACGTCTGAAAGCAGCCATATCTCTGCGATGTCTCCAGAAGTTAGAACCAAGCATCACGTGAATTGCGATGAACAAGATGAAAGGCACTGCAATTCCAACAAAGGCACCGATAACGCCAAGACCTGAGGTCAAAATCATAGACCAAACTGCTATAAACATAATGAGCTTCAGATTAGCGGCAATCAAAGCAAGCGCAAATCCAATAAGATAGTTGATAGACTGGCTTGAGAATGTGCCAAACATTCCCAGAATATCCGAGAATACAACAAACAACATAACGAAAAGAGTAATCACAATAATACTGGCACTTATAGGATTAGTCCAATCAATCAAAAAATCAGGAACTCCTCCAATGATATAACTTACCCAATTCAATTCAGGCTGTCCGATAGCCTCTCCGAACTTGACTGGTGTCGCTGATCGAGGGTCAGCAGTGGAATTGCTATCATAAACAAGAGCAAAAATAATAATGCCGATAACCGCGAGAACAATAATACCTACCATAGAGCCGCTATTTCTCATAGTCATCATAGCCCCGAGTTGTCCTCTTTTATCCACCATTCTCTATCTACCTGAAAGTTCTTTATAAATCTTATGAGAACCGAATATAATAATTAATCTGCAGGAGGTCCCTTAGGTTGCGGCTTATACGCGGGCTGAGGGTCAAATACATCTGCAAGATTACCTGCTCTCTTGATCAAATAATCGCGTCGGGTCTGTTCAGGCTCGTAATGTTCAGCAACAAGATTCTTAAGGGCGCCATTGAATACGCGATTATGGGCTGCGAATAGTTCAGGAGCATCTGCATCCTCGCGAACAAAACGTTCCGTTCTACCATTGTAAATAACAGTGATTTCCTCTAGAGTTCTTGGATAGAAAATAGGCTCACGCTTGCTGGAAAGATCGAGAATTGGGCCATCGCTGTCAACATAGCGATAAACAATCTCCTCGCCCTTTACAGAATTATCAGTAACTTCCATAGCATTATCATCGCTTAGACCCTTTCCTTCCGTATAGCTAACCGGATACCCATACATGTTGCGATCCTTAGTCTCTGCAGATTTGTTCATAGCAAGGGGAGCAGCAATAGCAAGTGCAGCCAAAACACCAAGGCTTTTACGGGGATTAGTCTTAACATAATTTCCCATAGTCTTCAATCCTTTCTTACCTGCATCGAAAGCTCGACCGACATATCTCTTCCCAGAGGTAGATTCACCA
>CAYRXU010000004.1:56596-62262 GCA_964428325.1 Candidatus Woesearchaeota archaeon
CTTACCTGCATCGAAAGCTCGACCGACATATCTCTTCCCAGAGGTAGATTCACCAGCCTCAAGAGAAGCAAGCTCATCAGCATCAAGAATAGGTCTACCATGAAGAGCACCGGCCCTTGTCTCAGCTACAGGAGCCACATAAAACCCAGTATTTTCAGAATTATGGAAAGGAGAAACAATTACTGAATCTGAGAATGTCTTTTGGTTCAGATTAGTAGTATATCGAACATTACACTCCGAGTCCGATAAAGCAACATTCTGGAAACGATTAGAAAAGTCTGAAGGACCAACAATAAGAGGGTTAGGCACGTTAACTTGAGTTTGAGGGCCTTTCATGATTGCACCGGTTGGAGTTTGAGGAAGCAAGTCAAATTGCTCATCCAAAATTCTCTTCTGTTCATCAGACCCCATAGGAGTATTACGAGGTTTAGGAGAACCTACTGGGCCAAAGTATAAATCTGCTAGGCGATCAGCTTCTAGTTCGGTTGGATCTCTTTCATTTCCAGTCATACAAAATCCCTCAAATCATGCTATTTAAATCTTTCTATTTATAACTACTAGACAGTTACACTAAAACAGTCTTTTCTGGTTCGCTTCTTTCTTGACCTTAACAAGCTTCTCGAGCTGCTTCTCCACACGTTCAAGGGAAAAATTATGCTCTTGTACCAGAATCTCTTTGATCTTATCTGCATTCAGCTTAGGGAACTTCACATCAACCTTATCCACATTCGGTTTCTTGAACATCTCAAATATAACGCGCCAATCAAAATCCTGCGAACCATAGCGCTCCTGTACAGCTTCAAAGATAGCCACAGGGAACTTATGCTCACGCACAAGCGCGAGCGCCTTCTTAGCACCAATGCCCTTCACTCCCCCAGGATTGAAATCCGTACCTACAAGAATAGCAAGACAAATCAACTGGTCGCCGTCAACATTCAACTCCGCTAGTGCTCTCTCGTATTCAATAACTTCTGGAGAGATGTACACAAAATCCCCATTTGACAATTTGCGTTTCTTCGCAAGAGTTAAGTTCTGAATCATGCGCCCTCCGCACACAAGCGCATCATAATCCTGCGAGCCAACGGCATACGCCTCGCCGTGACGTACAAGAGCAGCAGCTTGCATCTCTCCCTCACCTGGCGCTTGAACAACACAAATACCCATCGCCTCTAAAAGCTCCTTCGCTTCGGCAATCATCTCGCTGTCCAATCGAATGAACCCTCGTGAATACCTACCCATATCTTCAACATCGCCCTCATCACGTGCCTCCTCATACTTCTCACGCATACTCTCGCGCGCCGCACTGCGCTTCTCCTGCGTCTTGCCCTTAAGCTCGTGATATTCGCCATCAAAAACATACACAAGTTTAATCCCTTCGTCAAGCAAGGCAATATTCCTATAGAAAAGACCAGACAAGTGACTCGTCACTCTGCCTTTTGAATCCATAAGTGGCGTACCGTCAGGCTGCCTAATCGAACTCAAAAATTGATAGAGTGCGTTGAAAGCATCTACCGCAATAACCTTTCCCTTCAAATCTTCAAGCTTAACTTCCCTTCGCGGAACAATATCTCCAATCTGTAGACCCATATCACACCAGATAGAGTATAACTAATAAAACTTACTCTAGATAAACTCTAAAAACCAGCACCGCATAAAGCTTTCATGTCTGCCCAAAAAGGATTTATTGTATATGCCACCTATAATAGTACTGAAGAGAAGACAGAAGTCTGCCTTTACGGGCGCTTGGAAAACGGCGAATCTTTCGTCACGCTCAACACAATAGAACCTTACTTCTATCTAGGTGAAAAAGACGCAAAGAAAAACGCCCATTATCTCACAAAATACAAAACAGAAAAAACCAAACTCACAAACTTTGCAGGCGAACCAGTTGTCAAGATCTCCCACGCTTCCAATCTTGAAATAATAAAAATCGTAAGCTTTCTCCATGAAAAAAAGACAGATACATACGAAGCAGACATAAAGCCACATACTCGTTTTCTCATGGACCACGACATCAAGGGCAGCGTATCAATCTCGGGAGATTACGAAAAATCAGAGCGCGTCGATCGCATCTATCAGGAAGCAGATATCTCAAAAGCAGAAAGCCATACCAAGCTCAAAACCTTGTCGATAGACATAGAAACAGACAAACATTTGGACAAACTTTTTTGTGTGGGACTTTACACAGAGGGTTACAAGCACGTCTTTATCGTAAGCAAAAAGAAAATAGCAAATGCCACATCTTGCGCCGATGAAGCAGACTGTCTGAAAAAAGCAAGAGATAAGATTGTCGAGCTCGATCCAGACATTATCACAGGTTGGAATCTCCCAGACTTTGATTTTCCATATCTAAAGAAGAAATTTGCTGAACACGATATGTCTTTTGACATAGCGCGCGACAACTCTCAAACAAAAATACGTCAGAGCGCCGACTTCTTCAAAAAATCCACAGTCACCATAGCAGGTAGACAAGTCATGGACGGTCTAAATATGATGAAAGACCCGTTCATCAAAGAGGCGCCGACAATAAAAAACATCGATATCGAATCATGGACTCTTGAAGACGTCTCACAAGCCATTCTAGGAGAAGGTAAAATAATCAAGGGAAATAATCGCCATCATCAGATAGAAAGCTGGTTCCATGAAGGAGATCATCAGGCCCTTGTTGAGTATAACCTTCAAGACTGCAAACTCGCTTACGATATACTCCAAAAAACACAAACCATTGAGTTGGCCATGGAACGCTCGTCACTCACAGGCATAACTTTAGACAAAATTACAGCATCTATTGTGGCTTTCGACTCGCTCTACATACGAGAAGCAACAAAGGCAGGCCTCGTCTCACCAACCACACGTTATAGCAGCAAAGAAGAATCAATCAAGGGAGGCTATGTCATGGATTCCAAACCAGGCATTTACAGCAATCTTCTCGTACTCGACTTCAAGTCTCTATATCCTTCTCTCATCAGAACATACAATATCGATCCTGCTTCTTATGTTGAAAAACCAAAAAAAGGACAACAACTCGTAACAACACCAAATGGTGCACATTTCATAAATCAAGAAGGCATTCTTCCAGGAATCATTACCCATCTGCACAACGCACGAGAGAAAGCCAAGAGAGAAAAACGCGAATTCGCAAGTTACGCAATCAAAATTATCATGAACAGTTTCTTTGGTGTTCTAGCTAACCCAAACTGTCGTTATTTCTCACTAGATATAGCAAATGCCATTACCCATTCTGCGCAAGCTACGATTAAGCTCACTGCCAAAAAGGTCGAAGAAAAAGGATACGAAGTCATCTATGCAGACACTGATGCAGTATTCATCAACACTAAAATCGAGAACAAGGAAAAAGCCAACAAACTCGGTCACGAGTTGAAAGACTACATCAACAACTTCTACTCCTCATATGTGAAAGAAGAGTTCAAGCGCCATTCTCAACTCGAAATAGAATTCAAGCGACACTACCTCCATTTCATGATTCCCCCTATCCGTCTTAAAGACAAAGAATCGAGCGTTGAAAAAGGCTCAAAGAAACGTTACGCAGGAGTCATACAAGAAGGCAATAAAGAACAACTTGAAATTGTAGGTCTAGAAGCCATTCGAGGAGACTGGACAGACGCGGCTCAAGAATTCCAAAAACAACTTCTCATGCACATTTTCCACAAAAAAGAGTTCGTCAAGTACATTAAAGACTTCGTGAAAGACCTTAAGGCAGGTAAAATGGATTCTAAGCTAGTGTATAGAAAATCCATCAGAAAATCTCTTGACGAGTACACGAAGACAACCCCTCCTCACGTAAAAGCCGCACGCAAGCTTGACAAACATGAAGGCAACACTATAGAATATCTAATAACGGAAGATGGACCAGAGCCAATCCAAAAAGTCAAGCACAAAATAGATTACGAACACTACATCAATAAGCAAATAGCACCAATAGCCAATACTCTCCTTTTCTTCTTCCACAGAACATTTGAAGACATCCTCAAAGAATCGACCCAAACAAAGCTGTTCAGTTAAAGTTCAACAATCTTTCCTTCTTTACCTACATTAATAACCCGCGTTCCATCAATCAGTTCATCAGACCCTGCGGCCTCATGGATATGTCCATGAAGCAAAACATCTGGCTTGAAAGTCTTGATGGCCTTCCGTATCGCCTTGCTGCCGCTTACACCAGAAAATTCTGACTTGCTTCCCTGAGGATGCATATGAGTCACCATGACCTTCTTCTCAATGCCCTTAAGTCCCGCATGTGCCTGCTCAAGTGTTTTGAACAACTCACGATCGCCCACCATAGTGAACGGCCCAATGTCGGCCCCACCTGCTCCAAAGAACCCAACCTTATCATACAAAGCAGAATACCCATGAATATTCTTAATTCCGTAAAACTTAGCAAGAAAATCAGTCGTAGCAAAAGAATCCCAATTCCCGGGCAAAATCAAGACTTTCTGTCTCTTATCACGAAAAGGCTTGATAATCCCGGGTGTCTCAACAAGGCCCGTAATATCTCCACATAAAACAACTAGATCAACCTTCTCCTTCTCAGCCCTCTCCGCCAGCCGACGAGCAGCCTTGCTATCTCCGTGCAAATCAGATGCTGCCAATACGCGTAATTTCCCCGACGATTTCATCACAGACTATACAAAAGCAGAATTATAAGGCTTGCGGCAGAAAAATCCAGTTACTCCTCTGTCGTGCAAGATAAATAGATTGACTACTGTTTTAGATAACATTTTATGAGAAAGATTTAAAAGCGATATAGGGATGGGATATATAGGTTAAAACGCATATGTCCGAACAGATGAAAGACAATTTTGACGTATTCTTCCGACGTAAGCCGGCCTTAATGCTGGTCGCGTTGAAAAAGCTCACGAAGGCACGCTACGGTAGCGTTCTAGCAAAAGAAGTTGACTGCACATACAGCCATGCAGTAAAGATTCTTCAGACTCTAGAGAAGCTCGGATTAGTCATTTTTGAGAAGAAAGGCAGAATGAAGCTCATCAAGCTAACCAAGAAAGGTCAAGAAATTGCAGATAATATAGAGAATATTAAAAGATTGGTTGGATAAAATGATATGGCTTGCTTCGACTCGTAGGCAGAGTCTTGATTACACATTTATCTATTCTCCAAAGGTTATTGCCGAAATCAGGGGCAACTACGACACAGATAATTTCTACCAGATAGATGTTCGAAAAACAGAAAATGGAAAACTCATTGCTCGCACTTACCCAAACGTTAAACCAGTAGTACAAACAGAAGACCTGCTAGTTCTCGAAGTACCCTACAGAAGAAGAGCAGGAGATAAAGATTACGTTGTAATTGAAAATAGGATGACTGGAGCCCCCTTACGTCAACCAGAAGAAAGCCTCATAGGGTTGATAGTACCCTCAGGCGTGGAGATATTCAGAGTTAATTTATCCGATTATGAGAAAGTAGAAGGCCCATTCATGCCACATCTAGAGGGTATACAAGTAAAAAGTCCTGGTCCGTTCCATGTGTCTCACGGGCTGCTTGAAAGAGCTTGCGAGCAATAGGATAATACGGCTGCGAATATTACACCATGCAATTAGGTACAAAAATAATCATTATCCTACTCGAATAATTTCACTGGCCCCGACGGGATTTGAACCCGCGACACCTGGATTAAAAGTCCAGTACTCTGA
>CAYRXU010000005.1:0-8140 GCA_964428325.1 Candidatus Woesearchaeota archaeon
GTTTGAAAACATTCTCTCTTTAAAACCATAGCGGTGATTATGGGCCGATCACAAGCGTATCGATATCAAGACCGTGAGTTCGGTTTACTGCCTCGTGCAATTCAGCGTATTTGTCCGCTTCTCTCAATGTCTGACCATATCGCTCAAGAAACTTTGTGGCGCGTCCTAGTTTAGCTTCGCTTTTATTGAAGTAACCTACAAGATGAAGAGCTCCGTGAGACGCAAGGTATTCTCTTGACCACGCGTTTGGATCTTGAGCATAAGCGACAGCTCGCGTAGGGTCTTTTGAGTTATCGCGCAAGAAATCGCTATCGACAGAGACGAAAGAAGTCACTTCCACATCTTGTTTGGCCAGCATCTCTTCTCCACCTTGCCGTCTGCTAACAATTGCTACGAGGTCATTTACGAATGCTCCTCGTTTGCGTAGCATCGGAACCCAGCCACGAGAACCCTGCTCTGTACGGGTATGAACACTCGAACCTTCAGTGATCAAATCAACAACGTGCAGGACTCGTATTCCTGCGAGATTCTCTCGAGAGCGAAAGTCTTGATAAGTAATGTGAACATCTACTTTTTTATCTGCCTCACCATCTTTATACAACGATACGTGGGGCAACGAAAGCCTCAATGCAACAGGGCCCGAGAAAATCCAATCTCTCCTCTGCCCTCCTGATATGGCATACAATTCTTTATTCCCGTCTCTCTCCTTCAACTTAGTCCAAGCATGCTCGGCAGTGATGTCAACCACATTTCTAAAATGTCCATTTTCTCTCATCTGTTTTGCAGCGTGTCGTAGCATAGCGCCGGCATCCCCTCCATATTTTTCCCATTCTCCTTTATCGCCCAGCAATTTTTCAGTATTAACATAATAGATGCCAAGTTCCCCAGAAGTTAGAATCGCAGGTTCATCCAAATCAGAATAAGCTCCTGTAGCGATGAGTGCTTCAGCAATCTTATCTCTTTCAGCTTTAGATATGCTCATAAAAAGACCAAAACAAAGTTATATTAAAATCTATAGCACCAAACAAAAGTAGCAATTATTCTCCGCAGCCACTTCTCGAAGTATTATTGCAACTCGTGCACGTGATAGCGCAATTACCAATGCGCTTAGCAGGTCCGCCACACAATGGACATACAAGACCTTCATTACCGAAGTCTTTGATAGTCTTTTGCTCTTCTTTCACATTAGCGGTGTCAGTCACTGTTTCAACTTCAAATTCCATAGGTCCCGCACTTTCGCCAAAGTTGTTCAACATGAACTGGGATACGTAGTCGACAATAGATGAAGACATGCGGATCTTCGGCATCCTTCCATCAAGTTCTCCGCCCTGTTGGTTCTTCACGAATCCAGCTGGCTCAAACTTCGAGTGTCTAAACTTACTGAAAAGAACATCAGCAGGGATACCATACTGCAGATTCAACGACACAGAGGTAGCCCATGCGTCCATAAGGCCTCGGATAGTCGATCCTTGTTTGTGCATTGTCACGAAGATCTCTCCTGGCTTACCATTATCATAAAGTCCTACCGTCAAGTAACCTTCATGACCGGCAATATCAAACTTGTGAGTCATGCTCTTTCGTGTCTGGGGCATTCTCGTGCGTTCGCTGAATGTCGTCTTATCTTTTGACTCGCCCTTCTTGACCATTTCGCCATCAGTCTTCTGTGTATTAAGCGGCTGGCTTCTCTTCGAGTTCTCGCGATAGATAGCGACTGCCTTCAATCCCTGTTCCCACGCGAAAACATATGTATCGGCAATATCATCAACAGTAGAGTGCTCAGGCATATTCACAGTCTTACTAATTGCACCCGAGATAAATGGTTGGCATACGCCCATCATTTTAATGTGTCCGCGATGATGAATATAACGCTTACCCTTAGCTGCCTTGAAAGCACAATCAAACACATCCAAATGTTCCTCCTTCAACCCAGGGGCGCCTTCAATCGTATCATTCTTGTCAATGAAATCAACAATAGCTTCGATTTGTCCCTCGTTGTAACCAAGTGTTCTCAACGCAAGCGGTACACTTCTATTAACAATCTTTAACATGCCTCCGCCAGCAAGAACCTTATACTTTACAAGAGCAATATCTGGCTCAATGCCTGTCGTATCACAATCCATCATGAATGCAATAGTTCCCGTTGGAGCAAGCACAGTCATCTGTGAGTTTCTGAATCCAAACTGTTCTCCAAGTTTAACGGCCTCATCCCAGCAGTCCCATGCCTCATTAACAAGGTATCGCAATTCGGATGGCATCTTATTTACTTCAATCTTCTTAACAGCATCACGGTGCATGCGCATGACTTCAAGCATCGGTTCCCTATTTTTTGCAAAACCTGGGAATGGCCCAACACTTCGAGCGAGTTCCGCGCTAGTTCTGTAAGACTCGCCACCCATAATTGAAGTTATAGCTGCAGCAACAGCACGACCTTCGTCGGAGTCGTACGAAAGACCCAAACTCATCAAAAGGGCTCCAAGATTAGCATAACCCACACCGAGAGGACGATAATCTCGTGAGTTTCTGCAGATCTTTTGTGTTGGATAGCTTGCTCCATCAACAATAAGATCCATCGAGATAGAGAAAGTCTTGACAACGCGTCTGAACTTCTCAACATCAAAGCGACCATCATCAGTTCGGAACTTCATTAAGTTGATAGAAGCAAGATTACATGCGCTATCATCGAGGAACATGTATTCGCTACATGGGTTTGAAGCATTAATTCGACCAGTATTCTTTGATGTATGCCACGTGTTAATAATCGTATCAAACTGCATACCTGGATCTCCACATACCCAAGTTCCTTCAGCAATCTTGCGAAGAACTTCTCTGGCCTTAAGTGTTTCACATACGCCAGGTTTGGTCACAAACTTAGTCTGCCATTCACCATCACGCTTAACCGCTTGCATAAACTCATCTGGCGCCCTAACTGACATATTACAATTCTGGAATGAAATACTATTGTAGGCATCTCCATTCATGCCTCCAGCATAACCTTGCTCAATAAGTGCCCAGGCTTTTTTCTCTTCTCTTTGCTTAGACTCAATAAAGTCGATAATATCAGGATGATCAACATTCAAGATTTCCATCTTAGCTGCTCTTCTAGTTTTACCGCCAGACTTGATAATTGCCGCATAAGCATCATAACCTTTCATGAATGAAAGAGGTCCAGAAGGTCTTCCCCCGCCGGTTAATTTCTCTCTCGAGCTTCTCAGAGGTGAACGATTCGTACCAGTACCAGAACCTGCCTTGAACAAGTTAACTTCCGCAACCTGTACTTCCATAATAGAATCAATATTATCAGTAATACCTTGAATGAAACAAGCCGAACACTGAGGTCTGTCTTCTCCCTTATGGGCATGGACTATAGTATCAGTCGCAGCGTCCCACTTCCAAGCACCAACTCCTCCAGCTTGTAAATCATACTCATTTATACCCGCATTAAACCAAACAGGAGAGTTAAATACTGCAAGCTGGTTCAAACATATGGCTGCAACTTCATCTTGCAACTTATTACTTGTTTCCGCATCAAAATATTTCTGCAATAGTGCTTGTCTACCAATAAAACGAGCAACGCGCCCAACAAGTTGCTCAGCGCTATTTTCTCTTTGATTTTTCGCTTGATCTCCCCAGAAATACTTGCTCGCAACTACTTTGATGGCAAGAGGAGACCAGAATTCAGGCCTTCTGACATTAGGCTGTACGAAAATAACTTGCCCTCGATCATCAGTCACCTTAACTTCTTCAGAGACCCAATTGATAGGATTTCCATAAATATCAAACTCAAAAGGACTCTTTCCTTCATACGTGAAAAATCGCTCAAAATGGAAAGGCTGATTGAGAGATGCAGAAGCTTTGGATTCCATATTAATGCACCAGCTCCTTTATCTCTTTCTTGAAATCAGAAACATCTGTGAAATCTCGGTATACCGAAGCAAATCTTATGTAAGCAACACTGTCGACCTTTCTTAGTTCATTAGAAACAAGCTCTCCTACCACGCCAGTGCTAACTTCCTTTCCTCTTTTACGTAGTTTCTCCTCAATTTTTGTTATCATTTTTTCAATGTCTGCATCACTTACAGGTCTCTTTTCACAAGCCCTCATGATGCCAGTCTTAATTTTCTCGCGATTAAATGCTTCCCTTCGACCGTCTTTCTTCACAACACGCATCTCACTCCACTCCACGTTCTCCCGCGTGGAAAATCTCTTCTCACACTTTAAGCACTCGCGTCTTCTTCGCGTTGCTCCATCAATATCACGCTTATCGGTAACCTTCGTGTCAGCGTGCGAACAGTACGGGCAAAGCATGTAACCCCTTTGAAATTAACACAATCTGTTGTGTCTCACTCAAGAGCGCGACACAATATATTGTATTATTAGTTGTTTATTTTCTTTCATGTATTTAAACATTTTTGTTTTCTAGAACACAGATTGTTTTCTTTATAAAGAAAAATTGTTTTTTCAAAATTTTTTTTCATTAATCGGAACTTTACTGGCAACATAGTTATATAAAGAAATCTACTTTCAAGAGATAATGAGTATTGCTTTGACTGATATCGCTGCAGAAGCAGGCCTTCCAATCTGGGCAATTGTCCTTGTCTTGCTATGGACTCTAGCCTGGAAAGGTGTCGCGTGGTGGAAATCTGCTCGTAAGGGACATATTATCTGGTTCATTCTATTCTTCTTAATCCACACAATGGGAGTATTAGAAATCGTCTACATATTCTTATTCTCAAAGCTGAATTTATCTTCGACAAATAAGGCGAAGAAAAAGAAGTAACATGAACACAAAATTCAAACGCCATCAACCTGTTAAACTTCTCGCAACTCCGAACGAAGATGATGTCGAGCCCTATGCAGATCCTCCTATTGCAATCACAAAAGGGATGAAAGGCACGATAAACATTCTTCTTCCAAATGGAAGATATCACGTACGTATTTCCGACGACGATGGAAATGAAATTGCGTACGTCGCCATGGATGAAGAGCAGTTACAGGCAATCTAAGAAATTCTAAGCTACTGTGAGCGCGCCACTTGCATGATACTTCGAAACCCCTTCCTCTAAGGTATATCTTGGCTTGAATCCGATTGCTTTTTCAGCGCGAGTCATATCGCATTCTGTGTGTGTTTGGAATCGAGGCGAATGAGGATTAACTGGCAGGTAATCGATAACTCTTTGCGTGCCCATTACTCTCTGCACATGCGCCACCATATCGTTAAAGGTGTTGGCTCGGCCACTTCCACAATTAACGATATCACTTCTCTTTGTTTCGGCCGCGCGTAAATTGGCTTCGACAACATCATCGATGTAAATAAAGTCTCTCTGCTGCTCTCCTCGCTGAAATATTCTTGGGTTATGTCCTTCTTTGAGTTGCTGTGCTACTTGGTAAACCATGCTGGCCATCGCTCCCTTATGGCTCTCCCCCGGTCCGAACACATTGCTGTAGCGAAGTCCGACAACTCGCGAGCATCCTCTCCGCATTATCCCTCTGATTGCTTCATCCAACTCCAACTTCGATTCACCATACACATTAACTGGAGATTCACCTTGACCCTCGACAAAAGGGGCTGGACTCTTTCCATACACGGCGCACGAAGAGGCGTATACGACTCTGGCATTTGTATTCGTCAGTGCCTCATTGATAAATTTCGCCGCCTCGTCTCTATTAATTCTCATCATTAGTTCTCTATCTTGCACACGCGTATCAGTAATAGCTGCCTGATGAAATACTGCTTCAACATCTCGTACTTCTTTCCAATCAACCTCATAGAAAGGTGTTCCCCGAAAGACGAGTCGCGGATGATCTGGTAAAGTTTGCTCACCTGAGGCGCCAAGTGCAATAACTGTGTGGCCGTCCTGAAGTAATCTCTTGATGAGATTCGATCCGATAAATCCTGTGGCTCCGGTTACAAGTGCTATCATAGTGTTTTTCTCCTTTGGGCACCTTAAATAGTTTCTTGTGATTTATTATCTTCTTAGAACTCGTATTCCTTTCTCAAGAGCCTTCAAAAGCACATCACATCCTTTCTTACTCGCATCGGACGGCAGTGTAATGCGTATCGATCCTTCGCTCTTTTTTTTATCGAGCCCTATGGCCTGCAAAACATGGTCTTCTTTCTCCTTACGCGAATCACACGCGCTTCCAGTTGATACATACAGCCCTCGTTGTGATAAAAACGCAGCAAGTGCCCCGGCATCAACCCTATTGAAAGAAGCATGTACATTATTATACAATCTTTGCTTTTTTGCCCCATTAATAACTCCTCCCATTCTTTCAATCTCTGCAATGACATAATCTCTCAAATCTTCCACGCTCTTCTTACTCGTCTTCCTCATTTCATAAAGTGCTGCGGCAAACCCAACTGCTCCCGCAACATTTTCTGTGCCGCCACGCATGCCTCTCTCTTGCCCTCCTCCAAAAATAAGCGGTTTGATCTCAACACCTTCTCTAACATACAGAAAACCAATTCCCTTGGGTCCTCCGAGTTTATGCGCTCCCGCGGAAAGCAAATCAATATTCATGGCTTTCACATCGATCTTCAACTTTCCAAAAGTCTGCGCAGCATCAGTGTGGAAGAGCGTACCATGCTCTCTACATATTTTTCCGATTGATGCGATATCCTGCACACTCCCAATGACGTTATTTGCATGCATCACAGAAGCAAGTGCAACATTCCGCACAATTTTCTTCACACTATCCATTTCAACAATTCCCTCACTATTTACTGGAATAATCTTCACTTGTTTTCCCTCTTTACGCAACTGCATAGCACATTCCGTGACCGACGCATGTTCAACTGCAGAAACAGCGATGCTCTTATTCTTTACCCCAAAGAGCGCCCAATTGTTTGCTTCAGTAGTTCCGGATGTAAAATAAATCTCATGGGGCTTTGCGTTTATCTCGCGAGCAATCTCTTTTCGTGCTTCCTCAAGCACCGCGCGCGCTTTTTCTCCCTCGGTATGGAACGAATTAGGATTAGCATAGTGGGTTGTGAGATAGAGTTCCATCGATTTAGCAACATGCTTGCTCACAGATGTTGAAGCGGCAGCATCGAAATAATAGGATTTCATATTCTATTTACTATTTTCTGATATATAAGTCCGACGTCAGGCTTAAATAAACTTGTTTCTTAGGGCAATTATGCATCTTAGCTTCGAGAAAAAAAGGTGGTTAGTAGTAGGTCTCTTCCTAGCCCTCCTTATAGCGCTTTACACTTTCAAGAACACGTCATTCCTTATCCGTACACTTTCAGCGATGTCTCTCATCGCTTTCTTCTACGCTGTTGACCATTACTTCAACATCAGATTCATGTTTCATCATTATCTATTCATCTTCATCATTTCCATAACTGGTTTTATGCTCAGCCCTCTCTATTTCATTTATCCTAGCTTTGACAAGATACTCCACTTTGTCTTACCTTTTCTTTACGCGTCTATCATTTTCTTCCTGATTGCACGCCTCAAGCTAAGCAGACGCTGGGACCTTGTCTTCACCTTCTTTGTAATAGTTGGCTCGCTAGCATTATTCGAGCTGGGAGAATATGCTCTAGACCTTCTATTCGACCTTAAGCTTCAAGGAGTATTTCTTTGGAACCAGGACGGTAGTCAAAAGTTCGACATCATCTTGGACAGAAACGATGATACCATGATGGACTTGGCTCTTGGTACATTGAGTGCGGCACTTTACAGTGGAATAAGATTAGCGAGATTCTGGTTTAATCGGAAGAAGCGATAATTGCACAGCTATTTGACAGTTCATCAAGTTCTTTGTAAGTTTTTATTCCGTAATACAGATTACCTTCAATTTCCCATGCTGGCACACTTCTCAATCCCTGACATTTGTTAGCGCCGCAAGTTATACGAGGCACAACCTGATAAGCCCCTTCTCCAAGAATACTCCTCTGCTTTTCACAATCAGCACAATCAGCCGTTTCATATAGCACTCCTCCATTGTCCTTGAGACAATGAGCAAAAGCCGCCTTCTGGTCTTCTCCAAGTACATACCCTGTCGCTTTGGAGAACCAATCACTAAACAGATAGAATCCCACAATCAAAGCTAATACAACTCCTGCAGTAAACATTACCCTGACTCGTGGTTCCATCACCAACTAAGCGCAGCTTCACTTATAACCGTTTCTCTT
>CAYRXU010000005.1:8240-42188 GCA_964428325.1 Candidatus Woesearchaeota archaeon
TTCACAACCTTTATATAATCCGTCACGCAAGATAGCGTATGACACTCTGGCTATGGGCTCTTATCGGCATTGTTGTTATCATTGCAATAGTTTTCATCTATTACTTCAACCGTTTTGTTACGTTATCAAACCGCATCGACAATTCTCTATCTCAAATAGATGTCCAACTCAAGAAGCGAGCAGACCTTGTACCAAATCTTATCGAGACAGTCAAGGGTTACGCTAAACACGAGAAATCAATCATGACTGAAGTTACCAAAGCACGCGCAAGCGTCATGGGCGCAAGCAGCTTTGAAAAGCGTGCTCAGGCAGGGGCCAAACTCGGTGCAGCTATGGGTTCCCTTCTTGCAGTGGCAGAAAACTATCCTCAGCTTAAGGCAAACGAGAACTTCATCCAGCTCCAGCAAGAGCTTTCAGCTATCGAGGATAAAATCGCCTACGCGCGACAGTCTTACAACGACTCAATCCTAAGCTACAACAATAGCGTGGAGACTTTCCCAGGCACAGTATTTGCTAAGATGTACGGCCACAGTGAAAAGGCCTTCTTGCAGATCCCTGCAGAAGAGAAGAAAGTACCTAAGGTTAGCTTCTGATATCTAAATTAATATAAAGTTGGATTATCTTTTTTGACAATGGGAGAAATAAATTGGAAAGATAAATGCTGGATTACAACAATCTATCTCATAAGGCCCGATGGCAAAGTTCTTCTTTCAATGAATAAGAACATGAAAACATGGATTCCAATCGGAGGCCACATAGAGATAGGTGAAACTCCGGAGGAAGCTGTAATTAGAGAGGTTGCAGAGGAAACAGGGTTCTCATTTGAGTTCGCTAGCCTTCCAGAGATTTATCACCGCGGACAAATGCGAGTCATAAAGCCATATCACATCCAGATTGAAAAAGTCCATCATCATGGCCACCATATCAATATCGTTTTCTTCGGTAGGTGCACAAAATGGAATGACAAAAAAGAGACAGACGAAAATGAAGAATTGCGCTGGTTTTCAGCGCAAGAGTTGGAATCCTCTCGCGGCAAGCTATTTGATAGTGTTATAGATAATTCCCTTGCAGCAATCAAGGCAGTCCATCGTAACTAGTTCTTTCATATAACTTATAAACTGCAAGCATCTTTCCTGCATATGGTAGAACGCCTTTCTTTTGAAGATCAAATCTCCCGTAACAAGACCAAATCAGCTGTGCTCATGGCAGTTATTGTTGTTTTCTTCATCGTTCTGGGCTATGTCATCGCCCAACTATTCGACCCTTCCTATTTCTTCATCATTATGATAATCTCAATTATCTTCTCGCTTAGCTATACAATCATCAGCTACTATAACTCGGACAAAATAGCCCTTGCTTCAGTAAACGCTAAGCCGGCCTCCTCAACACAACACAGGGCATTCTTTCACGCAGCGGAGAATATGGCTATCGCTTCAGGGTTGCCAATGCCTCGCCTATTCGTCATGAATTCCTCTGAGATCAACGCATTCGCCTCAGGCCGCGATCCACAACATGCAGTCATCTGCGTCACCACTGGCGCTCTCGAGAAGCTAAGCAAGCATGAGCTAGAAGGTGTCATCGCACATGAAATGGCGCATATAGCCAACTTCGATATCCGTTTCATGACTTTGACAGCAGTCATGATTGGACTTATCTCAATTGTTTCAGAGTTATTCTTAAGAAGCTTATGGCTATCCGATAACCGAGACAACCGTACAGGAATAATCTTGATTGTAGTAGGTCTTTTATTCGCCATACTTGCACCTATTGCGGCCCGGATTGTCTCACTTGCCATCTCTCGAAGAAGAGAATATCTAGCAGACGCCACAGGCGTTAAGCTAACACGATACCCTTCAGGACTTGCAGGTGCACTAAGAAAAATCAAGGCAGAACACATACCAAAACAAGAGACTCAAAAGTTCAGCCACGCAGTAGCTCCTCTCTTCATCTCAGACCCATTCAAACAGAAGTTCACTAATCTCTTTGCCACTCATCCTCCAATTGATGAAAGAATCAAGCGTATAGAATCAATGTAACTTATCGAGACACAGCCTAACGACTGAATTAAAATTAGTAGACACAGAGCCATTTTCTTGAACTAAACTATGGCAAATGTAATCAATCTGGCAATTTATGTTTTTCAGCAATAGTTATCTACGCCGTATTGTGTTACTGGTCCAGCAACATCCTGGAGATACTCTGTGTATTCTGCAGCAGTAGCAGAGTCTGTAACGCTATTCCAGATAACAAGGCCGTCAACTCCAAGATCGAATGGATAATAATAACTGTGATTAATATTGTAACTATTACGGATTAATTGCGAATCGTGATTCCCTGGGAAGTTTGCACTTATGAATGTAAGGGCTATGTAAGGCGCAACAGTTCTACCGCCTACTCTGTTTGACACACGTATAGATTCGTTGACAACTGTGCCTACTATTGCGATGTTATCTCCAACCTGTATTTCTCCAGGCCACCAAGCACTACCTGACAAACTTGAATTGACCCATAGTTGCTGATATATTTCTGGATAAAGTGCATCCGAAGCTCTAGTAAGCCAATCAAGTTGATTATTCAAACCTCTTCTACAAGCATTGAGGCCTATAGTGGGGTCTCCCGGCAACTGAGGACAAACAGGGGTTGCAGCGTTATAGTGTGGGACAATAGGGTACCCATAATAGCCCCAAACTGCTCTAGGCCTAAGGCGCTTGCCCATGTTGATAGTCTCGTTCCACAGTAGAATTGTCGCATTATTGAACTCGGCTCCAGCAGCAGCCTCAATCTGAGGGTAGGTCATGCCTGCCGTGTTGTGGTTTGCAAGATAATAATCAATAGATTCGTTGATATACTTCCAATTCTGCCAAACATAGTTCCATTCCCATAGGGGGTGCCAGGATTCATAGTCAATTATAATGTATCCTGTCCAATTTGGATCTGGAACTTCACTTGCCAGATGCTGTTGGGCAATGCGTAAATGTTCAGTTATGTTGACTCTTTGAGGAATGCCCCCATTGTACTCGGTATTCCCAACGTAGTATGGATATGTTCCGAAATATCCTTGGTTCAGTATTTTAGTCTTAAACAATCCTGAGCTTTGTATGGAAGGGTAATTTTCTATTGGTATCTGTCCTGAACTAGAACCAACAACGTTCCACAAATATCCACATAGCGCAGGATCTTGTTCAGAGCTATCTGAAGGAATATAGACCTCCGAACTGCTTAAGCATCCCCTGTCATTTCCATCAACGCGCCCATCTCCATCGTCGTCGATACCATTTGAACACGCAATGCTTGTCAGTACGGAAATTGTTATAGCACGACTTGTAAGGCTTATCGAGCTGTTTGCGACTGAAGTCGCAATAAATCTATACTCTCCAACAGGGCTAGCACTCCAGTTGAAGAAATAGGTATTGCTACTTACAGATCCAAGGGCAGAGGAAACTGGGGCCCACACAGCCCCTTCATGTCTTTCGATATTAAACTGCACATCGCTTCCAATACAATTTATAGTATTAAGAGTAAGGGTGATATTATCTCCAAGTGCTACAATGGAAGGTACTGGGTTTGTTCCACTAAGCCAATCACTTGTCAAAAACTGGCATGTCTGTGATGTCTGAATTTCTCCTGTAGTTGAAGAACATGCCACTGGAACATGGTAAGGGGAGCAGATTCTTCTAGGATCAAGTATAGGTGCAAGATCAACGCTATCTGGACCGGTAATCTCATTGCTAGAAAAGATAAATCTCTCGCTTTCGAACTCATCAAAAGATGCAACCTCTCTTTCAATCGTCCTACTTGTTGATTGATTATTAAAAACAAAACCAATTCCTGTTAGGTTGCCTGAACCACTTCTTCGAGTAACACGCAACGAAGTAGCCGTATCATTGCTGACGCATTCGGTAGCTAATAACTGCACGCTTAGACACTCGTTAGTCGGAGCAGATTCGGTAGATTTCTTAAGAAACGGAAATAAAACAAAAGCTAAAGTAGTAACAAGAATCACGCCTATAAGCATAACAAGCATGCCTGTTACAATAGAACTCAATCCAGCCCTCTTCATGACACTCTATCTTTAAACTCCTTTAAATAGACTATTATTCTTGTCTCTTAAGGAAACCGGATATAAATCCTTCATGTGATCCTCTGTCCTTAAGAGAAAGAACTCTCCAGGCATCCACACTTCTAGCTTTCTCTGCTTTCACATTATTCATAATCATTGTGTAAAGTTCGTGCGAGACAAGTGTCTGCGCATCAGATGAGCTTGCAAGCCGCTTAGCAGATGGAATGAATGATGTTGTAGCAGTAAACGAGAACTCTCCGTTCTTCATCTCACTAATTATCTCTCCGCGTGCAGCTCCGACACCAAATTTTGCCTTTTGCTTAGACTTCTGATTATGCTGCGTTAATGCTTGTTCTGCATCTTTAGCCAATCGTATAGCTAGCATCTCAGGATTCACACTCCGTGTTAGTCGTGGGCTGAAAAGGACTACATGGTGCTCGCCATGCGTGTAAACGCGAGCACCTTTCTTCTGTGCATCAGTTAGGAGAGGGGTAATGGCCTCTTCTCCATGTGCTCCTTCAAGTCTGATGGCCACTCCAATTGCCTGTTCCTTTGCACCATCCATAGTCGTCTTGGAAGGAAGCGAGCGGAACTTAGTAGCACTCAAGGGCAATGGCTCAACTATACGTTGTGAAGGAGATCTATATCGCAAGTAAACGTTAGTTGCAACAGCAAGACCCGCAACTGCAAGAATAGCAACCCACCAAAGATTCTTCAGTGTTCCGCTTACAGCTCCTATCTCGCCGATACCAATAGCGCGTCCTGTAAGAGCGACATTTGAAGCAAAGAAATCCTCAACACCATCATAAACTTTAACTGAATAAGTATTGTCTGGTGCACGCAAGGTGTATCGCTTCATTCCACCAACAGGAAGTTCAACATCCATCAATTCACGATAGTCTCCAATGATAATTTCAACACTCTTGCGATAAGGCACATTTCCCGTATTAGTTACAGTTAGCGTAGCGTTAGTGATATCAAAGGAAGCATGTTCATATTCATCAACATAGAACAATCTGCGGTTATCAACATCGCCGATCACAGCCTCAATCTTCCAATAGCCAGGTTGTGCATATTGTGGAAGAACAAATGATAAACTTTGTCCTGTGTGCACAAGTTGCTCTGCAAAACTTTCTCCATCTGGCTGAGAAACAATAACGCGCGCATCATCTGATCTGCGTTCGCCGCTTTGATCGTAAGCATCAACTTGGTAAACAATTGTTGCATTAGGAGTCATGCTTTCAGTCTCACTAAGAGCAACATCAATCGATCGTAGCACGCTCTTCACAATCAGGGTTGTTTCAAGAGTGCCTTCATTGGTCAATTCACCGTCGCTACTTCGTTCACTTGCCTGCAAGATAATTACATGTCTTCCAGCAGGAACTGAATTTGGGATGGTAAAGTTTAGGCTAAAGGTCCCATTCACAGTAGCTCCTGTATATCTCAACTTGAGAGCATCATTGCTCGCGCTAATGGTTCCACGAGGGTTGTCTCCGTTTGCTTTGATTGCAGTTCCTCGGATAAAGACATTTTGTCCTGGCTCAAGTGGAGAATCAATAGCTTCAAGTCTCAAGGTAATTGTCTTATGAATTTGGAATGTACTTGTCTCAACATGATCGCCACCATAATCTCCGCGAAGCGTGCAATCTCCAGAAAGCTGACTGACGATAGAACGAGTAAGAACAATATCTAAGTTAACATCACGCGAAGCACCTGCACTCAAACTCAAGGGTGAACGATAAAGCTCAACATTTCCTTGGCCACAATGCAATGCGACCGAGAGAAAACCATTTGTGTTTTCATCTGCCTGCACATGCACATTAAGAGTCAGAGTATCTTCTAAATTGTAAACGCTTTCACCATGTGATATTATCATGCTCGCAGAAACGCTAGCACTAAGTAGAACAAGAGCAACCACTAAAATCACCAAGCTTTTCATATGCACCACACGGACAAATTCTATATAAATATGTCGTCAGTATATCGTATCATTCCTGACATATTTTTATAAAGCTGCACGCCCTAAGGCAAGCATGGAAAAAGGGGATTTCTCAGTCACACCATGGTCGGTAGATGGAAAAGTTAACTATGAGGATCTTATACAGAAGTTTGGCGTGGAGAAAATAACGCCCGAAGTTCAGAAAAAACTAGAGAAAATCACCAAGGAGGGCCATTTCATGCTTCGCAGAAAGGTCTTTTTCGCCCACCGCGATCTCGCATGGCTTCTTTCAGAATATGAAAAAGGCAACAAGTTCTATCTCTACACAGGACGCTCACCTTCAGGCAAGATACATCTTGGTCACCTAATGCCCTGGATATTCACCAAATGGCTTCAAGACCAGACAGGAGCAGAGCTGTGGTTCCAATTCCCAGATGAAGAGAAGTTCCTTTTCAAGCAAGAGCTATCATTCAATGACACTCACGCCTATCTAAAAGACAACATGCTTGACATCATAGCTCTTGGCTTTGATCCAAAGAAGACTCATTTTATCGTTGACACGCAACACGCAAACCTGTTATACAAACCTGCTTGTAAAGTTGCAAAGAAAATAACCTTCTCTATGGTCAAATCCTCATTCGGCCTTACCGATAGCGCAAACATAGGATCCATCTTTTACACGGCCATGCAGGCAGTCCCTGCATTTTTGCCTTCTGTTATTGCAAAGAAGAACATTCCTTGCCTTATCCCTCATGCAGTCGACCAAGATCCACACTTCAGACTTACGAGAGATATTCTTCCAAAGCTTGGCCATTACAAACCAGCGTCAATACAATGCTCATTCCTCCCACCTTTAGCAGGCATTGATGGAAAGATGTCCTCATCAAAAGAAGAGACTGCCATTTACACAACCGACACCCCAGAGATGGTAAGGAAGAAAATCAACAAATACGCATTCTCGGGCGGAAAAGACACCCTGGAAGAGCACCGAAAGTATGGCGGCAACCCTGATGTCGATATCTCATTCCAATACCTTCGCATGCTTCTGGAGGAAGATGACAAGAAATTAGCAAAGATAGAGCACGATTACCGCTCTGGCAAGCTTCTATCTGGAGAACTCAAATCAATAGTCATAGAAAAAATAAATTCCTTCCTAAAAGAACATCAGAAGAAACGAAAACTCGCGGAAAAGCAGATAAGCAAGTTTATCTATAAGGTCTAATTCTGCTTTTTGATATTTGACATTCTTTCAACAAGTTCACGTCCACGATTGCCAACTTGGTTGTACCACCTTGAGTCTTTCATCTCCCGGGCAGCACTTACATAGTCTTCATTTATCAGAGCTCGGCGTAGCTTGACAAACTTAGATAATTTTGTCTTTCCAAGATTGTAGGACATATTTGTGATAATTTCTTGCGCTCCTCCATCAAGCTCTTGCCAATCTTTAGTACCGACATAACTCTTGGCATCAGATAATGCCATCTCGATATCGTCAGCAAGGAGTTTTTCAATTTGTGATAGTTCAAGCTTTTGAGTCCCTCTGAAAACAGCATTATAATCCAATCCAAGTTTCTCAATCTTTTGTCGTGCATCCTCACGCTCAAGATTAAATCCAGCGCCTACTGTCCTAACGCCTTCACCATCATCATAAGATATTTCCCTGACGTCTTCATGGCGTTTAATATCTTTCACTAGCCTAGGATAATCAAAAGAAGAGACAGCTTTCTGTTCCACATGGGGAGCAGGTTGCACTTCTCTCAATTCTAAAGAAGGTACATATTGTTCCACTTCTTCAGGCATCTCTGGATCATTCCAACATCCTCCGACCCAAAGAGCAGCGCTAACCGGCAGACTAAGTAGAACGCCGTTTCGCAATGTTCTGTCTCTCATTATGCTGCTCTCCTTAGTTTCTTTGGAAGTACATCGCTTTCATGTGGCAATGCAATCAGCATTCCAAGTTCATGGCGCATCGCGTCAAGCTTCGTGCCATCCTGAAAGTCGAGTACATGGCCTCTAGGATTCGCACCAAGCAACTCGTGGATAGCCCTGCGCACAGCGAAAGTGTCTTCCTCGCTCGGCTCGCGCGCTTCATAATCTCCAACCATAATTACACGAGGATTCAACTCAAAAGAAACCCCTCCTCTGTAAAACTCTCCCTTATGGATAACTCCGCTATAAGAAGGCAATAAAGAAGCAACACCTTTAACGATACCTTCCGGTGCAGCAGGCAGTTCATAGCCCGTGTGTCTTAAGATAAGGTCTCTTTTCATCATATTAATTCCCCAAAATCTCAATATTTAAACCTTTGTATTGTTGCCCCATTTTAGGAGTAACATAATAAGGTTTAAAAATAATGCAAGTTTTTTTCGCTTATGAAAGATGTACTGAAATCCATCGCAATTGCACTCGTAGGTAACCGTATCAACGCTCTGGCTGGCTTGGCTCTTATAACTGCAGGCAGTCTAGCCGCGTCGCCAAAAGAAGGGAGAAACATCCAAGAAACAGAAGTTTCACAACTCTCTTCTCCAAGAGAAGTTCAAGATGCTCCTTGGAATTATTTGATTGCAGGAGCATTGGGATTCGGAGGTATTCTGGCCCTCAAGGATACAGGATTTGGTGTTAAAACATACCGTGCTTATAGGGCTACAAGAAAATCTATTCAGAATAGAGGTTACCTTGACAGAGATTTTGCAAGGAGTGTCATAGAAGCCTCTGGAAATGACTTGTTTATGGGTTATTGTGAGCAGCAAGGTATGTATCTTGCTTCTAGAGAAATGGGCCATGAGGACACATTTCACAGCATCTCTCGCAAAGAGTCTAATGTAATTCTCCCTCATTTTTAGGTCGATAGCAAACTAATAATACTAGCCAACCTTATCTTTTAGGTGATAGAAAACACTCTCCGGAGCTACCTAGAACGCGAATTACATATCCAGACAAGCGATAGCACACTCGAGCCTAAGGATTCTGCATCAGGGGAGAAAGTTAGAGAATCTTTTATTGTTCATTTAAATCAACACCTACCTTCAGGAAGGGTAGGCTACTGTGCAGTCAACTACTACATGCAGGCTCTTGGATATACGCCTCCTCAGAGAAACAGTATCATCTTTCAGGACCCTAAATCTAAAAGGGCCGATCTTCTTGAGATAAGGAAGGACGGGAGCAACCTTCACGTAAGAGTAATTGTAGCAGATAGAGCCTGACAAAATTGCTCTACAAATCTTTTTATACAGGATTTTCATCTCTCATTCATGAAAATCTTAACTCTCCATTGCGATTATATCACATTCAAGGCCAACAAGAAGGCCTTCAAGGACGCCCCAAGCGATGAAGACATGCGCGAACATACAGTCAAGGACTGCCTAGTAATCTGGACATCTGTTGAACAGGGCGATACAGACAGCGAGTTAAATGAGATGATTGCTTCTGTTAAGAAAATAGCTTCTGAAGTAAAAACAAACAATATCGTTGTTTACCCTTACGCCCATCTTTCCTCAAACCTAGCAAAGCCAACACTAGCACTCGAGATGCTCAAGAAGTCAGAAGCTATATTGAGTAAAGACTACAAGGTAACAAGGGCACCATTTGGTTACTACAAGATATTCGAGCTAAAGTGTAAGGGTCACCCTCTTGCAGAACTAAGCCGCTCTTTTGGCAGCACCAAAGAGGGTTCTCCAAGCGTCAAAATGAAAGTCTCTGAAGAAGTTATGGATTCTGATAACATAAGGAAACTCCTGAACGAGATGAATGCTACAAAGCTCGACACTTCTAAGCTCAAGGACAACGACCATAGAATCTTGGGCCAGCGTTTAGAGCTATTTGGCTTCAATGAAGTCTCTCCAGGAGCGGTATTCTGGCACCCTGCAGGTTTACATATCTACAACAAGCTTGTTGAGCTGGCTAGAAAGATGCAGGACGAACGAGGATATGAAGAAATAGCTACTCCTCAGATTCTCAACACAGCACTATGGAAAGTCTCTGGACACTGGAATCATTACAAAGACAATATGTTCCTCACATCGTACGAAGATCGCCCCATGGGCGTGAAGCCAATGAACTGTCCTGGTGCAATGCTTGTCTACAAGACAAAATCAAGAAGTTACAAAGATCTCCCTCTAAAGTTTTCAGAGTTTGGTATAGTTCACAGACAAGAACTATCAGGTGTGCTGGCAGGATTGTTCAGAGTAATAAGATTCACACAGGACGATACGCACATATTTTGCACAGAAGATCAAATCGAATCTCAAATAAAAGGCCTTCTAGAACTCATAGACTTCTATTACAAGAAGCTCTTCAATTTCGAGTATCGCCTCGAGCTTTCAACCCGCCCAGAAAAATTCCTCGGGACAATCGAACAGTGGGATCACGCTGAGAACGCTTTAGAATCAGCTCTGAAGAAGGCTAAGATGAATTACAAGATTAACAAGGGCGATGGCGCGTTTTACGGTCCAAAGATCGATCTACATATCAAGGACTCTCTCGGAAGAAGCTGGCAATGCGGCACTATCCAGCTCGACAGCCAAATCCCGGCACGCTTTGAATGCAAATACGTCGGTTCGGACGGTAAAGAGCACACTCCTCTGGTCATCCACAGGGCTCTCTTCGGTTCAATGGAACGATTCATAGGTATAGTTCTAGAGCACCTAAATGGCAATCTCCCTCTTTGGCTCTCACCTCGCCAAGTAAGAATAATCAACTTCACCGACAGGAACACAAAAACATGTGAAAAACTCTACAAGGAACTAAAGGAAGCAATGCCTGGCCTAAAAATAGACACGGACTTGAGAAATGATACTGTGCAAGCAAAAGTCCGCGACGCCGAACTCCTAAAGATTAACTATATCCTAGTAATCGGTGATAAGGAAGAAGAAAGCAAGACGCTTGCCGTAAGAGCAAGAGGCGAAAAGCCTAAGTTCAACATAAAGCCATCTACATTTATCGAGCAATTGAAGAAAGAGCTTGGTTAATCATCAAAATCTTTATAAGGAATTGAAACTCCTCTCATCTATAAAAGAGCATGAAAATCCAACCATACGTAACTAAGCTACAATCTTCTCCTGTTTACAAAGATTTCCAAGAGAAATTCAAGGACGCGTTTCTTGTTGCAGGTTTCTTTGTAATAGACTTTGAGACCGGCGCAAACATCCATCAGATTGACTATTACGTTCCTTCCAAAAAGAAATTCGCAGCATTCACGCTAGATAAGGCCGTCCAGATGCAAATAATGAACGCTATGGACAAGCGCACTCCAGAGGCGATGGACATGAAGACAAACATCGATCTGGATGCTCTACAGGGAATTATTCTAGATGAAATGAAGAACCGAAGCATCACCCAATCTATCAAGAAAATGATCGCAGTCGTCCAGAATCAAAAAGGCAGCAAGGTCTGGAACGTTAATTGTATTCTCTCAGGTATGGACATTTTGAGAGTTCATGTGGATGACGCATCACAAACAATCCTTAAGATGGATCGAGCATCAATCATGGAATACATGAAGAGAGTTCCAGGACTCAAGGGCGCCACACCAGCAGAAGCCACTCAACAATCAAAACCGACCAAGGCAGACATTGACAAGAAGATCGAACAGCTCGACCAACTCAAGCAGGCTCTTCAGAAAGAAGAAGTCGAACTCGAGAAGCAAGAAGCAGCAGAGAAAGCAACAAAAACTAAGGCAGTCTCGAAGAAATCTAAGAAGTAAATTCTAATTTTACTACTCTCACGATAAATGACTTTGACTTTCTGTTATAAGACTTTATTTCTTTCGCTTCAAGGTGAGGATTATTGTCTAGAAACTCGTTAAACGCCTTATACTCTCCCATCCCCTTTATATCTAAATCATTTAATTTCCAATCATCAAAACATAGAATTGCTTCTTCTTTGAGCAGTGGGCCTATAAAATCAAGCACTGCCTTTGCAGAGCTGTAAGTATCGCAGTCAATAAAGACAATGCCTATATTTCTCAAACCTAGTTTTTGAGCAGTTCTTTTGGTAAGGGTCTTATTGTACCATCCCTTTATCCATGTAATCTCCTTGGAATCAATCCCTCTTCTTCTAATGCAATCCTTCATGTCTTTAAACGAGCAAGCATAGAATCCTTTCTTCCAAACACCATCATCTTCTTTCTCGGCTTCGACAGGCAATCCTTCAAACGCATCGAAACCGAAGAATCGCATAGGTAGCCCTAATCTCTTTGCAGTCAGATGCATGCTACTCATTGAAGAACCATTGAAAACCCCAAATTCAAGATAATCTCCAATTCGCTGCCCCTTGATCTTCTGAAGTCTTCCTATGCAATGCGCAAAGAATCCTCTTAGTTTTTCAGGAGGCACCAAATTGATTGCGCAAATGTCTTCAACTTCTCCTATTGTCCAAGGGGATTTAGGGACGGGGAAGAACTTTCTGAATATCTTCTTAGACACTCTCTGAATCAAGTTATATCTAAAATCCATAGGGATAACATAGAAACCAAGTTGATAAATTTATTCTCGGATAGACCTCTACTCAATTAAGAATAATAAAAAGAAGAGAATAAAAAAGAAAAAAAGAAAACTATACGTGTTTAAGCAACACAAGTTACTTTTACAGGGTTAGCGTTACAGCTCTTTGCTGTTCCATCAGATGATGCAACAAGTGCTGCTACTTGAACCTTTGATCCGCTTGCAAGATCATTTGAACATGCAGGCGTTATAGTGTCAAGGTCAGAGGTAGATCCTGATAGCTCACCTGGCTTACCAGTCGTTCCTGTATCGTCACATGTAACTGTTCCACCGTTCTGCTCAATGATAAACTTGGTGCCGGCAATAGCGCCTGCGCCCGTGTTTCTCTTGAATGTAACTGTGTTATCAGAGATATTACACGAGACTGGCTCAACATCAATAGTGAGGCAATCCCCTGCACCCTGAAGCTGGCCTGCGCCTTGTGTTATAGCTGGTCGTACAAACGCCCAGATAATTCCGATAGCAACAAGAACCAACAGGATAATCAGTACATTGGTGACAATATCACTCAAACCCTTTCGTGAAAATTTCATAATTCAACCTCCTTTTAGCTATCTCTCCAATAGTAGTATCACAAGTCCAAAGCTATATTTAAACATTTCGTTAATACTCGACGATAAAATCAGTTATGACAAAGATTAGCCGCTATAAGCTGACGCAAGCATTCTTCATCGCTGCCGTCTGCTCCGCCATCTTGATTACAATCTACATCGGCACCGTTTGCAGGGCTACCTCCACCACCAACGGCATTAGTCATAGCTGCTTCATCTGCAGAATCCAGGACCCCATCATTTGTAAGGTCTGCATAGCACCAGCAACTGTTAACAGGAGTAGATCTGCAACTTGTCGAACAACTACCGCCGTTAGTGAAATCTCCAAGATATTGTCCGGACGTGCCATACTTGCATACATTAGCCTCGCATGTCTCAGTCCCGCTAATCTGCGAATCTCCGCAGCTCAATGTTGTTGCACATGCATTCCAGGCTGTACCTCCAGCATTACATGTCTGTGTACCTGGGTAACTATTTGAAGGCCCAACGAATGTACATGACTGCTGACTATTAGGCGTACATATCTGTCCAGGACCAGGGGCCTGTGCAGAGATCTGGCGCATATCAGTGACGCTACCAACGCGCTCTTCACCATTCAATCCAATGACTGGCGCGACGCTAACGCTCGTAGGCACGCCAAGACCAGTACCTGCATAACTAACAACAATAGTGCGCGATTCAAGAGGACCAATAGCGGTTCTGTTTCGTATCGCCCGTTGTGCACCACTGGCATCTGCAAGAATAACTTCAATACCTGCGAGTGATGCGCTATTTTCATTGCGCCCAACTTTGAGCGTGACAGTCGACTGCGCGCTATTTACAACGACAGACTGCGCATCGATAGAAAGCACAACACTGTAAAGATTACTCGCACCTTCAACTCCAGAAATGCTATCCAAAGACGGTCTAACAAACGCCCACACAATACCGATAGCAACAAGCACAAGAAGAATAATGAGCACGTTCGTAACAATGTCGCTCAACCCTTTTTTACTCACCATCTTCCAACCAATACCTCTCTCTATTTAAACATCACGGGTGTGCAAACCAGAAATCCATCACACCTTTCTGAGTACCATCATAACGCACAAAACCGAATCGCTCAAACTGTACAACGCTATCTTTCTTCAATCGCTTGGCAAGTGGCTCAACAAGCCCTTCTGCCCAGCTTCCGTCTGGCATCAACACCCGCGCTTTCAAACCTTCGCTCACCCAGTTAATCTTTGGCACATCTTTCACATCCACAGATGTAAATTTGGCCTTGTTCTTATCCTTTACATCAATATTGTAAAGGTGCAATAATCGCGTTTCTTTTCCTTTGAGTTTTTTGTAGTCCTCTCCCGAAATGTAAATATCCTTAACATGCACCATTTTCTTCTCTTTTTTATCGGGATGGATAGGGACTTCTGCTGCCGTAACCTCGGGCTTATTTTCAATATCAAGTTTCACAGGATCCTTCACAAATGAATATCTATCGGCAATAGGATCAACAATCTTTCGGTTGATTGCGGCAATCATGTCAAATTGTAAATTCACAGGATGCTTTGCAAGCCCAATCTGTTTTACAAGCTCATAAAGTGCAGCTGTCTGGATGCCCCTTCTCTTTAGTGCACGTAGCGTGATAAGCCGCGGATCATCCCAGCCCATAAGCTCGCCCTTCTCAAACAACTCACGTATCTCGCGTCCTTTGGTTGTGAACTCCTCGACGTTAAATCTACCATACTGTACAATCTTCTGCTTCTTGAGTCCAAGCAACTCTTTCAGTTTATCCTGTAATTCAACACGCATGTCAAACTCATTACTTCTCAATATCAAAGTCACGCCCATGAGATGGTCTTCAATAGGATTGTAAAAATCATACAGGGGCCATATCTTGTACTTCGTTCCCTGGCGATAATGCTTCACATCCATGCGTCTGAACAATGCAGGGTCACGCATGACATGATTCAAGCTCTGCATATTTCCTTTAAGTCGAAGCACAGCCCCTCCGACCTCATAAGTTCCTTTCTTAAAAGCTTTCCATCGTTCCAATTGTATCTTAGTAGGGAATTGCCTGCACTCGCACTCAACACCATCATGGCGCATTTGTTGCATCTTTTCTCTATCACAAAAACAAATATATGCTTCTCCAGCGCGCACAAGTTTCTCAGCATAGGTAATCAGCTTTGACATATCATCAGAAACATATCGTACTTTCTTAAGCGGAATTCCCAGATAATCCTTCACATCTTCAATAATACCTTCGGCAAATTCCTTTGTTGCTTTCTCGGGGTTTGTATCCTCAAGCCGCAATAAACACGAGCCATTGTACTTCTTAGCATACGCATAATTAATCAAGAACGTCATCGCATGTCCAAGATGTGCATACTTTGATGGCTCGGGAGCCATGCGGGTCACAACTTTCTTCACACCAGATAGATCGATGTCAGGCAAGTCTTTCTCTTTCTCGACATGTTTGACAACAATATCATTAACTTTAGCAAAAGCTTCCTCTCGATCCTTGGCGCTCATAGCGTTTACTTTCTTGACGGCCTCTTGGATGACTGGCATGACCTTTCCAATATCGCTCTTCTCAAGCCCATGTTGGAAAAGCTTAGGTAAAACGCGTCCAGCATCAGCTTTTCCGTGTTCAACAGCATTCTGTAATGCATAAGCAAGAATCTCCTTGAGCAAATCTTTCATCACTCAAAGAAAGATAGCTCTTATTTAAAGCGTTCGTTAAGCCTTGAATCGCGCTTCAATCTGAGCGATGCGCGAGCTCATCATCTCGAGCTTGAACATAGTATCTTCGAGCTTAGCAAGAATAGTGTCCAATTTTGGCTCAAGCATTCCAACATGTCCATGATTCTCAGTAGGGAGCGACGGCGTACTGGAAACGTTCTGTGCACCAACTTGCGCAAAGCTCGAAAGGAAGTCCATCGAACTATCCGACACAGGGGCAGGTGAAGGCGCATGCATGGGCATCTGCATAGGTAGGTTGACAGAAGACATTGAAGAACTATTTCCTAGCGCCTCATTCATCCGTGCATCAGTAAAATCAATAACTTCAGGAGCTTCCTTTGATATGCGAGCAAGTTCTTCCGCCTTCTTAAGCAGCCCTCTCCTTTGCAAATCGGTAAGGTCGATGAAATCCATTCCCATGCTTCTGCTAAAGCTTGCTTCTATATAAATTCCTCTATATACGAACGTTTAAATAAAGCGACAGCGTCGTGGTCTTAGAAAAAGATGGTAGATGTAGCCCAACTTGTTGCAGCGATTAGCCCGGACTTGTATTGTGATCCTTCTAAACGGGACGAAGTAAAAGCAGCCGCAAAGAAGGGAGGATATCTCAAGGCTGCAGAGAAGGCCAAAATAGTTAGATTTGACGAAATTTTCGAAGTAGAAGATTCACGCGGAGATCCATTCCATATGGCTGCTTACCGTGCACCTTATCAGAAAACAATTCTAAGCTACGACTCTCCTTCCGAAAGTCTCGAACCTATTTACTTCTGGCTGCTCGACTTCATTCCTAAAATCGGATATAGTCGAGTAACTAAGTTAGTCGACAACTTCTCTTCATCTCCAGGTTCAGCCCACTTCTCTGAAATGGGAATGAAAGCAACCAAGATGCAGGAAGAAGCTATGAAGACGCTAGGGGCAGTCAACCAGGTTCTAAAGTCTATTCTTAATATTTTATACGACCTCAAGCAATTCAAAATCCGTCTTGGTACGTATAAGAAGTACACAAAAAAAGATAGCTCAAAGGAAGAAAAACAGGGCGCACTTCTATCTCTTAAGCAAATTTGGCTAGATAGCGTAGACATCCAGCGTGGTAACACTGCTATCAAGGCCATGGCCCAGCAGTTTGATTACGTAACTCTTATCGACGCTTTCATGGCTGCAGAAAGCTCTGCACAAGCTGCTGCAAAACCAGAACAAGGTGGCCTTGACCTAAATGACAGAGTCAAGCGCATTGTCACACAGCGCTTAAGCGAATTTGAATTGTGGCTTGAACATTCTCAATACGAATTGGAGAAGCGTTACACTATAGAGAAGAACTATCTGCGTAGCCAATATAATACACTTAAGATTTATGCGCGATGGGTCAAGCCCTATCTTGAATCAGCACGCAAGCTTGAACAATCAAAATTGGGTGGTCTTGATGATGCTGCTCTCGTCTCAGCATTCAACACGATTATCCTTGATCTATCGTTTATTGCTACCAATCCTTACGATCCTGAAGACGACATAAAGGCAGGCATACTTCCAGGGGCATTCATGGCGGCACATAAGGAAAGAGGCTATAATGGCGTTATCCTTGTCGAGTTCAAGTTCAGAGGCATCCCTCAACGTGCAGGGCAAGGCTACACATTCGGCGGGCGCACAACAGTAACGTTCCACTCTTTCAGTCTCAATGATGAGGAATTGGAAGTATTCAAGGACGAGATGGCTAAAGATGATTTTAGAAGCATGCTCCAGTGGGTTGGAGGCACAACTAAAGAAAGTCTCGACCCTATAGAGAAAGATATCGAAGCATTCCTGAACGAGAAAGACGTCACAGAAGAGCACCCTAAGGAGGGGGAGGGGGAAGAGAAAAAGAAAGAAGAGTCGAAGGAAGACACCAACCCTTTCACAGCTTTGTTTAACTTCTTTTCCGAGAAGAAGCCCAAGGACACAAGAAGCGACGAAGAGAAGAAGAAAGCCAAGCTCGCAAAACTTGCCAACGGAAACATCAGGCCCGATAATGAATATGAGAAAATACTTCGCACACAATCAATCTTCGAGGCCCGTGAGCGAGGTCTTTTGGCATACGAAACCTACAAGAAGGCTCACGGCATGATCGCGTAAGGTATTTATCTTCCGAAGGCATAGATAATCATGGCTAAAAAAGTGAAGATCAAGGTGATTGAGCCTAAAATAAAAATAATTAGTGAAGTAAAGAAACGTGATGAATCTGCTCTTGAAGCAGACGTGAACAGTTCTTCTGCAAATTTCTCAACATCCTCTCGAGTTACAACACCCTCACTTCAAACTGACTTTGACCGTCTCGGTAGACCAATACCTCCACAAGAAATCTCAGCACGCACGCCCCCTGTAAGCGAAACCTCCACAGGCAGACCTGTTGTCTATGGCGCATCACGAGGGAACGAATCAACTATTGCTTACCAAGACCCTATGGTTGCTGCAGGACAGCGCACGACAGGCCGCACAAGACAGACAGCTACACTTCCAGAAAACGTGGCTAACGCTCGCACATTTGCTCCACAGAATGACCTGATCTCTCAAAACTCTTCATTGAGACAGGCAAGCCCTTTCCAAGAAGACAGAAGATATTACACTCCTCCAGGAGAGCAGCCGCAAGGCAAGAAGAAGCGTTACGCGTGGGAAACATAGGTATAAATATCATAAACTGCTAGTAGTAAAAAATGGTGAGCTATCCTACTTTTTATGAAGGTGCACGTTACGGCCTCCAGCCGCAATACGACGAAAAATCTGCATCTATGAGTCCATTCGTTGGCTACAATCTTCCTGCAAGTGCATTCGGTTTTCCAACTAATCCTCAAACAGCTAATCAGATAGATGCAGTCTCAAAGAAGATTAGCACAGGCGCAAAAACGATTGAAGTCTCTGGCGTCAGCATTGGCGGAGGTCCAGCCATGGATCTAATTGATAATATTCCTCGGCAACAATTCAAGGAAATTGCAAGACTGAAAAAATTGGCAGGTGTTGACCTTACATTCCACGGTCCCCTTGTTGAGCCAACAGGCGTCTCACGACAAGGGTGGGAAGAATCACAACGCAAACACGTGGAGAGACAAATGTTCTCTGCAGTTGATAGGGCAGCAGACCTCGGCAAAAACACCGTAGTCACTTTCCACGCCAGCAACGGCCTTCCCGAGCCAGAGACTTACGAATATGTTGATGGCAAGCCAGTTCTCAAGGAGGTTTTCGTAGTAGATGAAAGAAATGGACGTTTCCAACAGATTGGTCTCCCAAAGAAAGATTTTCTTACAGGCGAAACTCTAAATCCCTATCAGGAGGTAGAAAAGCAAAATGAAGAAAGCTGGTTTAAGCAATTACAAGGAGTAGCTTTCCATGCAAATCAAGGGCAAGAGGTAATTAACAGGGCTCTATCAGGCAGGGAATTTTCAAATCTTCCTGGCATCGCAGGCATGCAGAAAATGAAAGAAAGTGAGCCGATAGATAAAGATAAACTTGCTAAGATATACAAGAGCTATCTTGATGGTGATGAGAAGAAGATGAAAGAAGTAATCCAGAATGAGGGATTCAATAAGGATCTAATCGGGACAATGCAAGATATAGCTCATGGAGACATTTATCTTAGGGATGCTTACGGAGATTTACGGAACCTTTACAATGCAGCTTATGATGCTGCACAGCGTGATAAAAACAGCAAAATAGATGAACGTCGAGCGCAAGCACAAGACACTTTAAAAAAATTAGACCGGTTCAAGGAAGAGATTGCTCCTATAGTCGAGGATATTAAAGATCCTTCAAAAATTGAGAAATTCGGCCAAGAAATTGTCCGAGGTGTCAACGTGCTTCGTTCTATCGCTCCTCCTCGTACACTAACGTCTCTGAAGGAGTTTGCTCTTGACAAGGCCTCAGATACATTCGGCAATGTGGCTTTTGACGCTTACAGGAAATTCGGCGGAGATGCTCCGATTATAAGCATCGAAAATCCTCCAGTTGGCATGGGCTTAAGCAGTGGTGAAGATTTACGCTCTCTCGTAGAGGCATCCCACAACAAGTTCATTGCTCGAGCAAAAGCAGAAGGTATGTCAGAATCTAAGGCGAGAGAAGAAGCCGAAAAACTTATCGGAGTAACCTGGGACGTGGGTCACATTAACATGATGCGTAAACACGGAGCTCAAGATAAAGATATTCTAAAACAGACCGAGAAAGTTGCCCCGTTTGTCAAACACATTCACTTGTCAGATAACTTCGGACTTGAGCACACAGAACTTCCGATGGGCATGGGTAACGTGCCTATCAAGGAGCATGAAGCACTTCTGAAAAAACAATTCGGAGAAAAATTCAGTAAAATCAAACAGATTGTAGAAACAGGTGCATGGTTCAGGAACTTCAATAACGTTACACCCTTCGCAGAAACGCTCGAAGCCTTCGGGTCAGGTATGTCAGGCATTTATCCTATGAAAATGGCTGCAACATGGAACGCTGCACGTGGCGGAACGTCACCTTACTTCACTGGCTATGGTCGCATGTTACCAGACATCAACTTCTCCACATACGGCGCAGGATTCTCTTCACTTCCAGCCGAGCTTGGGGGCCAGGTTGCAGGTACACGAAACCGCCTTTCAGGCGCTCCGATGGAGTAGGTTTAAAAACAACAATCACCACTTTGAATGGATAAAAAAGAGGCAAGATGAGTAACAAGCATAAACATAAAGCAGCGCATCATAATAATGCGAAGAACATGGCTGCACGTCCGCGGCCTTCGTTCAGAAACGAACGTGACATTGCTATGGATTTTGCAGTAGATGTCCAGAAGAAATTCGATAACATCATTAAGGCAATAGTTCTATTCGGTTCACAAGCAAAACAAACAGCAAAACCAAACTCAGACATTGACATCATTATCGTAGTTGATGATGCAGGAATAAACTGGGATCTCGAACTTGTCGCATGGTATCGTGAAGAACTGGGCAAGCTTGTTGCAAAACATCAATTCGCAAAGGAACTTCATATCAACACCGTCAAGCTCACAACATGGTGGCACGATCTCATGTACGGCGACCCAGTTGTTCTAAACATCTTGAGATACGGTGAAGCTCTTATCGACATTGGAGGATTCTTCAAACCTCTGAAGGTATTATTATTGCAAGGAAAGATTCACGCTACTCCAGAAGCAGTTTACACAGCATTACAACGAGCGCCAGCACATCTTACACGAAGTATGATTGCAGAAATGGGCGCGATTGAAGGCGTTTATTGGACAATGGTTGATTCAGCACAAGCAGCCCTTATGACTGCCGGCCAACTTCCTCCATCCCCAGAGCACGTTTCAGCAATGTTAAAAGAGACATTTGTAGACAAGGGCCTTCTCAAGATGGAATATGTTGCATGGTATCGAGATTTATTCGCTCTCTACAAAAATATCGCTCACGGTCAAGTGACTCGCATAAAGGGTACTGACGTAGACCTCTGGCAGGCACGTGCAGAAGAATTCATGAAAAAAATGACTTCCATCATCAACGATTTGATTGATGCAAAAAATAGAAAATAAAATTATCCTTTTACCTTTGAGGATTTGTACATAATATCTCTGACTGCTTTGAATCCTTGAGCATCCTTAGCAAGATTTTCGAATCCAGCTTTTACGAACCCGTAGAAATCCTTCTTACTTTCCTTTTCGTAATTAGCCAATTCTTTATCGCTATCACTCTTAATTGATTTGGCGGAATTTGCATAAGCTTTCTTGTCGAGGGTATACTCTGCTCTTATCGTATCTTGCACAAGGTTCTGTGAACCTGCCTTAACTACAGGGTCTTTTACGCCTCTCTTATCTAGTGCTTTAGCCACGGCCTCAAGGCGCTTGTTCGTAGCTCTGTTTTCTATGCGAGCAACATCCGATTCTGTAAACTTTCCTGATTCAGTACGACTTACAAGCCCTGCCAAATCGTTATTCTCTACATATAGTTTAAACCATCCAGCATAATCCTTCCCGGCGCTTTGCGCAACAGAAATCATAGGTTTTCCCTCATCTTCATTTAGAATTGTTTCAAGTTGCTTTTTGCTCAAAGCATCAACCATCGGTTTAAGATTGCCGCGCAATGTGTTATTTGCCTGACTATCACGTACAGAAGAATAAGCACTAGCATGTTGCTCTGCGAGAGCATACTGTTGAATATCATCTGGGTTAAATGCAGGAAGATTACCTCCGGTTTCTCTGTACCAGGCGTGACCTTCTTTAGCAACTAGTTTTCTTGCATTACTCTTAATGTCGTCAGCAATATGAGGATCACGAGCCTCATTCATAGACCTTTGAATATTTTGAGAAGTTTCTACGTGACCTTTGAATTCTTCGAGACTCTTCTTACCTTTATCCTCTGTCATACTAAATCTCTGCACAAATGGTATTTAAATCTTTCTGTTGTTGTTCCGTAGAAGGAGTAACACTACTTGGCCTATAAGAGAGCGGCTACTAAGTGCCTATATGAGTAATCCGATTGAGTTAGAAATCCTTGACAACGCGGTCTTCTTCAAGCATATTGAAATGCTCTGAATCTATAGGGATGGCATCATTGAGCGAAGGTACATCGCTCTGCCCTATGCTGCCGGGATTGTATTCATCAGCGCCTTCAAGCGCCTTAAGGATGAGATCCTCATCACGCATATTGGCACTCATGGACATTTGAGGAGTCATAGGCGTGGTGCCTAGCATAGGTTGTTCATGCTCCTTATGATCCTCTTTCTCTACAACCTTTTGATCCTCTTCAACGCTTACTTGCTTACCGCGTGATTGCTCGATCACTGCAACATTCTCAGAGACAAGCCGTGCAGCATCAGCATTACATGATATGCTATCGATTCCTTCCTGTACCAAGAACCTCGCCATCTCCGGTCTTGAGCCAGCTTGTCCACAAATGCTTGTCTCCACACCATACTTCTTACACGTACGTATAACTGAAGAAATAGAGTTAAGCACAGCAGGATGCATTTCATTATACAAGCTCTGGATGCTAGGATTGTTTCTATCTATTGCAAGAGTGAACTGAGTTAAATCGTTTGTACCAAAGCTGATGAATTTAATGCCTGCCTTACAGAAATCATCAATAATCTGAACTGCTGCAGGCGTCTCTACCATGATTCCTATCTTCGTATTGCTTGGCATGCCGACTTCAAGCGCAACTTTCTTTGCAACTTCAACCTCGTCAACAGAGATAATCTGCGGCATCATAATGCCCATAATTTTATCAGGGAACTCATCAGCTATTTCTTTGATGGCCTGGAACTCTGCAGAAAGCAGATCTACATTTCTCACGCTAAAGCGCGCACCATGATCTCCTAACATAGGATTAGACTCAATAGTCTGCGGTGCACCCTCAAGGTGCTGATATTCATCGCTTCTGATGTCTGACGACCGCACCCATATTTCCTCAAAAGGTTTGGCTATCTTGCGTAATCCTCCAGAAAGCGACGCAATATAATCGCGCAACTTGTTGTGCTTGATATACCATACAGGATGCTTTCCTGTCGTTGCAATAATGCCTTCAAGGCGCACAAGCCCGACGCTCTTAGCGCCAGAGAGTGCAGCTCGCGGAGCGTAGTCAGGCAAATCAACAATAACTTTAATCTTTGTCTTTGTAGGCACGATCTCTTTGATCTCCACCTTCTTTTCTTCGGCATGTCCTTCGATAATGCGCCCAGTAAATCCATCAACCGTCACAACTTGACCATCTTTGAGCGTTGTAGTTGCAGTTCTGGTTCCAACCACGCATGGGATGCCCATTTCACGTGATACAATAGCTGCATGCGATGTTAAACCGCCTTCGTTAGTGATAATGCCTGCAGCACGCTGCATACTCACGACCATGTCAGGATTAGTCATCTCAGTAACAAGAACGTCTCCCTGCTTAACCTTATCAAGCTCATTCAAATCATGTACAATGCGCACCTTACCGCTGCCTACCCCTGGAGAAGCAGCGCTACCGGAAAGTAAAACGTTCCCGCTTAGTTCCTTCGTTGTTTCTTTGGCCTTTGTTGTAATTGGTCTCGACTGCACGATGTAAATCTCCCTATCAATAGCAAATTCAATATCCTGCGGCTTGCCATAATGCTGCTCCAGTTCCAGCGCATATTGCGCAAGTCGCTTAATCTCATGCCCTGTCAGCACTTGCTGTGTTGATCTATCGGGAGTTAACTTCACCTCATCAACATTACCAGAACTGGTGCGCACCATCGCAACTTTCTTATCAGCAACTTTAATCTCCTTGATCTCATTATCTTCAACGCCAATCACATAATGATCTGGAAGAATTCTTCCAGAAACAATTCCTTCACCAAGTCCCCACACGGCCTCACATACAACAGTATTATCATTCTTCAGTGGATTTTTTGAGAAGATAACTCCAGACTTCTGTGAGTTAATCATCTTCTGTACAACAACAGCAAGTAGGGCCTTGCTATGGTCAAATCCTTTCTTCTGTCGATAGTAAATAGCACGGGCAGTAAACAATGATGAGAAGCACTGCTTTACTTTCTGAATTAGTTGCACTTTGCCTTTAACCGCAAGGAATGAGTCTTGCTGTCCTGCAAAACTCGCATCTGCGAGATCTTCTGTTGTAGCACTACTTCTAACTGCCACAAATGGAGGTTCATGTCCCATCTTAAGAATATCAAGGGCTCCTGGCTTTGCATTTTGCATAGCTCCACGCTCAACATCAAGAATGTCATACGCCTCAACAATCGCACTCTCAAGATCTTTCGGCATCTGAGCATTATCCATAATCGCTCGTATTTTAGTCGATGCTTCCTGCAAGCGCGCAGTATCTTCAATATCCAACTTATGCAAAATAGCGTTTATCTTTTCAGTCAATCCAGTCTTAGTAATAAAATGAGCATAAGCCTGGGCTGTAATCATAAACCCTGGAGGGATAGGAAATCCGTGGTTATACATCTCAGCTAAAGAAGCTCCCTTGCCCCCGGCAACAGCAATATCTTTATTGTTAAGTTCCGCGAACCATTTGATAAATGCCTCGCTCTGAATCACCTCTTGCGCATGCATACTCGTTTTAGCGCTCCTGGCTTAATAAACATTATGCGAAATAATCTTTATAAATCAGCATAAGGGAGCTTATATATGCCTACGAAGGAAAAGCGACACACGGGCGAGATCATACCGCGCACATATGGGTTAATTATTTCCATGCCCGATAGAGATAACCTCTTTGTAAGCCCCATGTCTTACGCACTGGCTCAAATCAAACTTGAACGTCCTAGCGAGGTAAGAGCTCGTCTTAATGATTGGGCTAAGAGGAATCATCTTCCAGAGGGAGAAACAGAACGAATATTCAAGGAGGCTGTAGGTCAGAACAAGGAAGTTCTTCTCAACTACATGAGAAACCCATTCAACCCTTTAAAAACAACAATCAGAAATGTAAGACATCGTGGCGAAGTATTTACGGGAGAAGTTGTCTCAGGAACCTATGATCCAGATACAGGCGAAGTAAAATATCATGATGTCTCTCTTCGCCACCCTTCTGCGTCGCGGGATATTAACTTAGGATTCTCAAGAGGAGAGTGTGACTGTGGTGATGCGCGATATAACGGTTACAAAAAGAGAACTGTAACTGCAGTCTGCTCACATATGGCTGCGTTAGAGATTGCACTCTCTACAGATGGGCAAACCCGTGTTTCAAAAGCAGACAGCATGGCAGGATTGCTTCCGAGAGATAGAACTATGACTTCGGGAAGATCTAATTTGCCTAATCCACGTTTACCATTTGCATTCAACATCTTTGACCGAAGAATGAATAATCAAGACAGACGTAGATATGAGATTCTGACTGACATGGTCATGGATTATTTCATAGGGGAAAGGGGATTTTATGAAATCAATGGTATGGCACTTTCTCATCCAGAGATTTTCTCTTCTGAATTGCTGAAGGCATTAAACAGTCACAAAGATCGCGCTCGTTTTGCTGTATTGCGACAAGATGAGAAGTCAGTTTCTCCAGAATCTGAGAGCAAAGATAGAATGTACGCGGCAATCACTCACGCTCTTGAACAAATAAAGGAATATATGGCTAGCAGAAACTTCTTCCCTGCCGGGTATACGCGCGAATTTGTCGGAACTCCATGGGAGATGGTCGCAACACGATATATACAACCCCGGTCAGAAGGGGCTGCCCTAGCCTATTCGGTTGGCACTTCTAAGGATATGCCTCCGGTTATCGTGCGAAGACATCTTGGGCACAAGTCAGGAAATCTATTTGATTTGACAAGTGAGGTAGACCATATTCATCCTTTCGCTCGCATAGAGATCCCCTACGAATCACGCGATGATACTACCAGAAGAATGGGTCAGACACAAGTTTTCACACCAATTTCAAGAGCAAAAGGATCTTCCATAAACATCGCGGACAATCTTGTTCAGCGTTACAAGGGTCTTATGGCCCGATACTCGCCACATCAGTCTTCATCGTTATTCTCATCAACAATGTAACCGCCCTTCTGGAGATTCCAGAGCTTACGGTACATGCCTGGCTTGGAAATCAGCTCTTTATGTGTACCTAAGAACCCAAAATAGGTTTTGAAATTATACCAGTAATTGATATTGTACTTAGAATCTTTCTTCACACCCTTCACAGACATAACGCCTTATACCGACGGCACTTTTTAAAACTAATTACTTAGCAACAGGAGCAGCTTTCTGGAAGACAATGCGTGTAGCGCAAGGCAACTTTGAGCGTGCTTGGTTTAGGGATTCACGTGCAATGCGGATGGCTTGCTCGTTTTCACACGAAACAACATAGAGTGGTCCACCAGCTTTTACAATAGCCGCTCGGCCTTCAATAACCCCAAAAGCTCTACTCATACCAGTAGAAAGACGGTCAGCTCCAGCACCGGCAGCAGCTTTGTTGTTACGCAACATGTGGTGTGGATGGATTTTTACTTCAAGGTAATAAGCGTTAGGCAACTTGGTATCAAGCTGCTTGGTCAATACCTGTCGTGCAGCTTCAATAGCTGTATCTCTAATCAAGATTGGCTCGTTAGAAATCATGACCAGTTGATATGTGTATTTGCCATCGATGTAAGCTTTGATATTTCCAATCTGGTACTTGACTACTTTATTGTTAGGAACTACCTTGATGTATGCCTTACCCTTTGCTCTAGAAACTCGAGTGTATGGCTTTGCATATCGCTTTGAATATGTTAGTGCTTTTCGTAGTGCCATTATTTGTTGTCTCCTTCACGTGCAACGTAGAGAGCTTCCCCTGGGTGAAGAGTACCTAATGTAGTTCCAATAAGGCCTCGTGAGCGAGGTAAATATTGTGCCCTTGGCTGAGGGTCACCATTACCGCCTTGAATTGCTGCAACCGCGCTGTAATTCACTCCCTCTTCAAGTCCGCTAACAGGGATTTGCTGAGGATTAGCCAAGGTACTAAGTGATCCTACAAGATAAACGATTGCTTCCCCATGAGAGCTCATTACTTCTTTCCTCCCTCAACAATTTCAACTTCATTTGTAACTGCTTGCCCTGGCAAACCTCGCTCAAAAATCGCACGCACAATACCTTTGTTTCCATGGGCATCAGAAACAGTTCCCTCAATAATAGTTCCAGCAGGACTCTTCCAGCGAACACGCTTGCCTGCAAACTTCTTAGCTTCCTCACGTGATGTGGCGCCTAGGTCAAGCAAGTAATGTCGCTCATGCACATGGTGTCTTCCACGCCTGAATTGTACGATAATTCCCTTCATAGTAATGTAGTCTGCTGTAGAAATAAGGGTTTTTAAAACTGATGTTTAAAGGACAATAGTAAAATCGCCCAGCTCCTTCTTCAATACAGAGAGTACGTGGGAGGGCAAATGAGTATCTTTACCGTCATGCGTTGCATGCATAGCCTTCTCCAATTCATTAGCATTTGATTCTGTAAGTGAGTGAGTGCCAACTTTCTTTATCTTTCCTTCCATAACCAAGAAGCTTGCTTCATGCGTTAGAACTAGTTCCGCTTTCTTATCATTGTAAGTAATCTTCAGAACACCTTTCTCGCTCTTAATAAGGTCCTTTCGTTGCATATATTCAACAAGTTTGCCCATAAGGTCTTCAGCATCTCGTCTAACTCTATCAATTTCTCCTTGTGACATCTTCTTAGAGCGTGCACGCACAGTTGAAATCTCTTTCAAAACAGGACCATAGCGTTCAGGTAACTTGCCATGCTTGATTATCTCTTTCTGGAACATAGAAATTAGCTTATCCTCGCTATGGTTTCCAAAGATATTCTTCAACAGTCCGAATGTACTTTCATGCACTTGCTTGACAGTCTGCTCAACCAATCTCCCTTCAAGCTTCTTGCGCAAAACTTTCAGATGCTCATCATATTCTTTTGACGCCTTAAGCAACTTGTCAATTTCATTTCCTGGGATTTCCTTTAGTTTTCCATGTTCGTAATCCTTGTACAATCCAACGACCCAAGCCAAGGTTTTCAAGTCAGCAGGAGACATAATTTTTTCTTTCTCAACAAACTCTTTACGCACATCTTCAACGATGGTCTTAGGCACCGGCGGAGCTTGACCTGCAAGCATCATAAGCGCCTGCGTTGGGGTGATAACTCCCCAATAGATATCGATCATAGCATCCATCAATCGTCTCTTGACAAGCCCATCATTTTGCTCACCGTATTTCATGAAAGTGTCAACTGCTTCAGGCGATGGCTTAATCTTACCCATCTTCAACAATAACTTCCATGGTAAGAATGTTCCTCGATCGTGCATAGGTACTCCATCACGGATAAAAGTAAAGATAACTGGGGTCGCATCCTTAACGCTCTGCCAGAAATCGGTCAACAAGTAAACCTGCACATTCAAGATGTTCTTCACACCAGCAAGAGCACTTGCTTCGCGGATGTAATCATAAATGAATCCTCTCAACTTCTCAAGCAATTGCATACGTGGCATCTTCTTCACATCTGTATCGTCAATAACTACAAAAGTGTCAACGTCACTATCTTTACCAGCAGTGCCACGAACAAGTGATCCCCCAACAGCATACGTTGCTACATACTTCTCGAACTTACGTAACACAAGTGTCTTGTGGATATTAGCCACACGCAGGGCCCCAAGCAAACCTTTGTCATGCAGCGGATAGCTCGAGCCAACCGCATCAATCAATTCAAACTTGCTATCAAGGCCGTAATTCCATACATCAACTGGCGTCTTGATATGTACCCAAACGTTGTGCTTGCCCTCTTGTATTAACTTAACAACTTCTGGCTTAATCTTCTTTGCAATGTCTTTGTATTCTTCCTCGGGGATAATCATATAGAGATGCAATGGCTTGCGCGCAACTTCTTCGGCGGTTATTCCTTCCTCTTCTTCAAACCACTTAAATGAAGCAGCAGGTAAAATACTCAAGGCGATAGTAAATGGAAACTTCTTAATCAGTTTCTTCTTGAAATCTTCTAGCTCGCCCTTTATCTTATCTGCTTCCTTCACAGTTTCACTCGGAACAGGCATACTTTGCGGAGGTCTGTACTTGTCCGCATGAGAAATCTGCTCGCCAAGACTCGACGGTTTCTTGTCTGACTCGCTCATATACTCTTCACTCAAAAGACCTATTTAAAGGTAACCTCGGAATCTTTAAATAATTAAAGAAAGAATTTCGCAGATGGTTAAAACACACCTCAGAGTAGACCTTACAGCTCACGGACCAATAGGATTCCAACCGTATTGGTTGCGCACTCAAGGTTATCAAGGACGAAATCTTCTTGAGCAATTCACAGATGCGTGTGTCAGAAGAGGTGTCGATATTTGTGCAGTCGTCAGTCAGGCAGAAAATATCAAACAGCCCTATCAAGATCGATTTGAATTGTTGCGGAGATCGGCAGACTCAATCTCTCGAGAATACAATGCTGAAAAACCAAGCCCAAATCTTATCGTAGTTGATCCGCCAGGACGTGGTCGTAATTCTCCAGTCTATCTTGTAAACGCCCAATCAGTTGTCGTGCAAGAACCAGATGGAACAAGACTCTCGCATCTCGTTGTAGGCACAAACAAGATACCTAATTTGCGTCCACTTGAGGAAACTATTGACCTTTGTGAAACAGGAAAATATATACAGATTGCAGAACATCCCTTCAAGAGAGGAAACCCTTCTGGTATCGGAAGAGATCGTTTCATGAGACATAAGGATGCTTACGATGCCATAGATCTAGATCCACAACTTGCTTTCTATGATTGGATGGCCTCCATTCCTAAGATTGGTCCGGCTATTGCAGATTGCACAAGAGGCCTCAACCGTAGAGCAGAGGAACTAGCGCTCGAAGCTAGAAAACCGGTCATTACAGGCTCTAACGCGCATCGTCTTGAAGATATAGGTCTTTCTTACATAATGGTCCCGGCTGCACGATTTCACATTCACTCTGGCGAAGAATTAGTTCGCTCACTTAAGGCGGCAATCCGTAATAGAAACTTCTCAACCAGTCTCAATTACGAGCCGCTTACTGACCTTATAGGTTGGACAAGCCAATTTAAGAAGGGTCTTGCAAGAAAAAGCGACGAATAGTTTTTAAGCTTCTTAGCGTTCAATAATGCGAAGGTGATTCATGCCACAAGCAGTTACACATATTCTAGTTCCTATCTTACTTATGTCTCTCATTCGCGATCATGTTCTAAGCAAGAACACTAAAGCACATTTCCCCCTCCACTACGTTCTAATCGCAGGTATAGGTGGAGTCCTGCCCGATATAGATATAGTTATTTCTCTCATCTTGAAAATATTCGGTGCAGCAGACTGGTGGATTCACAAGACCTTCACACACAGCATCTTCTTTCCACTCACATTCCTAGTGCTCTTCCTCGCTTTCCACCACATGAGGGACGCTATCAATATTTGCTCAGGTAGACACAAGATGCGCATCAGTCTTATCTCTCTGATGCTCGCGATAGGTATACTCATCCACATAATCCTTGACACGCTTGCAGGCGAACAGGCATTCTGGCTTTACCCTTTCATTCTGCGTGACTTTGGTATCAATCTCTTCTCATATGTCGGTCTTGCATGGGGGACGACAGCAGCTTTGGTAGACGGCATTCTTCTTGTCCTCTGGATAATATATCTTGAACTCAAACATAAAATAAGTGACTTCATCTAAAATGCATATCACGTCCCGCTTCATTCGCTTTTCAATTATCGGAATTCTCTCATTTGCTATAGATCTTGCACTGCTCTATTTTCTCACAGAACACGCATATATCCCTTACCTTGGATCGGCCGCATGCGCATTCATAATAGCAACCTTCCTCCAATATATCTTCGTTCGCAAACACACCTTCAGAGAAAGCAAGCGCGCTCACGATACTGGATATTCCTCATTCATGGCAGTCTCGCTATTCAATCTTCTAATCATGCTAGTTGCACTCTCCCTAGCAGTAGAATTCTTCCATCTCAACTATCTTATCGCAAGAATTATCATAGCCACGCTTGTTGGCATCTGGAACTTTTTCGCCAACGCTAAATTCGTCTTTAACGTGGAGCTTATCAAACCATGAGTGAGTGTTCTCTCGAAGTCGATCCACACACTATTTGCGAAGCATGCGGAGCACAACTAGAAGCCCTCAAATGCAAACTCCTGTGTAAACGCTGCGGCTATTTCCGCAGCTGCTCTGATCTATTTTAGCGGAAACTCAACGTCAAATAGCTCTCTCCAGGACTTATGGAGATAGCCGTCTCCATCTCCATTACGCAGCGCTCTGTAGCTACGATGAAAGTCGATCAAACCAGATCTCTCACCATCAATAGCCAATTTCAATGCGAGAGGTATATTGATTGGAAGATGCCTATAGAAAAGACGAGGGGGATCAACAGGAAGTCGCGCCATCTCAAAATGGGAAAGTGAACTTGGCGTTCTCCATGTACCGTGTTCACCATCAGGAAATATAAGGTGTGTGAAGACAATGGCTCTGGAATCGTCTGAGCTAATACTCCCCACTCTAGCGATTTGTCCAACTCTCGCGTCTCGCTGGTCTTTGATAAGGGCGACCAAATCAACCTCCTGTATAACCTGCCGCGGAGTAAAATAAAGCGCCATTCATCACCTTCTCTTTCGAATAGCTGATTACTTCTTAAGGTTTATCGCAGAGAAATATAGAGGTCCTTTAAGCTGCAACTGCATGATCTAGATCGATCACGTCAACTCTGGTGCGGTTTCCAACACGAGTCGCATTAATTACAATTGAACAATTGCGGCCCTTGTTAATCTGTGCCTGACAAGATAGTCCATTGTCTTGCACTCCAGCCTTGGGTACAAAGTATCCTGCTCCTTCCTTGCCCAGATAGTGTCGAACAAGAGCTTGGACAACAACGCCTGGCTGGTAATTGAAATCTGATATTTTAGTCTCATGTTGCGTTCCTAGGCCTGCCTGTGTAAATCTTTCGAGGATGCTTTCATAATCTTTTTCCATAAAAAAGCTCCTTTTCGACGCTTTAAAAACCTATTGAATAGAAAGTGGCCCTGAAGAGAATCGAACTCCTGACTACTCGGTGTAAACGAGTCGTTTTGCCACTAGACTACAGGGCCATATAAACACCAGAACGATAGCGTTTTTAAAGCTTAGTCTTAATAAAATAGGATGATTATCTTAATGCCAGACTCTAACCCAGTTACCGGAGCGTATCAAAATACTCCTGAACACTTTGTTGCAAGAATGTTTATCGGCAAGATATTATCTGAAGATTCGAAGAGATATGACGGGCAACTCTTCTTCACTATTCCGGCTAATTATTTCCCTGAAAGAGAGAAACCTTACAAGAATGGAAGGAGGGACGGGAGAATATCATCTTCCCTTAGTAGCCATCTGATGGTTGAATATTGGACTCAAAGAGAGCAAAGAGGATTTGTCGAAGCAGATTATGGTGAAGTCTCTTGCGTATATGTATCTGGTAAAACTGAAGAAGGCCTTTCTATACCTGAAGATTTGGCTAAATCCTTGCGTATAGGCTCTAATCATCGAGATCCTGTATTTGCATTTGCTCCTGGAAGAAAATTTGAATTTGGAAAATTACCCGAACGTCTTTTTTACAGTGTTCATTTTGACGAGTTCGTACCAGATGACAGGCCTTTAATCTTGGCTTCGGACATAGAGCGCGAGGAAGCTGCCTCCCGAAAAAGAGCCAATGATTTGGCTCACGCAGAGGTCGAAATTTACAAAAATTTAGAGGCAAAATTACGTAGAAAAAATGTTCTAAAATAGCCAGCAAGCGAACTTTTAAATAACGTTCCTCTTTCGTTTATTCAAGCGCTAGTAGTATAGTGGTTAGTACATCTCGTTGCCAACGAGGGGGCCCGGGTTCGATTCCCGGCTTGCGCATCAGGAACTAGTTCACTTCTCTAATCGACCTATATAAGGTGCCAAAAGATGGAGAAAGCAATGGACTTGTACAACAGACAGAAAATATTTCAAACAACGTTAGCTAACATTAACAAAGATAAAGATATTATTTCCGAGAATAAGAATGTGGCGATGAAATTTGTAAGCCATCTAAAAAGTGAAAATCTAAGTCTCGCGCGAATCACTCGCTACTTATTTGATTTTAAACGCATTGCTCACATGTTCAATAAGCCCCTTGGCGAAGCTACTAAAGAAGACATCAAGGCTCTTGTTGGGGAAGTTAATAGTCTCAAGTTAAGCGAAGCAAGCAAAAAAGAAACAAAAATACTAATTAGAAAACTTTACAGATTCTTAAGAGGCATTGAAGAAAAAGGAGAATATCCTCCAGAAGTTAGATGGATAAAGATTACTATGCCATCAAACCATAAGAAGATTCCCGAAGAGTTGCTCACCGATAAAGAAATAAAAGAGATTATTCAAGCTTGCGCAAGTATAAGAGATAAGGCTCTCATAGCCTCTTTGGCAGAATCAGGTTGTAGGGCTTCAGAGATAGGCACAATGCGCATAAAACACGTCTCCTTTGAAGTTCATGGAGCAAGACTTACAGTAGACGGTAAGACTGGCATGAGAAAAATACTTGTAGTTAATAGTGCTCCGTACTTGCAACAATGGATTAATTGTCATCCTCACAATCAAGAGCCCGAATCTCCACTTTGGTATAATCCTCAAAAGAGCGGATTTTTATGCCACGCTAGGATGTCTCACATTCTAAAAAGTGCCGCCAAGAGAGCAGGGATAAAGAAGAGGGTATATCTTCACCTTTTCA
>CAYRXU010000005.1:42198-42437 GCA_964428325.1 Candidatus Woesearchaeota archaeon
GCCACAAGATTAGCTAGCGGAGTTATGAACGACGCACAGCTAAAAACTTATCTTGGTTGGACTGGAGGTTCAAAGATGGCAGCAACATATGTTCATCTTTCGGGACGAGACACGGACGGAGCAATACTTAAGATGAACGGTATCGAGATTAAAGAAAATAAAATACAATCAGACTTAAGACCTAAGAATTGTTTAAGGTGTAAGGCAATAAATGAGGTTACAAACAAATGTTGCAAGCA
>CAYRXU010000006.1:0-2563 GCA_964428325.1 Candidatus Woesearchaeota archaeon
ACAATGGCAACTCCCGGAGCAATAGCAGGTTGGTTGCCAAAGCTCGGCAAGATATTCTTCACAGACTGCAATAAGTTCCCACTGCCACTCAATTTACTTCCAATAAGAAATGTCACAACACCAAAGATAACAATTGCAAGCACAATAAAAGCAATAATAGCTTTCGTGCCTTCTTCAAAAGGAAGCGATTCTCCTCTTTTGCGCATCATCCGAATCGTAGCACGCGCCTAAAAAATTCAATAGCGCCCTCTCCCTTCTGATGCAAAGTCACATAAAACCCGATAATAATCACAAGCACAACAATAGCAATAATCCAAGGAATCATAGTATCCCAAATCTGCCCTCTCTTTAGCCATCTCATAAGCAAAACAATATCCCGGAGATTATTAAATCCTACGACGACTAGATTTATAACATATATTCCACTCAATATAGCATAAAAGAGGATGCCCACAACAGACGAAATTCTGCGCAAATACGGCAGTAAAATAGAGGCCGAGTTTAGTAACTATCAGTCTCAACAGAACTACTCGCAAGAGTACATGAAATTCAAACAAGACATGCTTCCAGAAGCATCTCGTTATCAGCAGTGGTGCCAAGCGCTCGGCGGTGCCATCAAACTTCGAGTTTCTCCTAAAGAAAATGCCAAACTCACAGACTATCTAGCTGCGGCACACATCGATGTCCAGCCCTCGCAAGCAGTCACGCTCGCTACAGTCGCATTCCTTATGGGATTCATCCTAAGTATGCTCCTTACAGCAGCAGCTTACTTCATCACAGGAAAGCTTCAACTCATTTTCTTCATGCTCGGACTCATAGCAAGCGTTTTCCTTTTCTATTACATCTATTCCATCCCACAAAGACTAGCAAATGCTTGGCGTCTCAAAGCATCTGCACAAATGGTTCCTGCCATTCTCTACGTCGTAATTTACATGAAACATACTTCAAATCTAGAAAAGGCCATAGAGTTCGCCTCACAACACCTCGAAGTCCCACTCTCCTTAGACTTCAGAAAAATATTCTGGGATGTAGAAGTAGGCAAATATTCCAGCGTAAAACAATCTCTCGATCACTACCTAGAATCATGGCAAGGCTATTCCCCAGAATTCATAGAATCATTCCACCTTATCGAATCAAGCCTCTTCGAACCAAATGAAGCACGTCGTGTTCAAATCCTAGAAAAAGCACTTCAAGTAATTCTAGATGGAGTTTATGAAAAGATGTTGAAATACTCTCGAGAAATCCGTTCGCCCTTGACAAATCTCTACATGTTAGGAATCATCTTGCCAACCCTCGGCCTTGCCCTTCTTCCACTAGCTTCCACACTTCTCTCGGGTGCAATAAAGGCACAGCACATTTTCGTCCTATTCAACATCATAGTTCCATTCTTCGTATTCTACATGACATCAGAAGTTCTCCTAAAGAGACCAGGAGGGCATGGAGAAACATCAGCACTTGAAAAGAATCCGCTCTACCGCACATTCACAGACCAGACACCATGGCTCATAGCAACACTCATTGCGTTACCCCTTATATTCATCGGCCTTCTGCCGTTCATCTTCCAAATAGGAAGTGATCCAACACAAAACATATTCGGCCTCCAAAAAGACTACACTCTTAATGAGATAGGCATTTCATTCTTGCAAAATGGAGAAACAAAAATATTCGATTTCAAGAAACTCCCCGATGGAAGTACAACCGGACCATTTGGCCCACTAGCCCTTTTCTTCAGTCTCTTCATTCCGTTAGGTACAGCGCTATTCTTCACAACGGCATATAGCATGAAAACATCACAACTCATCAATGCCAGAAATAACACTCGCGAGTTAGAGTCAGAATTCACTAACTCACTATTCCAGCTAGGTAATCGTCTCAGCGATGGCATTCCTGCAGAAATTGCATTCTCTCGTGTAGCAGGCACAACACAAGGTCAACGCACGCACGAGTTCTTCTCATTAGTCAACCAAAACATCCAACAACAAGGCATGTCAGTAGACGATGCCCTCTTCCATCCACAACGTGGCGCTCTTATCTTCTTCCCTTCAGGACTTATCGCCACAAGCATGCGCATCCTTTCAGAATCAGCAAAGAAAGGTCTCCAAGTTGCCGCTCGCTCATTGATGTCCATCTCAGACTACGTAAAGAACATCCAACGCATCGATGAAAGATTGAGAGACTTGCTTGCAGAAATTGTCTCAGACATGCGTTCCAATATGACATTCCTCGCTCCACTTCTAGCAGGCATCGTAGTCGGTCTCGCCTCCATGATAACCTCAATCCTCAACAAGCTGACCTTGTTAAGCTCACTCACGGGAGAAAATGTCCCTGGCTTCGAAAATGCAGGCACTCTCTTACAACTATTCGATGTCACGGCCATGATTCCGCCGTATCACCTGCAAGTCGCAATCGGCATCTACATCGTAGAAATAGTATTCATCCTCACAGCAGCTCTCGTCACGGTTGACTCTGGCAGAGACATCCTTAGAGAGAAACACGAGCTAGCCAAAAACCTCAAACGATCCATGTTCTTGTACATCATCACAGCAGCCATCGCCATGCTCGC
>CAYRXU010000006.1:2663-9449 GCA_964428325.1 Candidatus Woesearchaeota archaeon
ATATTATTTGACTTGATAGTGAAGGGCGCCTCAAGTAAGTGTCGCTTGCCCGTCTTCCGCGCCGCATTAACAATCTCTTGTTTAATCATGGCACGCAACATGATATTATCATAAATAGCATCCCAATTACCTGCCCAACCCTTAACGTTCGCTCCGATCTCCTTCAATATCTCTGAATCTCCATTAATCAGTTCATCAGTTGGCTCAAGTTCGTCCTTGTCAACATTATATCTCAACAAATCAACAAATCCTTTCTCATCCAGAGGATCTTTCGTCCAATGCTTTCTAATCTCTGCTAATTGCACAACTCTCTTTTTAGAATGCAACCCATCGGGAGTACGAATAGGGTTAGCAACGAGTACAAGATCAGTTGCCTTGAAGCTCGTCACCGGCACTCCAAGGTCATTCACAAGTCGATCAAACACCCCATAAGGGGAAGCTCCGTGAATAGTGCCAGCCACAACATTAGCAAGTGCACCAACTCTCATAGCCTCATAAAGCGCCTTGGCTTCCGTACTTCTAACTTCACCAACGATTAATGCGCTATCACCTAAACGCAAACTCGCACGAATGCCTTCTGCAGCATCAACTTCAGTGCTAGTCTCTAAGAGCGCACTCCTAACCTTCATACGCTGAATATTAAATCCTAATTTTCTCAAAGAATCAACAGGCAATTCAAGCGTATCTTCAATCGCAAGAACTCTGTACTTTGGCATAATCTCCAACATAAGAGCCCCTAGCAGAGAAGTCTTACCTGAACCTCGAGTACCTGCAATCAAAAGCGTTCGCGCCCCATCAATCAAAAAACTAAGCAGACCTGCAGTAAAAGCACTCATCATTTTATTCTCCACAAACAGTGCCAACGTCCAAGGATCATCGCGAGGTCTTCGGATAGCATAAGCGATGCCTTGCGGGGACAACGGCCGCTGAATAGCAGCAACTCTCGCACGCACGCCTCCGTAATTTAAATCCGTATCGAGAATAGGATTAGCCTCATCAAGAGGTCTTCCAGATTGCAAACGCAACTTAGCGGCCCACGATTCTGCATCTTCATAACTAGGAATAACATTTGTTACACACTCCCCATACTCACCATGGCGAACAAACACAGGGTTCTGTGCAAGTGGCGCGTTCAAGAAAATATCCTGCAGCTTATCATCCTGCAAAAGAACTTCAATTAATCCGAATCCAATCGTCTGTCTCACGAGAATACGCGCAAGCTTCCCTAACTCCTTAAAAGTCAAAGGAATTCCTTTCGATTGCGCAAGCTCGCTCAAAAGGTCTCGCGCCACATTAAAAAATACTGCGCGTGTACGCTCAGCATCAGTAAACTCCTCCGCCTTAGGCTGATGCTCAATAAGTACGCCCTTACCAAGCGTAAGTAAATAATGATGCTCCTCACTAAGAGAATATTCAGGAGGCATGATATGATAAAAATAACTTGTATCTCCCTCTCGCTTAAGCACAGTCACGGTAACTTCATCTTCTTCAGCCTTGCCGAGGCTATACTGATCGATAAGCTCTGCATTCTCAGGTAACTGTGCAACCAATCTTGTAAAACTAAAGTTAGGCAAAATGTCTGCCCTAAAGAGACCCTTATACAAAGAGCGGTCACTCACGCCATAACTTGCAACAGCATCACGCACAGCGGCAATAAGCTTAGTCTTGCCAAGTAACTCGGCAAACCGCTCAATAAATAAGAAATAAAAGCTCGGTTGTAACCCTTGTGATTGCGCACGGATACCCTCAACCTCTCTCGTTAGTTCGCGATAACACTCAAGAGGATCAGACCTCAACAATCCAACAAATCTAGTCACTTGTTCAAACACACCAGGAGTATTCCCGAACATAGCCATCTTATTAGGAGAGAGAATTTGTTCCTGCTGCATAAAGAACTGGTAAAGTCCTGCAATCTCACTCAACAACGCCACCTGGTCAAAAGGATAATGATAGTTGCGCTGTTGTACAAACACAACACTAGAAACATTGGAATTATCAATGAGAGCATCGATAGTGCGCGCCATCACTTCAGGGGAATCAGAAATAGAAGGAACAAAAGAAGCTCCCAAATAGTTGACATAAAGAACACTCTGTCCCTCTCTTCGCTCAACTTGCGTGCTGTAAAGCGGCGTATTAGGCTTAAACATGCTCACTGAACAGAGCTAAACGTTAAATAGATTTCCCTATCTAGCAAACCATTATAAACTACATTCGCTATTTTAGAATATGCCTGAAGATTCCTACTCTCAGCAGCCACTTCTTGAGGTGAACGGAAAGCTCCGCGATATAGAGGAGAAACAACGCTTACTCAAAGAACGCGTTCTGCTCATCGGCCAGAACCTCGTGTCTGAGCGAGAAGAACTCTTCGAAGCAGTACAAGAGATGAAGCACACCTTGCTTCAACTAAAAGAAGATATGATCCGATTAAAAGATAGCACTCAAAGAATGTCACAACAAATGGATGATCTTGCACGAAAGGAGGAAGTAATGCGTATCCAGAGACAACTGGATATCATGCGAGCATAACATGACCTTAAGTGAAGAAGTTCGTTCGTTGCAACAGCAAGGTCTTTCAGACGAACAAATAATCCAATCAATGAGAGACCGAAATGTCAGTTACAGAGAAATTGCAGACGCTCTTGCCCAATCCAGAATAAAGGCGGCAGTTGAAGACAGCCCCCAAGATCCTAATGCTTACAGCGCACCATCACCTTCAGGAGAATTCGCAGGAGCACATTCAACAGAAGGAATGCAGCCATCAATCATGACAACGCCAAATATAGGAAGACCTGAACTTGCAGCCCCAACCCCAAGTCAAAGCTATCCTGACACCCCAGCTCAGCAAGAATACAACACGCCGTACGCAGATCCCTACTCCCAATACCAGCAGCCAATGATGCCTTCAACAGGCGCTTCTCCCGACATGATCTCAGAGATAGCAGATCAAATAATGACGGAAAAGCTCGGCGACATAAGGAAGCATCTTGAAAAGATAATCGACATGAAAACCACATTTGACTCCAAAGTCGAATATATTGACGAACGCCTAAAAAAAATAGAGAAAGTCATCGACACACTTCAAACATCAGTCCTAAGAAAAGTAGGAGACTACGTCACCAACGTCGCAGACCTCAAGTCAGAACTCATAGAAACGCAAAAGACGTTCAACAAACTCCTTCCTTCAAGAAGCAAGCAACAAAACTCACAGCAGCAAAATCAAAATAAGCAACATCCTCAAGGCAAACATCACGCCCACGACAATAAAAGGTAACTAGATTTTATTCTATTAGTGTTAATTCAACTTCAAGAAAGTAAAATTACTTCTTAATCAAAGCCCAGCTTACTGCTGCTGCAATAACAATCAATATTACAGCGCCGATAACAGGAGGCGAATAAAGCCAAGAAGTTATAGGATTGCCAAATGACTCAGGCGTTCCAGGCAACCAGGGAGCAAGACTATCAGAAAAGATGACGATGCCAGATATAAGGAATATCAGAAGAGCTCCGACAACAAAAAATCCACGCAACCATCCAGGAGATTCTTTCCCTCCAGCGAAGTGCATCAGCACAAGCATAAAGAAGAGCGAAACAAGTAAAGCGCCAAACCAAGGCGTAATAATCTGCACGTACAATCTCAAACTAGCAACAGAAATGAATAAGACTGCAACAACAAGAGATACAAAAAGGTTCAGCCATTTCGACTCACCCAGTAGCTTAAACTTATGAAATACGGCAAACGAAACTAAAAATACAACAAGAAAAGCCGCAATCGGAGCAAAATACGTGATAGCAGATACGTCAGCAGCCATAGTAAATTAGTTCTCTGGATCTCTGAGAGCTATGAACTTATCTGCCTTGCCACGCCTTTCCTTGGCAAGTTCCTTATCTTCCTTGATCAAGAAAGGAGCGATAATGAGCACTGCAATGATAATCCACAAAACAGAAACCCAGTTCTCCTGCCACCATGGCGAGCCAAACCAGTCGTACTGATTAAAGGTTATAACGGCGATAATAACTCCGACGCCAAGACCCCCCCACATAAGAGTATTACTCATCAAATCAAGATTACCCTTAGTAACAAAAAGACCCATGAGTATGATCACAATGACCACAATCGCAAGTCCGATACCAAAGCTAGGGAAGATAGTAGTAAAGAACTCAGACACAAAAGGCACTCGAATAGCAAGAATAGCGATAGCTGCAGAAATAATGAAATGAATACCTCTATTGCTTCCTAACACACGAGTCGTAGTCAAAATGCCAAACACAACAGCAAAAATCAACAAAGCAGGTAGGAAGAAATCAAACACTCCGGCAGCTTCCCACTGGAAATACAAATCTCTCAATGAAAGAGTAGCCATCATAACACCAACACCACTTATCATCACTCACAAACTCACAACCGATTTAAATATGTTTCTAACACGCCTAGTCTTTCTTCTTGTCTCCGCCCTTGCCGCCACCCATGACGACCAAAGCAACTGCGATAGCAACAACAACTACAAAAATAAGGTTTGTAACATTAAACGTTCCATTTCCGCCAGTCTCAAACAAGTCAACCACATAACCCCAAGCACCAGTAGCAACCATCGTAGCAATAATCACAGCTATAGCTGCCAAAATGCCAATAGTCCACTTCACATTATCATGCATGTTGAAATCCCCATGGAAAGACATACCATACAAAAGCATGAAGATCAAGATCACAACCACACCCACGGCGAGTACAGGAACCAAACTAATGATAATGCCAGTAGCATATCCAAAAGAAACCACAATCAAGGCAATAGCAAGTGCAACCAGCGCATCAATCTGCTTCTTTCCATCGCCAAGAATCTTAGTCTTCTGAAGAACAGCAAAAACTAAAGTGAAAACGAGAATGAAAGGTAAAACAGTACCCACCATAAGCGGATGTGATAAAATAGTCGCCATTCCCAGTAAAAAGACTATTCTTATTTAAACATTCCTACAAAAACTAGAAATTAGAAAGCAGGTTTATCAGAGCCAGGCATCGCATTGCCTGCGCCATTTACAGCAACATCATCAGAAGGCATACCGCCAACAGGCAAAGAACCCTTGTTAACAATGAAAACATCTCCAATGGCCTTAACGAACTGGTGTGGGATGATAACTCCTCGCGCTCCACCAAGCACATTTAGAAAACTTCCGCCAACCTTAATTCTCCAACCATCAATCTTATTGTCAACTAGGTTAACCTCTTCAATCTGTCCAAAATAATCGCCCTCAGATGTGTAGACATGCTTGCCCAACACCTCATTTAACTTATGAATTCGCAACATAACGGTTTGATAATAGCCCCCTTTTTATAGTTTGCGTTTGTTCAGAATATATATCAGTACAAGAGGACTCAAACGAAAGAATTATATAAAACAACGAGGAATAAGGTGAATGGATACACGTGAAGTCCTCCATATTCTCATCGCTATACTAGTCATGGCGATCGTAGTTAGTTTCACATCATTACTGAAGCTACAATTCGCAGCATTAGGAATGGCAATTCTTTTCTCAGCAATCATCATAATAATCAACATCGCAGCTAAAAAATGGGCAGCTAACTCGCTTGACGCAGATGTTAATCACGAACTCTGGATGTGGTCTCGTTACGGTTTCAAACCATCCGAACACCTAAAATCCAGCATACCTATGGGAGTCATCCTTCCCCTCGTTCTAAGCATCTTCACACTAGGAAAACTAAAGTGTATGTCTCTCTTAACATACCAAACATCAGCCCTCACGCGAAGAGCAGCGAAAAGATTCGGCCACTACAGTTTCACAGAAATGACACAATGGCACCATGCGCTGATCGGCGCAGCAGGAATCGTTGCTTCACTCCTTCTCTCGTTCGTAGCTTACTTCATCCCAGGCCTCGAAGGCTTGCCAAAACTAGCAGCATTCTACGCATTCTGGAATATGATTCCCCTATCAAGTCTAGACGGCACCCACATCTTCTTCGGCTCTCGCGTTCTATACGCAGCACTCGCAATCCTGACAATCATAATAACACTAGCAACATTTATTATTGTCTAACAAGGCAAGATTAGTATCAAAAAAGATGATACAATTTACACCTAGAGCTTACCAACAAGCTATTCTTGAAACAGCTAAACGCGCAAACACATTAGTAGTTCTACCAACAGGAGTAGGCAAAACCCTCATTGCCATCATGCTTGCAGCGCATCGAATGCAAGAACATCCCGCCACAAAAACTCTAATCCTTGCTCCCACTAAACCTCTCGTAGAGCAACATCTGGAATCCTTCAAAGAACAACTCCCCGAGCTCTTTGCAGACCTCCAACTTTTCACAGGAGAAATCCCGGCTTCCGAACGCAAAAAAATCTGGCGAACCGCAGACATCATCTTCTCCACACCGCAATGTATAGCAAACGACATAGCTAAAGACCTCTACAACCTCTCAGAAGTATCTCTCCTCGTAATAGACGAAGCACATCGCTGTCTCAAGAACTACGATTATACCAAAGTCGTCTCTCGATACAAGTCTCAAGCCGAACACCCGAAAATCCTCGGCCTCACCGCATCCCCTGGCTCAGACGTAGACGTCGTAAAACAAATCTGCGAACACCTAAGCATCGATTCCGTAGAGGTCCGCTCAAGGGAATCTGAAGACGTTAAACCCTATATCCACGAACTTGACTTCAACAAAGTAGAGGTCCCTTTCCCACAAGAGTTCATAGAAATTCGCGTGCTCCTAAGGCGAATCTACGACATAAAAGTAGACCAACTCAAGAGAATGAATCTCCTTCACGG
>CAYRXU010000006.1:9549-31180 GCA_964428325.1 Candidatus Woesearchaeota archaeon
GGCGAATCTACGACATAAAAGTAGACCAACTCAAGAGAATGAATCTCCTTCACGGCCCTGCCAATAAAATAACTCTCCTCAAACTCCAAACCAATCTAGCGAGACAAGCCACACAAGGCAGTGGCGCCGCCATGGCGGGCATGTCTATTTGCGCTCAAGGTATAAAGATATCACACGCTATCGAACTGCTAGAAACACAAACCCTCGCCTCGTTGCATGCCTACATGAAAGAGCTCATATCCCAAGCAGAACAAAAGAAAAGCAAGGGTGTCCAAAACCTAGTAAAAATGCCGGAGTTCAATGCAGCCCTCCTTTCACTCACACAACTCATCGGCCACAAGACAGAACATCCTAAACTTGGCGAAATAGCCACCATAGTAGAAAATGAATTCAAAGAGGCAGAAAGTCCAAAGATACTGATATTCACGCAATTCCGGGACACAGCAGCCCTACTCGTCAACACTCTCAATCAAAATGAAAAAATAAAAGCTGCCCTATTCATAGGCCAAGCATCAAACACACGCACACGAGGTTTGTCCCAAAAAGAGCAGAAAGAAATTATCGAACAATTTAGAGAGGGAACCATCAATGTTCTCTGTGCAACCTCAATTGGCGAGGAAGGCCTCGACATTCCAGAAGTAAACGCAGTTATCTTCTACGAACCCATCCCGAGCGCCATTAGAAAAATCCAACGAGCAGGAAGAACGGCCAGACACGCTCCAGGTAAACTATTCATTCTTGTAACAAAAGGCACACGAGATGAAATCAATCACTATGCCTCATCAGCAAAAGAAAAGAAGATGTACAAGACAATCGACACCGTAAAACAACATCTCAAGGACAGACCAAAACCAGAAAATAAAAACATCAAGGACTATCTATCTTGAGATAAGTATGACGTTCCTAGATATTTTCTCAAAGAGAAAAAAGAAAGAAAAGTCGAAACCTCAAACAAAGATAATTGTCGACTATAGAGAGAAAAACGCCCTCGTCACTTCCGAGCTCATAAAAGAAGGTTTCGAGGTCGAGTTTGCACAATTAGCAGTTGCCGATTACCTCATCAACGACATTGCAATCGAAAGAAAGACAATAGCCGATCTCAAATCCTCAATAATCAACAAACGCATCATGCAACAACTCCCTGAATTAAAACAACACAAAAAATACGCACTGGTTCTCGAAGGTTTCAACACAGACAGTTACGAAGGCATAATCCATGAAAATGCATTTCGCGGATTCTTGCTTACAACTCTCTTCAACTATCAAGTTCCTATCATCTACACACATGATGAATCAGACACTGCGCGCTACATCGCACTCCTAGCGAAAAAATCAGAAAAAAGTGATATCGCATTAAGGCCTGCGAAAATCGTTCTCTCAGAAGAAGAACGTCTTCAATTTATTCTAGAAGGTTTTCCAGGAATCGGCCCAGTTACAGCAAAGAAGCTCCTCGCAGAATACAAAACCCTAAAGGCCCTAATCAATGCACCTGAAGAAGACCTGAAAAAACTCATAGGTGCAAAAGCAGCACCCCTCATCAAGCTACTCAATCACATCTACAAGCCTAAGAAATAATTACAATTGACTGCGCAACAACATATCGTCTTCCGCGGAACTCATCAACATATCCTTCAACCAGTACAAATTTTCCCTTGTAGCTATCAAATCCCTCGTATCTCACTTCTATATCACCTACCTGCATCGCCGTTCCTGTTGAAATCCCGCGCTCACTCTCAACAAGTCCGCGCACAACAACATTCTCTCGGAGCATAGACTCCTCTAAATGTTCAACTTCATGTGCAGGAGCCATCATAACATACATCAAAACAAAAAGACCCATAAGTGCAACAACAAGACAGATCGCAGGCACGTTCATATCGTCTATACAGCAAAGCTTAAATTAAGCTTTTTCCCCTACACTTTATGGCAAAGAAATCTCAATCAAGCAGCCTCACAGATGAAAGATTTGAGCTAATAACAAGAAATCTTCAAGAAGTAATAGGTCAAAACGAACTAAGGGAAAAACTAGCCTCGAAAAAGGAAGTTTCTCTTTACTGGGGAACGATGCCAACGGGTAGCCCTCACGTGTCCTACCTCTATCCCTTCATCAAAATAGCAGATTTCCTCAAGGCAGGATTGAAAGTGAAAGTACTCTTAGCAGACTTACACGCTGCACTAGACGGCGTTCCTTGGCAAATACTTGATAAAAGACAAGCTTACTACAAGGCACTAATTCCTGAAATGCTCAAGAGTGTTGGTGTGGACACAAAAAAATTAGAATTCGTCCAAGGAAGTGATATACAACTCAAACCAAACTACTTCAAAGACCTACTAAAGCTAACCACAATCACCACAGTGCATGATGCAACGAAAGCCGCATCAGAAGTAGTCAAACTAGGAGAGAATCCTAAACTCGGAGGCATTCTCTATCCCCTAATGCAATCCCTTGACGAAGAATATCTAAAAGTGGACATCCAATTCGGAGGAGTTGACCAAAGAAAGATATTCGTATACGCTAGAGAAAATATGCCGAAAATAGGATACTCGGCACGTATCGAATTGATGAATCACATTCTCCCCGGGCTTACAGGCCAGAAAATGAGCTCAAGTGTGCCCGGCAGCAAGATAGACATGCTTGAAAGCGAAGAAGGTGTCAATAAAAAAATAAGGGAGGCCATCTGCGTTGAAGGCGACCCAAATAACGGGCTTATGGCTTTTCTGAAATATGTCATCTTCGTTTTAAAGAGAGATAGCAAAGAGACATTCACTATCGAGAGACCTGCAAAATACGGAGGCACACTCAAATATAACGACTACGAAAAGTTAGAGAAAGACTTCACAGAAAAGAAAGTTCACCCACTTGACCTCAAGAATGCCCTAGCTAAAGAACTCAATAAGCTACTAGAACCCATCCGTTCAAATGCAAAACTTCAGAAACTCTACAAAGAAGCCTATTCTTAGTTAACGAGTATGAAACTCAACAACGTCCTTATCTCGCACACCGTGTGTTAACCCAACTTTCTGATTAGCAAACTTCGCGCTTGGACCAGTAACACGCGTCTCATGTACCGTTCTAAAAAAACCATTGCGAATAGATTCAGCCACGTCCTTCACAGTACTTCCCAGAGGCAATACGACAGGCAACACTGCAGGAGGCTTGCCAGGCTCTTTAGTATACACGCGAATAACCCCCATCATCTCAAAGATCTTCTTCTTAACCCCGAGAATACCCGTCCCATCAACAGAGGAAACAAGAACATAATTCAATCTTTTACTTCGGCACCGATCATCAAACTTTCTCTTTTCACTATCCGAAAGCAAATCAATCTTAGTAAAAACAATGAACGTCTTTCCATAAATACGTCCTAAGTACTTCTCAGATTCAACAAGGTCGTCAATTTTCTCGGCGACAACAAGAACACAATCAGCCGTGTTCACAAGCCCCGAATCAAAGTTCCCATGTCCAATACTAGGCATATCAACAATCTGCGCCCTAACGCCTTCGTAATCCATCGTTCCCAAGACAGGCTCAATCGTACTAAACGGATAAGGCGAACCAGGAGATTGCGCGTTAGTCAGCGCCCCAAGCAAGGCCGACTTCCCACAATTAGGCAATCCAAGCAACACAACTTGAAAACCTTCCTTCTTAATGCCCTTCTTACCGCCGCCCATCTTGCGGGCCTTCTCGGATTTCTCCTTCAGTTTCTTCAATCTCGTTTTAAGCTCAGAAAGAAGATTCTCAGACCCCTTATGTTTAGGGGCCTTACGGATAAGCTCTTCAAGCGCGATAATTTTCTCCTCGGTCGTCTGCGCTGCTAAATACTTCTTTTCAGCATCAAAATACTCATATCCTGCATTAATAGGCATAACCCTGACAAGGATTAAGCTTTATTAATTGTACGCCCGTAAACTTCCTATGAAATTCTTCCGCAAAAAACTAAAGAATGGGATGACTGTTCTTCACGAAAAAAGAGACCTTCCTGTTGTAGCCATAAGCGTCACAAATCGATTTGGTGCCTCTCATGAAACGTCCAACATCAAGGGCATTGCGCACGTCATTGAACATCTCGTGTTTACAGGCACAAAAACAAGAACACATGAAGATATCTCGAGAGAAATAGAAAAACGTGGAGGCATGATAAATGCATTCACTTCAGAAGACGCCACCAGTTTTCTCTTCAAGCTACCAAGCGAACACCTCTTCGCCGGCCTAGATATCATAACAGACATCCTCACAAATCCAACATTCGGAGAAAACAAGTTCGAAAAAGAAAAGAATGTCATCTTAGAAGAAATAAAGATGTACCACGATATGCCCCAGTCAGACATCTACGATCGCATATTGGGCTGCCTCTACGAAAAGCCATTTGGAGAAGGAGTTATCGGCTCAGAAAAGACAATCAAACCACTTACGCGAGACTATGTAGCCAAGTTTTACGCAGATCATTATAATTCAGAAAACTATATCGTCTCAATCGTAGGTCAAGCCGATCTCCCAAAAGTCTGTAGCTATCTAGAAAAGAAATTCATACGCAATAAGAAGCAATATGTGCCATTACCTATCAAAAAGAAACATGGACACGTAGTAGAAGAACGCGCAGGCATAGATCAAGCACACTTCATCTGGGCCACACACGCTCCCCTATCACATGAAAAAGATCGTTATGCCTTTGAAGTAATGGATGCTTTCCTCGCGAGCGGGATGTCATCAAAACTTTTCCTGACGATCAGGGAAGACCGCGGTCTAGCCTACACCGTGAGAAGCTCATTTGAATCAAAGAAAAATTATGGCTATTACGCAATCTACGTAGGTACAACAAAAGCGGCAATACCTGAAGTCAAGAAGCTTATTCTCGAAGGATTACAAGCCGCATCCAAAATGACAGAAAAAGAATTCAATGAGGCAAAAGAACGCCTCATTGGTCTCCAAAAGATAAGCACTGAAGAAAGCACCACAGTCATGAACGATCTAGCATTTTCCGAGCTGGCTACAAAAGCAGAAGACTACTACAAATACGAGAAGTTCATCAAATCTGTAAAACTCGAAGACGTAAGACGCCTTGCCCAAATAAAAGAATACAGCACAGCAGCCATAGTCCCAAAGGGATAGGTTATCCCATTCCTTACATCTGATTTAAAGCAAAAATTTCTTAACAACTAAGTGGAAATAATTGCAATAGCCATCGCACTTTGTGCCGGACTAGTTGGAGGAGTAATAACGGGTCTCGCACCCGGACTCCACAGCAACCTCGTAGCCGTATTCCTTGTTGCACTTGCAGCAAAGCCATTCTTCAAGTCATTCGACCCACTCATCCTAGCAACAGCAATAGTAGCCCTTGCAATAACACAAACACTTGTTGACTTCATACCTTCCGTATATCTAGGGGCGCCAACAGAGGATACAATTCTCTCCATTCTTCCAGGTCACGCACTGCTCAAGGAAGGAAAAGCTCACGAGGCAATTATCTCGACATCGGGAGGAGCAATTTTCGGAATTACTGCTAGTCTCCTGCTCACATGGCCCCTCATCAAACTGGCACCGATCATACAATCACACATAACAACAGCAATACCATTCGCACTCATTGCATTAATAATCTACATGATAGCTCGTGAAGACAACCCTCTCCCTGCAATCATGGTCACGCTAACTGCAGGATTTCTTGGGTACGCGACTCTCAACATCCCAGTCAAAGAACCGCTCTTACCTCTACTCACCGGACTCTTCGGGACATCATCACTCATTGCCTCGCTAAAGGAAAAGGCAACATTACCGCCGCAAGAAACAATCTCGATAAGACAATCTCTCCCGGAAAAAGAAGAAATAAAGAAAACCGTGTTCAGTACAATCTTTATTGCCCCAATCTGTACATTCCTTCCTGCAGTCGGTTCAGGATATGCTTCTCTAATAGCAGCAGAGATATCAGACTATTCAAAAAAAGGATTTCTCTTCCTTAATGGTGCAATGAACATGATTGCGATGTTCTGGAGCTTCCCTCTCATCTATGCAATACAAAAAGCCCGTACCGGCGCAGCGGCATCAGTCTCAGATATCTTAACAGGCATTAGCACTAGCGAAATAGTGACAATTTCAATTGTGGCATTCGTCACCTGCATCATAGCATTCCCAATCACGCTGGCAATCTCAAAAAGATGCGCAAACTTAATCACAAGAATAAGCTATCAAAAAGTATCCATAATCATACTCTTACTTGTTACATTGCTTGTCATTATTATGTCTCGCTCTCTAGGGCTCCTTATTCTTGCAACATCTACATCATTAGGGCTCTACGCATTACAATCAAAAATCAAACGTACGCACCTCATGGCCTGTCTAATAATCCCGTCAATCTTATACTACCTCGCTTAACCAAACCACTTACCGAGCGCCTCTTGTTTCTCTTTCTCCTTACCAAAGATCGCGTCAATGTCTTTCTGTACAAGTTCAAGACATTCAAGCAAATAAGGACTCACCTTATACGTTCGAGCAAGTTCAAGAGCAGTCGCAAGATACTTGATAATGCTACCTTCCGAAATAGTGAAGATCAACTTCCCTCCACAAGTGCATCGCCCAGCAAGTGGAGGCCTCCTAAACTTCTCATTGCAATCGACACAACGGAAAACTTGCATCGAAAACTTTCTCAGATTACCTCTCGTATCTCTAATGAAATGTCTTTCGATGATTAATCTTGCCACATCGCTAACATCAACAGCACGTAATTTGCGGCAGAGAGCCATCATAGCATCAACTTTCTCAGCCATACTGGGCAAACTCTTATATGAGGAATTGATGATTCCCCCATTAAGATCTCGGGTATTATGCGTAAAATATCTCGGCCAAAATGGATTCTGTCCGGTTTTCAAACGAGTCTTCACATTATCAATCTTCATCTCAGATGAATGCTTACCCTGCTCAGCCATCTCATAAAGATCGAGAGGATATTTGCCAAGTTCAAAGGTTAAAATCTGATCGTCCACGTCTCCAGCGTTAATCTTAGTATTCAATACAAGAGGAGCATCCTGAGTTCCGCCGCGATGTGCAGGCAAAAACTTCTTTGAAAAATTAAGCAACATATCGGTCAACAATAGAACGGCAGCTTCGTCCCCATCACAATCTCTTCTCATGGCAGCATGCATAAACGGAGAGGCCAACATTGACTGAGTCTTAGAGAATCCAACGAGTCTCCCAACCGTGGCTGTGCAAATATGCGGAGCGATGCATACAAACAACTGTCCAATCAAATCCGCCTTAGTTTTAACGTTATGAAATCTAGGCAGCTTATACAAGAGTTCAAGTTCATCATCTACAAAGTTACAAACCTTCATGAAAGTAGCATCTGCGGGCTCGTCATCAGAGTCAGGACAAGCAGGCAGCACAATATCGTGAGGTAAAAGCACAAGAACCTGATCGTCTCTTTCAAGCGGCTTGCCGTCAACATCACATACATAACCCATGTCAACTAGCTTTGCAACACTTGCGCCAATTTCTCTAGGCCTAAAATGGTTCAATGGCATCTCAGTCATATCATATCGAATAGTTCCATCTTTGTTCACGTGCAGGTTATGTTTAGCACGCAACATTCCCTTGCCAAGATGCTCACAACTATGATCCTTATTTGAGGTTCCCTTAACACCCTTAACAATCGGAGCCATATCAACAGTCACTCCTGTAAGGGATCGTGCATGATCATAATACGAACGAATATCGATACTCTGTTCACAATAATCTTGCTTGCTATCATGCTCCATACAAGGACTCACAGAGCGAGCATCGCAAGCACGACAATAATACATCTTCTTACAAAAGCCACCACACAATCGGCAAGTAGGATAAACAGAATCTTGCCCACACTTTTCGCAAAAATTCAAGGCAAATTCGGAACGCACGACACCCTCCTCAACAGCAGCATTTACGCTACGTAATCTTCCGCCTTGCTTACCCACTGGAAAAAGAGCATGTGGGCTTCCAACTAATTTGCGCAACTTAGCTTTCTCTGGTCTGCCCATTCGAGCACCGATGAAGGTGCCTGCCTTGTCCTTCACAACAAAAGGAGCTAATCCATTAACCATCTCAAGGACACTCTTATCCCCAAACTCCGGCAACTTCTTCATCACAAGATCAAACGAACCTTCAAATCCCGCAGGGTCGCAAATAAGGCCAAGATTAGTAAGCAAAGCTTCGCTATCGGGTCGCCCAATAATAACATGCTCAAGTCCAACCATGTGTTCGCACCCGATAACTTCCAAAGTTCGTTTACCTTTCGCAAAACGCTCACGATCCTCAGTCGCATAAGGCAATACAAACTTACCATCGCTTACCTTGCCATGGCCAATCCAATCAATCAGGCCCAAAAACTGATCGCGATCAATCTGGGACCAATAATATATGTAACGAGGATGCAAGGGTACGCTATACTGCGCAGATAATGCTGATGCCTGCTCAAATGACACCTTAAATGGATTTTCAACTATGTTAGCGCCTGCTTTCTTCTCAATCTCAAGGTTCCACCATTCCTCAACATATCCTGGCTTTAGCAAATCATAGTTACGATTCATCACATCCCCGAGTGAAAATAAGACGTCTCCAAAATAGACAATCTCAGTCACATCGCCATAAATCTTCCGCGCTTCTTCAAGAGTCTCCACTCGCCTAACACTTCCATCACGCAACTTCACAATAGGCCCGTCCAACTCGTCACAAGATGAAATGGCGCAACCCTTAGTAGGCTTCTCAACCTTTAACTGTGTACCAAAGGATAAGAAATCTCCAGAAATACCCATGGTCGCGGGATGCACCGATACAGCAGAAAATCCATTCGCTCTGCTCAACCCATACCTGAACCTAAAACTTCCAGAACGTGAAGGATGTCCAAATACAGGTCTACCTGCTACAAGATCCTTGATATATGTAGGCGAGCTATCAGCAGAACCCTTCTCTCGCTTCTTGTGCAAAGTAATATAATCTGCAAGGAAGTTCCATCCTGTAGAAACGAATCCCCTCTCCTGCGCTTTCTTCAGTAAACCAAATCCCTTTTGTGCTTTCTGTGCTAACCCTTCCGAGAAAATAAGACACATGCCTCCACGAATAAAATTAGTCTCAACTCGAGGAATGTCTTTGTAATTCGAAACCTCTCTATCTTCGGTCGGTTCGCCTGCAATCTGAATAGGCAAATGCTTTGCAAGAAAGGCAATCTCTTCTTCAGTAGGAAGATATTGTAGATTGGTAACTCTCTCGTGATAGTCGTAATTCTCAGTCACATAGCGCCTTACTTCTTGATCATCAGGGTCAAAAGGTGCAAACCCAAACAACTCGCGTAAATAATCGATAATCATCAAAACCACACAACCCGCAGTTGTTCCTGCGCTTCGGATAGGTCCTGAAAAATAGGCTACGAAATAATCTTTCCCGTCACGGGTCTTATTCAACTTCAATCCGGTAAATCCTTCAAGAGGAGAAGATACTACTCCAATCGTAGTATAAGCGAATCCAACACGAATGCCTGCGTCAATCGCCTGTAAAAGATTCTCAAATTTACAGAACTTCTCCTTAGCAATTTCTTCAGCGATACGTAAAGACACTCCCATCTCAAGTGGTCCGAATTCTTTCTCAAGCTCAATGATTCGCGCGACAATCTTAGGATCATTCAACTGAGGATACATAACAGAAATAAGTCCTACAGCTTTTTCAGCAAGAGAGGTGGCAATGGGAGTCTCGACGTCATTAACAGGATCTAGTCCCTTTGCCCTAGCAGCCTTCGCCACAGTGTAACAGCGCTGTACTTCAGCATCAAGCGAAACAAAGTGATTATTCAGATCCATCGGTAAAATCAAGAATCTTAAGCTCCCGGGTCTTAAGATTGAGGATAGGAACCTTACACGGGTCGGGCACATTACCAACTTTCTCTTCGAACTCTGTCTGTCCCTGCCAACAACTCCCTGTAATAATCAAAACGCCATTATAAGTCTCTATATCCAAACGATGTACTTCTCCAGTACATAGCACATCAGGCACCTCAGAAATAACAAGAGGGTCGTGCTGAGCATGAGGCACATAAACAATAGAGGGAGAAACCCCATGACTTGGAGCTAAATGTCTTCGCTTCAACATATGACGAACAGCCTTAGCAGGGCAAGAATGCGCCTTTGCAATACGCAACTCCTCGATTTCATTAATAAAATTGTGGATGCTAGCCCCATGGTACATCTGGACACGGAATTCTTTCTCTTTCTCAAGTAACTTGATCATAGTGGGATTAGATACAAGAATCAAATTAGGTATTTCATACAAAGACTTCCCATAGATATTATCAATTACGGGTTGTGGTTCAGCAACATGAACTGAATCGTGTTGTCCAGGACACATGAACATTGTTATGTGTGAAGGAATACGCTTCAAGTAACTAGCAAGTAGATCATACTGGCTCTTCAGATCCTTAACCGCGAGTAATCTCTCCTGTCCTGGAAATACCCCTACCCCGTCAACATTGTCTCCTACAAAAAAGATGAATTTAATCAGAGGGGCAGTTTCTTTATCCGTATTCAGCCAATCAATAAACTTACTAAATTGAGCTCCGAGATGTTTTCCGCTGCCCGCATGTACATCAGAAACAAAAGCAACATAGGCCTCATTATCAAAACGCACCTTCTCCTTGAATGAATCAGGATAGACAACGTCCTGAATCATAAGCAACTCATTATTACCAGATACCTTGAAAGCAACGACATCATCCAACTGTAATTCGTTAGCCTTAGAGAAACACTCGCTTCCTTGTTTAACAATACCCTTTGTTCTCCCAGTCAAATCCTCAAACGTAATAATGAGGTTCTTATTCTGAGTAACTCTCTTCTCGCTAACAATACCAATAACAGAAAATCTTGATCGTTCTCTACCGATCTTATTAATAGAAACCAAGTTCTGCACATCAGGACGCTGCATAAGCAACCTCTGCAGCTGCTGGTAGCGAGACCTAAAATGACCTACAAAATCGGCAACCTCAATCTTTTTGGTATTCTTCGTATCTGCATAAAATATTTGATAAGAGATATCATCTGCATTTTTAGGAGCAGGTTCGACCCGCGTCGTTCTCTGTATCTCTATAGTTATTCCCATCTTAACAAGCGTCGTCTCGACAAGCTGCCTCATCTCTCCAGGAAGAGTTCGTACAGCGCCTCCAACAAGTTCGACATGTTTAGTTAAACTGGCGCCAGTGATCAACTTCTGACCCGAAGCCCGCTCAAGCCCATCAAGAAAGAGTCGAGCAGCATTAACATCATTAAACTGAGTCAATAAATCATACAACTCCTTCTGCAAGAAAACACCCTTCTCGCGTATAAGCGCACTTATTGGTTCATTCATAGATCAAGTGCGCTCCTGAGGATATCCTCTGCCTTTGGCAAAAGAGGTCCCGGCACCATCAATTTGATTTCCCTTGTTCTTCCCTCACGACCTCTACTAACCACCTGCGCATTAATCAAGCCAAGCATATCAAACTCAGCAATAATATCAGAAACTCTCCTCTGGGTCAACACTTCGTTTTTAGTTTGATCGCAAAGTGACTGATACTTATTGTAAATATCCCCAGTAAATAACTTCCCATCTCCTTCCTTTTGAGAAAGCTGCATAATCGAGTAAAGCACAAGTTGGAATTGGCGCGGCTCATTCTCAATAATATCCAACATCTTATCCCTCTCAATCTTATGATTTGCATCATCTATATGCTTCAACAAGACCTTTTTGCTCTGCTCACGTTCAGCCAATTCAGCAGCTACTCTCAACAGATCAAGCGCACGTCGCGCATCTCCGTGTTCACGCGCAGCAAAAGCCGCACACTTGGAAATAGCTCCTTCTTCAAGTACACCATCTTGAAAAGCTGTGGATGATCTCTCACGTAGAATATCTTGCAACTGGAGAGCATTATATGGTGGAAAAACAATCTCTTCTTCGCTCAGCGAACTTCGTACGCGTGGATCCAACTCATCCATAAAAGTCAAACTATTGCTTATTCCAAGAAGACTAATCTGCGCCTGCTTCAATTCAGAGTTAAGACGTGTTAATGTATAAAGGAAACCATCAGAAATCTTGTTCACAGCCTGATCAATCTCGTCCAGCACAATAAGAATAAGCTGTTTCTTAGTGTCAATAAGCTCCACAAACTTGCTATAGACACTATCAGTGGGTAATCCAGTCGCAGGCACACTCGAGCCAAGTTGGTTAATCAATTCGGCAAGAATACGATATTCAGTATCAGCTACCTTCTTCAACTTACAATTAATATATACGACACGCAAAAAGTCATTTCCAGCCTCACGCACACGCCGCGCAATCTCATTAGTAACAAAAAGCGCAGAAAGAGTCTTACCTGTTCCGGTCTTACCATATACAAATAAGTTACTTACGCGCTCCCCACGGAGTGCAGGTGCAAGAATTGAAGCTACCGCCTCTATTTGTTCATCTCTATGAGGAATGGTTTCTGGCGTGTAATTAGTCTGTAACACCACTTTATTTTTGAATATACTCTTTTCAGCAAAAGAATTGAAAATCTTATCAAGCGCTGCCATGTACCTCTCTCTTTACCTCACGAACTAATCAGGCAAGAACATTATAAACATATCGGTAATCGAACCTGTATTTCCTGTGAAAATAAAGAGAAAATCGATAAAATATCTTCAACACTCTCACACCATCGTTTCCATTGGAATATATAATATAATAAAAAATATAGTTACTATCAAATCTATCTATATACTAATATATAATATATATTATATTATATAAATATTTAAAAGAGAAGAAAGAAGAAAAAGAATCTTTAATATCTTTTTAAATCTATATATCATCTCCAGTCGAACTCAAGGGGTGAGAGGGTTAGTTTCCTCGTAAATTCGTAACATAAGTACTCAATTATCCCTAAAAAAACACACATAACTTTATAAAGTAACTAAGCCCATCCAGATTATGGCATTAGAAAAAAGACCTTTGAGACAAATTACTAACAAACTAGTCGTTACAAAGGAAGGAAAGCGTCTTGGACTTGTAAAGGATGTCACATTTGAATCAAAAACAGGAGAATTACTTCAACTTCTCCTTAAGGAAGCTACTGCCTACACAAGAAATCTTAATCTGGAGATGACTCCTACCAAAGAAGCTGTTGTTCCTTACAATTCAATCATTGCAATCGGTGATTTTGTAGTGGTTTCTGAAGAAGATTTAGTTTAAGGAAAGGTTATAATGAAAATTGTTGGATTGAATTACACAAAGATTGCAGGAGAAAAGCAAAAGAAAGCTTCTAAGTCAGAGATAAGTACAGATATTAGCTTCATTGACGTAACAAAAGAAGACGTCACCATAAAGGATCGCGAAGTGGTCTCTGTTTCATTTTCATATACCCTCTCCTACAAAAATCAAGAAAAGAAAGACGAGAAGCTAGGCCGCGTTGAATTCCATGGCTCTATTGCTATTTCTCTTTTCCCAGAAGAAGCCAAGGAAATGTGGAAACTCTGGAAGAAAAAAGAAATGTCTGACGCTATGCGACTACCTATTTTCAATTTCATCCTCCGAAAGTGTACAGCTAAAGCATTAATGCTTCAAGACGAACTCGGTCTTCCAACACATATTCCACTACCTCGGCTTAATCTAGAGCAAAAGAAGTAATTATCTTCCCCTTATCTTACGTGCAATTCCAAAATCAAGAGGTTCTTTTCCTTCACCCACAACTAACACGCTACATTTCTCAGCATCAAGCGGCCAAACCAATCCAAGATCTTGCGTTAACACATCTATTCCTTCACTCTTAGAAAACAAACTTGGTATAACGATAATCTCCTTTCCCTTATACGGTCCACGCAAGAAACATTTATACCTCTCGCGCTTCGTACCATCACTTAATTCAACAGCTGGATGCACGTGCCCCACAATCCAATATTTGATTTCTTTATCATAAATCTCCTTGAAATCTCGGTCTCCATGCAAAAAAGCGTACGGGCCAACAATATGATAATCACACAACAAAACACCTGTCCCTTCCAACATAGGCGCAATAATCGCGTCATGATTTCCCTTAATAATCACAATTTCATCACTATACTTTCTAAAGTAATCTAATAAGGTGAAAGTTTCTTCACGCTCCTCACGCAAAATCATACCAAAATAATGCTTCACATCTCCTAATATAACAACGCTGTCAACTTTTCCCATCCACGCAAGAAACTGCTTGATATCATCAAACCCCTCTCTGAAGCTAGAACTCGGCACCATATATCCACTACGTCTCAAACTCTCTCCATAACCCAAATGTAAGTCACTCAAAACCGCAATGCGTCTACCTTCGTGGTGCACAACAAGCCCCTTACCTACAAACTCAATCGCTTTCGTCTTCTTTTCCATGTTTCTGCTCAATAACTCCCATCTGTAAATTATGCATGCGTTTAAGGAAGTTAATTCTATCCTCTACAGCAATCAAATCCGCATGACTCTGCAACAACAAATTCAATGCAAAGGGAGATACAAGCGGCAATCGCGCCTTCTTCAGCTTGATATCGCCGCGCTCAATATCCTTCAATATGGCCTTCGCCCTAGGTACATCCATCAACTCTTCAAACACCTCTCTCCTCGCTTCACGCAAGATCGGGAACTCATTACTAATCTTGCGTACCTCACTCAATAAGAACATAGAATGCACCTGCTGCTTACCCACAGACTTAGAACGTCCCTTATACGATCGCAAAATCATCAAACTTCGAGATGCACAATGTCTAAACCTTCTCTTCAACACATCAGTCTTCTCAATAGCTTCCTTCAAAATCTCTTCAAGCTCACTAGACTTCACACCCGCAATTATCTTATCAGAATCAAGCTTCTCGCCAGCAATAAAGAAGCCGTTGTCATTAATGCCGATCTCCACATCCCTATATCGCAACTTAGCAGCAGAATATCCATAAGCTCGTGAAAGTGCATCATTGATTCTTCGACCATACATGGTATGGAAGAACAGATACTCTCGCTCGGCATTGACATGCTCAATCACAATCAGCTTATCTCCAGGAACAACTGAAAAGTCGTGCTGCTCCTTCACATACTTGTACATCGCTTCCGCAAATAGAGAATTACACCCGATATAGTCTGCAATAAACTTAATACATTCCTCCTTATCACCAAGCTTCTCATTTACAAGTCTTCTAAACTTACCAACATCAACAGCCACCTCATAACTCAAGGGCAACATCTCAGAGAACCACGAAGGCACAGTAGGCGAACGCGACACTTCTGAACTAACATACGCCTTCATACCGCGTGTAAACGAAAACTGATACTTAGCTCCTCCCAATACAAACACATCCCCGCGATGCAGCCTTTCCAAAAACGCTTCATCAATAGTTCCAACAGTCTCACCTTTACGCGGACCACTCTGTACAACAACCTCAATATAACCTTCCTCGGGGATAGTGCCTATATTAGTCATGTAAATAATACGTGCCATCTTTCCTCGCTTACCCATCTCTTTCGTCTTAGGCTCATACCAAATCTTAGCATACACATGTCGATGCTCAAGCGCATAATCTCCAGCAAGATAACTCACGACGGAGTAAAAGTCTTCTTTACTCAAATTCTTATAACAATAACTCTTCCTCACCAACTCAAGGGCTTTCTCCACATTCCACACACGAGTCACGGCCATACCAAACAACTGCTGACTCAACACATCAAGTGCATTCTGCGGAATAACAACCCCATCAATCTTCTTATCGCGCATACTCTTCATCAATACAGAACACTCAACAAGATCATCTCGATCCATAACGACAAATCGACCCTTCGGGTTCGAGTGCAACTTATGCCCTGCTCGTCCAATACGCTGCAATGCTCTTGCCACCCCCTTAGGGGACCTCAACAGAATCACAAGGTCAATCGAACCTATATCAATGCCCAACTCCAGCGAAGTAGATGTCACCACAACTTTCAGTTCTCCCTTACGCAATCGCTCTTCAATACTAAATCTATTCTGCTTAGACATCGAACTATGATGTGCGCCAATCAAACCAGTATACTTGCCTGGAAAATGCAAATCCAGATAATGAATAATCTTTTCTGTAGCATTACGTGTGTTAGTAAATATCAAAGTCGTCTTATGTTGCTGAATTAAATCATCAAGCAAATGATACAATCTTTGCTGTTGCCCCTTGCCCTCACTCTCAAGCAAATCCACACTAGGCGCAAGCAAATCAATATCTATAGTCTTATTCAACTTCACCTCTGCAATAACACAATCCCGCTCCGTTCCAACCAAAAACCGCGCAACTTCATCAAGAGGGGAAATAGTCGCACTAAGACCAATCCGAACAGGCTCAATCACACCAATCTCATGTAATCTCTCTAAAGTCAAACTAAGGTGCACTCCTCTCTTATTTGCCATAGCGTGGATTTCATCAATAACAACAAACTCAATCGCTTTAGCCGCAGCAACAAACTTAGGCGTAGTAATAACAATAGCAAGACTTTCAGGCGTAGTCACTAATATATGCGGAACCTTACGTGCCATCTTAGCACGCTGTGCAGGGGTCGTATCCCCGGTACGCAATCCAACACGAACATCTTGCATAGCAATACCCTTCGCCTTCGCCAACTCCATAATCTCCCTTAAAGGAACTTCAAGATTAACGAATATGTCATTACTCAATGCCTTCAATGGAGAAACATATACTGCGTACACCTTATCTTCCAACTCTTTCTTTTCAGAAAGACCGACAAGATAATTCAAAATCCCCAGAAAAGCAGTCAACGTCTTCGTTCCACCAGTAGGAGCACTCACCAATATGTTCTTCCTTCCATGGATGTGGGTAACTGCCGCAAGTTGAGTAGGCGAAAAGTCAGCAAACTTACCAAAAAACCACTCTTTCACCAGCGGATGCAAAATTCCCTTTAACTCCGCATGCGTGGCGGGCGTTGCATAACTAATAGTTCCTGCTTTCATGAATGTAAATGCTCCAAAAAGAAATACAACGGGCAACTACCTTCGCCCGATATGCTATTTAACGCTTTCGGTAACTATAAAAAAACCTTCTGCCAGCATCATTCATGCCCCGCATATCTCCTAAAACCAAAGATCGAATCTCTGAACACATCCTCTCTCATCTCTTCTCTCAATCCCCAGAACCAGTCTACACCAACGCAATCGCCAGAGAGCTTGCCAGAGACGAAGAATTCATCAAATCAATGCTTAACGAACTAGAAAGCAAAAAGCTAGTTATCAAAATAACCAAGAACGAACAAGGCCTCCCTCTCGCCAGACGAACCCGTTGGAGACTTTCCAACACGGCCTTCGACGTATACACGCGAATGCAGAAGTAATCTCTAGTCCCAAGTCGTACCTTTTGCAGGAACTACATCGTATCCTCTTTCTCTAGCCAGTCTTTCTAAATGAGCGTGATCCGATCTCGCTGTCATGGGAAGTCGTGACATCTTCAGATGCTCTGCCTGCTTCCAGTCAGAAGGTCTTTGCGCTTCACCATATTTTCCTTCAAATGAAACCCTGGTCCCGTCAGACGAAAGAGCAAGGAAGATCATATCTCCGTTATCTGTCGCTCTATAGCCTCCGATAGCAAACCCTTTGTTCATTTCCATCTGTATAAGATCATAAACTCCCAATCTCTTTCGGGCAGCATCAGGGTCGCTAAAACCAGGCATAGCTTGAGAAGAAGCCACACGCTTACTTGCGTCGATAGACACCAACTTAACCCTTTTCATAATATTGTGCGATAATCTATGTTTAAAAGAATATCTACACAACCTCGCCACAACAATCCTTATAATCGCAAGGCATTACAGCATAGCATGGACCCAGTCAAAGAAGCTTTTTCCAAGGTAAAATCCGACATGGACGACCTTAAATCAGAGCTAAACGATCTGAAGCGCCAGATGGAAGAATTAACCCGAACTCTCCAACAGATACAGTCAAATCAACAAACAAACCAACAGTCTATTCCAACACATCCAACACATGATTTGCCACTATACGGTCTAAAAAGCCCAATTTCTACGATTTCCAGTGGAAATAGGGGGGTTCCAACAAACAAACCAACAAACCAACAAACAAACCAACGCACTGGAAATGAAGGGGTCTCAGCACCTATTCCAACACATGAGCGCCGGGCAACTCACCTTGGCCAGCTAGCCGAACTACTCTCAAACCTCGATGATGTTAAGAAAGAAGTTCGCATTAAATTTAAACATCTTACTGAGCAAGAAATGGCGGTATTCGGGGCCATTTACACTCTCGAAGAACAAGGATTTATCGTCGACTATCCTCTTCTTTCAGAACATCTCTCCCTCACAGAAATTTCCATAAGAGATTACACGAGGAAAATCATTCAAAAAGGCGTTCCTATCAATAAAACTAAGGTAGATAACAAGCGAATTGCGCTCACCGTCTCCTCAGATCTTAAGAGAATTGCCTCATTGCAGACGATTCAAGCCCTCCGAGAGTTGTAACTATTCGCTATACCGAATAAAAACTATAGCTCTCACTAAATTGCTCTTTTAGTCAATTTTCCCTCTACAAAGAGAATATTAACCGAACCTCTAATCCTCTTTTTTACCTCAGAATCGCCCCTCTTTTTTCGGTTTTCAGGCAATCCCTCATCTTTTCTCACTTCTTAGTCAAAAATCTCGCTAAAATTAAAGGCTACAACCCTCACTTTAGTTCAACTTTTGGTCAAATACTTAAAATTTCTCTTAAGCACTCACTTTTCACCCTCTTCAGCAGCCTCAACTGCCACAGGATCTTCAAATTCACTCATTTTTCGCTTCTTTTTTGGCTTTTCCTCTATTTTATCATCATTTCTAACTCTCACTTTTGCATATTTGAGCAGTTTGTTGCGAACTTCTTCACTAACAAACACCCTTTTCTTACCATTAGGTTCGGTTAATTCTAATACGAGCCCCTCACTTTTCGCTTTTATCGCATTTATTTGGCCTCGAATGGTAGATCTCTCTTTTCCAAGAAGACGGGCTAAATCCTCATAACTGAGCTTCATACCATCTGTTGCATTAGCCAATGCAAATATCACAAGTCTTTCGTTTGCAGACAAATTATTCAAAATATCATAAAAATTGCCTGTTTGAACAGGTGTTTGAACAGCTTCTTGAACACTCTCAACAGCTGTTTGTTTTCGTAAAACAGCCGATTTTTTCAACAGCTGTTTGTTTTTTGTTTCAAAATCAACCAAAGAAAGACCTTCACGCAGTCCATCGATGTCCTCACGTATCGACGCTATTTCCATTTTTAGCCCGTTTAAGAGGTCAAACAGCTGTTTGTCATGCTGATCTAGGTGTTTAATCCAAGATCCAACACGCTCAAAATCTTTCTTTACAGAATCAAAACCTTCTTTAGTCTTATCTTCAAGCTTTCTCGCCCTTCCCCCAAAGAACCAATCAAACATAAACACCTTAAAACCCTCGTATTTATAAACATTACGGTCTGTAGAGCCAAATCATCAAATCAGAAAAAACACCAAGACAAACACCATTAAACAGGCGACAAACACCCCTCTTAACTAACAAACACCATGTTTAAACACCGACAAACAGCTCAAAACACCCTATTTTCCGTCGAAAAAAGCTAAAAGTTTCGAGCAAAAACTAAAGAAAATAGCCACAATAACAGTGAGGCGCGAAGCGCCGAACGCGCCGAAAATACAAGAAAAATATGCATAAATAGTGCAGAATTACTCAATTTATCATGAAAATATGCACTTTACGAATAAAAATAGTGTGAAAATATGCAAAAATATGCAACAAAACGTATTTAAACAAGCAAAAATTACAAGTATTAGAATGAAAATTTTCAATACGAAACGCACATTCCGCCGTGAATTTAAGCGTCAACTTCGTCTCGCAATTGTGGCTGCAATAGGTTTTACGGTGGCCTTTGCATGGAGAAACGCTGTTTATGATGCTTTCCAGAACTGGGTCGCGCACATTTTAGACATCACGCCCCAACATTACACCACAGAGACCTACACAGCACTCGGAATTACCCTGTTTGGGGTGTTGGCAATCTTCATTACATCAAGAATTTTACGCGAATAACACCGTCGATAAAACGCCTGTTTGCCCCTGTTTAAACACCCAACAAACACCCGTGCCTGAAAAAAGCAGTAAACTATAAATAGGTCCCTCTCTTAAACAGGCTATGGCTACGATAACCCTAACTATCTCAGCCCTTTTGGCCATAATTCTAGGTGTTCTTGTGTTAGTTTTCCCCAGACTTTTACGCTGGGCTATCGGAATTTACCTGATTATATTTGGCCTCTTGCAGTTGTTAGGCAATTACGTTAATCTGTCCCCAATCTTTTAATCACATTCATACTCATGAAAGGAGGTAACAAACATAATGGCATGGCATAGTTGGGTTGCTCTTCTAGGAGGAGTTCTAGCTCTAATCGGTCAGTGGTGGGGAATGGACTTCTGGCTTCCTGCAATTGGTGGTATTTTGGCCATCATCTCAGCAGTCTCAATGATGATGAACCACTAAACCGGTTCGTCTCTAATTTTCTTTTTATTTTTCCTTTATCTTTTTCATACTAAATTTTTCAGCAAATGACAGATTTAACAAAAGCACAGCAAGCAGAAGTAAAGAAAGAAGTAGACAGACGTCTCCTTAGCAGGCTAAAAAATGGCGCACTCTCGTATAAAGGCGAGTTCCGCAAGCAAGCCCTCACAGCAATAATCGCAGCCTTCGGCCTAGTCATCGCCCTCTCCTGGCAAACAGTCATCAAGGGTTTCATAGAAAGCATCCCCAAAACCGGCATCCTGCTCTACCATCCCTACCTTACAGATCTTTACACCGCACTAATCGTTACCCTTATAGGCGCAGCCGCCATCATGCTCCTCTCAAAGTGGTCTCAAAACGCACAATAGACGCGAAACGTTTTAATATGCTCACTACGGTTATTTTACATTCCTGCCCCCAATAATGTAGAAAAAAGTTATTTAGAAGCTCTAATGTCTGCAGACTTAAGAGATGACGATCAAGTAAAGACCTTCTTTGAAGAACAAATGCGTCAAGCAGGCATAACCTTAGGAAGTCAAGCTTACCGCACATGCTCTTCACATACAACCACTCGTATTGCGCAACTTAGACAAGGCATAGCTTTTAGAAGAGTAAATGGCAACCTCGAGCGCGTTACCAACTACACCTCTCAATAATAAGAAATAAAGTATTCGAGCATCGCTTAAATCTTTTAGCATAGTCAATAAGTTCGTTTTAACGCATTTTCCAACGGCTCACATATCATTAAAAATTAGCCACAATAAAGGTGAGGCGCGAAGCGCCGAACGCGCGCGGTATCGAAAAATATATTAATGCAAAAAAATTAAGAATCAAATGGGGATGGCAAGTTATATTGGGAAGGGCGTAGGCGCTATGGGTCTTGGAGTTTTATGTCTCTTTGTACTCTTGGGTTTTAGCGCGGCTTACGTAATGACGGGGCGGTTAATATTCTTTGGAGTGGGGGCAGTCTTAGCTCTTGTTTTATTCTTGGGCGCTAGATATCTAGCCGAGACACGCCATCATTAAGGACTTCGTTTAATGCTGATTAGCAGTCCATTTTGGTGCCTAAATATAGATTAATACGA
>CAYRXU010000006.1:31280-37307 GCA_964428325.1 Candidatus Woesearchaeota archaeon
TTCGTTTAATGCTGATTAGCAGTCCATTTTGGTGCCTAAATATAGATTAATACGAACCTCTCTACTAGAATTAAGCTTTTTGACCACTTCTTAAGGTTTTGAGATTATCAATTACTGTAGAAGGAAGGCCGTATAACTGAACAGCCACAAAACCCCTAGATTCATCTGATTTTCTCGAGAAATTTCCAGCACTTACTATAAATCCGATTGAGCCAAGCATATATGCGTCAGCTTTAGGCCTCGTAGGATTGACTTCTGTATACTCTTCGATACGTTCTTTTAATCTTGTATCTAACTCGCCGAGGGTTAGTGCTGGATCATATCGAACTATAAACGGTTTACCTGCCGGAAGTAATTGTTCACCAGGTATAACCATCTCTTCTGGGCCTAACAAGAAGCTCTGACTATCTTTATTAAAAGTTATTCTCTCTAAATTTGGAATCATAAAAAACGTACTTAGCCTCCGTTTTTAACCCTTTCTACTCGCGCTAAAACTTTTCGTTCTCGCCTAAACCTTTTAGCATATGCGGAGGTCGCACGTGAGTTCGCATTAAATCAGTCTTTAACCAACGTTATCTTACCATTACTCGCTAACACCTTAAGATCATCGCCTTCTTTGAAACCCGCACTTATGATTTCATCATGCGGAATAACAACTATCCACTTATGATACTCTTTGCCTTGATACCTACGCCCTAGCCTCTTTTGCAATTTCATAACGCAAGATCGCTAAAGAAGTATATAAGCTTTTAGGTGCCTAAGGATTAAGCCGCTCTTCGCTCTGACTCTCTTGCCAGGAAAATCGCTTTATTTTGCAATGCATCACGACTTTCTTGTTTGAAATCATTGGCAATCTTTCGACTCTGAAGAACTTTCGCCATAATTGCTACCCCAGAAAGCGCAGCAATGGTAAGCAAACCAGGCACCACTAGATTTTCTACATTTCTTGGAATGTAATTTCGAACTAGTTCTGAGGTATAAGGGGCAATTCCTGCTGCAACTGTCGCAAGACTTCCAATGGATGCAAGCCCCATATAGGCCGCTTCTCGCATATAACCTACACGAGAGTTTTCTTCATGTAAATAAATACGTAACTGATCGCCCTCTAATGCAGAACTATGTCTTCGAAGATCAAGCATCTTTTTCAACTTAGTTCTATCTAAGTGTCTAAGGATGCGAGCATCTTTATTGAATTTCATACAAATTCACAAAAATAACACTATTTAAGCCTTACTATTTGTTGTACCTTATCAGTAGTTAATTATCCCTTAAATCCGTAGGTCTTTGAGAACTTCAAAAGAAGAATGGACGCATATATCCCGAACGCGGCGGCAAGTACTCCCGAAATAGTCCAAATGATATTATACCATAAATACTCTGTAAAACCAAACCTTATTCTTGCTAAGCTGCCGCCAACCCACCTCATTGCAGAAAAAGTAAATGCCATAACATAAAAGAACAGAACTCGTTTAAGCTCCCCAAAACTAAATTTTAAGTACGAAATAAAGATCAAAATAACAGTCAGAATCGAACAAAAGAAAAGGACGCCGTGTAAAAACAACTCTGTCGAGGTCAGCTCTATCATAGCTTAAATAATCCCATCTTATTTTTAAACATGTCTATCGCTGCCGAATAATCATATTTGCCTCGAGAGAAACGTATAAAAAGATCATTAGCCTTCCATATTGATAAAAAGGAGGGTTCTACATGGCAAAAACAACAGCGTGGGCGTTTACCATTCTAGGCGTATTATCTATACCGCCAATTATGGAATGGATAAACACCATGACTTCTGGAGGCAATCTCTGGTGGTGGCTGTTTGCTCTTATTTTCTTGGTAGTTGGAGTTACTAAGTTAATGAGAAATTACAGTAAGCGATAAGCTCGCTCAATTTATTTCATTTTTATTTACTATTCAACCCTCAATGATGGTGTTCTGATTCTTTGACTGTATCATTAATCCCTACGATCTTAACCTTGAAGATAAGTGTCTTTCCAGCTAGAGGATGATTGAAGTCAAGTGTAACACTCTCTTTTCCAACAGCATCAACACGCGCAGGTATGCGTTGTCCATCAGGGGAGCTCATCATAAGCTGCATGCCGACTTGTGGCTGTTGATTACGCGGCAAATTAAATATGTCCTTAGGGACCTCTTGCTTCAGACGAGCATCAAATTCTCCATAAGCGTCTACAGGAGGAATTGTAATTGTCTTCTCTTCTCCCTGTTTCAAGCCAATGACTCCATTGTCAAATCCAGCGATAACTTCTTTGTCGCCAACAACGAAGATCAGCGGATGCGAATGGTCTCCATGATTAGAACTATCGAATACTTCTCCATCTTCAAAACTACCAGTGTATTCAACAGCAACTCGGTCGCCTTTCTTAACAATGTCGCTCATAGAAACTTCTTCAAAACAGGGTATTTAATGCTTTCTAACTACTCACTGATCCCCGCCAGAACAAGGGTCGCAAACATAATAAAGCGCCGCACGAGTCTTAGAATTTACTGCTACGTCATGTCCAAGATAACACTGATACTCACACTGGCCGTCTCCAATATCTCTGTAATTTAGGAACAGCCCAGTCTCAATATTATCTGTGTAAACAGTTCCACATCCAATCTCGTGCAATGGCAAGTCTAATAACTCATCTGCAGTTGGTCTGCGAGGTGCCTTCGTATTGTCACACATTTTATTGCCAGTTTTTCTAGATTGTTTTGGCGCACACCATTGCTTGGTCTCTTGAGGCTCTGCACCGCAATAAACTGGCCCAGAGATTCCTTCAGGGTTAGCATAGTCAGCAGGAGCGACTTTATTATCGCAGGATCTCAGTGCACGCCCGCGAGCTTCTTGCACCATTCTCTGTACTTCACTATCTCGTAAAATTGCAGACTCGCAGTTTACATAAATTTGACTTTCTTTATCGCGCAAGTCTGTTCCACATTTTGCCACTTCTGTAGCGATAAGTCTCTCCGTGATTCTAACTGGTCTAGATGAGCCCACGGCCAGAAACTCGTAAAGTCCTTGTGGTTCTCCAGTACAAGCAACTTCATTAGAAGGGGAAAATCCTATCCCTTGACTTTGCGCCTCCATGCTACCATAAACGGCCAATGAAGCAGTAACTGCAATAATAGCAATCCACACAAACATCCAAGTGCTCTTTTTCATAACCTCTCAGAGCCGCCTTTCTTTAAAAATATTCTTACTCTTCGTCAGCAGGAGCGTCCAGGATATCCTCTACATCAGAGAGCCCTTCCTCATGCTCAATATGTTCATGCTCTTCTTTCGGCGTATAGGTAATGATTTTCTTTGGCATGGTGCTGTCTAAAATTAAGGGTTTAAGAAGGTTGTGGTGCTCACTTTTTATCTCCTAGTGAGGAATAACGACGATATAAACTTGTTCAATGGCTCAAATGCGCTACAAGCCACACGACCCAGAGAATAACATAAACGCACACTACAAACGCGCCAACCCATACAAGAATACGTAAAAATGGAATGCCTAGTCCAATCCATATTAGCAAAAGCGCGATAAGAAAGAGAGAAACTGTTGGAGGGATGCGAGAAGGATAATGTCTTAGCTTATACTTAAGATGTTTTGATGTGCTAGCTTTCATTCTAACTTTATGACGATAATCTATTTAAGGATAGTGCCCTCCTTGGACGTATGCCACGTTCTTTCGTGTTAGTCGTCATAGGAATCGCAGTCTTTTTCGTGACTGCCGCACTATTTCTCTTAATAAAGAGCGGCCTTGCAGCTACACCTGCGCAATCTCCACTAGCATGTAATGAGATGCTCATCCAAGGAGACTACTCTAGACAGACCAATCTGCTTTTCGTAGGCGGTACGCAAGAATCGCAAGAATATTCAGACTATCTTTTCGCACATGAACCCTTTGCATCTCACAAAGAATCCTTCAACATTTATCGAATAGACAAGGTCTCAACATGTGAACGTTACAAAGGTATTGCTCTTTTCTGTTATTCGCGTGAACTTCTAGCACAAGCGGCTGTCTGCCCACATGATTATATTATTGCACTGGAAGACGCTTCAACAACTCTTCGGTCTTCTGCATATATGGGTGTAGCTTCCATAAACACGCGTTTGCCGAAAACAGTTCTTCTTCATGAAGTGGGTCATCTCTTTAACCTAGATGAAGAATATAAGGCAGGATACAATCCCGGATCCGACTCTCCAAACTGCAAATCTACTTGCGCTCAATTCGGACAAGAGTCGTGTTATCAAGAGTGCTCAGATAGCTCACATTCACGTTCAGTCGATGAAGGAGTCATGCGTACGCTCTCTCCTCAAGATGTTTCTAACCCTTACGGAACATACAACCGAAACTATCTTGCACAAAAAATTACACGGCCTAAAACAAGCACGACTGGTTTTGCGGTGCAACCAGTCGAAGATTGTGCAGATCAATCCAATCTCATAATAGAAGTAACGCCCGGCAACACCTGGCAAGCTCACGTAGTCGATATTGAATCTGGTTGTGCTTTCACGACAGAAGGTTCTTACGCCTACGTTCTTGAAGAAGAATCGGGCACGATTGTAAAAACAGGCAGTTTTGATGAGCCACGACTATTTACAGATGGCAATGAGGATGCAGATGATGAATTTGAAGGCGAGACCTTCGAAGGAGAACCTTTCTTCATAACAGTTCCTGCAGACACGGGCGCAACGACCTTCTCGATATCCAACAATGAAGGTAACGAACTTGCATCAGGCTCGACACAACTAAACGATCTACTCTGCCGCATATGATGAACAAGAAAGCGATCTCTGGAATGGTTGCCACTGTTTCAGTCATAGCCATTGCAATTGCTCTTGGGGTGCTAGCAGGCTCGCTCATCATCTCTCCTATCAAACTGAATCTAGGGCCTGAGATTAGTTGCACACAACTGGAGCTCCAATCTCCGCTAACCATTAACTCGGCTTGTTATGATGGCCGAACTGACGAAGTACGCGTTTCCATCTCGCGCCCTCTTGACGGAGCAGAGATAAATGAGTTTAGCTTTACCCTTTCATCAACCGCGGTAGCGCAATATAACGTTCAATGTGGAGATCTATGCGGCACATGTACGCTCCTCCATAAAGGCGAAACACGTTTCTATCGCTTGCCAGGAACTGCAGACACAACTCAAGTAGCTCTTTCTACCTTGGGATGTACGCTAGCGTCACACACCGTCGTACCTTGCGCGGCATAAAATCACTGGCTAAAACCTTAAATAAACACTCCAATTCACATTCATATCATGTCAGAACTTGAGCGCCTTAAAACAGAGTTGAGATTACGTGGTTTCTCCCAAATGACTGTGAGAAACTATTCGTTTTTCGTACAGAAATTTATCGCACATGCAAATAAGCCTATTGTGGATCTCACCGATGAAGACGCGCGCACCTATCTAGCATCACTCATCGAAGCTAAATCCAAGAGCACAACTATGCTTGCAGCAGCATCAATCAAATTCTTTTTCACTGAAATCTTGAAAAAGAAAATCGACGCTATCAAGGTCCCTAAGAAAGACAAGAAGCTCCCAGAAGTTCTGACCAAGGAAGAGGTCAAGCGTCTCATTGACAGCGCAGAGACAACAAAGTCTCGCCTTATGATTTCCCTACTATACTCCTCGGGCCTTCGCGTGTCCGAGCTTGTCAAACTCAAACCACAAGACGTACGATTTGAGGAAAGCATCGGCTGGGTAAGACAAGGTAAAGGGGGCAAAGACAGAATGTTCCTTCTGTCTCAACAAATCGGAAAAGAACTTCAAGATTATATTCAAAAGCGTGAGAACAACTTCCTCTTCTCAAAAGAAAAACCTCTTACCACAAGAAACATCCAAAAGATAGTTAAGAAAGTTCGTGAGAAAGCAGGTATCCAAAAGAGAGTCACTCCCCACACCATGCGCCATTCATTCGCCACTCATCTTCTCGAAGCAGGCACAGATATTCGTTACATCCAATCATTGTTGGGCCACGCATCACTCAACACAACCCAAATGTATGCTCACGTTTCAACAGAACA
>CAYRXU010000007.1:0-6919 GCA_964428325.1 Candidatus Woesearchaeota archaeon
ATCTTTAAAAAGCACTTTTCTCTCATCACAAAATGGGAAACGTACGTATAAAGTTGAGCAGTGTTGACATAGCCGCGCTAAACGCTATTATTGACATGATTAGAGACATTTCTGTACGCACTGGCGTTATCATGCGAGGACCTATCCCATTGCCAACCAAGATTATGAAAGTCACAACACGAAAATCCCCATGTGGAAACGGCACAGCCACTTTTGACCGCTTCGAAATGCGAGTACACAAGCGAGTTATTGACCTTCCAGCAGAAGACCGCGTTCTACACCCTATTATGATGCTCAAGATTCCACGCTCAGTTCAGATTAAGATTGAGATGAAAGAATAATTCTATTCTTTTGACATAATCCTTTTATAACATCCCTTGATGACAATTCTATGTCAAACGGTGGTGAAGAAGGACAATCAGTTCTTTGTACTGCAATAATTATACAAGACGGCAAAATTGCCATTAAAGAAACAGAAAGAGGTCTCGCTCTCCCAGGAGGACATGTCGATTGGTCATATGGTTCTAATAATGCCCTACCTGTACGCGTCTATAACGAACATGGTTGCGGATTCTGGCCAAAGCACATCTCAAGTATATTGCATCACAGAACGTCGAGAGGAGACCCCGTCATCAATCTTACTTACGTCGGAGAAACCAAAGCACAACAAGACTCAACTGGCCTCAAGTGGCTCACGCTTGAGGAATTAGCCAAAGAAACCTGCGAGCCACACGCAAGACGAGCACTAGAATCGTACCGAACAGGATCTACAAAAATCCCTCTTGATTTCGTCCGATTTACAGGAGTGCCGAGAGACATAGGAGATATTACATTCCTAGGCAATGGAGCAGAAGAAAAACACCCAGCAAGAGATTTCGTAGTTTCTGGAGGTCCTCTGAGATATATGCCTAAAGAAGCCCCTCTTCAAGCAGCAGAATACGCTTTTCAAGAATGTGCACGTGCAGTCATAAACGGACAACACGCAGACAACATCCTAAGTTTCTTTGGCGGTAAGACTCTGGGAGATGAGCTTCCTACAAGAGGAATGCTGAGAGAAAGAGGCCAGGAAGGAATAACCAGTACAAAAGTTGTGCCCGAAGGGTACATAGGATTATTCATCAATGATGTCGATGGTCAAAAACAACCAGCCAGATATTCAGCTAATTTTTCCGCGGGTTCTCTTATAGGGGACAAAGTAAATTACATCCCATTAAGGGCAAAAGAAGAGACCAAGGGAATTGCATGGCTCACAATAGCTCAAATAGAAGCTGCAAGAAGCAGATTCAGAACGAAAGACACTTATCTTGCAACATCTTTATGGCATGAAGCAACACGCAAAGACAAAACACTCTACCCTCTTGATATAGTACAAAGAGTAGACTAACACCGATTTATTTTTATACCTTTAAGAGGATTGATAAATATGTACCATAATAACAATAATAGTTTTCTAAAAGATATGAGAAAATTTAATGGGATGTATGAACAACCTATTAATGATAAGCCAGTTTTATTGGGCATTCCCCAACTCGAAAAGTTCAAATCAATTATTTCAGAAGAAGTAAAAGAAGTAGATGAAATAATATCTCTCTACAAGGAAAAAGAAAGTAACATGTCTCAAGAAGATAGACTGGAGATTCTAACTCACTTATCTGACTGGTTTGGAGACATCATAGTCTACGTTTCAAATGAGGCCCTAAAATATGGAATTCCTCTAGATAAAACCCTAGAAATCATTATGCAAAGTAACTTTAGCAAACTAGGCGGAGATGGAAAGCCAATAAAAGATGAGAGGGGAAAAGTACTGAAAGGACCAGATTATTGGAAACCAGAGCCAAAAATAAAGGATATGTTATCTAACATTAAGTAAGATCGACATCAATATTCTCTATACCTTTCTTCAAGTTGCCGCCTGCAATTCTTCCCTGTTCTTTCGCACGCGTGATTCGATTATCCGGATCTGAGTAATCAACAAACTCATGCGTCATACTGGCCCAAGGATAGGTCTTTGAAATCGCTCTTGCCATCTCCTGCACCATCGCCCTATAACTAAAATGACCTGCAGGTTGTGATCTCAATTCTGCAAGATGCTGAAACTCACGGAGATTCATGCCCATCATGAAGCGAATACGATGGTTGAATAGTGTAGCATATTGCGAAGCAACAAGAAGACCATGTGCACGCAACTTATGATTGAGGGATTCCATCATGCGCACAACATCTTCAACTTCCTTCTCCATGCCAAGCTCTCGAACCTCAGGAGGCATGATAAATCCCAAATCCACACTTAGCAACTGCCTCTGTTGCGTAAGGATACGATGCCTCTCAAGATCCCTATATTCGGCAAAACCACCAACAAGGTCAAATGTTAGAGGATACCCAGACTCAAGAGCCCTCCCACTTCGATCTCTTCTTGCTGTTCGCTTGCCCATATACTCACGAAGAATCGCAAGCTTCTCATCCTTGGACATAGCTGAAACTTTATTGAGAATAGTAGCAAGTGATAGATTCGTATAAGGAAAGAGTGAACTCGCAACAGTTTCATCTAGCGGATCAGCTCGAGGCACGAGCGTCACATAAGAAGGTTGCGGTTGCGCATGGTCGAAAATTCGATTGGTCTGCAATCGCATACGAGCATCACGCGCAACATTCTCTGGACGCGCAGCATTACGCTTGATAAAAGTTGGAATAACTTTCTTCAGTTCATTTTCTAGAGCAAATCCCCGCTCACGCTCTTCAGCAAGTTCGCTGCTCTTAAGCGTGGAAATAAGGTGTGTAAAGAACCTTCCATTACCAAAGACACCAATGTGAGTAAGTGTTGAAGAAGGCAATAGACAACGACCAACGTCAAGTGCGGCGCATCGTACGGTAAAATTATACGCTACGCGGAAAGCCTTCTCTTCACCTTCACCAGAAAGCTCATGCTTGTGCACTTTCACTTTCGTCCCAGCGCGCTCAACCTCAATAGTAAACTTATCTTCGGGGAACTGTCGCTTGAAATAATCTATAAGTTTTCCAACAAGCAACTGATATGTCTCAAAAGCCTTATCATTAACAAGCTCATACTCATCAGCAAAAGGAGACTGCATGATTTCCTTCGGCCTGAGATAACGCCATCTTCCATCAGCATCTTTCTGATCGTATTTGACATAACGAGTTGACTGCTCAATAGGCGATCCGCCAATGCGGCGATCTTCAATAGTCTTAGTAGCAAGTTGTGAAATATTCTCAATCCCTACATGGGTGCCCTCAAGTTCTCCGACAGACTCGTCACCATACGCATTCAGCACGCGATCCATAAGTTCAGAACCTTTCTCCTGTGAAGGGTTGCCATTCTCATCAAAGAATTCATTCACCATAGTCAATTGCACACCAGTGGCAGCCCTCGAATAGCGCGCTAGAACGCCACCGGCAAGCTCTGGAGGCAAACCATGAATCACGAATGTGTCTCCACCGACAGAACTCACATAAGCGCTCAATTTATCCTTTAATTCTTTAGGCAACTCCTCCATCGAAGTATATTTCATCTTAGGTCCCTTAGAAGGATTCTCAAAAGCTCTGCGCACCTGTGCGAACACATCTTCAGTATTGTGCGCGCCATCAATAATTATGATGCGTTCTTGAGGCAGCGCAGAGGGCATGCGCCTAAACTGTGTTCTCACAGCTTCAAGAAAATCAATGTTCGCTTCAAACTTATGCAAACTCGCCCTGTTATCGCTGGCCATGCGTTGAGCAGCTACTGAAGCTGGGACATCCACAATAAAAGTCAAATCAGGTACAGGTAAACCTTCATGTCTAGCAATAAGTTCCTTCAAATCAAGCCCCTGTGCAGATTGATAAGCTAGTGTTGAAAGCTTATACCTATCGCACACAACATCAACACCTGCACTCAAAAGCGGCTCAATTAGTTCCCGAGCATGCACAAATCTATCTTCAATGAACAATTGTGCGAGTTTCTCCGCCTTGGACGTTGCATCGTCATCTTCTCTCAAAACGGAGCGGATATTCACGTTCTTGAAAGGCTCACGAGTCATGACAACATGAACATACTTATCAGAAGCAAAGAGATATTCAACAAACTTCTTCAACTGTGTACTCTTACCGCACCCATCTATGCCCTCAAAAACAATGAACCTTCCTCTTTTGCTCATGACCTAGACATCTATGTCCAACTTATAAATCATTCGTGTAATCCAAAGCTCATATCTGAGCAGATACGTCTCATTCACCATAATCATTAAAAATAAACGTCCTATCCAGAATCATGGAATTACAAGAGAGTGACCCAGAAGTCGGTTCTTTAATCAATTATGAGGCTGCTCGCCAGAAGCATGTCTTGAATATGATTCCTTCCGAAAACTACACGAGCAAAGCTGTGCGTGAAGCATGTGGCTCGATTCTCATGCACAAATACAGCGAAGGGTATCCTAACAAGCGATATTATCAGGGCAACGAATTCGTAGACCCTGTTGAAAGTATTGCTATCGAACGTGCAAAAGATCTCTTTGGCGCAGAGCATGCCAATGTTCAGCCTTATTCAGGCAGTCCTGCGAATATTGCCATCCTCCATGCATTTCTCAAGCCAGGAGAAAGCTTCATGGGACTTGATCTTGCATCTGGCGGACATCTTACTCACGGCAGCCCAGTAAGCGCATCAGGAATGATCTACAAGGCAATACCCTATGGTCTTGACAAAGAGACACACAAGCTTGACATGGCAACTGTTAGAGCAATTGCTCTCGAGCATAAGCCAAAGCTCATCATTTCAGGCCTTACAGCATACCCAAGAAAACTCGACTTCCGTGCATTCCAAGATATTGCAGAAGAAGTTGGCGCAATACATGTTGCAGACATCTCACACATCGCAGGACTCATAGTTGCAGGAGCACATCCATCACCACTACCATTTACCGATGTCGTGATGACAACAACACACAAAACGCTAAGAGGTCCACGCGGAGCAATCATCTTATGCAAACAAAAGTACGCAAAACAAATCGACAAGGCAGTTTTCCCAGGCATGCAAGGCGGCCCTCACGAGAATGTAATAGCTGCTAAAGCCATCGCGTTTAAGGAGGCAACAACACAGGATTTCAAAAATTATGCACACCAAACCGTAAAGAACGCTCAAATGCTCGCAAAAGTCTTGATGCATGAAGGCATTTCTGTGATCACGGGGGGAACTGACAATCATCTTGTACTTATTGATGCGAGACAGTTCGGCATTGGTAGAGGAAAGGAATTCGCAACAGCCCTTGAGGCAGCAGGCATCTGTGGAAACGCAAACAGCATTCCGTACGACCCTTCACCCCCTCTCAAACCAAGCGGAATTCGTCTTGGCACCCCTATTCTGACAACGCGAGGTATGAAAGAAGCAGAAATGCAACAAATAGGTTATTGGATATCACAAGTGCTCAAGCATCCGGTAGATACAACACTTCATGCATCGATAAGGGCAAAAGTCCGAGAGTTGTGTGAGAAGTTCCCTGTTGATTAAAAATCAACACATATATCAAACCACAATAATCGTTTAAATACAGCACACTATCTCTAACCATGAATCAAAAAGAGAGACGGGGATTGTTTATTGTTGTAGACGGGATTGATGGTGTTGGCAAGGGAGTTGTAGAGCGTGCCCTTATAGAATACGAACAAAAAAGAGGCAAAGCAGTATTCGACAGCATAGCATTCAGTAGAGCGAATCGCAAGGGAATACCTGAGATAAAAGATTTCTGGAACCCTCCGGAAACTTATTTTGACACAGTTGTTACAGCAGAACCCACATATGCTGGCATCGGCCACGTCATACGCTTCGAAATAATCTCAATCAATGAACGCCCCTACTCTGTCAAAGATCAAATTGAGGCGTACGGTCTTGATCGTCTAGTAAGCATGAAACGTGTTGTGATTCCTGCTCTCAAGAATGGTTTAACCGTTTTACAAAGTCGTTCTGTTGCTTCCACACTCACGTATCAAATGCTCAAGGCGAAAGAAGAAAACCTAAATCCGGAAGCGGTCAAAAAGATGATCTTGGATCACGCAGGTAACAAACTCCAACTAGAATGGGCCCCAGACCTAATAATTATTCCAACTATTAGAGATATGAAAGAACTTATGCATAGACTCAAGGTACGGGCAGAGACACAAAAAGACGACAAGGCTATTTTCGAGCATGAAGAATTCCAAGCCAAACTCAATGCCATGTATCAAAGCGAATGGTTAAGAAAACTATTTATCCAACACGGTACAACTGTACGTTATCTCGATGCAGGCATATCAATAGAAGAGACAAAGAAACAAACAGTTGCCATCTACAAAGAATTCTTAGAAAGCTGCAGGATTAACTGACACCGATTCCGCTAGCTAGAACATCTTCTAGAGGAGCGCGGCACTCACCATCCTCGTCAACGGTCGGAGCATTCATCTGAGCCTGTCGTTCTTCCCTTAATCTTTGAAGTAGCCCGTCTACATATGCAGGAGTGATATATGTTCCCCACAAATTGGAATCAAGATATCCGATAAATGAATCAGGAGCTCCTGCTTGGCGCAAGACATCACTTGAACATCTGGCGAGACGATAATCCTTGACAGCAAGCTTAAAAGAAGCCCCATATGCTTTCTCTAAATCATCCACACTTGGGCGAATATCCCTTGCATAACGACCACAATAGAAATCGTTTTCAACAATCGCAGAAGGGACTACAACATCCATTAAAATGAGGTGAGCAAATAACCATATTTAAAGATGCGTATAGTATGGAGTAAGCCTTATAAATCTCCCAACGTTCCATCGCTCGAGCCGGAGTTGGGCAGTGGTAGCCTGCTTGATTGGAAATCAAGTTTCCGCAAGGATATGCAGGTTCGATTCCTGCCTTCGGCGTTTCTAAGACCCTCGTAGTTATGCGTGAATTTAAATGCA
>CAYRXU010000007.1:7019-24437 GCA_964428325.1 Candidatus Woesearchaeota archaeon
ATTCCTGCCTTCGGCGTTTCTAAGACCCTCGTAGTTATGCGTGAATTTAAATGCATAATATGCATAATACACATATGAAAAAAGCATACATTGCAATAATTCTTGTAGTGATAGCATGTATTTTTATACTCAGATATGCTATCTCAGATATGCCAGCAAAGAAAATATCGGTTCAAAGCGTAAGTTTCAACGATCAAGAGGAAGAAGGCGGATGGACAACCATTACATTCTACCCGTCAGGATATGCTAAAGTCGAAGGACGCGAGAGCGGCCGAGGATATACTATGCCTCTAAAAGAAGGTTGGTACAAAGTCCCAGACACAAAGAAACTTCAAGAATTGTTCGATGAAGCAGGTATTGCACTCAAGAGCTACCCTAATGGAACTCCAGAAGAGCCAGGAAAACCAAGGGCCATTCCATTAGAATCTACCTTTATAGGAGTCGCTTCAGGCAACAAGACAGTAGCTTTCTATGGTAATGAGATTGCAATAAATTTCAGCGCGGTAGACCTTCTCTCGATACAAAAGCAAAACTCTAACACGCTTCAAGAGCCAACACGTTTAACCCCAATAGCCAACCTATCAACTAGGGAAAACTTCATAGAGAAGAAAGCAGTCATCAATTAATATCGTATATCCGATAGATTTAAATAAAACAAAAATATTAACGCATTATGGAATTCAAAGAAATTGTTAACAAGCGCCATGCAGTAAGAAGTTTCGATGGTAAAAAAGTCCCCGAGAACAAAGTAAACGAGCTTCTAGACCTAATAAGACACGCACCTTCTTCATATAATATTCAGCCATGGAAAATAAAGGTCATCACAGATCAATCTATGAAAGAAAAGCTCGCACCTGTTTCATGGAACCAGCCACAAGTCACCACATGTTCACATCTTCTCGTCTTCTGTGCAGACACAGACATAAGCGGTAACATTGACAAGATAGAAAAATCGTTCAAAGAGAAAGGTCTTCCGCTTCAAGTCATACAAATGATGCGAGACTTCGAAAAAGGCATGTCTCCAGAGCAGAAAAAGAGTTGGGCGCAAAGACAGCTCTACCTTGCACTTGGCAACGCACTAAACGGAGCAACATCCATTGGATTCGACAGCTGCCCAATGGAAGGATTCATCCCAGCAGAATACAGCAAGATCCTCAATCTACCAAACAATCTTGTTCCAACCGTTCTCTGTGCAATAGGCTACAGCACGCATCCTCCACGTGATAAGATGCGATTCTCAAAAGAAGAGATTACTTTCTAAATAATCTGAACAGAAAGATCTCCAACCCTCAAACGCACCTCTTGGTGTCTATGAACCTCGAAATCATCCAATCCACCATACCTGCGATTAAATCTGTTATTCGCCTTGCTCAATGCCCTACCAAGATTCCCGGTTGAATTACTATGTTTTATTGGTTCTGATTTTGGATTCTGCCAATTCTCCAGTTTAACATCGATAAAAACAGGGTCTCCTCTTTCAAGAGCCTCTATGATTGCATAATAATGCTCAATCGGATCTCTAAGAAAAGGATCTGCAAGTTGCCTTCTTGCATAATCTAAAAGTTCACCATAATTTCTTTCAACCATAATTAGAGATGTCCTATTGGATATTTAATAATTTAGACAGCTAACGCTAGAAGATAAAATAAAAAAATAAAAAGAAAAACAAATGACGCAAAATTAATTGCGAGCTAGACTAAACACGTGTTTGATCGCAACCACGATAGTGGAAGGAACGAAGACAGCAAGTAGTGTATTAAGGATATTATATAGGACTTTAATTCCACTCATAACATCTTTACCTAGAGCGCTCGCAATGATAAGCGAGACTCCAGCCAATAGGAAAGGTGTAGTTTCACTCTCTGAAATATTGAGGAATCCTACAATCAATCCAATAAGGATAAGTGCTGACATCCAAGTCGAGTTAACAATTCCTAGTGCACCTAGAACTATAGCTAGGATAACACCAATAAGAAAAGCCCATCGACCAACAGTGTTCATAGATTTGGAAGCCATGTATACATACCCCCTTTCATTTGTACTTTACCATCGTTAAAACCCTTTAAATATCTTTTCCAAAAATCGGCTTTGCACAATAAGTCTTTTCTGCACAAAAACTCTACTGACTAAATCGATAAGGGAATGTGCTGCTCAACAAAAAGTCTTCCCGTGTTAGTGATGGTATGTTTACCATTATCGTTGTGACTGTAAGAATCCTTCAATTCGAGTCTATTAAGAATCATACTCAGATTGCTCTCCCTTATTCCTTTAAGCCAGTTTAGCAACTCTTGTTCGGTACATCCTTCATCCCCGCGATAATAGAGTAGTGCGAGAACCTTCTCCTTCCAGTTTAACTTAGGATTCAGCACCTTCAGAAAACCATTGAATTCCTGTATGAGGGGGATCTTCAACTTGATGATGGAGTCGACTATCTTCTTCCCATGTTGGATATCAGGTGCAATACTATAGACTCTGAATAGCTCAGCAAGAACCCAGCTACATGAGTCGATAGAAAGCGTTGCATCGATGTAATTTTCATCTATGCTCCCATGAATATGACCGATGTTGCGTTTGTTTCTTATGTCATAAACGACGATGAGCACATGTGGGATTACTATCCTTAGAGATTCATTGAAAGTTATGGCGCTTTTACTTTCGAATCCCAGAGCAATATTCTTGAAGTTCGGAATAGGCTGCCCTGGCGGAAGAAATGTCCCATCCATCTTTTCTTGAAGCATTCGGAGAGCAGCCTCAGCGAAACGTGCACCTTCCATACAGGCAGGGCGATAGCTTCCTAGATAATAATGCTCTTTAGCTTTCGTGAAGGATTCAAATAAAATGTCTACGAGCTGGTGGTTGAATTCACTCTTTAACTGGCTCTTGACCTGGTTTAGCATTCTGCTTTCTCGGTAAATCGTGCTCTACATAGTCTTCTCCAAGTTGATAAAGCTTCCATTTAGATTGCCCGCCTTCTCCGTTCATTATCCATTTGCTTGCATTTTTTGTGTCTATGAATGCTTGGTGAAATGCTTGAGGTCTCTTAATCTTAAGAGCAAGGTAGGCATAGGATACATGACCTTCATCAAAGTCATGCATGTTGAGGTATCTCTTCAAGTAAAAGGCTACGCAACATATAATCTCCTTATTAGATTGGGGCGCCTTTTCTTTCATAAAGTCTGCTAATGAAGGCTTATCTGCACCGTCTGCTCTTATATCGAACTGTATCGGCTCAGCACTCTTAACAAATCCCTTTGATACGGGAGCATCATTCTTCTTAGGAGGACTCTGCATTCTTGGACCGCCCATCTGAGGAGAGGATTGTCCAGAGGGTTGCACAAAATGCATGGCCGGAGCTTTATTAATTAGAGACTTGAACTCATCAAGATACTTAGTAACAAACACTTCGCTGCCTTCAAGTTCCACAGTTCCCTCACGAATGTTTATCTTAGCCTTAGCTTCCATGATAAAAGCGAACCAATGAAGTTTATAAACATTATCGACGAAAAGATGCTATCTTTGGGTTATAACTTTTCAGTAAGTCTGAATAGTCTCTCAGCCTTATAGCTTGAATGACCTTTACGTTCGCGCACAAGACAGACTTCTTTCAGAAACTCTAATGCTTTGATCGCGGTTTCCCACTGGGAATCAACTTGCTCGGCAACTTCCTTGACTGAACGCTCCTTCCCATCAGCCAGGAGCTTAAGGATATCCTTCATCACATCGATGATAGATCGTCTTGCCATTATATGTGTAATAGCACAGATAATGTTATATAGGGAATATGTGTAATTATCGGCATAGGTAAGTGGTGCATGAAGATGAAAGATAACCGTCGCAATGAAATCATTATGGGGATCGCCATAGTCATTCTCGTGGTTATGGTGCTAAAGGCTTATTCTTCTGAATCAAACGTTTTAGATCTTCAAAAACAGCTAACCGAGGAATTTCAAAAGAGCGCTCTTTATTATTGCGAGTTAAGTAACGGCGCAGTTGAGTATGCAAATACCTGTACTAGTATCCTGAAGGAAATGTCTCCCGAGTTTAGTCATATCAACGAAACGAGTAAGAAGGATTGTTCTCATCTAAAGAGGCCCTTGCCTTAATATGAAATGCGAACGTTGCGGTACTCGCTTCTCTGGTACGCTAAATCTTCTCTCGCAGGATATGACGGAGATTATTGATCTTTCTCAAGACCTTATCAAACCTGATTTGTGCTCTGATTGTTCGCTCGTCTATAATGCCCTGGTGAAGAAGTTCAACCAAGAGATCATTGCTTTCTTGCGTTAAGATTTATAAACAATTCAATCATAAAGCTGCATGTTCAATTGGAGACTCTGGGCAGGACTTATTATTGCTTTCGTTGCGAGCTCGGTCTGGGCCATTTATATCAAAGTTAATCATGTTTTATTTGACAATATCACTGGATGGTTCCTTGGAGCATTTATTGTTGGCGCGGTCCTGGCGATTATGGGTATCCTAGAACAAAGTGGGCCAGCAAGATAGCAGTGGACCATCCTGCGCCCCAGCCCAGAACTAGTCCTGCAATGAGCGCGTATCTCCAGTCTTGAATATATCTCTTTCCTTCCATCATCTCACCATCTTGCTATTTGCTGAAGTTACTCGGGTACGGGACGTAGCATTCTTCTTAGGAACATTCCAATAAGCAGTCTTGCACTGAGGGCATATTCTTGGTGCATCCTTCTGCATATCTGCATGTGATCGTCTTCTTTTGATGTCTACGCGTGGAATCCATTCGTGATGGCATCGTAAGCATCGATAGAGGTTCATCTCTTTTACGACTATGAAGTTCGCTAAGTCACCTTTTTCCATATTATACCAAGGCTTAGATGGTATATAAGACTTACTGATATTAACATATGTAATATAAGTAAGAAACCTAAGGAATAATTTACTTATATAAGTAAGTTTAAATAGGGTCAGGAGTTTACCTATATAAGTAAGAAATGAAAATCCCACGTATCCCTCATCGACTTATCAAAGAAAAAGAAGTATGCTTACATAGAATTCTGGAGCCAGATGGTACGCAGCATAGGCGCGTAACCTTCCGCGAACGTCACTTCCTTATGACTCAAAAGCCTAAGAGAAAATGACAAAACTAAGAAAGACCTATCGACAAAAGTGGAGTGCTTACAATCAAGCGCAGACTACTGAGAAGCGCGTATTCTATCGGTTGCTTCATGAACTACTGAACGTCCTGCCAGAAAGAAAGCAGAGTATGGGCAGACCAAAAAAGCCTATGCGCGACATGATATTTGCCTGCATGATTAAGACCTACTGTAATATGTCATCACGACGTATCATATCGGACTTGGACTTAGCTAAAGAAGCAGGATATATAGAAGGAGTTCCGCACTTCAATAGTCTCCTGAACTATTTTGATGATGCAGGTATGCGAATGATGTTGCATTATCTGATCAGGATTTCAGCATTACCCCTCAAGCAAGTTGAGCAGATTATGGCCATCGACTCCACTGGCTTTGGTACTGGTCGATTTGATAGATGGGTTGCTCTTCGCAATAACTTCGGTGAGAAGGCAAGAAGAGGATTTGTTAAAGCGCATGTGTGTTGCGGAGTCAAAACAAACATAGTCACTAGTGCAGAGATCACACGCGGTGTAACGGGAGATTCCCTGATGTTCAAATCTCTCCTTAATCAGACAGCCGAAAATTTCCGTGTCAAAAAGATTTGTGCTGATAAGGCTTACTGTTCACGCAACAATCTTGATCTCGCTGATAGTCTGGGTGCAATCCCATATATCCCTTTTAGAAGTGGAATGAAAGGGAAAGGCTCGCCCACATGGGTTAAGGTGTATAAGCTCTTCACGCAAAACTATGAAGAATTTGGTAAGCATTATCACGCGAGAAGCAATGTTGAGAGCGCCTTTGCTGCAATAAAACGTAAGTTTGGTGAATTCGTACGCTGCAAATCAGAACGTAGTCAGGCGAATGAAGTTCTGTGCAAGATACTTGCTCACAACATCACCTGCCTTGTACAGGAAACGCATACGCTTGGGATCAAGATTTCTTTCAGAAAACTACCTCTCTAACACCTTGCACAATAAGTCCCCTAGTTATTGTGCAAAGCCCCAAAAATCCGATAGCTATAAAAACCCGTCCAAGCAAAAATTATCATGTTGCCAAAAGCGGTGCAAGAGATGATGGAAAAAATGACTAACAAAGACGAAGCAACGCCTATCGAACAGACAAAAGAAGTACTTTTACAACAAAGAGAACATATTAACAAGCAACTTTCACGTATTGAATCACATGATGTTGCTGCAGACGTCCATACGTTAGCGGCTCGCTTGGCCGATACAGCGAATGCGCTCTCTGTTATGCAATCCGAGCTCAATCGCGCATGGCTCCGCATGCAGCAGATGCATGAAGATATCGTGCGTATCAAGCAGAAGCTGGACAAAAGCTAAAAACCCTTTTTCTTCCCCTAGTACAAGCCCGAATCGCATAATGGAATTGCGCCGCACTCGAAATGCGGTTTCCGCAAGGATCTCCAGGTTCGATTCCTGGTTCGGGCGTCGTAATTCTAAACCTATATAAACAACGATAACCTCGATAAGTATGGATAAAATAATCAAGCGGGCGCTTATCAACTCGCTCTGTACGGTAGCCTACGTTGTCTTGATTGTTTCACTTATATTTACAGTAGGAAGTTTCTTTCCGGATCCAGAAGACATGATTATCCTTCCTATGGCGATGCTTTTGCTTTTTGTCTGCTCTGCAGCCATCACAAGCTTCTTGATATTTGGAAAGCCAGTCATGCTCTACATAGATGGCCAAAAGAAAGAGGCAGTTTCATTGCTTGCGTACACTTTAGGAATAATGATCCTCATAACCGCAGTACTGTTCATTACAATCGGATCCATCTTATTATTCTCAGCCAACTGACAACAATATTAGGAAAGCAAGATCTATACCAGAACAGATTTATACTCTCCAGAGTATAAATGAAAATGAAAAAGAGCGCGATTCCCATCATGCTTCTCGTATGCATATCTCTGACAAGTGCCATAGATGTTCCTCGCTACCAAGACCGTTACGTGAACGACTTTGCGCATATACTAACGATCGATGATTCTGACACGCTGCGCCAAATGTTTGAAATCGTTGAGTTTAACACAACCGCACAAGTCGTGTTTGTCAGTGTAGAAACAACCGAGGGAGTAGCACCTCAAGAATATGCCACAGCCATAGGACAAAAATGGGGCGTTGGCCAAGACATAAACGATAATGGATTGGTCATGCTATACGTAGCAGATGTAAACAAATTCTGGGTGGCCACGGGATACGGCCTTGAAGGAATTCTACCTGACTCCAAGATAGGAAGATTGCTAGATGACTACTACGTGCCTTACAAAGTAGAAGGGAATATCTCAGAAGGTATTCTCCTATTCAGTCTAGCCATCTCACAAGAACTCATAGACAATGGTGCAGAAATAACGGCTGTTCGCGCACCTCCAAGCAAAACGAAAATAATCGTCATCATACTCATCTTCATCCTTATCTTCATACTCATAGCGCGCACACGTGCTTACGCAGCAGGATTGCCGCTCTTCCTACCACACGGAAGCGGGTATCGCCATACAGCAGGCGGAGGATTTGGAGGTGGAGGCTTTGGCGGGGGCGGAGCAGGAAGATAGATATTTAAAGAAAAAAAAATTAATAGAAAAATGAAAACAGGAATGTGGGTCCTTATCGGGGTTGTTGTTATTGTTGCACTTGTGGGCATCTATGCCGTAAGCTCTTACAATGGATTCGTCACTAAAGATCAGAAAATCGAAGCTCAATGGAGCGAAGTAGAAAACCAGTACCAAAGACAGGCGGACCTTATCCCGAATCTTGTTTCAGTTGTCTCGAGCGCCGTACGTGCTGAAACTAATTTTGTACAAGGCGTCGTAAACGCAAGAACACAATTTCAGAATGCTCAAGGTCAAGTAGCTCGCGACCAAGCAGGTCTCCAGATGGTTGACAGCGTAGCCACTTTCGTAGCTGCTGTTGCAGAAAGCTATCCAGTTTTACAAGCAAACACACAATACGTTGCGCTGACTGATGAGCTTGCAGGCACCCAAAATAGAATCACGACTGCCCGCGGGAGGTACATTGAATACCTACAAGAATACAATGTTGCAATCAAGCGATTCCCATCAAATATTCTAGCAAGCATGTTCGGATTTGAAGAAAAAGAATACTACCATGCTGCTCCAGGTTCCCTAACAACCCCAAGTCTGGGTAACGCGCAATTACCATAACGATCTTCTATACAATACTAGTTAAAGCTCAATAAATCTGCTAGGGCGATGCAGTTCGATGAGCCTCTTGACGCAGAAGCAGAAGAAATACCTCTCCTTCAAGCAGGATGTATTCTAGGCGACCGCTACAGAATAACTGATGTCCGTGGAAGAACAAGGCACAATGTACTTTATGAGGTGCGAGACAACACAACAGAGAGATCATTTGTTATAAAGAGGCCACGATCAAAGACCCGTATAGAAAAGCTAAGGAAAGAAGGTGTGCGTGCAAGCGCTGCACGAGGGCAGACTATCGAAGGAGTAGTGAGCGTATTCGATACAGGAGAACATGAAGGCATACCTTATGTGGTGATGGAAGAGATCAAGGGAGAAGACATAAGGCGACTAAAGGAAAAGAAATTATTCAGGCCAGAAGAGGTAGTCAAGATTTACGAGAAGCTAATAAAAACAATTGGAGGGTATAGCAATGGGTCACTTGAGCATCGCGATATCAAAGATGGAAATGTGATGCTCTGTGACGCCACTGGAGAAGCACTCATTGTAGACTGGGGCGAGCGGCAAAGCAAGCCACGATACGCCACTGACACACAAGCTGCTGCCGCACTTGCTCTATCACTTGTTCAAGATTACAAAAAGAAGACAGGAAAATCAGTGCCGCGTGAATTAGAAGGTATGCTTACAAAAACGCTGTTGAATGACCACTCCACTCCAGACGAAACATTAAATCACATTCGTAACTATCTGCAGCTCCCACGCAAAAGATGGAAAAGAGCTACATACGGGGCGACAGCGTTTCTCGCGGCAGGACTATCACTCTGGTGTGCTGCTGAAACAGGCCTGCTCGAACGCGTAAGACGCGAATTCTTCCCAACAACATTAGAGTCTCTTATAGATCAGGCAAGAGCAAATCCCTCGGGCAGAGTGTCTGATGAGCAGATGGATAAAATAAGGATTGAGCTCGCAAAGACAAAAATCAAGAAAGATATTGAGCGCATACCTGCCGGGAAGTTCCCTTTCAGCACAGTAGAAAAAGATTGGCACACCCCTTCATCCGGACCATCATATTCAAACGGCTACTGGGCAGGCATGCTCATCGAAGGATGGAGGCTTACAGGCGATCCTGATATTGAAAAGGCTGCACGGCAAAGCCTTGACTCAATCGTCTTAACTGAAGATGACAAGCACTTTAACACAGCAGTCAGGTTTACCTTCTCGCATGGTCGCATGTACACACTCACAGGAGAGTCAGAGTACAAAGATCATGAAAGTAAAGCAGCACAAACACTTGCACACTTATTCAACGAAAGCTATGGATTCTTTTCCCTCAAAAGAGACATACCACGAATAGACGCCGCAACAATAGGGGATGTTGTTCCTGCTTTCTGGTCTGCCTATGAACATGAAAGCAATCTTGCGCAGCGAGAAATATACAGAGAGCGCGCAATTGCTCAGACCCTTGCAGTTCTTACATACAACAAGATGCCCGATGGCTCAATAGCTCAAGCTGCACGCATCAATACCGACAGCAGAGAAGCTATCGCGCATGAGAATCCTGACGGTATGCGACCAGACAGTACAGTCGCACTGACACAGGCATTTACTCTTCTAGGTACCATGACAACCTACGAGCAGCTAAAAAAAGAAGGCCGTCCCGATGAAGAACAAATGACTGAGGGACTATTAGAAGAAGCGACAAACATAGCAGACCGCATTATTCTCTCTCTACCCTCCGATTCTCTTTCCCGGAATGAATATCAACAGCCCATATACATCAACAGTACATCAAGCGTTATAGAAGTCAAGGGTCTTAGAAAACTAGCCCGAGCAACAGGCGACCCCAAATATCATAGTGCATACGAAAGAATCCAGCATGGGCTTGTCACAAAATGCATTTCAACGGACCTCACACAAGCAGGAATCCTCATGCATGGATGTTTAAGCGCAAAGCAAGATAAGGACACAGATGCGTGCCTCATAACCGGCGATTACCATCTAATGATAAAAGAATAATCATCCACCATACGGATTACAAGGGTTGGGATATCCAGGAGGGACGTTACAATCTATCTGAGTCTCACTAGGAAAAGTGAAATTTCCAAGGGGAGTGGAAAAATTGGTCGGCAAAGTAAGGCGAATAAAATTCGTAGCATTATTCCCGCCCACAAGCGTCTTCTCAGAGAAATTCTTCAGACCTGCAGACGTAGGGACATTATAGGCAGGATTCTGAATCTCATACTTCTGATCAGAATAAGGATGTTCTTCTCCCTCTGCCCAGACAGATGCCGAAATCAGGGCAACCAAAAAAGCAAGAACGGCCAGAAACCCCCAAATCACATTCATAAAGAAAAAGAGAGCAAGACGACATTAAACCACACGACAAAAATAGGATAAATCCAGACGGAGAGGGATAAATTAAAGGTTCATCTCTACAATAATGGAAAGAAAATCACTTATTTCACGGCATATTGCACCAAGATACACGGTCGTGACTCGCGAAGTCGCAAGCAAGGACGTGTGCACTTGTTTTGTACGCTCAAACAATTCTTCCGTGCGCGCAAAATCTTTCTTATAGAAAAGAGAATACAAATCGTTCAATAATCCATTCACCTGTTTGCATAAGACAAGTGATTGCGCATCGGCAGCTCGTACGGGTTGTGAATAGTAAATGCAGAGATCCTTGTACTGGTCCCCTATTTTCTCGAGTGTCTTGATAATATGATAGTGCAACAGCTTCTGATAGTCATCCTGATGGTCATTCTTCACAAGGATACGCAAACAATAATTGCTAAACTTGTTGATACTTCTATCCATATCAGGAATAGCGGCATAATCGCTTTCGGTACCCTTCACAAGAGAATCGTGCGTTGCTTCTGAGAGATCAAGCAAAAGCAACCATATCCTTCTCAAGGCATTATGGAACTCATCGGCAGTGTGTCCCGTAAGGTCCTTCAAGGTACAGCTGGTGCTCGTCTGCCTGATGATCTCAAGACCAGTCAACTCCTTGGAAAGCAAATCATGCACAACTTCTCGATACGAAGGATGTTGGAAATGTAAGGTAAGCTCATCAAATCCCTGACGATACGCAGAGGTGATACAACTCTTACCCACGCGCTTCAGCGCACCAATATCAATCTCCTTAGATTTAGAAGTCCGTTCCTTATCGAGCCTAATGTGCAGCTCACGGCCGCGCTCTTCCATGTTAAGTTCGTCACCTTTAGCAACACCGTAACGCTTAACCCACTCAGAAGGCAGAGAAACCGTCATAGTTGACGGCCCATGAAGCACAATTTTCCTCTTCATTATATAAAAAAGAATATGTTCTATATATATCTTTAGAAAATAACCACATCACCACATAAGTGTATAATGTGATAAGAAAATATATATGTCCAGAATACGAAATAGGGATAAATAAAAGAGGAAAGTAGCGTGGGAACAATCATAAACACGAAGAAGCAAGGCAATAAAATAGTAGCTGAAATTCTATCAGACTATGACGAGTACCTACAGCTTAAAGGACATCTTGAAAATATACGCATCTTCTCAGATAACATAGCTGAAGTTCAAACTAATATAAGCCAGCGTGGCAAAAACGCAGCAACCAAGTACTTTCTCATTCCAAAACAGTTCCGCAAGGGATTCAAGTTCAACAACACGACGGCATGCCAAAAAATGGAGTTTGACGACAAGATTGTATTCATCTATATCGTAGACAAAGGAAAGACCAATCCACAAAGAAGCGATCTTGCAGCAAGGAGGATTGAAGAAAAATACGGCGCTCTTCGCAGCATTACTGAACTTCAGCAGAACAACCTCAGAAGGGGCAGCTAGCCCGAGATGTGCATAGAAGAGCTTGGAGAATCCCGAGTCGCTGCCCAATTCAGACAGTTCATAATACATTAATACGATTATAAACAAGGCTTAGAAAATTTATCCAAATTTCTTATTTTTTATCCCAATTATAAGAGAAAAGAGAAAGTATAGCCGACAACGCACAAGTTTTTAAACTAAAATACACACTAAAAAACATGAATAAGAGCGTGGTGCTACTACTTATGGCTATTGTGCTTGTAGCTCCAACAGTAGCTGCTTTTGAAACAACCATAACAGTAACCACACACCCAAGCACATGGGCTATGGTCCGCGTCTTTGAAGCAGGCAACCATCTCAATCTTCTTCAATCATTCCTTGACACTCAAGTTGGAGAAACTGGTGTAGTTTCATTCGACCTTTCAAGCAATAGGACTCCTGTTGACATTGAAGTCTACATCAAACTTGAGAAGAACGGCCAGTCCTTTGTCTATAAAAAATTTGAAGATGTAAGTGCATCCGAGCCTATTGCTCTCACAGTAATGAAAGGCTCTACAGAAGAATCAGAAACAACAACCCCTGCAGAAACTACAACAACTACTGAAACAGAAGTCGAAACAACAGAAACAATAACTGAGGGAACAGAAAATCGCACAACAGCAATCACAGGAAATGCCGTCTCCGAGGGAGCATCCTCATTCAGAGGATATTATATCATTGTTGCTGTTCTTGTTGCAGGATTAATCATCGGCGGGCTTATGTTTGCAAGACAACGTATGCGCAGCAATGGGACACTTGGAATGACTTCATCAAAAGATACACCTGAACCAAAGGCGGCTCAAGCATCAGCAACGGAAGCATCATCAGACCAGCTAAGTTCAGAAACACTAGACAGCCTTAAAGCTGAACTTCAAAAGACCAAGGAACGCCTTCAGGCAACCACAAGCGATCTTGCCAAGATGCGCAACCAAGACCGTATTGCAAAACTAGAGCAGAATATCAAAGAAGAGGAAGAAGAATTACGCAAACTCCGAGACGAATCACAATAAAAAGTTTAATTTTTCTTTAATATCTTCTGGCCTTCAGGGCCATCTTCAACAGCAAAACCCTTCTCTTCAATCTCTCTGCGTAAAGCATCAGACCGTGCCCAATCCCTCATCGTCCTAGCGCTGACACGTTCAGCAGCCAGTTTCTTCACAATAGCAGGCATGCTGACCTTCTTCTCTTTCATGCTTGCGATACTCAAACCCAGCACCTTGTCAAAAGTCAGTAACAAGGCCAGCTTCTTCTTAGCATTAAAGCTGCTATCGTCTATCATATTCCACATCACACCTAAAGCGGCAGGCAAGTTTAAGTCATCATTAACCGCCCGTAAGAACTGTTCGCGATACATCTCAACTCTATCACCATTGCCCTTCACTTTCTCCTTACGCAATTCAATAACCTTGCGCTCAAGTCTTGTTCTAGCATTCTTAGCCGCCTCAAGAGCTTCAAGGGAAAAGTCAAGCGGCTTGCGATAATGAGTCATCAAACACAAATACCGATAATCAAGAGGATGATAGCCCTGCTCTTGCAATTCAGAAACCGTATACAGTCCGCCTTTCGACTTAGACACTTTCTCACCATTAAACATTAGGAAAGCGCCATGCATCCAATAGTTCACAAATTTCTTCCCAGTTGCTGCCTCGCTTTGAGCAATTTCATTGGTATGATGTACAGGAATATGGTCCTCGCCCCCTGTATGTACATCAAAGCGCTCACCAAGATATTTCATAGCCATTGCAGAACACTCAAGGTGCCATCCCGGATACCCCATACCCCACGGTGCTTTCCATTCCTGTTGACGCATACCAGGAATATCAGAAAACTTCCACAAGGAAAAATCAGTCTTGTGTTTCTTATCACCCATTGCCACACGCGCACCTTCTTCTAAACCCCCGATGTGCAAACGCGCAAGCCTTCCATAATTAGCAAACCGTGCGCTATTGAAGTAAATGCCATCGCTAGTTTTGTATGTGAAGCCCTTCTTCTCCAACTTCTTTACAAGTGCTATCTGTTCACGTATATGTGCGGTCGCCCGCGGCCAGACCTGAGGATTCAATATGTTCAACTTAGCCATATCGCTCTTAAACACAGACAAGTAATGGTCTGCAATTTCTTTAGCGCTTCTCTTTTCCTTAGCAGCCGCAGCTTCCATCTTGTCAAGGCCTACATCTCCATCACCCTGCAAGTGTCCAACGTCAGTCACATTCATGACTTGCTTCACCTTGAGCCCATTATATTCAAGCGTTCTACGCAGCAAATCAGAAAAAACATACGTGCGCATATTCCCGATCGTCGCATACCAATATACCGTCGGCCCACACGTGTACATGCCAACACGACCCTTCTTCATAGGCACAAACGTCTCTTTAACACGGTTCATCGTGTTATACACCACTAAAGGCACATCATTCTTTTTCATGACACCCTTAAGAGAAGCAAGGTTATAAGAGTTTCCTTACAAATTCCTTAGCTTCAACAAGTGTCTTGATTTTCATGAAATCATTCCGTGCAATACTTGCGCCATTGAATCCCTTGATAAAGTTCCCGCCCAAAAACTTCACTCGACCAAGATCAACAACATCGTGTTTCTCGCATAATTCCATATAACTCAAGAACTGTTTGAGATTTTGTGTTGCATCAAACTCTTGCTCTTTGCCTGTCTTCATGTAATGTAAAACTCTCGAGAAAATAAGAGGATCTCCAATAGCCGCACGTGCAATCATAACACCATCGGCACACTCAAGCATGTCAGCGGCTTTCTTACCGCTGTCCACATCGCCATTTCCGATGACAGGTACACCAATCTCTCGTTTAACATCACGTATCCATTTCCAATCAGCAGGCACCTTATAGCTATGATAAGACATGCGCGCATGTAGAGTAAGCGCATCTGCTCCCGCTTTCTCGACGGCCTTCGCAACAGTCATTACATTATTCTTCTTAAATCCTAAGCGTATCTTCGCAGTCGCATTATAACCTGCATCCTTCAGCACGCGGATATAACGCGCAATCTTCAGTGGCGTCCTCAAGAGATAACTCCCTGAAGCATTATCCATAATACGTATCGAAGGACAGCCGCAATTAATATCAACAATATCAAAATCCTTCAAATAAGGAACCACTTTTCTAAACTCGGCGACCGTTGGCCCGGTAATCTGCACGCCAGAAGGAGAATCTTCTCTTGTAATTTTCATCATGTCAGTAGTATGTTTATTCGTGTGCAATATCGCTCCAATATTCAACATCTCAGTATACGCCATCCCTGCTCCAGCGCGCCTACACAAAAGCCGATAAGGCAAATCCGTCACATCCACCATTGGCGCACAAAACAAAGGATTCTTCAATCTAACATTTCCAATCTTCAACTCTTTCATACATAAGATATAAAAGCCAATATTATAAGCATAACGTATGGATTCTAAAGGAGAGAAAGCAGAACAATCACATCCAGTTAAACAACCCTCTCAACTAGAATTTGATGCCGATTTATCTCCATATTCTCTACATAATATACAAGCAGGACGAGAACGCGGACTTAGATACGATCCCAGACAAAAAGCATACTTAGATGTCAGTGGATGTCTTATTAGAGACCAGTATGGGCAACCCCTCTAGCTAGAATGAGAATAGTAACTCCTGCAGAATACGCAATAGAAGAAAAGTTAAGACGGGGGCTAACAACATTTCCATTGTATAAGCCATCAGACTGGCTCTCGGCTATAATTAAAGATGGAAAAACATACATAGGTTATGGACCTACACCGAACCGAAGCGTCAAGGAGGGCAAGACTATATTTGATCTTACCATTGAAGGAGGAGTTCTGGATATAGTTCAATTCTTTATAGAACGTGGGAAGACTAGACAAGGACTAGGGACAGATCTCTACGGCAGAATAGAAAAGTTTGCATGGGAGTCGGGAATAAGAAGACTTGTCACAAGCCCCTCAGGACAAGGAAAGAATTTCTGGCCCGAAATGGGGTTCAAGGAGCCACTCGAGGGAAAGCTCATCGAGAAGTTGCTATAATCAAGTTTAAATATCGCACCACATCACATAGTCTATGGAAAAAGACATCGACCGCATTGCAAAGAATCCTGAAACTGACATCGTAATCCGCATTGATGATTTCAATGGTCGCAAGGGAGTAACCATTAGAGAATTCGTAAAATCAGAGCGATACACCGGCTTTACCAAAGCAGGCACACGTATCCCAGCAGACAAGTTCCATATCTTCAAGAAAGCCATCAATAGCATAAATGAAAAAGACCTTGAAGGTGAAGCTACATCAACTCCAAATCCAGCATATGCTCCACAGTCTTCGCACAGCCCATCACACTCGTCTTCCAAGCCAGACACAAAGAAGGCGCCGGTAAAGAAAGCTAAAGAAGAGTCCTTTGACGAAGTAGAATTCTAAAGATTTATAATTCCCGTTCAATAATACACCATATGAAAGGAATCACGTTCTCTCTGAAATCAAGCAAAAAGAAGTACACGGCAAAAGAGCCAATCACACTTGAGATAGGGTTTACAAACGACTCGAAATCCCCAGTAAGCCTCAAAGATTTTGGAGCAAGTCTCTTGAGCACCTACTACCTTAGCTTCAAGGGATTCAAAATCGAAGACAAAAAGAAAGAAGAAGCATGGTTTATGGGGGCGCATATCGCAGCAAAACAAGCACACCCTTACAAAGTAATCACCATCGCCCCAGGAAAATCATGGTCTGACAAAGTCAATTTTCGCGACTGGAAACAACTTAACAGCCAGCCCCTAGAATCAGGAACCTATGAAATAACTGCGACATGGAAAAACACAGCAGCCTCAGTCTATGACGCAGGTTCAAATGAAATCCAGGGCGAGCTAGTTTCTAACCCAATCACAATTTCGTTTTAATCTTTTTATTTGATTACGTTCAAGCGACCAACTAACAACTGCTTTTCACCGATTAACTGCCCTAGAGTCGCACCCTTACACTCATATCGACCTTCGCCAGCGGCAGTAAACATAGTAGAAAGGTCTGAAAGCGTTACTCGTATTCCATCGCGTCGTTTGCCTGCGAGTTCGTAGCTAGTCTTCTTGTCTTCAAAACGTAGGTCCACATATTCGCCAGTTTTATTTCTTACAGTAAAATAAATAGTCTGAGGGCCGTTTGAAGCAAGTTGATCGAGATTAACAACAGAAGAGCTGCTAGCAAGAGGGATAGCATCATCACTTGACATTGAATAAAATATGCATGTTCACTTAAAAAGATATGGCTACTCAACAGTCATGTGTAACTGCGCA
>CAYRXU010000007.1:24537-34942 GCA_964428325.1 Candidatus Woesearchaeota archaeon
ACTGCAAGCTGGCCTGCTTCTGCACAACATCCTTCCCACACAGTTTATCCTGGTTCAGGAATAACCAAGTGCGGCACGCTAGACGAGAACAAGATATTCGATGCCTGTAGAGAAGTACAAAAAGGGCAATCGTATACATTCCAGTTCAATAATGTCGGTAGCTGGAACTATCACGACCATCTTGTAACAAGCTTTGACGGAAGAATCATCGTCGAACCATGAATCTGAAAGAATATGCTCCGCAACTCACACGTTACGCAGTGGCGATTGTGTTTCTTCTCTTAGGGATTGACCAACTTCTCCACCCTGCACTCTGGCAAGCGTATTTCCCCGACACAATACCTTTCAGCATCACAGTTGCAAAAGCAATCTTCTTCAACGGCTTGTTCGACACAACTATCGGCATACTATTACTCCTTGGATTATTCACTCGCATAGTATCAGCAATTGCAGTTATCCACATTATCGGAGTTATCTTCACACTCGGCTACAACGATATCACCATCAGAGACATAGGCATACTTCTCGCAGCACTAGCAACATTCTTCCACGGCCCTGACAAGTGGTGCTTCTATCCGAAAGAGAAAATCTAATTTATCTCGCTAATCTTCCCTAAAAACCTTTTTAATCCCCTATCGGCACCATTCTCCATGGCAGATATTCGACAACCCATCATCACAGTAGCAGGTCACGTAGACCACGGCAAAACTAGCTTGCTTGATGCATTTCGTGGATCTAGCGTTCAAGCAGGTGAAGCCGGAGGCATCACGCAAAAGATCTCATTTACTTCATACCCAAAAGAACAGATTGAAAAAACATGTCCTCTTCTCAAACAGGCAAAGGTAGACCTCAAAATTCCTGGTTTTCTCTTCATTGATACCCCTGGTCACGCAGCATTTACCAATTTAAGAAAGCGCGGCGGATCTTTAGCTGATCTTGCTATCCTAGTAGTCGACATCAAAGAAGGAATCAAACCACAGACTGCAGAAGTCATCTCCATTCTCAAGGCAAACAAAACACCCTTCGTTATTGCGCTCAACAAAGTCGATACTATCTCAGGCTGGCAACGCAAGGACACCATCAAGCAATCCATCGAGCACCTCCCCATCAATATCAGAACACATTTTGATGAATTATTACTGACATTCCAAGGCTCACTCCAATCTCACGGATTCAACGCAGAACTCTTCTACGAGTTGACGGACTTTACCAAGAACGTCGCCATAGTTCCCTGTTCCGCAAGATCAAAGCAAGGCATCTCAGAGCTTCTTTTCGTTCTATCCGGTCTGTGTGAAAAGTTCCTAACAAAACAACTCACACTCTCTCCAGAAGCAAAGGGAGTTATTCTCGAAATCAAGAAAGACAAAACAGCAGAACATGTAGAAGCCATTCTTTACGATGGTACACTTAAAGAGAATGATGAGATTGCTATAGCGACCTTCGGCAAACCAATCAAAGCCAAAATTCGCGCGATAGAACAAATCCAGCCACTTTCATTCAAATACCAAGCAGTTGATACAGCAACAGCAGCTACGGGCGTGCGCATCAAGCTCACTGACAAAGAAGGTCTTCTCCCGGGAATGCCGTTCCAACGCATTGACGGAAACATGGCCCAAATCGAAGCAAGCTTCAAGAAAGAAGTTTCAGGATCGCTGCAAACCGACAAGCAAGGTATAATTGCAAAAGCAGATTCTCTAGGAAGTCTTGAAGCCCTACTCACATTACTCAAACAAGCACATATCCAAGTGGTGCGCACAGGCATTGGCCCCATCACAAAGTCAGACGTTGTCGCCGCAAAAGCTAACCTCCAAATCGACCCACTCGATGCAATTATAGTCGGCTTCAACGTAAACGCAGAAGAAGACATTGAATTCGGCTCTGTGAAAGTATTTACTGATGAAGTTGTCTACAAGCTCATCGAAGATTTAGAGGCATGGCGCACCAAACGGAGAGCTGAAATAGAAAAAGAAAAGCTCATGGGCCTTGCGACAGTATGTAAAATGGAAATTCTTCCACAGTATGTTTTCAGAAATTCAAATCCTGCAATCTTTGGTGCTAAAGTTCTTGCCGGTACAGCAAGGACAGGTCTACCATTGATAGACGAAAACGATAATGACATCGCACACCTCAAAGGAATCCAATCAGAAAAGCACGCAGTACAGGAAGCCCAAAAAGATGCAGAGGTAGCCATATCCCTCCCAGGAGTCACTTTCGACCGTCAGCTCAAGGAAACAAAATTCCTGTACGCAAATCTCTCGGAAACCCAATTTAAAGCATTCAAAAAGCACAAGGAGCTCCTCTCCGCAGATGAACTTCGCGTGTTGCAAGAGCTTCAAGCCATTAAGCAACGTAAGAACCCTAACTGGGGAATTGCTTAACGACATCTTTAAAAACCACCATTTTCTCATCCCATTATGCCATTCAAATTGAACATTGCAGAAAAAAACGGTAAAACCTGGAAGATTGAGACTTCTAGTGAAACTATTATCGGAAAACATGTAGGAGACCACATTAAGGGCTCTGACATCGACGCTAATCTTGAAGGCTATGAGCTGAGCATTGCAGGAGCTTCAGACAATGCAGGTTTCCCACACAAGAAAGATGTTGAAGGTCAGGAATTGAAGCGAGTCTTGCTTACCAAGGGCTGGGGAATGCACAAGCGCCCAAGACGCGAGGGTAAAAAGAAGAGATATACTCCAAAAGGCCTTAGATTAAGAAAGACCGTCCGTGGAAGCAGACTCTCAGAAAAAACAACACAAATCAACCTTGTCGTTACAAAACACGGTCACAAGCACCTGAACGAAATCTTCCCTGACCAGAATAAGCCTAAAGAAAAGAAGGTTGAAGCTGCTCCTGCTCAATAATGAGCCATTATGAAGACTATTGATAGTTTGGAAAATAGAGTTAAAGATTCACACATTTCTAGAGATTATGACCCGGGTGTAGCTCTTGACGAACATGGTTTAACGGAGTGCGTAGGATTATGCGTAAAAGAAGTGGCAAAAAACTTAACAATACCTCTCTACACACTTGCACGTACATTACAAAACAAGGAAGGAAACTTGAAGAAGCGTACAGGGAGAGTATTATTGGGAGCATTAGCAGAGGTAGGTAAAACGAGTGTATATCTCGGGTCAGGGTATTTATGTTACTTAGCCTATCAAGCGATCACCAATGGCTAAACAAACGTTTAAAACGCACACTTTCTCTTTGAATCTATGGCACAATTTAACGAATCGCTACCAACACTCAACGTCGTACTATGTGGGCACATTGACCACGGCAAGACAACATTGCTCCAAAAGCTCTCGGGCCGATGGACAGACACACACTCTGAAGAGATGAAGCGAGGCATTACTATTCGTCTGGGGTATGCAGACATTCTTCTTTCAAAGGACAATGGCATTGTTAATCGTGAGAACAAAGGTACTCCAGAACGCTACATCTCATTCGTAGACGCTCCAGGACACGAGATGCTAATGGCAACCATGCTTTCTGGAGCTGCTATTGTAGATGCAGCTATTCTCGTGGTTGCTGCAAATGAGGGTATCAAGCCACAAACACGCGAACATCTCATTGCGCTCCAAGCAAAGAAGATCTCACACGTTATCATCGTCCAAAACAAGATTGACCTCATCACCAAGGAGCAAGCTCAAGCAAATTACGCACAACTCAAAAAACTCATCCATGGAACTGTTGCTCAAAACGCAACCATCATCCCTATTTCAGCACAGCAAGAAGTGAACGTCGACAAAATCTACGAAGCTCTCTGTGATATTCCTATTCCTGCACGAAACACCAAGGGAGACCCACTCTTCATTGTAGCAAGAAGCTTCGACATCAACAAACCAGGCACAAAACCAGAAAAGCTAAACGGAGCAGTTCTCGGGGGAACACTCAAGCAAGGCACACTCTCCGTTGGCGACGAAATAGAAATCAAGCCAGGTCTTGCCATCAAAGAAGCTAACCAGCTCACATACAAGCCACTCAAGACCAAAGTACGTGCACTCTTCAAGGGAAGCCATAAGCTCAACTCAATTACGCCAGGGGGGAGCATGTCTATTGAAACAGAACTTGATATGTCCCTTGGAAAGGCAGACTCACTCTCCGGCGCAGTAGCTTCTACCGTAGGCAAAATTCCAGACGCCACATACGCACTCACAATGAAATACAAACTATTCGACCAGATGCTAGGCACAGAAAAAGAATCCAAAGTCGAGCCAGTCAAACCAGGAGAGATGCTTATGTTAAGCATTAACACATCAACAAGTGTAGGCACAGTCAAAAAAGTAAAAGCGAATGAAGCAGAACTTACACTCCGCATCCCAATTGTCCCATTCAAGGGCGAGAACATCGGTATAGCCCGCAATGTGAACAATCACTGGCGCCTTATCGGCCATGGTGAACTAGCTTAATTATTATCTTAAGAGTAGTTACAAATAGCAATCTTTAAATAGCTTTATTTTCGAGCATTTTTATGGAAATTGATCAGAAAAAACGCCTTCATGGACCTTGGCATTACGATGAAGTAATTGATGGTTACTTAAAGGAGCAGTCCTTAATGGCAGATACTGTTGGGAAGCTGTCAGGTGCTCTTAGGGTACTAAATCGCTCACCAGGCAAGGTCAGTACAGTAGATCCAGTATTTAACATAGGAAAAAAAGAGAGGATAATCCAAGAAAGGGAAAATCTTACTTTAGTGGAAAGAGTAGTAAGCCAAGAACTGGCACGTTGCCGTGCCGCACGCCCATTTCTGATAGGCCCCGCAACATTAGATGCTTTGCTGAGAAGGAAACCAGAAAAGTGGGATTACGTTGAGAATGGACAATTACCATTTAACGATTTATTCTTTGATATGCAAGAGCCATGGAAAATAAAAGTTCCGTTTGATTCAGAAGGTAAGGGGAGCGAAGTTGTTGGAGTAAGTCTGCATAAGGCCAACCCCCAGATACAGAAAGCCAGAGATGATTATAATAGGTCTATGGGAATAACCTCTTCTCCTTCATATACCGCAGTCATGCATTACAGAGCCGGAAAAGACTGCATATTACCATTTAACAGAATAAACATGAATTTTGATAGAAAGTCTGAAGATGGATCAGATCCTTTTTTGGATATAACTGGTGAATGTGGTGCGGGAACTGAGAGCTCGCCCAGATTATTGATATTCAGAGCGATTCCAGATGCAGATCTTCTAATTTATGCAGACAGAGATCCGATGGAGAGCTATAAGATGTTTAACAAAACTGGAATATTAGACCCTAACGCTAATGGAATGAACCATCGCAAATTATCAGAAATAGAAGGATCGGATGTTTTCTCCGCCATCCCCAACCTAATGGTCAACTTAGTTAACTACATCAATGCGCATAACGTTGAGGTAATCTCTCGGACTCGCAAACCTCGTAAGACAAGGTTTAAAGATAAATTTATTGAAGAGCCGTCTTCAAACAAGCCATTTCATGTGATTGTTGTTAAAAGCGGACAAGTTGAAGAAAATCGAGAAGGAGACAGATCGTACACGCTTAATTTCCGTGAAGCAGTAAGAGGCCATGATAGACATTACCGCAATCCAGACGGAAGTATTCGTCTTGTTGCTTGGGTGGAGCCCTATATCCGAGGGCCAGAAAATGCACCATGGCGAGAAACAAGATACGATGCTAGAGGAAGAGAAACAATGAACCATAAAGATCTAGGAGAAAAGATTTTGAGAGAACGAGAAATGCGCAAAGAATTAGGAATGGAATAATTATTTCTTCACATCTTTCTGCAACATCGTTGCAAGTTCCAATCTAGTTACATTCAAGAAAATATTATGCCCAACTTTGCCAATAAGTTCTCCAGAGACCATTTGTTTCCCAAACAAACCATGTGAGACAGTAAGCTCCTTGATAACATTCTGTCTTTGTACAAGCTCAACATCTTTTACTTTGCCTACAAGCGCACCCATACTATCAAACACAAGCATACCTCGCATAGCAAACGCAGGGCGCATATTCAGAAATAAAGCATGTGGAGTTATGCGTTGAATGTAACGCTTGCCTACAGTCAGCCCGCTCTTCATAAAACCTTCATCAACTGAAATCGCTGCAAACTCCAAATTATCAGGATCTATATGGACTACATCAACAATACCGATATTAGAGCCATCGCTATCAATAACATCCTTGCCCAAAATGTCATCTGAGCTTATCAGCTTAAGTTTATCAGCGCCAGAAAGATCGTTTCGGGACATCAACACCTCCCTTCAAGATGATAGACTTAGCAACTGAAGCAATGTTTGAAGGCTTAACACGATACTCGGGCCTGAACATACCTTTGACAACGAGATAATCAACCTCATTAGTGCTCTTCACACGCGCCACACTCCTAACGCAACCAACACGCTCTCCTTCGTTTGAGAGGACTTGCATATTTCTCAATAGAGTTGCAGGCTCTTCCTTCAGCATACAAGCTTCTTTTGCAATACTATCGAAATATTCTCTCCCAACAAAGACTTTCCCCTGATTTGCATTCACCACAAGACCAAGAATCTTCACTCCAGAAAGATCGCTCGTCACTGAAGCAACGCGCCCAAAGACAAATCCGCTTGGTGTAAGCACTCGCACTCCACGGATTTCCTCCAGAGGCATGCTCTTCTCAAACGAAGAACTCTTAGTTATCTCCTCCATAGAGCACTATAGAAAGTATTCTATAAAAACTTACCTGACCAAATGAAGAAAGCCACTACTGCGACATGTTTAATCACATTACCGATAAACAGAAGTATGAATAGGCGAGAGACCTTGTAGCGAGCAATACCAAGGGCAAAAGTCAAAAGTGGAGAAGGTAGAGGCAGAATGTTGAAAAACAACACAGCATAACCTCCATATCGATTCACAGCACGCCTTGTCTTGTAAAGGCTCTTTTTAGAGGCAAGATGAATGAAGAAAACGCTGAACCTTCGCCCGATGAGGTAATTAACCACGTGGGCCAGAAGCACTCCAGCCAGTGCAGCCACAGTCAGAGGAATGTGAGGTGCTCCCTTAAGTAAAGCTCCATAAAAGTAAACCTCTGGAGGAATAGGGTTAAAGAACAAGTCTCCCAAGAAAGTGACATAGAAAACGCCACGTGCATTCAGTAGAGTTATATCGCTTTGCACGCCATCGATAACATTGTCAAGAAATGGGATTTGGTGAATAAATCCTCCAAGGGAGTGCCCGTAATTCGCAACCATCAAGACGCAAAAGACAATGAAGGCCATAGTCCCAAACACGACAAGAACCCTATGCCATGAGCGATGCTCGTAGATAAAATCATACGCTTCGGCCATGTAGATTCTAGGTAACTACGATTAATAAACCTCTTTGGAATACTCCGGACAGACACAATAATCTTATTAAGCAAGCACATGATATCGCAAACATGCAAGAGGTTATAGAAAAGAGATCTGGGCCGTGCATAGTTCTGGCAGGAGCAGGCACAGGAAAGACATATACCATAGTAGAGAAGATAAAATACCTAATAAAAAAAGAAATTTACTCCCCAGATAGGATCGTATGTCTGACATTCTCAAACGAAGCAGTGGCTTCTCTTCAGAAGCGCATCGCATCCGCTCTCCCAGATCTTCAGCCAGAAAAGATGCCCATCATACGAACATTCCACTCATTCTGTGCAGACATTCTTAGGCAGCACGGTACTAAAGTAGGCATCAAGGAGAACTTCAAGCTTCTCCTCCCAGACGATGCTAAAATCCTACTACACAAAAGTTTCAAACTGCACCCAAGATTGTGTATGAAGTACATAGATGTTATCAGCGTTGCAAAGGACCTCGGAATCTCGCCAAACGAGCTTGAACAGCACATCAACAAAACACTCGCTCAAAAGAAGATAGACAACCTTGAGCGCGCTCTCGAGTCTACTCAATTCACATTCAACACACTACATCTCAATAAGAACAATCGAAGCGCAAGAACACAAATGAAAGATGAGCTTGCGATGTTAGGCACCCTCCATGCGCGCAAAAAATTCCTTCTCGCCTGGCGTGCATATGAGAAAATAAAGGAAAAAAGATCAATGCTTGATTATGCCGATCTTCATCTTTATGCCCTTGCTCTTCTCCAGAATTATCCTCAAGTGAGTGAACAGTTCAATTACGTAATAGTGGACGAATTTCAAGACACCAATAAGATACAATGCGACCTTCTGCAGGCGCTTGCACCTCATCGCAATATAACCATTGTAGGAGACCTTAACCAATCCATCTATAGGTTCAGAGGAGCCTATCGTGATAACGTTGCGCAATTCAAAACGGCGTTCAATGTGGAAAAAGAAGATATAGTCGCTCTAGACAAATCACGTCGCTCACCAAACACAGTTCTCAGGACAGCCCAAAAGCTAATCAGCCACAACTATGCCAATAAAGATGAAGTCATCAATGTTCTAAATTCAGACCAACGAGAGGGTACTCCTGTTGAAGTCATTGAGCTGCTCAATGATAAAGAAGAGGTAAGAAGGATCGTTGACACTATCCGCATAAATCAGGAGAAAGGTTTGCCTCTAGAGGAAATATGCGTAATGTTCCGCACACATGGACAATCACGCAGACTCAAGAAGCAACTTGACGAATCCCATATCCCTTACGTCTCAGTTACGCGGACATCCCTTCTTACACTATCACCGATACGAAAGATTCTCAATTATGCGACTATAGTGAATAAGCTAGCCAATAAAGAGTCTGGTGGAGAACAAGCATGGTGGGAAGCACTCTACAATGAGCATGTTGAGCCAGAAGATTTCGCCCAAATAAGCCGTCTTATCAAGAACAACATTACAGAAAAATGTCTTACAGAAAATCTCATTCAAAAGCTACCTGCACTCGAATTACAACAAGAAACCAAAGACAAAGTCCAGCTTATGTTGAAAACAATAAACTCCCTTAAAGATGCTGCAAAAAAACCTGCGCATGAAGCTCTCGAGATAATTCGTAAAGCGCTCTTTTCGGAAGAAAGCAAAGAAGACCAAATCAATCTAGAAAAGTTTATCTCAACGGCTAAAGAATACGCTGAATTCGATTATGCAGACTTAGGACACTTTCTTTATCATCTCGATATTATCCAAAAGTTAGGCATTGAAATCGAAGCACCAAACACGCAGGAAGCAGGCGTACGTATAATGACTAACCATGCCACGAAGGGCCTTGAATATCGCATCGTCATTGTAGCAGGCATGGTGCAGGGCAAATTCCCTGCCGAGCGCGTTAACAAAGATAATCTTATCCCTTCAGAACTCTTGCCCGAAATAAAGAGCAAGATTGCAGACGTACCAGACTATGCAAAAGAGGAAGTTATTGCAGAGCTTGAGCGTGAAAATCAGTTAAACGAAGAAAGACGGTTATGCTACGTCGCATTCACACGCGCAAAAGAGAAACTCATCCTCACATATGCAAAAGACTACAGCAATCGACCGCACCTACCATCTCAATTTCTCCAAGAGATAAACTACCAGTCTAATCCAGATATCACATTCGAGAGCGACAACACACAAACCGAGCACAATGAGAGCGCTCCCACAATAACTACTGCGCTTAACATGAAGTCAGTAAGACCACGCCGCATAGCTTTCTCCCCTTCTTCACTGTTGCTCTTTACAGAGTGCCAGAAGAAGTACGAATACAAGTATCGCTACCAAATGCCAGAAAAACAACCCATCTCCTGGGAGGATATCCGCCTTGGTTCTTTCGTGCATGAAATCATAGAAGAAGGTATCCAAAGACAATTCAAAGGAGAGAAAGATTTCACAGATCTAGCTAGAGCAAGGTACAGCGAAGAGCAATGGAAAGTCATTAATCTCGATGATGCCCTAACCATCCTGCGCGTATTCTTCCAAAGAAACAAGCACAAATACAACTCCCAATCGCTAACAGAACAAAAGCTACAAGTCGCCATTGATGGGCTTAACTTTGAAGGTTATGCAGACCGAATCGACATTCATCCAGAAGGCATAGAAATAATAGATTACAAGACAGGAAAATCGTTCCTTACTGCCCAACACAGGAATTGGCAGCTAGGGCTTTATGCGCTAGCAGCTCCAAACCTCAATATAGGGCCCGTAAAACGCTTAACACTCGACATGCTTCGCCATGAAAAGCCACTTGAGTTCGACCTATCTCCAGAAGGCATTGCAAAAGAAATCAACTCACCAAAAACTTCATTCAACCTTCATCTAGTGAAACAAGAGCTTATCCAAACAGCCCAGAAAATCCTTGAATGCTATAACACAGAGTTTGCACCCTGCCCCATAGAGAAGAACTGTGAATTCTGCAATGAATTTATCTGGAAGAATTAGTTGGAGCCCCTCACTACACGTAAGATATAAATGTCCAAAAAACAGAAATAGACATGGAAAAAGAGACTCAGACAATTCT
>CAYRXU010000008.1:0-32912 GCA_964428325.1 Candidatus Woesearchaeota archaeon
GAAGCAGAGAAACTCGCCCATAAATTAGGCAAGTTTTGATTGTAACTCTGGAGACTGAGAAAATCATTGATTTTCGAGGTGCTCAAGAACCCAGCGAGTCACCACCTCAAAAGGGTTCTTGACAGATTCTATTTTCTGAGAAAGATTTATTAACACACAAGAGAAAAAGTGTCTATGATAAAAGAGCTAAGTGAGGGCGACTTTGATAACTTCATTTCAAAGGGAGATACAGTTGTTGACTTTTATGCTGATTGGTGTGGGCCTTGCAAGATGATGGAGCCACATTACAAGAAAGCTGCTGAAAAGTTTAGCAAGGTAAAATTTGCTAAAGTTAATGTCGATAAAGAGAGCGATCTTGCAGGCAGGTTTAATGTCATGTCGATTCCAACAACTATCGTTTTCCGTGATGGCGATATGGTTGATTCACATACCGGCAGTATGGGACTAGAGGCAATTGAACGCCTGATTAAAGATAATTTCTCTTAGTTGAAACATTTAAAAACGTCTTTCTTGTTGATTGAGGATGGCCTCGTAGCTCAGCCCGGTCAGAGTACTGGACTCTTAATCCAGGTGTCGCGGGTTCAAATCCCGTCGGGGCCACTTGATTTCTGATATATACTCTACATCAGCAATGTGTTTATAAAAACCAAAATGAAGTAATGATATGCTTGGAAGACAGGGCAGGATCGCCTTGAGTTTGGTAACGTTGGCAACTTTGGTAAACTGTTCTATGCAACCCACCCAATCGATTCTTTCCGTACCTTCAGACGCCTTCTTTTTCCCTCTTGGAACATCGCCTGAATCCTCATCGAGTCTGGTAATGGAATCTAAACCTGAACGTAGGCGCGCAGAAATATACCTCGATGAGATGAAGTGCATAGAAGTCAAGGAAGAGGATCGCGTTTCCGCTAAAGATCTTACTGAGAAGGACATGGATCAGATCAAGAGATTGATTCAGGCCCCTTGGGAAGAGGTTGCTCAGACCCTTAATACACCTCGACAAGCAGCAGCTTATTGTTTAACAGCACTTACGCATGGAGGAAGAGAAATCGATAACGAACGGTTTGGAAAAGATTACTGGATGTCTGGGAAGAAAACGCACGATTTTAAGGTGGTTGATTGTGATGATGGAGCCATGGTAGCAGGGTCCCTCCTTAAGGATAATGGGTTTTCCAACTACATACTGTGCATGACTGGACGTGAGACTCGCCCAGGACCTATGGGCACTAAGACGAGTGTACCATTTGGTCATGCGATTTTCATCTATAAGACAACAGAGAGAGACATAGGCTCGATTGGGATAAATAAACTGGATGTAAGGTTTCCGCGAGTAAAAACTATGGAAGAATTTCTTCAGCATTATTCAACTGAGACAGGAGATGAAATTGAGGACTGGCATATTTACGATATTGGGTCTGCATACCCAGATTATGATACAAATTCCATAAATAACAATCCGAATCCGTAGACTAAGAAAGATTTAAAAAGGCACTTTACAGAGAGTAATTACTTCCCGATTTCGGATTACTTGTCGACGATGCACGCACTACAGCCCAAACACACCAAACTAAAAAATGAGGAATTAAAAGAGTTACTTAGTGCTTTCAATATTTCTGTTTCACAATTGCCAAAAATAAAATCAACTGATGCTGCCTTGCCAGAAGGATTTCAAAGAGGAGATGTAATTAAAATTGAGCGCGAAATTGAGGGAAAAGCACGCGCTTACTATAGGGTTGTAATTTAAAATGACTACAAAGCATCCTCTTATCAAAAAATATCTTGAGCAGCATTCTCTCGTTGAGTCGAACATCCGAAGTTTCAACGATTTTGTTAGCACTCGAATGCAGACTATCGTTAATGAAGTAAACGATCAAACGGTTAAGGAAGAGGTAGACGTTACCCTTGGGAAGATTAGAATCGGCAAGCCTGATGTGATTGAAGCTGACGGAAGCGTAAGCCCCATCACTCCAACTGAAGCCCGATTGAGAAGTTTGACCTATTCTGCTCCAGTTTATGTTGAATTAAGCGCTAAATATGGTGACCAGAGCGATAGTGGAGAAGTTGAAATTGGCCGTATACCTATTATGGTACGAAGCGCTGCATGTAATACTAATAATATGAACAAAGAACAGCTTATTGAGCATTACATCGACCCGATGGATCCAGGAGGATACTTTATTGTTAACGGAAATGAAAGAATTATGATTATGGCTGAAGATCTTGCCTCAAATCAACCGTTTGTTGAAGATGGTAGAAATGGACTTATGCTTAGATTGTTTTCACAGCGTGGAACCTATCGTATTCCAACGACTATTACCGAAACAACTGAAGGTATACTTGAAGTAACGTTCTCCCGATTGAAGAATATCCCTGCTGTTGTTGTACTCAAGGCATTGGGTATGACAAAGGAAGCCGATATTGCTAAGCACATCGGTAAGGAAGATGATTGCGTTATCGTAAACTTGTACGAATATGCTTCACTCCAGAACGCAGAAGATGCATTGCTTATGATTGCTGAAAAGTCATCTATCCAGGGTACGAAGAAGGAAATTCTAGATAGAACGAAGAAGCGTATTGATGATTTCCTCTTGCCACATATTGGATTTGATAAGAATTCACGTGAGGAAAAGGCAGTTACGCTCTGTAAGCTTATCAAGCAGTTCCTTAACGCTAAGGCAGATAAGGAAATCAGAACGGATAAGGACCACTATGCTAACAAGCGAGTTAAGCTAACTGGAGACTTGCTTGCTGACCTTTTCAGAATTAATTTGAGCATTCTTGTAAGGGATATCCAATATTCCCTTCAGAAAGTTATGAAGAGAAAGAAGTTCTATTCCATTAAGACTGTTGCGAAGTCAACATTGTTCACACAGCGAATTGAAAGCGCTATTGCAACTGGTAGCTGGATTGGCGAGAGAACTGGCGTTACGCAAAACATGGACAAGACAAACTACCTTGCTATCCTATCACAACTTCAACGTGTGGCTAGTATGCTTCCAGGGGAACAGGAAAACTTCATGGCGCGTACACTACACCCTACGCATTACGGACGTTTCTGCCCAACCGAAACACCTGAAGGAACAGAAATCGGTTTGCGTAAGAACTTGGCTATCCTGAGTAGAGTTTCAACGAACGTTCATCTTGACGAGGCTAAGACCGTAAAGAGATTTGAAGCATTTGGCTTGAACAAGGAAACCGGCACAGATGTATTCTTCAACGGAAGATTTATTGGTTGCGCTCGTGATGCACACGCTTTCGTAGCGCATGTGCGTGAAGCTAGAAGACATGGCGAATTCCCACCTGAAATGAGCATCCGATCTAAACATGAAACAGGATTCATCATTATCTCTACCGAAATTGGCCGAGTTTTGAGACCTATCATTGTCGTTAAGAATGGTGCTAGCATGCTTAGAGATGAGCACCTCTTGATGCTTGAGCAAGACAAGATGGGTTGGGTTGACCTTGTTAAAGAAGGAGTTATTGAATATCTCGATGCTGCTGAAGAAGAAGATGCGTTTGTTGCATTGAAACAGGAAGATATCACCGACAAGCACACGCACGTTGAAATTGATAGCATTGACTTGTTTGGTTTGATCACATCTATTGTACCATTTGCTAACCATGACCAATCATCCCGTCTGAATAGAGGAAGTAAGACCTTGAAGCAATCTCTTGGTATTTATGCTGCTAACTATCTTACAAGGGTTGATACTGACGTATCGATTTTGCACTATCCTCAACACCCATTGGTAAAGAGCTTCATGTACGATACACTTGAAGTATATCCTTCTGGACAGAACTTGACTGTGGCTATTATGCCATTTGAAGGCTATAACGTTGAAGACGCAGTTGTTTTGAACAGGGGCAGCGTTGATCGCGGTCTTGGAAGAAGCACGTACTTTAGACCTTACAAGGCAACTGAATTGCAATATACTGGCGGATTGAAGGATGAAGTTGTTGTTCCTGACAAAGATGTTGCTGGATACAGAACAGAATCTGCTTACAAGTACCTTGAAGATGATGGAATCGTTTACCCTGAAGCGCAACTAACATCTGGAGATGTCGTTATTGGTAAGACTACACCTCCAAAGTTCTTGTCTGAAGCTAAAGACATCAGTATCCAGTCAAAGAAGGAAGCAAGTACTGTTATTCGACAGGAAGAGAAGGGTACTGTTGATGCCGTCTTCATCACAGCTGACAATGATGGTAACAAGATTGCTCAAGTACGTGCTAGAGATCTTCGCGTTCCAGAGCCAGGAGACAAGTTCTCTACACCTCACGGACAAAAGGGAGTTGTAGGACTACTGGCAGATCCACGAGATATTCCATTTACATCACGCGGTATGAAGCCAGATTTGATGTTCAACCCACATGGTATCCCAAGCCGTATGACTGTAGGTTATTTGATTGAATTGCTTGCTGGAAAAGCTGCTGCTGCGACAGGACGTATTGTTGATGCTACTGCATTCTCAGGCATGAGCGTTGATGAGCTTGAAAGCATGTTGAAGGAAATGGGCTTCCGATTCGATGGAAAGGAAACTATGTATGACGGAGTAACCGGTAAGAAGATGCAGGCTAAGATTTACATCGGTACAATGTATTACCTGAAGTTGAAGTACATGGTAAGTAACAAGATCCACGCTAGAGCTTCTGGTAAAGTAGCCTTGTTGACTAGACAACCAACTGAAGGACGTTCAAGAGGCGGAGCATTGAGACTTGGAGAAATGGAGCAGCAGGCCCTTGTTGGACATGGAGCATCATTGTTGCTTAAGGAGAGATACGATTCGGACAAGACCACCCTATGGGTTGCAACACAAAGCGGACATCTAGCTATAAGAGATCGCATTAGGAATAAGACATACTGTCCTATCACAGGTAGTACAGATGTTGAGCCTATTGAGGTATCCTATGCATTTAAATTGCTGATTGACGAACTGTTGGCACTACACATCATCACAACGTTCGACTTGAAGAACAAATACGAATAACATGGAAGAAATAATACGCAAAAAGGTTAAGTCACTGAAGTTCAGTCTAGCTAGTCCTGACGTTATTAAGAAGCTGAGCGTAGCTAAAATTGTAACTCCAGAGCTCTACGACGTTGATGGTTTCCCAGTAGATGGAGGTCTTATGGACTTACGATTGGGAGCTATTGACCCTGGAGTCAGATGTAGAACGGACGGCGCGACTATGAAGGATTGTCCTGGTTACTTTGGTAGCATTGAGTTGGCAAGACCTGTTATGCACATTAAGTATGTTCCATTGACGGAATTGTTCTTGAGAAGCTTCTGTTTCAAGTGCGGTAAGTTGTTGCTTAGCGACGAGAAAGCTGCTGCATTGAAGCCAGTTGAGAGAGCTAAGAAGGCACGTGACAAGAAAGTATGCCCACATTGCAATGAACCTCATGAAAAAATTAAGTTGGAAAAGCCAAGTTCATTCATGATGGGTACGAGAAGAATGTTCCCAACTGAGATTCGTGAGATTCTTGTTAAAATCCAGGACGAGGAATTGAAGAAGATTGGTGTAAATGCAAAAACTTGCCGACCAGAGTGGTCAATCTTGTCACAACTCATGGTTCCAAGCGTGAACGTGCGACCAAGTATCACACTTGAGAGCGGCGAACGCAGTGAAGACGACTTGACGCACAAACTTTCAGACATTATCAGAGCAAACCAGAGATTGTGGGAAAACTTGAACGCTGGAGCTCCTGAAGTTATCATTGAAGATCTTTGGGATCTTTTGCAATATCACGTTACGACATACTTCGACAATACCATTACCAAGATTCCGCCTGCGAGACACAGATCAGGACAGCCGCTGAAGACGATTACTGAAAGAATTAAGGGTAAGGAAGGACGTATCAGAAAGAATCTAGCAGGTAAGCGAGTTAACTTCTCTGGTCGTACTGTCGTGTCGCCGGATCCATATATCGCAATTAATGAAGTAGGTATTCCACTTGAAGTTGCAACAGTGATTACTGTATCTGAAAGCGTTACAACTGCTAATCTTGACAGAATCAAAGAGCTTATCCGACGCGGAGAACAGCACCCTGGAGCTAATTATGTCATCAGACCAGATGGAAAGAGAAAGAGAATTACTGCTGAATTGAAGGAAGATTTGTGTAATGAAGTTGTTCCAGGTTACAAGCTTGAGAGACATCTACAAGATGGAGACGTTGTATTGTTCAATCGTCACCCTTCACTTCACAAACAAAGTCTTATGAGTCACCGTGTGCGTGTGTTGCCTAATAGAACATTCAGATTGCACCCTGCAGTAACATTCCCATACAACGCCGACTATGACGGAGACGAAATGAACGTACACTCGCCTCAAACAGAGGAAGCACGTGCTGAAGCTCAGATTCTCTTGGACGTGCAGAATAACATTATTTCTTCGAAGAATAACGTTAACCTTGTGGGCACAATCTCTGACGCAGTTACAGGAACGTACTTGCTTGGCCAGAATAAGGTTTCAAAGGCCGATGCAGACCAGTTGCTTTATTCCGCGGGAGTTATTGGATCTTTCAAGAATAAGGAAGTTGAAGGAAGCAATGTGTTCGAGCAGATTCTACCTAAGGAAGCTAAGATTACTATGCCAAAGGATTTGCTTGGAGATAATACATTTGCTGCTGAAGGTGGAGAAATGGTGCGCGAAATTGACAAACAGCTTGGCAAGAAGGCCGCTCTTGAATCTATCCGTAAATCATTCGCTCTAGGAACAAGTTATCTTTCGCGACATGGATACACTCTTTCATTGCAAGATTTGAACGTATCGCACAAGGTTAAGGAGATGACGAAGGAAATTATAAATGAAGCTGAGAAGAAGACTGAGCAGATTATCCGCGACGCTGATGCAGGCACATTAGTACCCATCCCTGGTAAGAGCATTGCAGAATCACGAGAATTGAAGATTGCTCAGGCGCTAAACGAGGTACGTTCGAAGGCAGGAGCTGTTGCTAAGGCAAACTTCCCAGTTGAAAGCAATATCAGCAAGATGATTACATCAAAGGCCGGTGGAAGTATCTTGAATATCACACAAATCGGTTGCTGCGTAGGCCAGCAAATCTTGTGGAACCAGAGAATTAACTTTGGTTACACTGACAGAACACTTTCATTCTTCAACAAGGGCAACTTGGGACCAGAAGCACATGGTTTCATTAAATCATCATTCTTTGATGGTCTTAAACCGACGGAATTCTTCTTCGGAGCAATTGCAGGAAGAGACTCGCTGATGGATACTGCCTTGAGAACGCCAAAGTCTGGTTACTTGTACAGAAGACTGGTTAGCGCATTGCAGGACCTTCGTGTTGAATACGACCACACTGTAAGAGATGCTTCAGGAAATATTGTTCAGTTTGCATTCGGTGGAGACGGTCTTGACATTGCGCAAATGCACGTTGGTGGCCAGGTACCTGCAGGAGAAGCTGTTGGAGTCGTAACAGCACAGTCCTTCGGTGAAGCTTCCACTCAAATGGTTTTGAACGTATTCCACTCTGCCGGAGTCGCAGAAATGCAAGTTACATTGGGACTACCTAGATTGATCGAGATTTTTGACGCCAGAAAGAAGCCAAGTACACCTTTGATGGAGATTTATCTTGAGAAAGAATACAATAATGAGAAAGACTCAAGAGTTATTGCTGAGAAAGTTAAAGAAGTTACATTGAAGGAGATTGCTAAGGAGATTAAGATTGATTTTGCAACAAAGAAGATTGAAATTGAAGTTGACTCAACCGCGCTGAAGACTGTACATGCTGGCGTTCAGACTATCGTCGACAGATTGAACGAGAAAGGCTTCTCATGTAAGGCTAAAGAGATGAAAGTACTCTTGAGCGCTGAAGAGCTCGGATTCAGAGATCTTTACAAGTTGAAAGAGAAGATCAAGAAGACGGCTATCTCTGGCGTAAAGGGAATTTCACAAGTTGTTGTTGCACAGCGTGAGAAAGATTATGTCATCCTAGCTGCAGGAAGCAACCTACGCGAAGTTATGGCAATCAAGGGTGTTGACAAAGACAAGACAAGCACAAACGATATTTACGAAACAGCTGATGTTCTTGGTATTGAAGCTGCACGACAGACCATCATCAATGAAATCAAGAAAGTTATTGACAGTCAAGGACTTGAAATCAATATCCGACATCTTGATTTGATTGCAGATGCAATGACTTCAGGCGGAATTGTTAAGGGAGTAACAAGAATGGGAATTGTTTCAGACAAGTCAAGCGTATTCGCACGAGCTGCATTCGAAACACCTGATAAAGAATTCATCAATGCAACTATCCAAGGTAAGAAGGATGATCTTGCATCAGTGATTGAAAACATTATCTTGAACCAGCCAGTTCCCGTCGGTACAGGTCTTCCAGGATTGCTTGTAAAAGTGACAGGACCACTTGTAAATAAAGAGTTGGAAAAATCAAAGAAGAAGAGTGAGTGATTTTTTATCCATATATTTAAATAGTTTGCAAAAAGTGAAATAAAAATGGTGTCTGATTTATCCGAATTTGTTAAGACTCAAAAAGTGGTGTTTGGTGCGCGTGAAACTACAAAACATGCGAAGAAACTAGCACGCGTTTTTGTTGCTTCTGACTGCAGGAATGAAATTGTAGATATGTTTAAGCAGAAAGGATTGCAAGTTGATTTCTTGGATATGCCGAAAGACGAGCTGATGGACAAGCTTGCACTTGATTTCAAGTGTGAAGTTTTTGGAGTAAAGAAGTAAGATGACAGTTATTGATATGCAGACCATGCGTTATTTGAATTTGTTCAATAAAGTTTCACATGTTAAAACGACGAGATGTTTTGTTTACAACAATACTATTCTTTTTGCTGTGCCAAGTGCTATGATGCGACAAGCAATTGGCCCAGAAGCGCGTAATGTACACATTATTCAGGAAACTCTCGGTAAAAGAGTGAAAATCATTGCTGAAGCGCAAGGGCCGCGAGACGTTGAAAAGTTCGTTCGTTCTGTTGTTGATCCGATTAGTTTTAAGTCGTTGAATGTTGAGGGTAATGAAGCAGTTATTAACGCTGGTGGGCAATACAAAGCAGCACTCATCGGACGCAATAAGGCGCGTCTTGACGAGCTTGCACTGATCATTCAAAACGTCTTCGGCAAACAGCTGAAGATTGTTTAAATTATAAGGGAAGGTTTAAAAAGCACTTTTTCTAGACACAAAGATGGGATTAATGAATGCTCGTAAGATTAAGAAAGACGCTCGCAAATTTAAGTGGAGCCAGAAGGCTTACGCAAAGCGCGGAAGCAAAAAGAAATTCGACCCTCTTGGAGGCAGCGCACAAGGTAAAGGTATTGTCGTTTCTAAGTTCCAGAAAGAAGCTAAGCAACCAAACTCAGCTATGAGAAAGTGCTGCAAAGTTCAATTGATTAAGAACGGCATTGCTGTTGGCGCTTTCATTCCAGGAAATTTGGCTCAAAAGTTCGTTGATGAACACGATGAAGTCGTCATTGAGCGAATTGGTGGTAAGCAGGGACGCACGAAGGGAGACATTCCTGGTATCCGTTACAAAGTTATCAAAGTAAATGATCAGCCATTGCACCTGTTGTGGCAAGGTAAGATCGAGAAGGGTAGAAGATAATGGAACTTGCACTATTTGGTAAATATAAGACTGCAGATGTTGTTGTTAAAGATGAAGCTTTGAAGCCATATCTTAACTTGACACCTAAAATGTTGCTTAAGTCACACGGACGCAACATTGGTAAGTTCGGTGCTGCTAAAGTACATCTTGTTGAGCGCTTGGCGAATAGACTTGCTGTTCCAGGACATATGGGTAAGAAGCACAAGATTATTACCTCCTGGTCTTCTGGAAAATACAATAGAAATATGAAGACAGTTATGGAGACACTTGAGATCATTGAACAGAGAAAGAAGGAGAATCCGATTCAGGTTCTTGTTCGAGCTGTTGAGAATGCTTCTCCACGTGATGAGACAACCACGATTGAATATGGTGGAGCCAGATATCCTCAAGCAGTTGACGTAAGTCCAACACGACGCATTAATCTTGCTATTCGATGGTTCGTTCAGGGATCTTATAGCAAGTCATTTGGTAAAAAAACTAAGATGGCTGAAGCTCTTGCTAAAGAGATTATCGCTGCCTCTGAAGGAAACATGGATAGCTTTGCCATGAACAAGAAGAACGACGCTGAGAAACAAGCAGACTCTGCTCGTTAAACATGGGTATCGGCGAAGATATATTTCTGGAGTTTCTTGGAATACTAAGATTGGAGAACTGGAAGGGCTTGCAGCAGTTGGTTCTGGAGCGATAAATGTTGCGAAAATTCCAGATCATATGTCAGAATTTCCTTTAAAAAGATTAGTATATCTTGGAGGGGAAGTGCAAGCTTACTTGTGTATGGACTATCTAAAAGGAAAGGGTACTGAAGTGACGATCCGAGAAATATCCAAAAAAGCTTCTGAGATAGATTTCTTCCTTGCCCAAGCCTAAGAATTAAAAGATAGGTTTTTAAGCGCTCTAATTGGGGAATTTGTAATGGAAAGTCTTGAGACGGATTGGAAAGATGGCTCTCGTTTGCATCGCGTGTTAGAGTTATTTTTTACCGAGATGCCCGACAATCGCGGAAATCTAGTGGATACTAGAGTAGTACAAATTAGCGGATTTGGAGAGTTCATGGAAACTCTCCGCTATCAAGGGGTGAAGGATAGCGAGTGGTTTAAAAGAGAATCGTACGCGACCCTCAAACGACACTCGTGTGGCCCAAAGGAGGTTATGAAACTATTCCGATGGCGGGCTGCAGATCTCAAGGAAAGATCAAGAATAAATCTGCCTAATAGGGCCATTAGATTGGGTAAGGACATTGATTTGGTATATGATGAACTTTTTCGAAGAATTAACGTTTTATGTCTTCTTTCTCCTCACACATTTTGTCATGCAAGTGACCCTGTTTCTCAAGATAAGATTGATGGTGCAATGAATAGACTCACACATGATGGAAATTACGACCGTCGAACGGGAGATTGGGCAAGTTGTAAGCCTTACCCCCTAGTTCGTGATGGAGATTTACGAGTTGACGTGATGGGCTATGTTAACTTAGCTAGGCCAAGGTTAAAAGTAAAAGTCCATGTGACGAATAAAGGGGAAGGTTTGGAAGACAAACTAGACTATGAGGCTCTTCTTTCAGGAAATGAATTTCTAGGAATTGTTCACTACGATGTTAAAAAACCTTACAGTTTTAGTCTGAGGGCGGACACGGAGTATTCCAAGGGCAAATCTTACGTCGCAATAGAAGGAATGGAGATGTCTCGTAATCCAGACAATAGAGCTATTATCCTGAATATGGGTAACGGAAAGAAGAGGACGTATGATGATGAGATTGGAAGACAGTTCGTAGCAGGCACATTTGATTTCTGGAGGAAGCATCCCGAAGTTGTTGGAGGACATGTAGCTCAACAGCTCATCTATGCTGCACAGCGTGATCCTCGAGTAAAAGAAATACAGGAAAAGGCATTGAAAGCTTGTTGATTTTAGCAAACGTTTAAAAAGCGTGTTTTGTATGACGAGCTATTCTCAATTTTTGTGAATTGAGTTCATATTACTATGGCAGAAAAGGAAACAGGACTTCAGAAGATCACGCGTATGATCAGTAAGCAGGAAAATATCAGAAACATAGCTACTAGCGCACACATTCACCATGGAAAGACAGCTTTCACAGACAATCTTCTTGCTGCTGCAGGAATGATGGCTTCCAAGAACGCTGGAGACCTTGAAGAGGGAATGACGACATGGCAGCACGCTGACGAACAAGAAAGACTGATGACTGTGGATGCAGCAAACGTTAGTATGCCGCACGAATTTGCCGGGCAGGAATATTTGATTAATCTTATTGACACGCCTGGTCACGTAGACTTTTCAGGAAACGTGACGAGAGCTATGAGAGCTATTGATGGTACTGTCGTTCTTGTTTGCGCTGTTGAAGGCATCATGCCCCAAACAGAAACTGTGCTCAAACAGGCGCTGCGTGAAAGAGTTAAGCCAGTTTTGTTCATCAACAAAGTTGACAGACTGATTAAGGAATTGAAAGTAACGCCTGAGCAAATGCAGGAGAGATTCATGAAGCTTATCGGACAGTTCAATCTTCTATTGCAGCAGATTGCTGAACCAGAGTACGCTGCTAAGTGGCAAGTTAATGTGGCTGATGGAAGCGTTGCGTTTGGAAGCGCGAGAGAGAACTGGGCCTTGAGTGTTCCATATATGAAGAAGCGCAATATCAGTTTCAAGGACATTTACAAGATTTACGAATTTGAAGATGAAGTTAAGAGAAAAGAATGGGTATGGAACAATGCACCATTGCATGAAGTTATTCTGGACATGGTAGTTAAGCACTTGCCAAACCCAATTGAAGCTCAGAAGTACCGTATTCCTAAGATCTGGAGCGGAGAGACAGAGAGTGAATTCGGAAAGAATCTAGTAATGTGTGACAAGAATGGTAAAGTTGCTTTTGTAGTCACGAGAATTATTATTGATCCGCGTGTAGGTAAAGAAGTATACGCTGGACGACTGTTCTCTGGAACTATTACCAACGGTATGGAAGTATATTCCACACTGACAAAACAAAAGACACGTATCCAGCAAGTTCTCGTATATGAGGGCATTAAACCAAGGCAAGTTGAACATGTTCCTTCGGGAAACGTTATTGCAGTTGTAGGATTGAATACCGATGTAGGAGACACTATTTCTACTGAAGAAGTTCAGCCATTTGAAGCTATCAAGCACATCTTCCAGCCAGTTATTACTAAGTCAATCGAAGTTACACGATCAAGCGATCTACCAAAATTGATTGAAGTTTTACGCAAAGTTGGCAAGGAAGACCCGAGTATTAAGATTGAAATCAATGAAGAAACTGGAGAGAACCTTATTTCAGGTATGGGAGAACTACATCTCGAGATTATTGAAGGGCGTATCAAAAACGAGAAAGGTCTTGAAGTTAAGACTGGTCCTCCAATTGTCGTGTATAGAGAAACTGTTCACAAGCAGGCATCTAAGCTTGAGGCGCGTACGCCAAACGGCCATAACATCTTCTTCATCAGTATGGAGCCATTGGAAGATGCTGTATTCGAAGCTATCCAAAATCAGCAGCTACCGGAGATGCGATTCAAGAAGAAAGCTGAAGACGTATGGAAGAAGCTTGAAGCCCTTGGTATTGATGGAGACGAAGCTAGACAGTACAAGGAAATTTACAAAGGCAACGTATTCGAAGACAGAACCAGAGGCCTGGTATTGCTGAGCGAAGTTATTGAATCTATCATGGATGGTTGGAAGCTTGTAGTAGATGGCGGACCTCTAGCGAGAGAGCAGTTGACTAAGACCAAGATTATCTTGCATGACGCTAAACTACACGTAGACCACATGCACAGAGGCCCAGCACAGATTTACCCAGCCTTGAGAGCAGGTATGCATGAGAGCATGAAGGCTGCAGGTGCAGGTTTGCTTGAGCCAGTTCAAACGCACATGATTGAAGCTCCTCTTGACTTTATGGGAACTGTTACTAACCTAGTTGCACAGAAGAGAGGAGTATTGCAAGATGTACAGCAGGAAGCTGGACAAGTTATGGTCAAGGCAGAGATTCCTGTGGCTGAAATGATTGGGTGGAGTAATGACTTGAGAAGCGCTACTGAAGGAAGAGGTATTTCATCTCTCGTTGATCAGAGATTCAAGCCATTGCCACGTGAACTCCAGATTGCAGTTATTGCTAAGATTAGAGCTCGAAAGGGATTGAGCGAAAATCAGTAATTTTTTATTGGTTAGCAAGTTTTTTAATCTATGAAAGTTTATAAGTCGAATTAGATTATTCTTCTTATGGCTACCTTTGATTTTCTGCGGAAAGAAATAACAGTTAGCAAGCGAGCAAAGAAGGTAGTCCCTCTTGCTTTTGCAGCGACCCTTGGCATTGGAGCAGGCCTATACTACACGTTCAGAGGCGAAACTACAAATCAGATTCGCAACGAAACTTATGAAGGTATTGTCAGGCAAGTAAACGAGAAGACTGGAAGGACTAGCGTTTCTTACAAGAAGGGTGAAGTAGAACTGTGGTGTACTGGAGAGTATGGGGAGTTGGTCTTGGGACAAAATGTTCTTGTAGAGATAAGACTAGAGGAAGAACTAAGGCAAGATTGGAGAGGAAATCCTCTTTCAGACCCTATTCTTGTGAAATATAGTGTTGTGAATGTTAATCCAAGGAAAGAGGATAAAAGTATAGAAAACATCATTTACTGAGGAAAACTTTATTAAGATTAAATAATAAAAATCGCTAGGAAAGAGGATATGGCACTTAAGACTTTTAATCTGGACGAAGAGAGCTACAAGAAGTATTCTTCGCATTGCAAAGAAAAGGGGATAAGCATGAGCAAGCAGATTGACAAATTCATTGCGCAGGAAGTCGCCAAAATAAGCGGCTTGTCACTTAAGGATATTGTGACGCCTTCGTCAGACACAAAAAATAATGTGCAGAAAGACCATCATTCGATGGTCAAATATTGCTAGTTATAGACAGGTTCTATCTTTTCTTGTGGAAGTTGTCCAGGATAGCAGCCGTAAAATTTAAAGTATCTTTCATTGAATTCGGCTTCCAATCTAATTAAGTTATTCTCAGTCCTTTGATAATCAGTTTTGCCCATTTCATTTCTAAGAAGTATAAATGGTACAAAGCGGTTTGCGGGCAAATCTGAGCGTTTGCGTGCTAACAGACCATCAGAATTAATGATGTAGGTTTCTCCACCATATTCGAGCTCGACCCAACAATGCAGATCTTTGTCTTCTAAGGCGTATTTTCCTGTCTCGATGCGAGCGTCGATACCATTCTCCCAATATCTCTGTGCAATCCAAGTAGCTAAGTCCTCACAATCCCCGCCGCCAAGTGCTTCTGTTTCTACAGGTAATTGCTGATAATCCTGGTCCTTTGGTTCTGCTATATATGCAAGACGTCTTGCAGACCTAATTGGATCAGCCATAACACGATCACTCATGAGAGTCGAATCACAGTTTGTAAGTTTCGGCTTGATGCAATCGGAATGTGAGATGGTAGCCGCTAATGTTAATGCGCTAGCTGCCGCCAAATTACGCAACATCTTTTTAGCTAAACTTTTCTATTTTAAAAGAAACGTCTTTCTCAGTTAGCTCGTGGACGCGCCAGACGCGCTTTGAACCGTTTTCTGCTTTGAGAATAAGATGAGTTATTTGGAATCCTTTTTCTGTGTCGGCGACGAGATGATAGGCGCCTTGCTCGACGATAGTGTCTCCGCCCATTGCCTCTTTTTGTGCTTCCATATGATACTCATTACGCACAACTTTAAAAAGATTATTATTGCAAATTAACCATGACTAAACGCGGATTAAGATATGCTCTAAGGGCAAGTTCTGGAGAAGCATGTACTCCTGGAGAGTTTGCACATATGTGCAGAAAGAAGAACGTCAACTGGGTAGAATTCAGTGCGGCTTATAAGCCTCAAGGAGACGGCACCTATATCCCAGTACTATATGCCTATGGAAAGACATTGTGTGATTTATTTGAGGCTTCCAACAGTGTTCGTCTTATGCTAGAAGGCACTAGACCAGTCGATCATCAATCCTGCAATAGGGTGCTAAAAACAGAAGCTGCAAGAATTGAGAGATTGCTAAGTCACGCAGGTGTGGTAATAGACTAGCATCGGGCAAATTATATATAGTGTTTCTCTTCCTTGAACGTATGAAAAGAGTTGTCGTTATCGGTGGAGGTTTCTGCGGATCTGAGATTGCTAGAAAATTGCAGGACGAGTTTGAAGTTATATTAATCGATGATAAGCCATATTTCGAATTTACACCAGGGGTGTTGCGTGTGGTTGTTGAGTCTTCTGAAGTACAGCGCTTGCGTGTGATGCATTTGAATTATCTAACTAAAGCTCGCATTGAACGTGGGAATGTAAAGGCAGTTGAAGACAAGAATATTCGAGTTGGAACACATAACGTGCCTTACGATTATCTTGTTATTTGCAGCGGGGCGAAGTATAACAGCACAAATAGTAGTGAAATGGGAATCATCCCTGCTTACCGAGGTAGCGATCTGGAAGAACATGCTGACGAGCTCTTGAAAGCAGGACATGTTCTCATTATTGGTGGAGGGCTTGTTGGCGTCGAGCTGGCAGCAGAAATTTGCAGCAAGCACCCTTACAAGAAGATAACTCTTGTTGATGCAGGCTCACGTGTTATGGAAAGGAATAACGAAAAGACATCCAGGGTTGCGGAAGCGTTTTTGAGGAAGCATAATGTTGAAATTATACATGGAGAGAAAATAGCGCGAAAGGAGAAAGGCATATTCTTCACTGATAAGGGCACACGTATCGTCGCAGATCTTGTGTTTGGTTGTGTGGGTATGAAAGCTAATGCTACATTTATGCCAGCTTCGAATGTTGATGAACGCGGTTCGATAAAGGTCGACGAGTTTCTGCGCGTTGAAGGAAAGAAGAATGTTTTCGCAGGTGGAGATGTGACAAATGTGAGAGAGGAGAAGACTGCTCAATGTGCCGAGGAGCATGCGCGCATCATTGTAAAAAATATTCGCGCGCTTGAGGATGAAAAGCAACTTACAGCTTATAAATCAGAGAGAAAGCCAATGCTTGTCAGCCTCGGCAAGTGGAACGGTATCTACGAAAAAGGCAATCGTGTTATCACTGGTGTTGTTCCAGCCATGATGAAGATGTTTGTTGAGAAGAGAACACTTAGCAAATACCGATGATATATTCTCAAGAATAAAAACATTTAAATACCCTCATTTTTTACACACACTACATTAGTAACATGGCAAAACAGAAACCAATCATCAACGTTGTTTTCGTAGGTCACGTAGACCACGGTAAGTCAACTACCATCGGACGCCTTATGTTCGACTCAGGTAAGATTTCTCAACAGGATCTTGACAAGCTGAAGCAGGAAGCTCAGGAAAAGGGTAAGGTTGGATTCGAATTCGCTTTCGTTATGGACAAGTTTAAGGAAGAGAGAGAACGAGGAGTTACCATCGACCTTTCTTACCAGAAGCTTATGACCAATAAGTATGAAGTTACTATCATTGACGCTCCTGGTCACAAAGACTTTATCAAGAACATGATTACTGGCGCCTCACAAGCTGATTGCGCTTTCTTGACTGTATCCGCTAAGGACGGTATCCAGCCACAGACAAAGGAACATGCCTGGCTTTTGAGAACTATGGGTGTAAAGCAGGTTGCAGTTCTTATCAACAAGATGGACACTGTTGAGTATAAAGAAGATGCTTACAAAAAGACAAAAGATGATGTTGCCGCTACATTGAGACAAGCTGGTTTCAAGACAGACACTATGACATTCATCCCTATCTCTGGATTCAAGGGAGATAACGTTGTTAAGAAGAGCGAGAATATGGGCTGGTACAAAGGGCCAACCGTTATGGAACAGCTTGACTTGTTCAACGAGCCTGAGAAGCTAGTAAATCTTCCATTGCGTATGCCATTGCAGGACGTCTATGAAATCACAGGTATTGGAACTGTTCCAGTTGGAAAGATTGCAACAGGAGTTATGAAGTTGAATCAGAAGGTTGTCATTCTACCAGGCCGATCAGGAAGCGGTGTCCATGGTGAAGTCAAAACGATCGAAATGCACCATGAACAGATGCCAAGCGCTGAAGCTGGCGACAATGTAGGAATCAACATCCGAGGCATTGGTAAGAAGGACGTTGCTCGTGGAGACGTAGTTTGCGATGCGGCTAGCCCAGCAACAATCGCTGAAGAGTTTGTAGCTCAGATTGCTATTATCTCGCACCCAACTGTTATTGCTAAGGGTTACACACCTGTATTCCACGTACATACAGCTCAGGTTCCATGCCAGTTCATCGAGCTTATCGAAAAGACAAGCCCTGATGGAGTTAATGCAAAGAATCCAGACTTCTTGAAGAATGGAGATATTGCTAAAGTGCGTGTCAAGCCAATTGGAAATCTCGTTCTTGAGACACAGGCTAAGAATCCAAAGATGGCACAGTTCGCTATCAGAGACGCTGGAGCTACAGTAGCAGCTGGCGTATGCATTGAAATCAAAGAGAAGAAGATTTAATTTTTCCTTTTTAACTTCTATCTATTAAACTATTTTTATTGGACTAATTTTTAATTCCAACTTGCCCCGCCGCGTTGGAGATTGACTACTGCTAGAACATCATGGGCTCGTAAGTCCATACGGCCTACTCTTCCCCTTATTGGTAGACCATCTGATGCATTGCAAATAGTATAATTACTATCAATTGACATCCTTGAGTGAATTTTAGGAAGAAACTCTTGCAATTCTACTAGATCCAATCCGTAGAATTCGTAGATTGGTTTTGCACCCTTACAAGAAATAGTAGAAGCCATACTCTCGTACTGTCTCGGATATTTCTGCATGAATCTTGCCAGAGAGGGATCTGTAGTGTAGAAATTCACCTTCTTTGAAAGAGCCATAGACTGATAGTCTTAATCTTATTTAAAAATATAATCCCGCAATGCTTAAAAGCTCGAGTTAGGTAGATTGGATATGGATTGCGACCGATTAATCGGTGCAGGGGCTGTTGGACTAATTGGTGCCACCGGTTTGTTTGTAGGTACAGCCCTTTATGACGGTCTTGTTAAGTTTCCTGAGTGGAAGAGTCAGCGCGGGGGTGAGAGCATCACTTTCTACAAAACTACTTCTGGAGAGACTGTTGTTGAGCAAATGGAGCCCTCCTGGTCGCTTTATATGTATCTTCCAGCTACGGGAGCTTTCCTCGGGGCAGCAGGATTTATGGTCACGCACCCTCGAAAAAGAGAATCGCAGTCTACACGTCTTGACGCGAGAGTTAATCCTGCAACACAATAATGTTTAAAAAGAAATAACGCTGCGTGTGATTGTAAAAAAGATGGCGATACAAGAGAGGACTAAGCAAGATATTCAAGCAAAGCTCGCTAAAATGGGCGATTACGTTAGAATTGATTATTTGAATAGGGCTCTTGGAAGCGGTTTGGATTTTGAGACACGAAAATTTGTTTTGCTTGAGTTGTCGAGACTGTATGAGTCACGTTCTATGTATATCGAGGCAGGCAAGCTGATGAAAAATGCCGCTGAAATCAATACGACATTCAAGGGCAAGATCGCTGATTTCATGAAGTCTGTAGAACTTATGGTGCGTGGAGGAAACTATGTTGATGCTGATCAGCTTTTTGCGCAGACACTTGCACTTGCAACTGATCGTGAGCGCCCAGAACTGAAGCAGTTGCTTAAGGGATATTATTTCGTGCAAGCGCGAGCGTACATGAAAGTTGACAAACGCAATCAAGCTAAGAAGGCATATGAAAAGCTTATGACTCTCGAATTAAACCCAACCGAGAAAAAGGAAGCACAGGATCAGCTTCTTGCATTGTATTCAAAGCTCGGCAACATTAAAGATTTCTACAAGCTGCGAGATGGAAACGTTAGCGGCTCTGGCGGAACACGATATTAATCGCACTCTATTTTTTTATTACTATTAGTTAATTTTCTAAAATTGATTTTGAAAAAAAATAAAAATAAAAGAATTAGTCAGCGAAGGAAGCTTCTTGCCCCTCGGTGAGCTCGTCGATATCTACTTCGTTTTCATCGTCCGGGGCGATCGACAATACCTCGGAGTCGACTATTTTCGGTGGAATCACCATCTTTTTTCTAGCCCCACAGAACAGCTATTCTTTATAAATGTTTGTCAGTTTCCGACGGTGTTTATGAAATGCAGTAAACTATAAAAAGAGACGTCGAGAAATACATTTTACTTCCTTGGAATTTCTTAACTTTGAAAAAGGCAAAGATTTATATAGCATCTCGCCACTTTTTGATTATCATACTTACCGCTGGTAAAGATTCAGCACTCATGCTCACGGAAACGCGCGAGGCGCGGAACGGTATCTTTTCAGTTAAGTAATAAACAAACAATGGCAAAAGTAAGCCCAGTATCGATAAAGTACATGATTTATGCTAGCTTTAGCTCGCAAGGTCCTGTCGAAAAGCCAGACGTTATTGGCGCTATCTTCGGACAGACCGAAGGTCTTCTTGGCTCCGATCTTGAGATGCGTGAATTGCAGAAAGAAGGAAAGATTGGTCGCATTGAAGTTGACTTGAATGTTGTTGATGGTAAATCTGTTGGAGAGATTCGTGTTCCAAGCGCACTTGACAAATCTGAAACAACGATTATTGCAGCTACACTTGAGACAATTGACAGAATTGGCCCAACTGAAGCTAAAATTGAAGTTATCAAGATTGAAGATGTTCGCGGAAACAAGAGAGATTACATTGTTGAGCGCGCTAAGAAGTTGCTTGAGGGTCTGGACAGCTCTGATGGTGATATGGCTAAGAGTGTTCGCGAGGAATCTCGTGTTGCTAGAATTGGGGAATATGGTGAAGACAAGTTGCCATGTGGAGATCTTTCAGGTAACGAAATCATTGTTGTTGAAGGTAGAGCTGATGTAGTTAACTTGATCAAGAACCGAGTTTTCAATGTTATTGGCATGAGTGGCGCTAAGTGGTCAAAGGATATCTCAAGATTGAGCGAAGACAAAGAGCTAACACTCTTCGTTGATGGTGACCGTGGTGGAAAGCTCATTGCTAAGAACGTTATTGCTAACGCTAATATTGTTTATGTTGCAGTTGCTCCTGACGGAAAGGAAGTTGAGGAACTACAAGGCAAGGAAATTCTTATGAGCCTGCGCAAGAGATGGCCAGTTCAGGAATACATGCGACGCGCTGGACGAGGCAATGATGATGTCGAGACTGAGTCAAGTGATGATGGTGGCGCTGAAATTTCCCTATCAAGAGATGAAGTTAAAAAAAAAGTGAAAGCTTTGTACGCAGACATTAAGGATAGTAAGAAAGCATTGCTGCTCGACAGTGAATTGAAGGTTGTCAGAGAAGTGACGGCAGGTTCTGCTCTTGGAAGCATGATGCGCTCTGATGTTCCTATCAAAGCAGTGATCATTGATGGTGCTGCTACGAGTTCTATGATCGATGCTTGTGATGAGAAGGGAGTCACTTACCTTGCAGCACGAAACTTCTCGCATATTGAAGGCGCTAAGGTCCAGTTGATTAGTTTGTAAGAACAGCTTTATATATCGCAATTGCCCTAGAGATTTATGCAAAGAGGGGTGCGTGAACATGTTGGCGGAATGGCCAAGAAAGACAGGACAATTGTTGCCTTGATTCTATTACTTGTGCTTTCGAGTGCGCTTGCACTCTATTCTACGTTTAAGCCAACTACCTGTGAGACGCTGGAATGTTTTCAAGACCAGATGGTAGTATGTGGTCCTGCAACTTTCATTAATGAAGAGCGAGAGGCTTCATGGGGTTATGAAATTCAACGGCTTACTAAGGATGGGTGTTTGATTAATGTGAAACTATTGCAAGCAAAAGAAGGAGAACTAGGTTTGAGAGCTTTTGAAGGAAATTCTATGTTGTGCACATATCCGCGCGGCGTGGTTGCGTATCCTGATAAAGACATGTCGCTTTGTCATGGCGAGCTAAAGGAAGATTTGCAGGGTCTTGTTATAGAAAAACTTCATGGATACATCATCAAGAATCTCGGCGATATCAAAGAAGAATTCGCTGCGATGGATGCAAATCGTACGCTAGGGGCTTAATTCTATGACATTACGTATTGGGCCTGCTGGGCTCGGACCAACCAAGACAGCAATTAGAGTTCTAGAGGAGTATCACAAGAAAGGATTTCGTGCGTGTGAGATTGCTTTCACCTATAGTGCTTATATCAAAAATGAGAGTGATGCGCGTGCAATTGGAGAGAAAGCTCGCGAGTTAGATATTGCGCTGAGCATCCATGCGCCTTATTTCGTCAACTTAAGTTCTGAGAAGAAAGCCACGAGGGACGCCAGCAGACAACGTATTCTGGAATGTTGTCGCGTTGGAGCTTGGCTTGGCGTGAAACGTGTGGTGTTTCATCCAGGTTATTATGGCAAGGATAAGGAAGGAAGCTATGCTGCTGTAAAGAAAGAGATAGACACTATGATGCTTGAGGTTAGCAAGAAAGGGTGGAATGTTGCTCTAGCTCCAGAAATTATGGGTAAGGTGAACGTTTTTGGAAGTGCACAGGAAATATCTGGATTAGTGAAAGATACTGGATCAGAGTGTTGCATTGATTTTGCACATCTTCTTGCGCGGGATAAGAAAGTGGATTACAAGCAAATAGAGAAGCTCTTTCCACATAAGAAGTGGCATGTGCATTTTTCAGGCATTATCTATGGGGATAAAGGTGAGAAAAGCCATAAGACCACTACAAGGGAAGAATGGAAAGAGTTGCTTGAGAACCTACCGCGCGATCGGGAGATTACGATTGTCAATGAGTCACCTACTATGAACGATGATTGCGTTGAGGGTTTGGCTGTCGCGAAGGCGCTTGGCTGGAAGCTGGCTTAATCGCCTTCCCTGAGAGTGCATCACGCATCCTATCTAGTCTGATAAGGTGTGCACGGGCTTGTTCAGGGGCTGATTTACACATGCGCAAAGTGTCCAAAATACGCTGGATGACTTCGTTGTAGGTCTCTCTAGGGTGGATCTTGAAAGCGTCAAGGCGATCCTTGATATCGACGGTAATTTTGATGGTCGTTATAGCCATTCTTGGTATACCAAGGTGCCATTATTTATACTTTTCGTAACTGCCCAATGGTATCTTTATTGTCGTCACCATAAAGTTTATAAAAGGATTTTGGGTAGGATTTTTAACTAAATTTACCACACGAAACCATGAAAACCCTAAACCTTTTGGTTGCTGTTTTTGCAGTGATTGCAATGGCTGTCTCTATGACTGCTTTTGCTTCCGCTGTAGAATTTACAGCCGATGAGCGGGTTACAGTGAACGGAATCGAGAACTTTGGCGGAACTGCTGCGGTTTTTGCTGGCGAGACTGTACCTGTGCGTGTTATCTTCACTGCTAACGCAAATGTAGAAGACGTACGAGTAACGTTGCGCCTGCGAGGCCATGGTGGATTCTCAGAGATTTCAAGAGAAATTGACGTACTAGCTAATGGCCAGTACAGCGTTCTTTTGAATGCTGAGATGCCTTTCGATCTTGACGAGCGTGATGAGAACTTGAGTTTGGTTGTAACAATTGAGAGCAGAGACTCCAATTATGAAGATTACACCCAAAACATTCCTCTAGCTGTCCAGAGAGATAAGGATGTCCTTGAGATCTTGTCTGTCAGTGGTGCTGACGAAATCCGCGCAGGTCAAACACTTGCTTTGGATATCGTTCTTAAGAACCGCGGACGTGACACGGCCGATGACAACTACGTTCGAGCTACTATCCCTGAACTTGGCGTGAGCACGGTAGTCTACTTCAGTGACCTAACTCCTGTTGATGACTTCCGCGATCTAGACAAGGAAGATGCTATCGAGCGACGTGCGTACCTAAACATACCACGAAGCGCTAGAGCAGGCGTCTACACGGTACAGCTTGAAGCCTACAACAGTGACACAACCACAATGCGTACAAAGCGCATCGTAGTTACTGGCGCTGGTGCAGAAAGCCGAGTTCTTTCCTCGATGACGACCAAAACATTCGCTGCAGGCGAATCAAAAGCCTACAGCGTAACCATCGTGAACGCTGGTAACGAAATCAAGGCATACGACCTTATCGTAGAGGCTCCTGAAGGACTCTCTGTGACAATGGACGACACTTTGGTTGTAGTTCCAGCCGGAAGCAGCAAGACAGTCGAAATGACTGTTGTTGGTTCTGAAGAAGGCACACATAACTTTGCAGTTACTGTGCAGTCTGATGGAGAGATCGTGAAGCGCGAGAACTTCGGTGCCACTATTCAGGGCACAAAAGCTACTCAGCTTAACGCCTCTGTTGTCTTGACCGTTGTACTCGCTGTAATCTTTGTTGTTCTTGTTATTGTACTAATCGTACTTCTTACAAGAAAACCAGCTAAGAGCGAAGAATACGGAGAAAGCTACTACTAAGCTTACTTGTTTTCTTTTTTTCTTTTTTATTTATCTTTTTCTTCTTTTTACTTTATCATAAGCACTATATCTAATGGAAAGGCTATTAAATCCGGATATTCTTCTGTTCTTATGAAAATTGACATTAAGGAAATCTATATATCTACACACGAAAGAGTATTCCGATTTGAATCTCCCAATTGCAAGGGTTTTGCTGCCATCCATAGTATGGCCCTAGGCAATCCTGCGGGGGGGACAAGATATTGGAAATACACTTCAGAAGAAGAAGCCTTGAACGATATATTGCACATCAGTAGAGTTATGACTTATAAATTTGGTCTAACGAGCCTTGATATTGGTGGAGCAAAAGTTGGAATCATTGATCAAGGAAAGGACCGAACGACTGTAATGCGCGAGTATGGTGTGATTTTGAACGAAATCAATGAGAGACTGATGAAAAAAAATGAAAAGTATCTTATGACGGGAGAAGATTTAGGAATGCGTTTTGAGGATTTGAAGATAATCCTAGAGAATGCCAAAAAAAGATACGTCATAGGTACCGAAGAAGGGCCCGGGGACCCATCTTCCCAGACCTCTCTCTATATCAAAGAGTCTATGAAAGTCTGCGCCTTGAAGAGATATGGAAAATCTTCATTGAAGGGATTAAGAATATCAATTCAAGGCATTGGTAAGACCGGAGAGCCTCTCTTAGACATGCTCGTAACGGAAGAAGCGAAAGTCGTTGTTACAGATACAGATCAAGATATTATTGAAAGAGTAAAAAAGAGATATGGATCTAAAATTCAGATAATTGACTCTCGGCAAGCGAATACTATTTTTGATAAGCCTTGTGATATTCTTGCTCCCTGCGCTGGAGCTAGAATAATCACTAAACAAGTTGTTGAAAAAACAGGGTGCAGTATTATATGCGGTTCTGCAAATGATCCTCTGGATAACGAAAACACAGAGGAATATTTACATAAAAAGGGAGTTATCTATGCCCCAGACTTCTGTGCAAACGCTGCCGGAGCTATTTTTGTAGGAATTGAGGCTTTTTGCAGAGAACATAACATTCCTTATAAACGGGCATTGGCAGAAAAAGAAAGCAATCAGATTCCAGTAAGGCTTAATCTTCTTCTTACACTAGCGGATAAATTGAATAAGAGCCCTTCTTCTATTGGCCGATATTTTGTTGAAAATAGGATACAGCTTAAGAAGTCTGGAATAAGTTAACCACTATTGCACGTCGCTTGGTGCTTCTGTGTTAATTTCAGTTTTTGATTCCTTAGACAGTTCAGCCATCATATCAGGTATAGGGGTTTGGGATTCTGTTGGCGTTTGGAAAGGAGTCAATGTTTCTGCAGGAGTTGCTTGCGCAAGAGTGTCTTTGTCTCTTACATCAAGAGAGAGGATCTTTGATACGCCGTCATGCATGCTCACACCATAAAGAAGCGTGGCGTCTAGGATGATAGCGTCATTGTGAGTGATTGTGATGTACTGTCCGGACTTCATGTACTGCCTTAATAATGCAGACAAACGTTCTGCATTTCGCTTGTCTAAGGCTGCATCAATTTCGTCAAAGATGTAGAAGTGATATGGTTTGTACTCTTGGATAGCAAACAAGAGAGATAAGGCAACCAGTGTCTTTTCTCCACCTGAAAGAGAGTTTACATCGAAGTATTTGCCTTTCTGCATGCGCAACACAATGGAAACCCCGCCTGCGAAGACGTCTTCTTCGTTTTCTATTCTAAGGAATGCTTGACCCTTTGTGGAGAGGCGTGCGAAGTTTGAACTGAAGAGTTCGTTGATTCGTGCATACGTTTTCATGAAAGTTTTTCTCTTTTTGTTGTCGATTTCTGCAACGATCTTGAGGATATCTTCCTTTTCCTTGAGGAGCGTGTTTACCTTCTCTTGCACGCGGTCATATTCTCCTTTGATTTCGTCATATATTTCAAGAGCGCGCAGATTGATTGATCCTATTGTCTGGAGAGATGATGATGAGCGTTGTAGACGTTCTTCGATAACATGCATTGGAGCTTTTATCAGCTCTATACCTTGATAATCTCCCAATTCCATCTCGAGTGCTTCTTTTTCTGCGCCAAGCTTTGCATCGCCAATCTTAAGGAAGTTAACTTGTTCTTCAATTTGGCGCCAATCTGTTTGTAGTTGTGATGATTCGAGACTGATTTCCTGAATTTTCTTTTGTGCTCCATCTCGCTCATTGAATAGTTTGTTGAACTTTTCCGAGAGTGCAGTCTCTTCTGCTTCCTTGCGTTCAAGAAGAGTTGCTTTGCGCTCAAATGATTCTTCGAATTCTTTTATCTCCTGTGCTACTTCAAGAAGGCCATTTCTGCTGGATTTGATAACTTCTCGTATTCTCTCAAGGTCTTGCTCCTTGAACATGAGCGTTTGGTCAAGATTCTGCTCACTTCTGGATGAGATTTCCTGAATAGCTCGGATGATGGCTGCTGACTGTTCCTCGAGATGAGGAATATCGACAGTTTTAGCTTGAAGCGTGTCTCTTCGTGCCGTGAATGTTACAATGTCTGCTCTGAGCGTTTTTTCTCTTTCAACAATTCTTCTGAGGTAATCTTTCTTTTCTACAATGACGAGATGTCTGGACAATTCGCGCTCAAATTCAAAACAGCGAGATTCTGTGGCGGCTAGTTCGGCTTGCATCTCTTTCCTTTCTTGTGAACGTTGTGTGCTTTGGGAACGCTCTGTTTCTACAACGCCTTGTGCACCTGAGATCTTATGTTGTGAGTCTGATTTTACATGGTCTATGTGCTCTGGAGTGATTGTGCTCTTACACATTGGACAAACATCTAGCTTCTCAACCTGTGCAATGACTGCTTGAGCTGCTCGTATTTCGAATTCTGCAGAGGATATTTTCTTTGCACCTTCGAGCTCATGGTGAGTGAGCTGATCGATCGATTGTTTGAGTGATATTAGTTTTGCGCGGCTTTGATCGAGTGCGTGCTTGCATTGCGCAGCATCTGCATGTACAAGGCCAGTCGAATAATTCTCAAGCTGCTGCATGAGCGCCTGTGATTCTCCTTCAAGTCGAGAGAGTTCGTTCTCTTTTTCGCGCAATCGATCTTTCGTGTTATTGAATTCTGTTTTTATGGCATAGACATGCTTCTTTTGCTCTTCAATGGCAGAGAGTTCTTCTTTTTTCTTTGCAAGCTCTGCCTGCTTCTTAGCGACAAGAGGAGACTCTTGGCGGAGAGCATGTACTTCTGCTTCCAATTCTGGCAGAGATTTTGTCGTAAGCTCTTGGATTCTGCGCTCAATCTCGTTTTTCTTAGATTCGTGATTCTCCTTGCGAACGCGAAGGCCTTCGAGTTCTGCCTTGAGGTTTGCAATTGCAGTGTGGAGCTCTTCCTGTTCGAGACCTGTGGCCTGCTGGATGTGTTTGTTTATCTGAACGATGCGCTCGTTAAGTTGCTCAATATTCTTTTGGAGTTCAGCGGATGTGCCTCGCAGCTTGTCTTTTTGTTTGGACTTTTCTTCGATAGATCGTTGGATAGAGCTCAACTCGCGCATCTTATCTTCAATCTTTTTGCTTAGGATAGAAGCCTTACAACGTCGCACGGTTTGTTCCAACTCCTTGAATTTGAGAGCTTGCTGACGCTCGTTCTCAAGGTTTCGCAGGAAGGCCGTGCGTTCACGGAGGATAGCATTGATTTCCTTGAGACGCTCTTCTGTTTTTTCAAGTTCCTTGAGTGATTTTTCCTTACGTGTTTCATAAATAGAAATACCTGCGACCTCTTCAATGACCTTTCTTCTGTCTTCTGGGTGCATCGCTACAGCTTGTTGGATTTGGCCTTGGAGAACAAGGTTGAAACCATATGAGTCGATGCCTGCTTGCCCAAGCGTTTCTACAACATCAGCGCGCGTTTTGAGCTCATCATTGATTTTGTAGATGCTTAGGCCGTTTGCCTTAACTGTTCGCTTGATGCTAATTTCGTCTCTTTCTACAGGGAAAGTATGATCGCTGTTATCAAATACTAGTTCTACGGTTGCTTCGCGAGAAGGTTTAACATATTTCGAACCCATGAAAAGAAGGTTCTTTGCCTTGGCCGCACGGATGGATTTGCTTGATAAACGACCAAGAACAAAACATAAAGCGTCAGAGACATTACTTTTACCGCTACCGTTTGGGCCGATGATGACATTGATGCCCTTGTCGAAGTTCACCTCTGTCTTGTTGGCAAAGGACTTGAATCCGTGCATCACCAGTTTCTTAATATAAGTCACGATTATACGAGGATAAGGTTTATTTAAACGTTATCGGGATGTTGTGAATGATTGCTTTTTAGGATGATAATCCTTAAATAGAAAGTAAGGCGGAAAGGATTATGGCCGTATCAGAAGAAAGAATTCTTGAGATTGTCAAATTGCCTAGACCTAAAGTATTTGCATCTTTTGACTTGAGTGAACTGCTTAATGACTCTCTCGTGGGATTCAGGAGAATCGATCTTCAAGCTGGTAAGGAAGAACATACTAATCCTGGCAGATATCTACAAGTTGTAGACATGGCGAGTGGACGCGCCATTGCTTGGTGGGAAGAGGGGATGCATGATTATAGCGTCTTCCATGCTTATCTTATCGGAAAAGATGGAACTTCAGCAAGGTATACAACAGACTTGTTCCACCCTGACTCGCGTGAGCGTTAGAACTCGCCTAGTGTTTTCTGCCCTCTTTTCTTCTGAACCTTATCTTGAGGGAACATATCTTGCCAGGTAGCCCATGACTTTCTGAAGATGCCTGAATTTGCATATTGTGTGCCGTGTTCCTTCAGAAATGCTTTTGTTGTGGGATCGCTTGGATAACCTGAACCAATATTTGGATACGCTTCGCGTAACATTTCCACATGATCTTCTCGGGCTACTTTCGCGAGAATAGAAGCCGCAGATACAACTGGATGGTTAAAGTCTGCCTTATGTTCGCAGACAACATCTAGATTTTCAGTGTGCTTGATGAAAGAGATAAGTTTCGCTCTCCACGATTGTGTGTTTATTGATGGACAGTCAACGATAACGGTAATTTGTTTTTTAGGATCATTTAACTTGTTTATCACGGCCGCCATCTTGCGAGCTTCAAGTGTGTTAAGGTTCTCTCCTGAGAGAACTGCATTGTCAATTTCTTCTGGAGTGGCAATTTCAATATGATGTGCAATTACCTTGTCTTCAATAATTTCGGCTAGTCTGACACGTTCGCTGTGAGCCAGGAGTTTAGAGTCTTTTGCACCTAACTTCTTTAGTTCGGGCTGGTCTTCTTTCTTGATCAATACGCCTGAAAGAAACATGTTGCCTATGAGTGGGCCTCTGCCTGCGTCGTCAATGCCTATGAGATACATAACGTAAACAACTTGAGAGAGTTTAAATTAGTTTTCTATGCGCGAGTTAACTCTACCCTTAGCTCTCGATAATTCTTGCCATCGCTTTTTGGTTCGGGGTAAACAAGAAATGCTCCTGTTGTAAATCTGAAACCTTCCCAAGGAGTGTAGCGTACGGTGGTGGCCAGCTTACTTAATCTTCTAAAGGTTTTGACTCCCGGTTCAGACTCTCTAGCGAAAGTGGGCTTGTAAATCTGTACTATTATCTCAACCCAAGATTCAAGTCCGGGATATTTAGGTAAAAGGTCTTCTCTGATTCCCTTCAAATCGCCTCGAGAAGGAAATACCTGACCTGATCCCTGTTTCTTTGGATGGCTATGATAACCCCCTAAAAGATGAGGTCTTTCTGGAGTACCGTTAAAAGCATTAAAGATATTGTTCATTCTCTCGACAGCGGCTTTGTTACCTACGTCCACAGAACCGTACTTTCTTTTCGCTGTTTGGTAAGGATGTGCGTAGTTTATTTCGTAATCGCCTTGAGGATTAAGTTTCCCTATAAGAACACCATCAGTCTCTCTTGGAAGGACTTCTGTCGCTGCAACCAACATAGTCTGATAAGCATGTGGAGAAAGTATAACTTTAGAAGGCAAAATCATTTCAGCCATACAATTTTCTTCTAATTTTGATTTAAATAAATTTGTATAAATCGGAGAACAGAATAGCGCGGGTGGGATTTGAACCGCACGACCTCGAGGTTATGGGCCTCGCGAGCACTCCAGGCTGCTCTACCGCGCTATGTTTAATTTGACATACGAGGGCTTTTAAACATTGGGGTTTTATAACGATGTGAAGGCCGTAATCTTATTTCGATTTGATAGAGATTTTCAGATTTGCAAAAATCATTTGGATTTAATTCGATATTTTAACCCAGGTATTGAGATATACGGGCTTTATGGAGGAAATAAGAGGAACTTGAAAGCTTGCAAGAAGGTTTTAGGTGCTTACTTTGAAAGGTTATATGAGATTCCAAAAAAAGATAAGGGATGGAAATGGAAGAATAGCGATCTTGCTCTTGCGCTATGGTATCGAAATATAGGGAAGAAACTTGATTTTGACAGACTTTATCTAATTGAGTGGGATCTTGTTATCTTCAATTCCTTGAAAGAAGCTTATAGTCACATTCCTTTGAAATCCATTGGACTTACTGCACTGACCGTGCTAAAAAGAGTAGAGAATAAGTGGGATTGGACTTCTCAGGAGCCTGAAAAGAGCGAGTGGAAGAAGTTATTATTCTATGCTAAAGAGAAGTTTGGTTACAAGTATGAACCTTATGCTTCTCTTGGGCCAGGACCATGTTTTCCCAAGAGATTTCTAGAAAAATATTCCAAGCTTGATATTCCTGAATTGTGCCATGATGAACTCCGCCTTCCACTATTTGCGCAGATTTTAGGATTTAATATGCAAGATACGGGATTCTACAAGAAATGGTTTGACAAAGATGAAAAGAAATTTTTTAATTGTATACCTGAAGAAATTTCTTATAAGACAATAAAAATGGAACTTTCTGAGGTAAATGGAAGAAGAGTATTCCACCCGTTTAGAAAAGAAGTTGTTATAGAGTAATCTCCGGCAGGTTTTTAAAGAAACAGATACTGTGTGTGATATGGTGATGGATATTTCAGTTCCTTGGTTACCTGTTGTTATTTCAGCAGTTGTAGGTTTCTTGATTGGATGGGTTTGGCACTCTGATGCTTTGTTTGGTAAGATGTGGAGAAAGGAAATGGGCATTACTGATGCTCAAATGAATAAGGCTAAGAAACAAGGCATGAAAATGATGATGCGACCTATGATCGTGACTTTGATCACACTTCTTATTATGGCTTGGGTCATTAGCGCTTTCACACATGCAATTGGAAACGTTGGCGTTGTTGCTGGGATGTGTGTTGCGTTTTGGTCATGGATTGGCTATGTAGCGACTATTGGACTGAGCGGAGTTTCTTGGGAGAATAGATCGATGAAGATGTTCTGGATAAGCAGCCTTCACTGGCTTGTGATCATGCTCGTTACAGGCGCTATTGTTGGCTTCTGGATGTAATTAGTTCTTATGAGCGGCCCTGGGGAAGGTAAGATTAAACTCGGCAAAGCTGACGTTTATATTCATCTTAAGGGAAAGAGTAATGCACAGATAACGCACATAGATATCGAGTTAGACGCTCTGAACGAGATTATCAAGTCTGGAGAGAGCACTTATGTTGGAGGCAAAAAGGGCGGCGTATTTCTTGGGCTAAAAAAGGAAATGATTAAAAGGGCAGAGAGCAAAGTAGGTAAGAAATGAGCGTGAAAAAGAAAGTTAAAGGTGAGAAGAAAGGATTCTTCGATACGGTTCATGTTATTGAGAAGAATTTCTTACATCATGCTATTGAATGGATTGCCACTATTTTGAGTATTGTGGGAGTACTTCTTGTTAATCTACAGCACTTGCAAGGATTGTACATCTGGATTGTCGCTAATATATTATGGATATCATTTGCTTGGAAACATAAGCACTATGGTTTGCTTGTCCTATCCTGTTCATATTTCGTCATAAACATTATTGGCGTCATTAAGTGGAAGCTGTTCTAAGATGAAGAAAGGTCGATTTGATACAGTGCATGTTGTTGAGAAGTCATTGCGCCACCATGTTATTGAATGGTGCGCAAGTTTGATGAGCGTTATAGGAGCTGTCATGAACGCTCAACTGAATATTTGGGGATTCGGAGTATTCATTCTTGGAAATGTCTTATGGATGTCGTTTTCAGTCAGACATCGACATTGGGGATTATTCTCTACGCAGATTGTTTTCCTCGTGCTCAACTTTTATGGGATATGGATATGGATGCAGAACCCTGCACTTGCATAACGATTATAAATCCCTAATCTCTAAAGCGTTATGACAAAACAACGCGTCTTTATCGTGCATGGCTGGGGAGGTAGCCCAGAAGAGTCCATGCTTGAATGGCTTGAGATATCTCTTGAGAAGAAGTTCTTTGATGCTATGGCTTTACATATGCCGCACCCAGAACATCCTAAGATTGAAGCATGGGTAAAGCACCTTGCTGAATCAGTTGGCACTATCGACAAAGGCACATTCTTCATAGGGCATAGCATTGGATGTCAGACCATTATGCGCTATCTAGAGACACAGAATAAGGCTTGCGGAGGGGCTGTTTTCATTGCACCTTGGTTCACTCTTCAGGGGCTTGAGAGCGATGACGAGGCCAATATCGCGCACTCATGGCTCACTAAGGAGATCAATCTTGAGAAGGTGAAGAATAATCTTCCTAAGCTGTCAGTCATATTTTCTGACAATGATCCGTATGTTCCGTTGTCTGATAAAGAAATATTCAAAGTAACTTTGGGAGCGCACGTTATTGTCGAGCACGATAAGGGACACTTCACAGAGGAAGATGGTGTTGAGAAGAACGAGACTGCACTTAAAGAACTCGTCAGAATAGCGAAAGAATAAGCTTTAAAACAGCTCAATTCTACCTGATTTTATGCCCGGATGGCACAATGGAACTGCGCGGGATTGCTAATCCCGTTTCTCGCAAGGGATCTCCAGGTTCGATTCCTGGTCCGGGCGT
>CAYRXU010000009.1:0-6841 GCA_964428325.1 Candidatus Woesearchaeota archaeon
CCAATGCGGTGGATGTAATCTGCAGGGATTGTTGGGAGATCAAAGTTGTATACATGTGATACGTCTTTGATGTCAAGGCCTCTCGCTGCTACGTCTGTGCAAATAAGAATAAGGGTTCTTCGATCGTGGAAGGATTGGAGTGTGCTGCTGCGCTTATTTTGAGATAGTCCTCCGTGAATTGCGCGAGAATGTACGCCATATTCTTCAAGCGCTCTATGTAGGCGATCAACATTTCTTCGAGTGTTACAAAAGACCATAACTACGCCGTTCTTTTCTTGTTTGAGCAAGTGCAAGAGCAGTGAGAATTTGCTTTCTTGTGTAACGTCGTAGTATCTTTGATGGAGTTTTGTGGGGTCAACACGATCGTTCACTTCTACTTTTACAGGGTCTCGCATGTATTGCATGGCGATGTAGCTTATCTCTGCAGACATCGTTGCAGAGAAGAGTAACGTCTGCCTGTTCTTTGGGCATCGACTGATGATGTTCTCTACATCTCTGATGAATCCCATGTCAAGCATACGATCGGCTTCATCAAGCACGAGGAATCTAATGTTCTGCAGATTGAGTGTTCGCTGACTTAGATGATCGAGTATCCTGCCAGGAGTGCCTACAACAATATCTGCGATCTTAAGGTCGTGGATTTGTGGACCCATTCCTACTCCGCCGTAAATCTCTTTTATCTTAAGGCCTGTGTGCTGTGAGAAGCTTCTTAGGGTGTAAGTGATCTGTTCTGCTAGTTCTCGTGTGGGTGTGAGGATGAGTGCTTGTATGCCGTATCCTCTTTTCATCTTGTCAAGAATGCCTGCGCCAAATGCAAGCGTCTTGCCAGATCCTGTGGCCGAGCTACCAATGACGTCTTTTCCTTCTAAGACGAGAGGGATTGTTTTCTGTTGGATTTCACTTGGCTCAGTAAACCCTTTATGTTTAATGGCTTGCAGGAGCCCTTCGCTTAGTCCAAGTTCTTTGAATTTGTCCATGTTCTATAATTGAGGTCCGTTTGACGGTATATAAACCTGCTATATGACTAATTTTCTCTTGGTGGCTACAATTATATACTCTTTTTTGCTTATTGGGTTATGAAGCCGTGGTTGAGGTGGTCAATTCTAGGTCTAGCTCTTGTAGTTGTGCTGTTCTTTCTTGTTAGGTCAATGTCATCTTATTCTTCGGAAAGTGATGTTGTTTCAGGAGAAACTTTGACAACACCACGCTCTGATATTGATTTTGTCTTTGGAGGGAATGGTGCAGGAGGAAATGCAGGATTAAGAACTGGTGATTCTGGCGAGAATGCTCCGTCAGGACAACCTGCACACTACTGTAGTGATGAAAGTCGAGAGGTTGAGACTTGTGAAGATTTAGACGAGCCTGTATGTGGATGGTTTGATCTATCTCGAGTGGAGTGTCCTGCTGATGATCCTTGCGTGAGAAGCGTATTTCCAAATTCTTGCGATGCCTGTCAAAATGATAATATTGAGTATTGGACAGAAGGAGACTGTCCTCTCCACACTAATTAGACATGAGAGTACGATATAGTTTTTCTTCCCGTAAAACTGGAACGATTGAACCCGGGAATGACCACACGAAAGCTATTTCTGCTGTTGTGAAAGAGAATGTTCGTATCTCTGATATTGTGATTGAGGTACTTGATGCGCGACATATTGATGAGACTAGACACGGCGAGTTCGAGGCGCTTGTTGGCGAGATGGGCAAGAAGCTCATGTTTGTTGTGAATAAGGTTGATCTTGTTAAGGATGTATCTGCTTTGCGAAAAGAATTGGCAGAGAAAGGTGTTGAGCCATATGTGCTTGTGTCGTGCGCGACAGGTCAAGGGAGAGCTGAACTTAGGGAGAGATTGAAAATTGAAGCTAAGCGGACAAAACGCAAGGGAAATGTACATGTTGGTATTATTGGCTTGCCTAACACTGGAAAGAGCACTTTGATTAATTTCATTGTTGGCCGACATGCAGCTCGCTCTTCACAGCAAGCTGGCTTTACAAAGGGCATTCAGAAACTTCACTTTGCAGGGAATATCTATGTGTTGGATAGTCCAGGAGTGCTACAGGGTAATCGCGGATTCGCGTCTGATAAGCTTGTGCGTGAAGGCACTATTGGGACTCGCACGTATGATTCGGTCAGAGAGCCTGTGATGGTTGTGGTTGAGCTTATGCGTGCCAATAAGGGTGTGTTTGAGAAACATTATGGTGTGGATGCAAATGGGGATCCAGAAGTTTTGCTTGAGGTTTTGGGTAGAAAATGGAGATTTTTGAAGAAGGGTGGTGTGATTGATCTTGAACGCGCAGCGCGTAACGTTCTGAAGGACTGGCAATTAGGGAAGATTAAGAAGTAATTACTTTATTTTTTTGATATAATCGCGCATAGCTTCGAGAACTTCGGCTTGCTTTAATGGAACGAACTTGATGGCCCCAGCATGATGGTGTCCTCCGCCTTCAACGAATGCTTCTGGTACGTTTTCTTTGATGTACGCAATGAGCTCATGAACTGAGAATCCTGAATGTTCTGTCGCACGCATTGTAATTGCGTCAGGCATAACCCCTGCAGTAACAAGACGGTCCACTTTGTTGTGTGTTGCAATGTAGTCGTGTAGATTTCCTGTTGCTCTTCCTGGTTTTGGATAGACGCCGCGAGAGAACGCCTGTTCAATATAGATGGTTTGGAAGGTTACCTTGCCTAGCAACTCGCGCTTTGCTGCTGACTGTGCAATCTTAAGACTTGTCTCTTCCTGTGCTTTCAAATAAGGAGCCATAAGTGCCAGGAGTGCCTTTTGTTTTTCAATAGGCTCGCCAAAGACAACTTCGATGTATTCACGTGCTTCCATGAATCTGAGCTTTGCGCTTACAAAGTCGATGAGCGCGCCTATATCTGAGAGCATTTGTGCGTTGTATCCTAGTTTCTCTGCAATCTTAAGGTATGTCTCGATGACTGGAGGGTTCTTGATGCGGTCTGCAAGTCCAGCCATAGCTGGAATGTGACCAACATTGATTTCGTTGTTGATAAATCGTGAGAGTTCTGAGCACAACATACCTGCTGAGAAGTGCGAGCCGTCTTCGCCAACGAGGAATGGATTGATGTGAACAAGAACCTCTTTACTGACAAGATCTTCACCAAAGAAGTGGTGATCTACCACAATGAAGTCTGCTCCGTGGACTCTGCCCTGTCTGATGCCTAGAAGGTCTTCATGTCCGGAACCGTTGTCTACAATGACAATGAGAGGCATAACTTCTGAGAACTTAGCTACATTTGAAAGAGCTCGTGAGATGTCTTTAATGGAATCTTCAATCTCGTAGAATGGTGCTGCACATGGAGCTCTCGTGTAATGTTCCCATGGGGCTTTTGCTTCACTATGGTATCTTTTGATCAGAGGGAGAATAGCTCGCTCAAGAGCATATCCAGCACTGTATCCATCACAATCGTTATGATGCCTAACAATTATAGGCCTGCCTTTTATGATGGCAAGCCTGATTTCTGTGGCTGCAGCTACAAATCTATCGCGCATCTTGTCCAGAATTGGGCTTTTTGCGATGAAGTCAACATGTGGAGGCATAGCTTGGCGTCTTTGCTCTTCCTCTACTTTCTGCTTGAACTTGGCACTCTCTTCCTTTGTCATAGGAGACAACTTGATGGCTTCGCCCTCAAGTTCACCTTCGTATTCGTTGATTTTTACAAGGCCGAAGATACCTGTACCTTCTTCAAGATTAGGATATGCTCGAACGCCAGCACCGTCGAATGCTTTCACTGTAAGTGAACCTGTGTGGTCTCGGATCATAAAGAGCGTTGGACCTCCAGTCTGGACTATACGTTCAATTATGCCGCTTATGGCAAATTTTCTTCCTTTGTCTTTGAGAGTAATGTCTCTTAGGGGTTGTTCCATTGTAATTTTCGTCTAGAAAGTTGCTTTCCTACTTCTTCTTTTCAAGACAGGTATAATTTGAGTTTATGATTTAAAAAGTTATTGGTGGGCAGGAAGAGCTTTATACGGCTCATGCTTTGTGAAGAACATGATCAAAAAAGAAGTTGCTACCGGCGTTGTGCATAAGGTGCCTGACGATTTACGGAAGGTTCTTACGTCAAAGTCCGAGGTGCTGGATGCTTGGAATGACCTTACTCCGCTCGCACGTAATGAATGGATTTGCTGGGTGACTGCGGTGAAAAAAGAAGAGACTAGAGAAGAGCATGTGCGGCGAGTGGCTGAAGACTTATTGAACGGTAAACGCCGACCTTGTTGCTGGCCAGGTTGTAAACATCGTTGAAGATAATTATGGGGCCACTGGGATTCGCACCCAGGCCGCCAACACCCCATGCTGGAATCCTAACTAAACTGGACCATGGCCCCTTGTTGAGATGACGCAGATTTGACTTTTAAAATCCTTTCTTGTTTTTTAGATACGAGATAAGCTTTGGGCTGATTCGTGGCTTTCCCTTGATAAGTGGATAACGGTAAGGCAACATAACTGACTCAACTTTATTGATGTCGATTTCGATGGTGTCTTGGAACTTGATGTTTTCTAGTTTTGTGCCTTGTGCGATTTGATGTGTTACGTAGACGGCATTGTCTGTGCTGAATTGTTCCTTGCCGATGTTGCGCTGATGTGCCTTGCTTAGAAATCGCGTGAGTTCGCGTTGTGTGCGACCGTTAAGTTTGGCATCGCCAAGAATGCCTCCAAATAGATAATAGTGAAACTGTTTTGCATCTTGCGGCGATAGTGTTTTAGGTGCGAGGGGCTCGAGAATGCAGGCTTTGTTCATGTCTATCGTCATATCTCTTATTGATTCTGTGAAGATCTTTCCAAATTTAGTTAATTTCATTACATCTTTCTTTTGAACGTTTGTGAACCAGACGTTTTCTTTGCCTACTTCCTTGGAGAGAGATTCATATTCAATAAGACACCAGGGCCAGAGTTGTGGTTCGAGATGTTCGATAATGTAGATTGGTTTCATTAGGGTTAGTTTAGACGATAATTTCTTATTTCTCTGGGGTCTAGGTAAATATCGCATCTGGAACTTATATTTTCTATGGCTAGTCTTGTTTGTACTGGCTCTGGGTTATGTCCTAATATTTCGGATATTGGGACTGGTCCTACACTTGCATCCGAAACAGGCAATAATCTGGCTTTCTTGCCGAGTGTTGGATAGAAATCTAGCCTGGCACCTGTCTTGGATAAATGTGCTCTTTCTTCTTTTCCACTATCTGGATTCACATAGTTCCATTCAATAGCTCTTATTTTATTCCCTCTTAGAAGAAGAGTAACTTCCCTTGGATCTTCCCAATAGAATTCTACTCTTGTTTCAATCATGCTATTGCATGAGTATCATTTCTTAAATATGTTTTGTAGCAGCTGCGATGTTTTCAAGAGCGAGCATGTAAGCCGCTGTTCTTAGAGAAACATTGTTCTTTTGAGAAATTGCATGTACTTTGCTTGTTGCGGTGTCCATCTTCTCTTTGAGCTTGTGGAAGACATCTTGCTTTTGCCAACGTTGACCGTCAATGTTCTGCTTCCATTCAAAGTAGCTTACTGCGACTCCGCCCGAGTTTGCAAGGATGTCTGGAATGACGATGATTCCTTTTTGTTCTAGAATCTTGTCTGCTTCAAGTGTTGTTGGACCATTTGCTAATTCAAGAACATATTTTGCTTTGATATTGTTTGCGTTGTGTTCTGTGATAGAGTTTTCAAGCGCAGCTGGAACGATAATGTCAACTGGAAGTGTTAGCGTTTCATCGGAAGAAATATCATTTCCTGCAAATCCTTGTATCACTCCACGCTCTTCTTTGTATTTCATAGCTGCCTTTACATCGAGTCCTTCTGGAGCGTAGATTCCGCCTTTTGAGTCACTTAGAGCAACGATCTTGCAGCCTGCTTCGTGTAGGTATTCTGCTAGATAACTTCCTACATTTCCAAATCCTTGAATGGAAACAGTTAGATCTTTTGGGCTCTTGTTGAGGATTGAGAGCAATTTGAGGAATGAGTAGCTACCTCCGAGACCTGTTGCCTCTGTACGACCTTCAGATCCGCCATTTGCGATTGGTTTGCCTGTGACGACAGCAGGAGAAGGTTTGCCGACAGCTTTTGAGTATTCATCTACTAGCCATGACATGATTTTCCCTGTTGTGTTTACGTCTGGAGCTGGGACGTCTAAGTGTGGGCCGATGACTGGGACGAGCTTTCTTGTGAATTCGCGTGTTAAGCGCTCTAGTTCTGCTTCTGAGAGTTCTTTAGGATTAACTTGCACTCCGCCTTTGCCTCCGCCGAATGGAACATCGATAACTGCATTCTTCATGCTCATCCAGAAAGCCAACGCGCGCACTTCGTCCATGTTAACGTCCTGATGGTATCTCAAGCCGCCTTTGTATGCACCTCGAGCGTTATTGTGCTGTACGCGGAAGCCGTTGTAGACTACAACTTCACCGTTGTCTTTCTTGAGCGGGACTGATACTTGCACTACACGATCAGGATGAAGAAGTTTAGCATGGAGAAGCGGGTCTAGCTTGAAATGTTTAGCTGCATTTTCGAGCTGTTTTTGCGCTCGTTCCCAGGGATTGTGCGTCTCTTTTTCCATAGATGTTTTTTATTTTGAGACTATAAATGCTTTTCGTCAAAATAGTATATACTTATCAGATTTCTTTTGTTAATATACTCTGTTTAGGAAAGAATTTATCACATATCTCTATTGAGGCCGTGAGGCAATAATTGGGATTCACGTGGAAGTTCTTTGTCTCGCCTTTCTTTCCCTGATAATTCATACCTCCCATGAAGTAAGATCTACCGTCCTTTCTTACACTCCATAAATAACACTCTCCTGTTATTCCAATTGCTATTTTCCGGTCTAG
>CAYRXU010000009.1:6941-25759 GCA_964428325.1 Candidatus Woesearchaeota archaeon
GGTCTAGGTTTTTATCGCCTAGTGCCTTCGCGGATGTTTGCATAATTTAAGTATTTTATAATTGCTTTAAAGATTTTACTTATCTTAGTTGCTTCAGTAGTTTTTCAGGGTGCGGATTGTTTGCTATGGCTGAGGCCATTAGAACGCCTTGGCATCCTAATTGCTTTGAAGCCTTTACATCTTCGGCAGAAGAGATGCCTGCTCCGCAGAGAGCTGTAATGTTGGTGTTTCTCAAGAGAGCAACAAACTCCTGTATGTCTCTTTGGTGCGATGAAGTGACTGATTTACCTGAAGCGATCAGTGACGGCTCTTCGTAGGCAATAGCTGTTGGCCTCCAACCCTTCACGAGATGTGCTGCTGCGATGTCGTGCACGCAGACGAATGTTTTGAGCTTTAATCGATGACACCTTCCTATTATTTCTTTAAGGATATCTCCGTGTAGGTGGTGTTCTGAGTGGTTGAGAAGTGTACCTACTGCACCCTGGGCTTTGATGCTCTCCGCGGTGATGAATCCTGTCGCTCTTCCCATTTCATAGTTGTCTACATGTTGTGCAAGAACCTTGAGCCGCGTGTTGTTTGCTATGTTGTACACATCTGCAACAGGGACAGCAATGTACGCTCCAGGCAAGTGTTTCTGGATGAGCTTTGCGAGTGCAAGGAGTGGCTTGCCTGTTTTGTAGTTCTTTGTGTTTATGATGATCATGTCCAGACAACCTTCTTTACTTTTTTTGTGAGAGCTATTGGGTCGGAAGCTTGCCAGATATTTCTTCCTATGGCTAGGCCCGTAGCTCCGGCAGCCATGGCTTGCTGTGCCTGCATCAGGAATGTCTTTTCATCTGCTTTCATGCCGCCTGCGACCACGACGCGACACTTTCCTGCAGACTTCACAGCCCATTCAAGATCTTTTGGAGATGTGTTCCAATGGACTTTCACCATGTCGGCTCCGAGCTCGAGGCCAACGCGGCAGGCATATGCCAGAAGTTCTCCCGCGTCTTTGCCTTCTATGCCTGAACCACGAGGGTATATCCACGCGATAACGGGTATGCCTGCAGAGTGAGCTTCTCTTTCGATCTTTTCGAATTCACTCATCATGGTGCTTTCGTGCGAGCTGCCAATGTATATTGTATAGCCTACTGCTGCTGCCCCTAAATCGATGGCCTCGCTGACTGTGCAGAGTTGTGGCGCAATGGGCTCGCCTTTGACAAGATTTGTTTTACCGTTGAGTTTGATTATAAGGGGGACTTTTGATTTTTTGATTTCTTTCTGGTATTGTTCTGCTAAACCTTTCTGAAACACAAGAGCGTTAAACTTCCCTTTCTTTGCGATATCTATTATGTTCTTAGGATCGACATTTTTGTCATTGAAGTCGGTTGGCCCATGTTCAAGACCTTGGTCGTAGGCAAGAAAGATGCACTTATCTTTTGTAAGGAGGTTTCTAATCAAGTTCTCTTTTTTCATCTTCCAATAAGGCGTATGCGTTATATAAACGTTCCATTAAGTTTTTAAGGAGATTCTGATTGTTTTTCTTATGGCTTTGAAACTTGTTGGTGGCTCGAGACCTATTGATCCGGCTCAGGCGCGTCTTTTTTTCTTAGGGGATTTGGAAAAGTCGAGTCTAGAGGATTTAGGTAGACGCGCAATTGACGTTCTTCGCGACTCAGCTCATGATCATGCCTCGCGCGTGGCGAAAGGTGAGAGCATAGATCTTGGTAAAAGAACACAGTTGCTCTTGCATTATTCTCCTTCTTCACGGGTGGTGCTTGCCTTTAGGGAGAGTCCTTTTTTAGCTGGGGACGTTTTTAAACTTCAATACTTGGATTGTCCTGCAGTTCAGCCTGACTTTCTAGTCGAGTCTATACTCTCTCATTATAAAGATAAGGAGCTTATTTATGTTGCCAGCGGTTATAATTCGGAAAGAGGACGAGCTCACGAGCTTGAAGTTGCTATGCGTAAGATTCGCAGTAATGTCAAGTCTACTTTTGCTTAATTCATTAGATTTTTAAAGGCAGTTCTGGGAGCGTTTGTATGGATGAACATCAAGAAAAACGTATAATTTTTCCTAAGGAGGCGTACCTGTTTTGCTTAGGAGACATGAGAACGAGAGAGATAACGGAGCACATTTATTTTATTAATGAGGCAGTTAGACTGTCTCGGGCCAAGACTCTCCATGCTGTCCAGCCTTTTAAGACGCTACGTGCCCATTATTCACCTGATGCTGTGGCTTTTCAGAATATGGAGGTTGCCCTTTCCCGTGTTGAAGAGCGTCCTTTTGATTTGAGAGCTCTTGAAGGTGCTGAGAATATGAATCTGGATACAATTCAACACATGTCTACACGTCTATCATCAAATCAGTCGTTTGGGTATTTGGCCAATGGATTCTGGTCTCAGGATCCTAACACCAGAAGCTTGTCAGGATTGTTGGAGCAAAAAGGTTTCACCGTGCGTGTCTACAAGAATATGCCGTTTCCAGACAATGTTTAAATAATAACTTAACATAGATGTTTATTCTTGTGAAAGGAGGAATGAACTATAATGGATTCTAAATGTGCATGGATTACTCATCGCATACTTCTTGGCTTGCTTATGCTTATCCCTGGATTGTTGAAGCTTTTCGTCTTCAAGCCTTCCGGAGTAACTGGCATGCTGAGCGGTATGGGCTTCCCTGCTCCTATGTTCTTCGCTTGGATTTTGATACTCGCGGAAATCGTATTCGGAGTTGCTATCTTAGCTAATTGGAAGATCAAGTATACTGCCTGGCCTCCAATGGTCATCCTGGTTGTTGCAACACTTGTAACATTCCCATGGACAGCACTTGGACAGGCTCAATGGCCAACTGTGCTATTGCACCTTGTGGCTATTTGCGGATATTGGATGCTAGCTGCAGAAGCTAAGCACTAAGAACGCTATCAATTATCTTTTTTATTTTTTTTATCTTTTCTTCTACTTGTTTCTTGGAGTGGCCTTCTCCTGTGAGGCGCACGAGTGGCTCGGTTTGGCTGGCCCTGACCTTGAAGTCTCCTTCTGGAAGTGAGAAAGTGACGCCGTCGAATCTATCGCTTGGTGTGAAGCCTCGTGACTTGAATGCTGATTCTATTCTTTTCATGACTTTGTCAGGATGTTTTGTCTTGAAGTTGATGCCTGTTGCTTTGTGGTATATCTTTAGAGGTTCTGCAAGCTCTGCAAGTGTGTAGCGAGAACGCGAGAGAATCTCGCACATAGTCAGTGCCGCAATGATGCCTGAATCTGCGTAGGAGTTTGCCTTGAACATGAAGTGGCCGGTGTCTTCAATACCAAGTATTGCTTTTTCCTTGTGCATACGCGCCTTGATGAATGTGTGACCCACACGTTCTTTGAGTGCGGTGCCTCCTGCACGCGTTACCGTTTCTGCAAGGATGCGAGAGCATGTTGAGCTGTAAACTATATTGCTGTGAGGATGTTCTGATGTAAGGTATTGTGCAAGAAGCGTACCTGCAAGCGACCCTTCTACGATAGCTCCAGTATTATCGACAAAGCCAGCTCTGTCTGCATCGCCGTCGAGTGCAATGCCAAGATCTGCTTTGTGCTTTCTCACAGAGTTTGCAAGTTGTTTCATGTTTTCTGGGACTGCAGGATTAGGTTCGTGATTGGGATAGCTTCCATCAAGTTCATAGAAGAGTGGAATGATTTTGAATGGTAGGTGAGGGAAAACGTGTTGTGCGATGAGCGCGCCTACACCATTTGTTGCATCTACGACAATTTTGAGTGGTTTGAGTGCGCGCTTGTTGACAAATGAGAGAACGTATTGCGTGTAGGCAGGCATGATGTCATGTGTTGAGAGTGTGCCTTTTTTCTTTGTATTATTGAATGAGCCTTTCTGTGCTATCTTCTCAATAGTTTTGAGACCGTTTGCCTCGTAGAGGGGCATGGCGTTGGCTTTCACGAGATAGAATCCATTATATTCTGCCGGATTGTGAGATGCAGTCACCATGATGCCTGGCTTGTTGAGTTTTATTGTTGCAAAGTAAAGTCCTGGAGAGTCGATGACACCTATATCGATTACATTAACACCATGATCAAGCAAGCCCGCGATAAGTGCACGGGAAAGTTGTGGGGAGGAGAGGCGATTGTCCCGCGCAACAATGACTTCTTTTGATTTGATGAACTGTGCAAATGCTCTTCCCACCTTGTACGTTATATCTTCGTTAAGATCTGTTGGATAGATGCCGCGAATATCGTTTGCCTTGAAGAGTGTCATGCCCACTCCTTGGCTAGTGCCTTGACCTTCTTCTGAATCATACGTGTTATCTTGACACGTTCCTGGACTGTATCGTTGTGTGCATCGGGTATCTTCCAGGCGATGACTTTCTTGCCTAACTTTTTATTCTTGTCAAATAGGGCTGCAGGAACATCATCAGCTACGACAACAGTAACGTCTTGCCATCGCATGAGCCGTGATGTCAATCCGCTAGGGTGTGTCTTTATCTTCAAGTTGAATTCCTTTGCTGCCTTGAGTATGCTCTCGCGCTGTGGGCCTCCGCGAATTGGTGCTGCAGACTTTACATGAATTGATGGATTAGTGTTATATCTCTTGAAGAATGCCTCGGCCATGACGCTCCGGAATCGATTGTATCTGCAGACAAATAGTACGTTCATTTCACCCTCTCTTTGCTAGATAATGCGCGAGGATTATTTAAACGTATACGAGATTATTTCTTATCATTTGCCAGTCGCGCATAATCGGCAGGAGCATCTTCGCTGAATTGCTTGACGCCTTCGATAGTCTTGACGTGGTTGAGGGCGTTTGATAGTATTTCTGGAGGGACTGTTGCTACGTGTGAACCTGCTGCAGCGCATTCTCTTAGCTGGCGTGTGTTTCTTACACTAGCTGCAAGGACTTGGGCTTTCATGTTGAACTGCTTGAAGAGTGCGACCGTTTGCTTTACAACATCTACACCAGATAGAATGCCATTATCTTGGAGATGTTTGCCTGCGTGAATGTAACCTTCAGCAGGATAGTAGTCTGGCTTTTCAAATCCGATTCCATGTTGTGATCTGATATGGTCGTCAATGCGACCTGCGAATATACTTACATAGGTTGCCCCTGCTTTAGCAGCCATAAGTGCTTGTTCTGGCGTGAATACAAGTGTGCAGTTGACAGGGATACGTGCTTGAGCTAGTGCCTTTATCGCTCGAAGACCGTCTGTCGTTTTTGTTTTGCCTGTAAGAGATGTGTTAATAGGGATCTTGATGACTACATTGTTGGCGATTGGGTTGAATCGGTTGTAGAGTGCCGTGCCTTCTTTGACCATGCCTTCAAAGTCCGTCTTTGTGACTTCAAGAGATACGGGCGTGTTCTTGGCTACTGTTAGAATGTCAATGAGATATTCTTCTAGGTTGATTTTCTTTGAGCCTTTCTTGTGTAATGCAAGGGCTTGTTTGAGAAGAGAAGGATTTGTTGTTACACCGTCAATGATTCCAGAAGCGTATGCGCGCTCGATTTCGTCAATATCGGCTGAATCAATGAATAGTTTCACATCCCTAACCCCTTGTTCGCATTTAAAAGTCAGGCTTGTATATAAAGGTTTGCGGATTTCTTTGGTATATCCTAATGGCTTAATTGTTATTTAAGATTAAATAATGAAGAATATCTGAAATTTGTTAAATAACATTATTTAATTGAACGTAATCACGTTCAGGTGTTTACCGCTAAGGAAGGCTTCTATGTTTTCTAGCGTTGTCTTGAGTATGGTGTCTACGCTTTCTTTGGTGTAGAATGCTATATGTGGCGTGACGATGACGTTTTTGTGTTTGAGAAGGGTGTGGGCTTTGCGGAGCATGCGCCAATCGTGCAAACTGTGATGCGTGTGTTTCATAGGTTGATGGATCTCATGGAGTTGAGCTTCGCCTTCCAGGACATCGAGTGCTGCGCCTGCAAGGCGTTTGGTCTCGAGTGCATGTGAGAGTGCTTGTGTGTCTACTAATGGGCCTCTTGCTGTATTGATAAGAAAAGCACCTCGCTTCATCATTGCCAGCGTTTTTGTGTTTATCATATGATGGGTCTTTGGTGTGTGCGGCACATGAAGTGTGACAATGTCTGACTTTGTGAGCAAGTCTGAGAGTGTTGTATAAGTTATATGATCATGCGTGCCTTTCTTTTTTGTGTCGGTGTACACGAGAACTTTCATATGGAAGGCGCGTGCAAGTTCAATAACACGAGAGCCGATGGCTCCTGCACCTATAACTCCAAGCGTTTTGCCCTCGAGAGTCAGGCCGCGTAGACCTTCTATCGAGAAGTCGTCATGGCGTGTTCTTTCAATACCGCGATGTACATTTCTCAAGAGTGCAAGAATAAGTGCGAATGTGTGTTCAGCTACGCATTCTCCACCGTAGCGCGGAATGTTACAGACAGTTATACCTGCGCGCCTGCACGCATCTAGATCAATGTGGTCGTAGCCAGTTGACATGGTGACGATGAGCTTGAGACAGGGCATATTGTGAATGATCTCCTTGGTAATTTTAGAATAGATGAACGTTACAAGAATTTCTGTTTGATAAAGATGTTTGAGGTCGTGTGTAGTGAGTGCATGTGGATAGAAGGATGTATTATGTTTTGCACATTTCTTGGTAAAAAATTCCTGCTCGTAGGAATCTGTTTCGAAGAATGCTATATTCATATCAACCTCTCTATCTTATTTGTCGAGGAGGATATTTAAAACTAGCTAAATCACCACTCAAATCTAAACATTATGCCCAGACCGTACGTATCTACCTTTTCCGCTCCAGTGATCTCTTTCATCCAACCTGCAATGTCTCCGGTTACCTTCTTTGCGCCATCATGTGCACGACGGACAGGATGATTGTTGTCTAAATTCTTTGTAAATCGATAGAATACATAGCTAACCATAGCGCCTTCAGAAGGTTTGTTGAGGAGGCATTCTCCAGTGCATGGATCATAAAGGTCTTCATGTGTTAGGACAGACCTTTCATTTCTTCTCTCTTCCATGTAGGCATGAAAATTGCTTATTTTTTCTTCTTGCTCATTTAATCGTGCTAGTAATTCTGCATTCACAGAGAATCTTTGTCTATGAACTGTTTTTTTGGCAGGAGGAGCATATTTCGGAGGGTGCAATTCAGGGTGGGCGTTGTAATGGGCAACACGTTCATCAGCTCTCTTTTTACTTGCATTATATTGGCGAGAGGTCATACATCCGGTCAATCCTGATGCGCCGACCACGGCTGCCAGCCCAACACCCAGAAGGCGTGATGTCATATTATTAGATTTTGGGATAACTTTTAAAGATGTGTATATGGGGCGACAATAATAGTGCTATACAGTAATGGTTAAAAGGGCGTTTGAGTATGGGGTTGCGTAGCTGATTTCTTACTTTTTCTTCTTGAAATTGAGTGCACAACCATTAATACAGAAGCGTTCACCTGTTTTTGTTGGACCGTCTGGGAAAACGTGACCTAGATGCGAGCCGCAGTTCTTGCACATGACTTCTATTCTGTGCATGCCATGAGTGTTATCTTCCTTTAGCTCGATATTCTTTGTGTTGGCCGGCTTGTCGAAAGATGGCCATCCTGTGCCTGAGTCGAACTTTGCGTCTGCACTGAAGAGAACATTACCACAGGCTGCGCAGGTGTAATCTCCCTTGTCCTTATTGTGCAGCAACTCAGAGGTGAATGGCATTTCAGTACCCTTTTCGCGTAGAACATGATATTGCTCGCTTGTAAGCTTTGATTTCATCTCTTTTTCTGAAGGTTTCATACGATTTGTGAGAGTTAGATTTATTAATAGTTTATGCATTATTAATCTATGGTTGGGTTGATAAAAGAGTTTCATGCTTTCTTGAGAGAGTACAAGATTGTTCCTTTGGCAATAGCTTTCATTATTGGCGCAGCCGCTACCGCTCTTGTAAAATCGCTTGTTGATAGTATTATCATGCCTATTGTTACACCTTTTGTGCCTAATGGGGCTTGGGAAACTGCTACATTTACTATTGGATCAATTGTTATTGCTTGGGGAGCTTTCCTTGGAGCGATTATCAACTTCGCTATCATTGCACTTGTTGTCTTCCTTATCGCTAAGTTTATCTTGCGCGAAGAAACTGTTACGAAGAAGTAATTGTTTTTTAGCCACTATCTTTATTAATTAGAAAAGTTTGAAGTGCGATGCGAAGAAATCTTTTTTTCGGCGCTCTTGGACTCGCTACGATTGCTACAGCAACTGTTACTCTTTTATCACAACCTGAACCTAGTAGGCAGACTGTCTATAGATTTGATAATCTGCAAATTATTGTCGATACGAATACGGATTACAGTGGAGAGCGTGCGAAGAATCTTATGTATGTTGGTCCGGACCCTGTTTTTTGTTCTCAGCGGTGGAAAATTGTGGGTCTCGATTATGATGGGGACTCTGTGATCGATAGGACATATATTCTGTTTGGTAATGTACCTTCAAACTATTCTGATGATGTGGGGCTAACTCAACTGCTTAAGCGTGCCAAATCGAGTCAAACTTTGAGCGCTTCTATTCCTGGCAAAGTGCCTTCTGCAAGATAATGTATTAGCGCGCCACCACTTAAGCTCACGTAACCAAATTTGTTTTTCGGAATTTTGAGTTTCTCTATCATTGTATGCGTATGACCTCCGCTTACAACTGTAAATCCATTACATAGAGTCAGAGCGCGCAAAAGGGCTTCTGTGCCTATGGTAAATTCAGACTTGTTACACAGACCAACAAGACCCTTGAAAAAGACTGCCTTTGCATTGATGATTTGTTTTGCGTAGCTTTCTATTGTTTGTATTCCCAGATCAAGAACTTCTGTGTTGGCAGGAAATTCACTGATTAGAAGGTCTCTTCGCTTTCCTTTTTGTTCAACCGCTAGATCTGTGGGCGTTTCTATACGATGCTTGTGCTTTTTGATGATTGAACTATTTTCTTTCAGGGATTTTTTCATTACAACATTCTGCTTACCGAGATTTTTTCCGAGCGCCATGATACAGAATGGGCCAAAGAGGCCTGATGCAAGAACTTTGTTTTTCCTTTTTGCGAGCAATGAGATATTATCCTCGGGCTTTGCTCCACCCAGAACAAGAAGGGCATTGTTTATGTGTAGCTTGTGGATCGCTTTTAACTCTCGCTCAAACACACGACCAATTGCACTTGGCAGGAGTCTTGGGAATGCAACTATGCTTGCGTGCGAGCGGTGAGATGCAGAAAATGCATCGTTGACATACGCATCAACAAGCGGGGCAAGCTGTGTAACTAGCTTGTTTGGCTGTCCTTCTTTGTAGTTCAACTCATCGTCGATAAAACGCACATTATCAAGCAGCAGAACTTGCTTTGGCTTAAGTTGCGCAATTGCCTTTATTGCTCGAATGCCTATCACATCTGGAATACATTGAAAGTTGCTTATCTTTTTCCTTAGAATGTTTGCATGTTGCCGTAGATTTGTGAAATCATTGCTTCCTGGGCGGCCTTGATGTGCAAGAATGACAACGCTTGCACCTTTCTGCTGGAGTTCGCGTATTGTTTCCAGAGGCGCGGTAAGACGTTCGCTTGGGATAAGTTTACCGTTACGAATATCGCTGTTCAGATCAAGACGCAAAAGCACACGTTTGCCTTTTACATTAAGGTCCGAGATTGTTCTGATGTTTGAGAAAGACATCTTATTTCAGGCGTTGTATAACATCGACAACGCGGTTGGAGTAGCCGAATTCGTTGTCGTACCAAGCTAGGATTTTAACGAGATTGCCATCGACTTGCGTGCTTAGACTATCTACAATAGCTGAATGAGAGTTGCCAATCACATCTGAGGATACGAGAGCATCTTCACTGTACTCAATAATGCCTTTCATGCTGCCTTGAGAGTGTTTTTTGAGGATTTTGTTGACTGTAGCAATATCTGTTTTCTTTTCTACTTCACAGGTTAGATCGATGAGCGAGCCGCAAGGCACGGGCACACGCACGGACAGGCCGGTCATTCTACCCTTGAGTTGCGGTATTGCTTCAATGACTGCTTCTGCTGCGCCTGTTGTAGTTGGGATCATGTTCAAACCGGCAGCCCTACCACGACGGATATTGTGGTGCGCATTGTCAAGTATGACTTGGTCGTTTGTGTAAGCGTGGATAGTTGTAAGCATAGCATATTTGATGCCAAGTTCTTGTAAGATTACTTTTGCGACAGTGGCTGCGCAGTTAGTTGTGCATGAGCCTACTGAAATTATTTTGTGCGAGCTCTTCAACAAGGAATCATTTACACATGGAACTACTGTGAGGTCAGGCTCTTTTGCAGGAGCAGTGATGATAACACGTTTAGCGCCTGCCTTTATGTGTGCAGATGCGTCCTTTGCGTTTGTAAATACGCCTGTGCTTTCAATGACAATATCAACCTTCAAATCTTTCCATGGAAGCTTGGCAGGGTCTTTTTCAGAAACAACTTTGATTTTCTTTCCGTCAACTGAAATGGCGTCCTTGAGGGCTTCTACTTTGCGATCATATTTACCGTACACTGAATCGAATTTGAGTGTGTAGGCAGATGACTCTGGACCGTGTAAGTCGTTGATAGCAACTACGTTTAGTTTTCTGTCAAGTGCTATTTTGAGAATCTGTCTACCTATACGGCCAAAGCCGTTAATTGCTATGTTCACCATCTTTTATGATGGGATTATGGGACTCAGCTTTATAAAACTAGTGAGTTAGCGGATCAGATGCATATCCGTCCATTGTGCCCAGCAGATTTTGAAGCAGCGTTTGCTCTCCGTACCGAGACTATCTGCGCAGTCAATTCTTATGACTACACACGTGAGCAGATTGCAGATTGGCTTGCGAGTATGTCTCTTGAATCTTTCGTCCAATCAACTCCTGAGATGTCGTATGCCGCTCTAGATGGTGGAAAATTGGTTGGATTTGCTAGTGCAGGTCGCGATAACTCGTTTCCCTCTAACGTTGCTGTTTTGACCAGACTTTATACTGACAGAAGTCATCTAGGTAAAGGTATCGGTGCTGCGCTCTTGAATCACACTGAAGCAGTCGCACAGGGCGCAGGATATCACACGATGTATTTGAGTGCAACTCTAACTGCCCGAAGATTCTACCTTAAGCAAGGATATCAAGAACTGGGAGAAGGCTTCCTTCGTCTTCAGAGCGAGAGCCTTCCTATTCGAAGGATGCAGAAGAGACTTATTGCTCAATTGCCTGAATTGTGTGATGAACACTCAGAACGCTTATCTGTTGTCTGATTTGTCAAAACAATTATAAGGTAGGATTATCACATTAGATTATGGATCCTGTTGTTCACTTTGAGATTCCTGCCGATAATGTTGTACGTGCACAAGAATTCTATAATCGAGCGTTTGGCTGGAAAATGCACCCTGTTTCTGGCATGGATTACACGATTGTGCGTACTGCAGAGACTGATGATAATCACATGATCAAAGAGCCAGGTAAAATCAATGGAGGCATCATGAAGCGTTCTCCTCCGATTATGAGGCCTGTTATCACGATTTCTGTCGAGGAAATGGGGCGCGCTTTACAGAAGGTTAAGAGCGCTGGTGGAAAGACTGTGAAAGAGCCGGTAACTGTCGGAGATATGGGCATTGCTGCTTATGTGCAGGATAGTGAAGGTAATATTATTGGCCTTTGGCAGCCGTTGAAGAAGCATTAGTTTTTTCTTTTATAGTAAATAGCCCCCAGAGTCATGTCGTCTTTCTGGGCGCCTCTCGATATCATATCACTCATTAATACTTCTACTACGCTTCTTGCAGGATTAGTTGATCTTATCGCATTTGTGTAAGCTCCTCTTACAACATCTACTGCTTCCTGAGGGAAATATCTTTTTCTAGATTCATACTCGTGTTCCAAAGTACCATCACTTGCAAGGAAAAGAATATCTCCTGGTAGGAGAGTAGTCTTATTGATTACGTGGTTAGGTTTAGTATTCTGCTTTGCGTTACGAGTTTTACCTCTTCGTGTTGGAGCTACTCCAATTGGGAATGTACCCTCGAATTTGGCAGCCCATTCTTGATCAAACTCTCTTTTTTCATGTCTATAGATAAGGGGCGCCCCTTCACCCGAGCTAATCCATTTGACAACGGCCTTATTTTTCTCTAGAGAAGAAGTAATATCTCCAAAACTCGCGGTAATCATGCGGGCATTTCTCTTTCCTTGAGTACCAAGATCATTCAGAGCATCGAATACGCTCGGCATTACATGCCCATATTGGTCTAACTGAGAAGCTATAACGCTCATGGCTGCATGGTACATGATCGCTGCTTCAACTGCTTGCGGTGCAGAGTGTCCCATAACATCCATCTTAAGGACTGATATTCGATTGCGGCCCGCTTTCAGGCGTTCTTCAACTTCTGTTTGTCCGAGTCTATGCGCCCTGTTTATGCGACTGTTTAGGTCAAAGTCTTCCTTAAGGTTCAAGAAATGTAGGAGATCTCCTCCCGCCTTGCCTGTGAATGGATGGACTTCTCCATAGGCATTCAATCCATCAACCACTAATTCAGTACGCGGATTTAGATAGCGGTGGATAACTTCGGTTATTCCTGCTAGTGTTGATTGTGCTTCAGCTAGTTTTCTCTCTAGGTCTGCTACTCGGGCGTTGCTAGAGGGGGTGTGCGCCAACATAGGTTCTATTGTATCTGTCATGAAAAATTTACCCGTATTTCCTAAAAATGTTTTTTTATCGACGGGTAAGTCTATGTGTGAAAGTGTCTTTTTAAAGGTTGGCGCTAGATATTCTAGTTAGCGCGGGTTAGAATTACTTCTTTCTCTTAGATTTCTTAATGTGGTTCCAGAGCCAGATGACTGCTAGAACAATTAATACAAGGAGAGCAACGCGGATGATGAAATTCAGGAGAAAGATGAATAGGATTACTGCTACGACAATAAGAAGAATAGATAACCAAGATAGACTTTTCAAAACCATTACTCAATAGATGAAGAACTATTTAAAATGGTTTCTATTGGTGACCTCGGAGGTCTGATATTGCTGCTCTTAGTTTTTTATATCACAGTCTGGAATCTCTCTTGAGTGTCGAGTTAGGTTTCCATAAGGGAGCGTGTCATAACCTTCTACCTGAAAATTACACACAAATCTGACTAGACCTGCTAGTGATCTTCCTTTTGGCTCTATCCTTGCTTGTATCGGCATTAAGGGAGGATTGGTTAGGATGCCGTATAGTAAGTCGACACAAGGATTTTTTTCTCCTCTTTCTAGTCTATAAATTTTGTAGGTAACCTGATGATCATCAAAATCTTCTTTGAAATATGAGCCTTCTGGATTTGCTATCCAAGGCTCTTTATTTTCATCAAGAACCTTGAGCATTCTATCTGCATAGGTGACTATATCTCCGATATTCGGTCCGAGTTTATTTGTCATTATAATGCTCAAAATAGGGGGTTTAAAAGGCTTGGTATTTGCTCTCTTTTATGTATACGCAATGTTTAAAAGGACTAAAAGACGTGGCTGAACATGGTTAAATTGCATTGGATTGGAGTAGCAGCATTTTTGCTTTTTGCACTCTTTAGTGTACCTTCTGTATTGGCTAATGAAGTTCAGATTACTCAATGTGGCACTTACACTCAGTCAGATACTACGTACCTGATCATGAATTCCTTGACACCCGCTCAGTTGAATGGCGATTGTTTGCTTTTCCTTGGCAACAATATGGTTGTGACAAGCAGTGGAGCTCCTTTCCAGTCTATCACAAGCAACGGTCACCAGACATCAACCGGTCTTCGTGTTGAAGGCGAGAATGTAAGCGTTTCGAACCTAGTTATCAGAGGATTTGGCACTGGTGTGCGCGTATCTGTAAGTAATGATGTTCATCTTTCAAGTATTCTTGTTTTTGACAGTGAAGCTGGATTTAACTTCAACACTATGGATAATAGCACAATACAGGATGTTACGGCAGCTGGTGGCGGTACGCCTGTAATGACTGATGGTTTTGTTGTGACTACAAGCAATGGCAATCGATTCCTCTCTAACGGGGCTTCCCAGATTACTGGAACGTATCTTTCAATCTCTGGCTCAAGCGATAATGCTTTCATAGGCGGTTCATCTTCATTCTCTAATGCTGGCGTTTACATGCAAGGTGGGCGCAATAATGGCTTTGAGCAAATTTACCTTTCGGATGTTCAAGACAAGGCACTAGAGATTGGAGCAGGTTATAACCACTTCTTTGATGGTATCACTATTGAACACATCGGAAGCCATGGTCTGTTCATGGCAAACATGTTCAATAGCACCTTCAGCAATGTTAGCATGACTGATTCTGAAGGTATGTTGCTTATCGGTACAAGATACAACAATTACACTAATTTCACGATCTCTGATGTTAATGGATGGGCTCTTGACTTGAGTGGAACCACATCTGAGACATTCAATGGCCTTGACATTGCTAATGTAAATAATGGTGGAGTTGGTATTGCTGTTGAAGGCGGTGTTGGAGCTACTTTCAATGGATGCAGTGTTGTGAATGCTGATGATTCTGGTATTTCTCTTGAGAATACTGAAGATAACACTTTCAACGACTGTTTTCTTGATCATACTGATGGTCTTTCACTTATCGGAAGCTCAAATAACACCTTCAGCAGTATGAGCGTATCTAATTCAGACGATATTTTTGGTTTTGTTGGCGTTCTTGTCTTGGCTAACTCTGAAGAAAATATCTTTAATCAGCTTTCTATTGTTAATAGCACATGGACTGGTCTGCGCGTACAGAACAGCAACGGCAACACGTTTGCAGATATTATGATTAACGGCACTAACAATGATGCTGTTGTTATAGATGGTCTCGCTAGCGCAAACTCACTTACGCGCCTTGCTGTTGAAGGCACTGCGGCAGGATACTTTGATGTTCAGCAGTCTTCAGCCCGAGATACTCGCTTTATTGACAGCGCAATTGGCAAATACCTTGTAGTTGACAGCAATTTCAGCTTTGTAAAGAATGGAATTGGGCAGATTAGAATGATTGATCTTGTGAGCGCGCAGGGTGCGAGCTTGAGTGATGTATTCCAGTTCAGCTCTAACTTACTCACTTTTGAGGGCAATGAAAGCTTTAGCAACAAGAGCGCTGAAGTTACACTATATGGTTTGCCAACTGGAAGAATCAATCATGCTATCCTTCGCAATGAAGTTGTATGCGATACAAGTATTTGCACAGCTATCAGCATCGATGGCGAGACAGCAGTCTTCCTTGTTAATGAGACCGGTAATTATTCAATCAGAAGCGAAGATGCTCCTGCTCCAAGCACCAATAGTGGTGGAGGTGGAGGCGGCGGAGGAGGCGGTGGCGGTTCTAGATCAACAGTCACACGAACTAACAACACGGTAACGCCTTTGTCGAATACAAATAGTACACCTAGCACAAATAACACTGTTGACGGTGATGTAGCATTGACAGGCAATGCAGCTGGCCAGGGTCTTGGCAAGAAATCACTTTGGGTAATTGTTATTGTTGTTGTAGCACTTGCAATTGCTTCGGCAGCAGTCTTCTATGTTAGAAAGATGAAAGCCAATGGTGCGAATGTTGCACCTCATATGAAGAATTAATTATCTTTGAGGATACTGTTTTAGCTGGAATCTGTAGCAACCTTCTCTTAATTCTTTGCGTGTGACGTTTGGACGTATTGGTTCTTGAACGTCTAAGATAGAAGCCAATTCCCTTAGAATCTCATCGTGGTACGTCAGATCCTTTCCCTCGTTTCTCTTCACCCAATCTGTGAATGCTTGTTGCGCAGTTACCCTTTCTTTTCCCGAATCTGTTGATTTCTGTGATTGCCCGTATTGCTGTTCTCTGAACCTAGCACAACCCCTACGGAATAAGTCTCTATCTAAAGGAGTAATTGTCAGTTTGTCAATAGAAACGCCATAGGATGCTGCAATAGGAGTAATGTATTCCGGATGCCACCAACATCTATCATGTCCCTGGGTTGCCGCCCATTGTTTGAGAATTATTCTTACTTCTGCATCTGCTTCAGGTTCCATTATCGTCTCATTCGTCTCGCAGCAGCCAAGGCGCCTAAGCCCAGGAGGGGTAATGCTCCTGGAGTAGGCACGGTGTCGATATTGGCAGAATATTCGTCGGCGTAGTGGTTTTGTGATGATACGGGACCGACTTCGAAATGGAATGTGTAGGTATTTACTCTTGAGGCGAGTGGCATGGGCGTTCTATCGTTCCAGTCGCGGCCCGATACGTATTGGGCGAAGTATTGCTGTTCTCTCCATGTTAGGTCGATTCCGATGATAGGTCGCATATCTGGGCGAACTTCGCTCTCTGAAGGGGCTGTTTTTGGGCTTATAGGAATAAGACTCTCTTGAGCAAGGCGTTGTAGCTCAGATGGAGGGTAAGGAGTGATGTAAATATCTTCAGCTCGGGCGGTAGAAGCTAATGTAGATGCTGCGAGAGCGACTGTCGCGATTGGGGCCGCGAATTTCATAGTAAAATGTGGTTTTGAGGGTATAAAACGATTGTGGTAATGAGTCACCAACCAAGAAATTTTCTAGCACCCTTCTTGGCGATTCCTATCTTGTGCTCTCGGGGAAGAGATTTGATGGTTTTCTCGGCTTTGAATCTGTTTCTTGAGAAAATACTACCCAGGATATCAAATCTAATGCCTCGTCCTGTGTAGTGATTTGTTTCACCTCTCTTCTGATAACCCATATGCTCCCTAACTCTTGTCCTTACAGATCGTCTCGTCTGACCAGTGTAGATCGTTTTCTTACCACTTGGAAATGTTACTTGCCCAATGTAGACCTTTCCTGCTTTTGACTTGCAGCCATAGTAGCAAGTCTTACATGATCCGTTAACATATTTTGTGTAAGCCCCACATTTTATGCAACTTGGCATGAATTATCTTAGATTCCGAAGATTATAAGGATTTGTGATTTTTCGAAAGCTTTAAGAAGGTTCATGGAAAAAGTAGACATGGCAAAACAATCGCTTGTGGTTACTTCTGCAGGTAGAGATAGATTACTTGAGAAGAGTGCAGGATCTCGTGAGTACTTGATAGATAAATTGGGAGATATTGGTGCGGCTGCACGTGATAATCGTGGAGAAGTAATAGATAATGGGGCGATGGTAAATGCCGAGCTTGATTTGATGGTGGCTGGTTCACGTTTTGCATTAAATAGTTGCGATCTTGCTAGATTAATACTTCGCGAATATCCTCAAGCCGAAGGGTTTAATGGTGTTGCAGGCTATGGGACTCTTGTTAAATATTTAGATGGAGATTCGGAAGAATCCATTAAGATTGTTTGCTCGCCTGATTCAGACCCAACACGATATGAAGACAGAGCTGCTTATGAGTCTCCTTTGGCAAGGGCATTTGAGGGTAAGAAGGCAGGAGATTCTGTTGTTTTTGCAAGACCTCGTGGTCCACCAGCAATTTACAAAATAACAGGAGTCTATCCTCTTACTCCTGCTGATTTGGCTTAATTAGAAATTACTTCTTATCTTTCCAAGCTACGAAACCAATAGTTACAAGGTAGATGAGACCGCCCACGTATGGGATGATTGCTAGGATTGCAAGCCAGCCAGGGTAATGTCTCTTCTCAAACACGCGCCATGTTGCGATGATAAGCAGTACGGTTATGGCTATCCATCCTAGTATTGGTACGAGGAAGAGGAATACCCAAGCCCAGTGGAAGCCGCCGAGCTGGAGGATCATGGCTACATTTGCGAATGGAATCCAAGCAAGCCAGGCCTTCTTGTGTTTGAGCTTTTGTGCAATTGTTTGCCATGCGAAAGCGAAGTATGCGTAAAGAAGAATGCCTATAACGAATGCTGCGAATAGACCTAATGCAAAGAATACGCCAAATGCTCCTCCCCAGAAACCTGATGCAAATGCTTGTGCGCTTTCAGGGCTGAACATCACCTCGGGTATTGCCATAGTGTGTAGAATGAAGAAGAGTATAAAAATATTACCCTATAGGCCGAGAAGCTTGTGCACGACGAAAGCGGGCCAAGCAATTGCTTTGATTACGCCCCATACGCCCATCCAGAAACCCGTTGCCTGTTGAATGTTATAGATTGCTGCTCCGATAAAACCTAGACCATAGAGTGTGCATCCTGAACCCCAGTTCTTTGCGCTGTTGCATGAGCAATTGCAGCAACTCTCTTCCGATCTCTTTACCATGACTGTTAACGTCTTGTCTTACATTTAAATCTTGCGACCGAAAGCTTTAAAGCAGCTCATTTATCATTCTGACTATAGGCGTGGGGGAGATAGATCCCTAAGTTCTAACCCCTCCCCCTTGCTTATGTGATTATGAAAAAGACAGTGATATGGAGTGTGGGCGGAATATTTTTAATAGCACTTGTTATTACCCTTCTTGTTACCATGACATCATCTGCACATCGTGTAAGGCTAGAAACGACTGAAGGCGACATTGTTATTGAACTCGCGCAGAATATGCCAATCACAACTGGAAATTTTGAGAAGTTAGTGAAGCAAGGATATTACGATAATACCATATTCCATAGGGTTATTGAGGATTTTATGATTCAAGGCGGAGATCCAACTGGAACAGGTCGAGGTGGACCTGGATATCAGATTAAGGATGAGTTTGTACAAGGGAGTACAAATGTTCGAGGCACAATAAGTATGGCGAATGCTGGACCAGGTACGGGAGGAAGCCAATTTTTCATCAATGTTGTAGATAATACTTTCTTGGACTGGGACAAGCCACCAGCGTCAAGCAGACATCCTGCATTCGGTCATGTTGTTGAAGGCATGGATGTGGTAGATAAGATTGCAGGCGTTGAAACTGATAGAAATGATAAGCCTTTGAAGGAAGTTAAGATTATCAAGGCTACAATGGTTA
>CAYRXU010000009.1:25859-29192 GCA_964428325.1 Candidatus Woesearchaeota archaeon
ATGGTTAAGTAAAAGGTTATCCCATTTTGTGTGTGACGTTTAAATGCGTCTCTTACAAATAGTGTATATGGATGGACTTGTTCTTGCTGGCCTTCTTGGAGGGATCGGTGGGTTGACTAGAGGGGTTGTAGGGTTATTGAAGGCGTTGTCGATGCGCCGTCGGATATTATGGTTCTACTATTTTGTGACAGTGACTGTCGCAGTGATTATTGGTGTGTTTGTGGGGATTGTGTTTAACTTTGATACTCGACTCTCTTTACTTTCTGGATATGCTGGAACTGACATCCTGGAAGGGATCTACAAAAGTTTCGCTGTGCAGAAAGTATATAATGTACCAAAAACTAAGAAGTAATCATGGTGGTGTTTCTTGAATTTCTCGCAGATTTCGTTATTGCGATGTTCACAATTATTTCAGGGCTTGTTGGCGTGTTCATCTTCTTGCTTATGGTGCTTACTGGCTGGATCGAGCGCAAGCAAAAACCAATCTCCTCGAAAATACTCCTTATCGGGGGCATGGGCATGCTCATCATCTGGCTTTGGATCAGAATTATCTTCACGATCGGAGGTAATCCGGCGTGGCTAGCAACGACTTAATCAAGTTTATCAAAGAAGCGCGGAAACGAGGTTTTGATGACCACGAGATTCGAGATCCGCTGATTGAAAGAGGTTGGTCTCCTGACGAGGTTGAGGCTGCATTCTCCCTTGTGAAGGAGAAGTTACCGACGCATAAACATCGCGTGTGCACTTATGTTGATGATTCTGTTTTTTGTAAGCTTGAACAGCGTGCACGCAAGAATATGTTCACGCTGGACGAGCAGATTGCGGATATTTTGCGCAGAAGCGTTATCAATACGCGTATTGGGACAAGAGCTCCAGAGAAATTGGATGACTTGCTTGTAGGATTATTTTCCAGAAAGACAAGGAAGCGCTGAATTGCATCTATGTGCTGGGCCAATTTCAGCAAGTATCTGAGAAAGAGGTTTACTTCTAACTTTTCCCCATGTGCCTACACACTCTCTTCCTTCGAGGAAGACTCCTGCTAATAGGGCTTCTGGCGCCTTTGAACCTTTTAGAAATGACGATCCGACCATTGGTTCTTCATAGGCATCTATTTTTCCCGTTAGAACATATTGGGTGTGCAAGTCGGGAGAAATAAGAATTCTTCTTTTGCGTTCATATATGAAGAGATTTGCGGTACAAGGCAAGAGCACGCTTTCGCGTATTCCCAGAACTCCTTCAAATAGTTGCGAAGGTATGTCAACGAGTCCATTCGGAACATTCACCTTTACTTTATTTTCACCCTTAGACGAGAAATACCCTTCTAACTCGTACTCTGTCTGTCTATCCGAAAGTCGAGCAAATCTACCAAAGAAACTATGCGTATAATCAATCACCACAGCACATCATAACTTTTTTATTTTTAAGGATTAAGGTGGTGGAAAGACTAGTGTGCTCGCACTAGTTCTGTAGCTGCTTGAGCTATGGCTTTGGCATTAATGTGTTTGGCCTCGAGTAGCTGGTCCTTTGTAGCCGAGTGTGGCCTGCTGTTGACTGAGAGGTGTTTAATTTTGATGCCTGTGTTTGCAAGCGCATGAGAAAGCATCTCGCCTATGCCTCCTTCTTGGAAATGATCTTCTGCGATAATTAGTTTGGACCCGTGGGCGCGTACGAACTCTGCGAAACGTGGGCTGTTGAAGGGCTTTATTGAGTAGCAGTCGACAACCGCTGCCGGAATGCCCTGCTTGTGTAGGAGTTGGAATGCCTTGAGCGATTCATGTGTTGTGACTCCAGAGCCCAGAAGAACAACGCTATCGAAACCTGACGATTTTAGGACCTTAAATTCTCCTGGAGTGAATTCTTCGCTGCTTGCGTAGAGGACAGGCATCTTGGGACGAAGCGTGCGGATATATGAGATTCCTTGATGTTGCGATGTTAGTTGAGTGAGTTTTACGGCGGAGTTTGCGTCTGCTGGTTGTAACACCATGCTGCTTGGAAGAGCTCTAAACATAGCAATATCATCAAGACCCATTTGGGATGAGCCGTCTTCACCTATAGAGATGCCCGCATGTGAGCCGCAAACCGTTAGGGATGTTCTTGAGAGGGAAATCATGCGTAGCTGATCGTGAGCGCGAGTGAGAAATGCTGCAAATGAGGATGTGAATGGCTTGTAACCCTTGACTGCGAGACCTTGCGCCATCGACATCATGTTTTGTTCTGCTATGAAACATTCGATGAATTGGTCTGGCATGGCTTGCTTTACTTTTTCTGCGAATGTGCTGTTGGAGACTTCGGCGTCTAGTGCCATGATGGAGGGATCTGACTGTGCAAGCGCTGCCAAAGTTGCTCCGTAAGCTTCACGTGTTGCTACTTCTTCACCTATAGTGTAGCGTGGAAGTGAAAGCGTTTGTGGTTTGCGCGGCTTTGTTGTGGTTTGCGTGGGAGCGAGAAGTTCAAATTGAGGCATAGACGCATCTGGAAGTTCCTTGAGCGCCTTTTTGAGATCTATCTGTGATAGGGCCTTGCCATGCCAGCCATTTTTGTTTTCCATGATAGAAACTCCCTTGCCCTTGACTGTTTTTGCTATGATGATTGAGGGTTTCTTTGAGTTTCGAGTTTTGGCAAATGCCTTGAGAAGGTCAGGAATGGAATGGCCATTGACAACAATAGCTTGCCAGCCGAATGCTCCCCAGCGTTGAGCGTGAGACTCAACGTCGTGCGAGAGCATTGTCTCTCCGCGTTGACCTAGTTTGTTGACATCAACAATAGCACATAGATTATTGAGTTTGTAATGAGGTGCTATTTGCGCTGCTTCCCAAACAGAACCTTCTGAAGTTTCACTATCGCCCATAAGAACGTAGGTTTTGCATGAGCGTTTTTGCAGCTTTGCAGCGTAAGCCATGCCAATGCCGACAGAGAGACCTTGTCCAAGTGAACCAGTGGCCACTTTTATCCACGGCATATCGAGAGAAGGGATAGGATGACCTTCTAGCGGGCTGTCTGATTTTCGCAATGTGTTTGGGTCTTGCGTTGTCAGACCTGCGCGCCTTAATGCAGAGTAGAGAAGAGGTGCTGCATGACCTTTGCTTAGAATGAATTCATCATTATCGGGATTGTAAGGATTGTTCTTGTCTAGAGCCATTTCATGGAAGAACAATACTGAAGCTATATCTGCAGCCGATAAACACGAGCTTGCATGACCGCTGCCTGCAGCTGTTGTGGCTTCTAGAGAATCGCGGCGAAGAACTGAAGCTATCTCTGAAAGTTGTTTTGCCGTTAACATTCTACCCTCTTTTATCTTTCACTTAAGGGCGTTTAGTATTTAAAGCTGCGGTG
>CAYRXU010000010.1:0-28715 GCA_964428325.1 Candidatus Woesearchaeota archaeon
CTTGATTACACATTGATCTAGAAGTAGTGTAGTAATGAGGACCATAAGGATAGTTCTTTTTTTCTTGAGCGTCAGCATACATTCCAGATTCATCCACTTGATTATAATCTCCAGAACCATCTTCAGAATTCCATTCAGTAAAACGTGGGAGTGTTTTACCACCATAAGTAGTGTTGTCAATGGCCTCTTGAACAATAACATTAGGAAGGCTCAAGCGTGTGCTGAAATACTTCTTCTCAGACCACTTGTCGTAGCGTACATGTTCTATGAGACCCTTGATCTCGCTACCAGTGTACAAAAAGTTGGCAGTGGTAGTTTGCTGAGCCGTGTTGAGAGATAATATAGGAACCATAAGACCAGAGTTGATGTTGGCCTCGTTTGCTCCAATGTAAGCACCAATCAGAACATATATGTCACCATCCATGTACTCGTGAGATTTGTCGTACATACGGAATGTTCTGGATTCTACGCTCTGGACTGCGTCCTGCATCTTATCAGGATAGTCTTCTAAATCGTAGGTCTTTAGCTCATTTGAGAGAGTAGGTTTGTAGCCGTCGCGTTGTGTTAATAAATGTGGGAATTCCGATTTACCAAGTACCAAATGTTCAGCCAAGTTCTTTAAGAGTGTAGTGTCGTAAGTATACTTGGAGCAGAATTCCATATACTTCTCCTTATCACCTTTGAAAGGTCTGCCCATGAAAGTGGCATGGCATGATGCTAAGGAACACTGACATCCCATATACCGAAACAGATCATGTGTTGCAATTAGATCTCCAATATGATACCATCGATCGTTGACTATAGATAAGCGAGTGATAGCATGGCCAGAGTTGCGAATGATATTCCTAATATAACCATCTGGAAGGATGAAATCTTCTTGATCCATAGCATGTAGAATAGCTTTAGAGTCGAAAGAGTCTGAGTTGAATCCTACCAAAGTACATGGAAGGCGGTCGTATCTGCTGAGATGTGCCTTCTTGTTAGCTTTCTTGATGAATTCCAAATTGGTTTCCTTCCTCTCATCCTCTCGTCTGGCCTCCAAAATTAAATACTGCATAAACAATTTAGCGCAGTAGTTGTTATCGTCATGATCCAAATGAATGTGTACAATCCCTTTATCATTCTGAAACTCTGCCAACTTCAATAGAAGATCCTTATCTTCATCACAAGCTACGCGGTCAACTTCCTCCCTGAGCCACACGATCTTCTCATTTTTGATATGTAGAAATGAAATGAGCCAAGCTGTCTGATCGTGTCTCATAGAATTGTCACCTCCAAGGAACTCTTCCTCCTTATAGTATTTAGGATGGTTCTCATGATATACTGCAGCACCAGTTTCAATGTCGTAAAAGATGATGTTCTTGAAAAGAAACTTCCTATGTTCCTCTGCATCCTTTGTGCGGTTTGGAACTTTAGGGTTCCAATAGGTTGTATTGGTAGAGCCTGGAAAGCTGACAGCGTTGCGAACATCCTGAAGAAGATCCAGTGCTGGACACAAATACATAGGACCACCAGTCTCAGTATACTTCATGATTTCCACAAGAACAGGATTGAGAATGACGAGTTGTTGACCCTTAGACTCTTTAGAATATAAGCGAGAGTGTACAAACTTGAGTCCTTCTTCAACCGATCCAAATGATTTATCTCGGACCATAAAATGAACTTTGTTGGCTGTAGTACATCTTGAAAGTGCGACATAGTATTGATGAGGAGAGGATGTCTTTTTATCAGGTCTAGGTATGTCGATAACAATGGATGAATAAGTCTTCCCTTGAGACTTACAAATTGTTGATACAATAGCCGACTGAATTGGGTAACCAGTGCATAAGTAGAAGTTGCCATCGAACTTGCACCCTCTAGTCACCTTTGGGATGGCGCATATATCTCCTTTGGTTGTAGTCACAATCATATACTCCTGATCCTCTTCATATCTGATACTGTGGAAGAACACTTCAGACCCATTCATCAGGATTCCTTGATCGTCACATTTGTTTTTCAGAGTCATCAGACGTTCTCCAGTGTAGAATGAATGTTTATCAGCATTGATCTCACACCCAAATTCTTTAGTTGTTAAAGAAATGTCGAAGGCTGCTTTGTAATGTGGATACGGAACGTTGAAGTGTACATAACCCTTGTCAGAACCAGTGAGCTTTTGTTCATCTTTAGTGAGAGGTCTTCCGTTGGGATCAGGCTCGATTCTGTTTATCTTTAGATCGATGTGATACTCTTTGAGATCAGGATTAGTTGACATATCATGATTTCTAGCAGCAGCTTCAAATATCCTTCGATCCTCATTCCTAATGACAAGTAGTGTTGGTCTATTATCAGGTCTGAATCCTCTAATCCATTCGTTGTAAGTGATCATTCCAAAACCAGCTTTCAGAAAATCTGATAAGTGGACTCCAGCAGATCTGAACTGAAGAAGTAGTTTGTAGAATGCTGGATCGTTGTTGTACCGAAAACCGTGAAGCATAGGAACAGCTCTGACGTTGTCTTGGAACAGAGAATTGAAGACGCATGAATCATTCTTTCCGAAAGGAAGAAGTTGGAGGAAGTCTCCCATGAACAAAGTCTTCACTCCTCCCATAGGTTTGTCTTTACCAGTATGTCGTTGTAAGGCCGCGTCCAATCTGGAAAGTTCTTCATTAGAAAGAAATGAGATCTCATCGATGATTATAAGATCTGGAAGTTCCTTAATAGAGCGTAGTTTTATAAAAAAAGAATCGATAGTCACTCCTTCGATGTTCTGACTGGCCACTCCTGTCTTCGCCATACATAGGATGTTGATATCAGGGTTGGACTCTCGAAAGGTTTTTATGACGTCAGACTTTCCACATCCACCAGGACCGAAGAATCCCAAAATTTCCTCATCACAAGGATCTCTGTAGAACTTCATCATGATATTTACAAAGTATCTTCGGTAACGAGCAGAGAACGCTTCATCAGTCTCACCATCTTCCTTTGAAATGACTCCTTTAGGAATATCAGCAGTAGGTTTGAACTGATGTCGAAGCTTGTGTATGAAACCATGCCTTATAGCATCCTTAGCATGTACATCTTCACCACATATATCGCAGGATGAGATGGTTGTATTTCCAAGATACTTTCCAGTAGCTGGACCATAATAATGTTCTTCATCAGCTTGTAGAATTAACTGATAATTGAACTTGATATGTCCTTCTCCAGTTGACTTCTTTGTGCTAGTCTCAGCAGTATCAGGATCAGTTCCTCTGACTACAGTGATAGTCAATTCCAGCTTTCGATCGTCACAGATTCGGAAGAGGTCATCAGGTGATAGCTTGCAGTTGGGTGGTAGTCCAAATTCTTTTCGTATGGTTTTCAGGTTGAAGTTGTCCTTAAACCATTTCTTGTCTTTAGACTGTTCAAAAAGAGCACGTAGAGCACAATTGTTGTTGTTCATAGGGTCTTCACCAGCTTTGAGATCTCCATAACCAATCTTAAGGTTAGAATCCTTTCCCCATAAGTTCTTAGCCAAGCGTACAGGTTGACGACCTTGTCTCCTTCCACTTCCTCCTCTGTGAATCTCAACGTAGGGCTTGACAAGAATACTTGTTAGAACAAGTCTGTTGTTGCTGTCTTTGTATCCAGGTTCCCCAAAATCTTTTTTGATGCTTTTAAAGATATCAATTTTATCCTGAGTTCCATACCAAATAGGTTTCCCACCAAAAAACATCCCAGTTCGTATTTTTGAATTGTAAGGATGAAGCTTTACACCATGTTCGTTGTAAGTTTCACCGAAAACTTCAATGATGATTCCGTAGCTTTCCATACGATTGTCGAGTCTATTCCATATTTGTTCTTCAGCCTTTGCAGAGTGAAGTACCAACTCAGAAATAATACGACGATGTTCATTGATAGCAGCAAGAGGTCCAAAGTTAGTTATATTTCGGCGGGAATCAACGCGGAAATAAACAGGATTAAGTGGATAAATAGATCCTTGATTAGAAGATTTTGGAGCACGCATGGTTGTAGTAAGTAGTAGGGTACGGGTTGTAGGTAATCAGTAAATTTGATTATGATGCTTACGAGACTTATAGTATCAGTAGCTAGACATTATTATCCTATTGTTGCTATGAATTAAAAGTTCCAATCAATATCACTATCACTAATTTGACCATGAGTCTCAGGAACTGGATCAAAGTATCTTATACTACCTTCTTCATCATCAGTGATGTCATCATCTAATATCTGATCTGATAAATCTGAGTCAAAGTCTTCATCATCAGTGGTGTTATAGTACTCAGAGTCTGTAGAAAGAAGCTCATTACATTCCATGTGGGGAATATGGATATAAATGAAGTGATCATCAGAAACTCTGACCACAGCGTGGTCAACACAGCTCAAGCCATAGTGAACGTAAACATGATCTCGAACATTCTCTAGAACTGCCTTATAGAATATTTCATGTACATTGTGTTTACAAATGTTGATATCAACAGACCAATAGTCTTTCCCGCCATAAGGTAAGTAAAAAGTCTGCATAATTGGCGGGATTGTAGATAAGGATTCGTTTTTGAAAGTGCAGTGATAGTGATACCGAAGTTCCTCGTAGGTATGATCACCAGTGAGAACCATCAAGGGGTAGAAGCTATCTCCCTCATCATCATACGAAGAGATGATGTCCAACTTTTCTTCCCTCGGACCCCTCAGAGAACCAGGAAGAGAATACATTCCCATATAGAGGTATGGGGAGTGAATGTTCAATCTCTCGTAGACATTCTTCCTCTGATGTAGAATAGCAACATTGTAGAGCTCTGCTACTGTAGTAATGTCCTCATCATTAGGGTCCACAAAGACGAAGGAGGAGAAGGTTTTGTAGAAAGGTTTTGTACCATTACTTTTTGGGTTATGAGAGATTGAGTAGGTGTCCAGAAGGTTGGTGGAAGAAAGAAAACTGCAATTCAGTAATAATTCTGGAGTTAAGAAGAAGGTGATTTGATACTTGATAAGGGCCAAGTCATTGGAGTGTTTGATGACCTTGAGTATTTTGTGACTGATAACTGCTGTAGGTGTATGTTTTTCAGTTACAATCCCCAATTCAACAATGTCGTGCATTGTATTCATACACCCCTCGTCACACACAGTAACCACTGATTTGTTGTAATGTGTTTCAAGAGCGTCGGGGCTTTGTGGATTTGAATCTTTCAACTCGAAACGAAATATTTCAGCTACAATAGCAGCATCATCAGGTTGAAAGATTGTTGTATTTTTCACCTCCAGAAGTGTCGTAGAAGACTCGTGCCGATTGAAGAAACACTTATGATCGATAGGCATAGGTTTTAAAACAGCCTTGTCCACTATACAGTCATATAGTGTGGGCAACATAAAAGCTGTAAAGGGAAGATAATGACAGCAATTGAAGCATGAATGACTAAGAGAAATCATACCCCTGTTCATAAAACCATTGACCACTTGATTCTTAGAAGGTGTTGGCAACAAACAATGTGAAGGTGATCGCAGAGGGACGAATGACATCTTCAACATTTTCTTGGGAATGAAGTGTGACCTGTACTCATTATTAGGTTCAGGTAGTAGGGCCTGATACGTAGTACGACACGTAACCAAAAAGTTGTACTTTTCATGACATCCGTTATATGTGTCAATAAGACAGAGCACTGAATCAGGTAGATTGGTTATCATGTTGAAGGAAGGAGGGAAATTACATAATGACCTTTTAATTCTCCAATAAATCAACTGGTTGAATGTCTTCATGCATATACACTGCATCTTTTTATCAGCAAAATAATATAGATAGAATTACATTTGAGGGAAAGAAAAAATAGAATATGGAAAAATCGGAACACTTTCCATATAAATTAAATATTTGTCCAAATGGGCGGGAAGAAGTGGGGATGCAACTATCGACTCAGCTCGATCCATTTTTTGTAAACAACGCAACCAATCACTTTTCATTTTCCTACGATAACAACAAGTTAACACCAACTTACCCAACATGGCTTCCTCGACCAATTCATTCAACCCAGACAGATATGTGTCTCTTAGCAACCTGCAATTGTTGCAGTCAAATGTCAACATCTCCACCACTGGAGAGTTTGTTAAAACATCAGGCATTCAAAACATACGCCTTACCTCCCCTATCTACTGGTCAGGTAAAGATGCTTATGGAAAGTCCGATGTATCCTTTAGAATCACTAAGGAAGAATATGAGTCCTACCTTACCTACTATGACAACAATATTAAACCAAAGCTAGCTGCTCTCTATCCAGAACCTAATATTGTACCCCTTGGGAGATTCAACAAGAAAAAGAGGAATGCTGCTCTTGAAGTAAATCATCCATCATTCTATAAGGATAGCAAGTCAGACAATGGTGGAATGATAGTGAAATTCAGAATCAACAAAGCATCCATAATGACATTAGTCAAAGAGGGTGAGGATGGCTATGAAATTGAAGTTGGAGATATCAAGTGGAAATCTATTGCCGAGGCTTTTGGTTTCTTGGGAATTACAAGGGATAAAGACGGTATCTTCTACCTACGTCTCAACCTCACTAGGTTGTACATAAAGCACGATCCAGAGTTAGATGAAGAGGTCGACACGCAGCCTTATGTACCTTCTTTTTTTCTTCCGTCTTCTTACACTCTTGCAGAAGCCCTTTCAGAGATATAGGAGAGGTAGGAAGCAGTTCTTGTTAGAAAGAAGGTTCAAGAGACCTTATAAGCCTAAGAAAGACTATCCAGGACTATATTCATATTAATATACATATATTTTTTCTACCAAAACAATTCATCGCTCACTCCTCTCAAATACTCTCCTGTTTTTGGATGTTGTGGCAGTTCTGGTCCAGATTTTAAAGGGTTGGGCATGTGTTTCGTTTTAGGCTTTTTGTTTTTCATAGTATAAGCCCACTGTTCTTGTGTACCTAGTTTCCAGTCATCAGGAACGGGTGGAAAGGGGCAGGGCCCAGTCTTGAAGCAGTAATCGATATAACTGCGAGAAGAGGGACTTACAGTAGAAATGAGCAGTCCTCTATGCTCTATTTCAGTCACCTTATTTAAAAGTTGAAGACCAGCACTCTTGGCATTAGCATCATTACTAGCTGTCAAATATTGCTCTCCTATGAGCTCTCTCTCGATCCTGCTTCTAGGCTGTGCGATAACACATATACTATCCGCCTGGGTCCTAACGGATGGAGGGACAGAAGCAGACCCTGCAACAAGTTGACTCAGGATAATGCATGATATTAGTATATGACGGCCGCCAATTGCTAACAACCTCAAGTAGGGCGACGTTCTAACAGAATTTTCATTAACGCAGTCATCCATGATTATCAGGATAGGTTTGACATCACAGTCTTTGTATTCTTCAGGGTCCACGATCTCTTTTTTAGAAGCTTTCCTCGATTTCGATTGATGTTTCAGAACCTTTTCATTATCACTTTCGTCACTATCTGACCCATCTTCAAGCTTCTTAAAATCCATCTTCCCGCCATTTGAATCTTTAAATTTCTTCACACGTTCCTTTTGCATGTCAACAATAGTTCTTAATCTATAGTCCAAATTCTCCACGTCAGAAAATTGTGCTGCTTTTGGTACAAAAGCATATTGTTCCGAATTCACGTCTAACGTGCCGCAGATCACGTACACCTCGTGGTACTGGATTCTTTCCATCATCTGGTTCAACATCCACTTGACCCATACGGTTTTTCCACTCCTTCTAAGCCCGTAGACCAGCAGCAGAAAATGTTCTGGAAGGTCGGTTGCGGGGTTGAATTCCGGAAGAATATCTGCCTGATTATTCATTTTTCAGAGAGTAGTGCTTCGTGGGATGTGCTCTTTTACTAACTTAAGATATACTTTCTCCACCTTCTCGTCGTAAAAAGAAGGGCCGTAGATGTTCACATACAGAACAGGATCACACAAACCGTCGTATTCTATTTCGTTCAAGTTCTGTTTGTAAATAGAATAGATGTCTCCTGTGCTCCACAGCTTATGCGCAGTCAAGTTCTTTAAAGCGTCGACAGCCTTTTCCAAAGAGTCGAAGATACCTAGAATCTCTCTATCCTGAATAAAGCTCAGATAATCTAAAACGAACACGTAACGCGATCTGAAGAACATTCTGCTTTATTACTACTCATCCAAAAAATTGATCTCTCCTAGCAATCGCAGCATCTTCCTTATCCTGTTCTGCATTAGCCTTTCTCTCCTCCTTTGCTGCATCAGCATCCTGTTTTGCTTGCATTGCAAACATCATCATAGTCGGATCCATTCCTCCTCCACCATTAACTCCTTTGAACTTGTTCCTTAATCGATTGGATAAACTTGAACTTCCTGAGGTAGAAGATGTTAATTTCTAAAGATTGATTAGTTTAAAATATACAACTACCATTAAACAGAATCAACCTGTCCAGTAGCTCTAGATTTACTCCTTCTAGGTTTTTCACCAGCACCTAACACTCGCCCTAAATTAGGATTTCTACGTTCTCCTCCTCCATTTGTCTTTCTGAGTTTTACATTGGAAAATTCATGTATTCTTTTAGAACTTCTAACAGCTCTAGCGCTTGGAGTTTTTTTATATTCAGATCCAGAGTTATTTACTGCTCCCAGAGTCTTTCCTCCAGGTATTAAACCAGTACCATCTCTAGAGTTCACGTAGCTATCCCTTGATCCCATACCTGAGATTGTCTTAGCAAAATTCTTTACACCCTTCCTAGCATTACGTCCTGCTGTTGCTATAGACTTGGCGGCTTGTGACGCCTTTGCTTTGATAGTCGTTTGAACTTGGCCAGGTTTAAAACTTCCTGAACTGTTCTTCGCTTTCACCAAGCTTTTCATAGTATTTTTTCTTTGATTCATAGAAAAATTTCTCTTGTACGCATCCATGTCCATACTAAAGATATCAGGAGCTCCAGCTGATACCTTACTGCTTCTCGTTTTGTAGGTATTCAAACTCCTCCCTCTAACCTTCCCCATTAGCTTGGAGCCTGCCGACTTTATACTAGCGAATTTACCCATGGTTCATATCAATAAGTATATATTATTTTTTACTTTTTCTTTCGATGAGCTTCTATCCTCTCAGACTGTTTACGCTTCTTGTTGTACTTGGATTTGAATACAGATACTGCTGTCTTTAGCTTATCATTGTCCATCGCTGAATATGCTTGCCTCGCTTTTTTAACTGCTTTGTCGACTTTTCCATAATGTTTTGAGGACTTGACGCTGGACTTGACTTTGTTATATTTCTTGACGACTCGGTCTCTAACAGAATCCACTCGTCTTCTGACTCCTTTCGGGAGCTTAGAGGTTTGCTTGTTGTAAGCTTTGGAGACAATCTTTTCGCCGTGATCAATAAACTCATCCATCCTTTTATTTACATTAAGACATTTATTTTCTGCTTATACTCCTCATTCAATAACTCTACCCTAGGTTGTGGATAATACAGATACTCTACTTCTGGGATCCCCTGTATGAAGTTGGGAGGAAAATGAATCAACCTAGTGATCGTAGCTCTTAGCTTGTTGTGTCTATCCTTCTTCTTCACAGCAGTAGTCTTTATACCACCAGGCTTATAAGCATCTGGATTGTAGCGAACAAAGACAATCGGAGTCATAATAGCTTGCTGGATATTGAACATTCTGACAATCTCACAATTGATGTCGTAGTCTTTATGATGATTCTCATCAACCTCAACAATAATGACGTGCCCTTTTGGAGCTTCAATAAGGAAATCTGGACGATAACGTAGACATGACCCCTCAATGATCTTGTCATGAGCAATCTTCAAATCTTGAAACCAAAGAGTAAGCAATTCTCTCAACTTGAACTCTTCAGAGTTTTCTCGATACCCTCCACATGTAGAGCACATAGATCCTTTTATAGCGACTTGGAAGAATTGACAATTGATACACTTTTGATAAGTTGGATGATGATATGCGCAAAGCCCATCTTTTCTTCTCTCATAATTACAACCAGGATGACTACATTTTGGAGTCTTAGCACCATGAGCTTTACATCTCCCTCCTTCCTGAGTTCTGTTTTCACATCCTTCGATAGAACATCTTTTTTGAATTGCTCCGTGTGTTACGCATACTCCTCCTTTAACAGCTCTATTTAAACATTCAGATTCTGAACATTTTCTTTTTTCTGCTCCGTGGGATATACATCTCCCTCCTCTCCTTGAAGCGTTTAAACATCCATCAACTATACATCTTTTATGACCTTCACCATGAGCGTAACACTTCCCGTCTTTCTGAGCAATGCTTGAGCAGCCATTCTCCGAACACCGTTTACGCTTGTCATTACCACCACTGTGTCTTCTACACAAGCCTTTGCTAACTTCCATATTTCTGCAACCTTCAAAAGTACATCGCCTTGAAGATACCAGATAGTGTTTGTTGCACATTCCCTTGGAAGTTCTTTTGTTCTCACACTTGAACATAATACAACGATGGAAAGCACAGACCTTCTGTTCTCCACAGAATTTAGAACAGAATTTGCAAAAGTTCATAACTCCAGACGATGTGATAATGCTAGGCTTCCCATCTTCAACTTCAACTTCAACCTCGTCTTCCGTGTCGGTCTCGTTCCCAAAGATGTCTGGAAGGACTCCAGACTTCAGAACTTCTTCTTCTAGAACTTCAACCTTCTCTTCTGTTGATGCTTCTAGATCTTTCCAGAAGGTAGAGTCAAAGGGAGGTTGAGCCTCAAGGTTTCCATACTTATCTAAAACCTCTACCCAGCTATCGCCGATTCTCTCTATCTCTAGAGAGTCGCGAATTTCATTAGTAGGTGATAGAGGTGCGCCCACTATATAATCAAGGGTTAAGTCGCTCAAAGGTGATGAAGTCATATTTTCTCCAGAAAGTAAATTGATTAATGAACTTATAAAACTAAAACTAAAACTACTTAGAGGTCTAGAGATCTAGTGATTGCTCCAGTGTTGGAGTCGATACGCATCATATTGAAATAATTGTGCATAATCACCAACTCAAACTCTTCCTTTGCAGGGTCGCCTGTCACCTCAAATGGGCGTGACGCGCCGCTCCCCACATCGATCGTAACATTCAGAACTGGATTGTTGAGGGTCTGGAAGGCAATACTTCCACTATTGTAAGTCATATCAGAAGAGAACCCATATGGGATATGGTAGACGTAGAACGACTCTCCAGTGATAGGGTCATCAATAGCCTGAGCGATGAGTCGCCTATCGTACTTTCTGCCTAGCTTTCCACTTGCGAGATCGTGATCGAAAACATCTGTTAGTTGTGCCTCGTCGAAAACGGCGTTGTAGATCTGTTGACCGGACGCGGTCAAACTCACTTCTTTAATTGGTAGAGTTTGCATATAGTGATCACGCTTGTTCGAGAGAAGTGGGGATACAGAACGACGCCTGATAAAGAATGTAGTTCCGAAAACGAGATTGTTGGTCGTTATCAGAGCTTGGATTGAAGTAGTAGCTTGAAGTTCAGACAACTTGATAGGGCGTACAGTTTCCATGTAGGTATTGTACATAAGCAGGGATGCTGGCGTACCCGGTTTGAAATTAGAATCTCTGATTGCCTGAGACGTACTATCGTGGAAGTTGTGGAAATAGCATAGAGCTTCTACCTTGATGTAGTTTCTAGGAACAGTCTGGAAACTTCTGAGAGAGAGTACTAATGAACGAGGAGTCGCAGCGTTGTAGATTGCATAGCTCGCAGGCTTATCGTTGAGTGCGCCAGAAGCAGACAAGTCACTTCTGACAATAACTGCAGCTGGATCAGAGTATACAGTATAGACACCAGTAGTAGCAGTGTTTACTGGTTGAATAGCTCCTGCTGCTGACTTCCAGTTAAAATCAAATACAGTGCTTCTAAGAAGATCGATCCATCCTGCAATAGTGAGTAAAGTAGATTTTTGTTGTACCACATCTGATGCGGTAAAGACCTTGTCGAGAGAGTTGGTCATTACATCGATGTCTAGTTGTTCTACGAAGCGAGTATCAAAGTTGAGAGATGGATTCTCAGTGCTTGCCAAGAAGAGAGGGAAGTACATGGACTTTTCACCAGCTTTACCATTAGCATCGCCAGTAGCCTTTCCACTAGTGGAGATTCTAGCTTGCATCATTTTTAGGTAACGCTGTCTCTCAGCAGGCTGGAACTGCTGAATACGTGCATACGTCTCTTGTGGGAAAATAGTCTGGATGGGTCGGTTGTGAGTGCTCAACTGAACTCTTTCTGCCACATTGGCGGCGATACCCTGATAATAGAAAGCCTCAGTCTGCCAATCCCATGGCGCCCAATCATCAGCTACAGCCTTAGCAGCTCCGAATGGGAACTGTCTGTAGTTGAGGCTAGACTTAGTAGCATCAGAACTGAGCTTGGAAATAAGCGCGATATCAGCGATAGTATCAGCGTTGTCATTAGGATGTAGAAGGTGTAGTGGTACAAAGTCAACACCAATAATAGTTCCGTTAGCATCGAAGCGGAACTGTGGCAACTTTGGGATCCAGAAGGTCTGACCAGCTCTGGAAATTCCTACAACTGTTCTAGGTAGAGTACATGTAACTTTCCATACAATGTTGGCTGCTGTAACATTTGCTAGCGTTCCTGTAGTAGCAGTAACAGTAGCAGTGTCCTCACTGTATGTAGCTGGAGCAGTAACACCATTTGCACTGTACAAATCCATAGGCATAGACTGTACTGGCTCATTGAGTAGAGCGTCCCATACCATCTTAGCTAGTGGGTAGGTGTAAGTCTGAACGCCATTAGGATAAGTAACTTGCTTTGCCAATTGATAAATTCCATAATACAAACGAAGATGAGCTGACCACATTGCTGGGGTACCGTTCAATTTCAACAATTGCGTATAAGGACCAGCAGCGCCTGCTTGTCCAACTGAATCACACTCAACACCAAGTGTAGGAGCAGTAGAACCACTTACAGCACATACGTTAGTGCCTGTGAGACCTTTGTATCCGTTATTTCCTTGAATACCAGTGATCGTTCCAGTAGGTATAATGAGAGTTGGAAATTGAGGTGCCAATATAGATCCAGCTTCAGTCTGAGCTGTAAGGTCCATAACGTTAGATCCGTAACCATTGTTTGACCAGTCCTGGCGAAGTACATTCTGGAGATTGTACCACGTAAGGTCGCAAGCTCTGTCACGAGTAGGTCCGACAGTTACACCGATAGATAGGGTAGTGGTATTATCAGGATCTCCAGCATTACAGTAAGAACCAGCAGCACGAACATCCTCGAGAGCGGTGTAGTAGTGAGTATACAACGGCTTTACGACTTCAATAACCTTAGCATCAATGGTGTTTTCCTGAGTAGTATATTTCAATATAACATCTCTCAAGTAACCGTACTGAGGAATTTTCAACTTATAGTTGCGACCGAACTGGGTTTCTCCCTGGTTCTGAGAAGTGAGCTGGATCTTAGTGAAGGAGCAAGGGGCGACATTGTCTGCGATGTTGTGGGTGAAGCTCTGGGACTTACCCTTGGTTCGCGCCAACGTACGCACGAGTGGAGACTGGATCTGCGAGTTAATTACAACGTCCATTTCGAAACTTTCAAGCTAAAAGTAAAGTTAAACTAGTAGATATATAATTTTCACCGCAATAATGGATGTTTTCCTGCGAACAAAAATAGAAGCCAAGCTTTGCGAAATGGAAATGGAAGTGGATAATATTACAACATTCTGGCTTTATCATCAAAAGTATTTGAGTGACGCTACGAGTGAGCGGCAGAAGCTAGACTTTCTACATCCCGACCAAGTCTCAGAGTTGTCTTCACCTATACGATACCACTGGTGCGAATTCTGTGGAGAAGACGGGGTGTTCTACGAACCTCATATTGATCAGTATGCTTGTAGCGAATGTGGAGCCTGTCAAGAGACAACTAGAGATGATTTCAAAATATTCGTTCCCGAATCCTCAATCTACAAACACTCAATTCATCTTCATCAAATTCTACACGAGATGCAATGTTTGAGGGAAAGTATTCCACCAAACTTAATTGCCGACGTCAGAGATTTCCTCAAAGCAAATTTCACTTATGAAAGAATCAAGAAATCTTTACGAAAACTAGGATACAATCAACACTATTCAATGGTATACTCTATACAGAGGGATCTGGATGAAACTTTCACACCACTTATCTTAAGTTTCAAACAGGAGGAAAATTTACAAGGTTTATTTTTCCAGTATATTTCATTGGGAAATATTGGTGGTCGTAAAAACAGACTGAACTATCATTTTGTTTTGGGAAAGTTAGCTGACAAATTAGGGTATACATTCCTACACAAATATTTACATCCACCCAAAGGTAAGAAGTCAAAGGAGGAGAGTGAGAGAATATGGAAATTAGTGTGTATTAAACTTAACTGGAAATCTTAAGAAATCTCAAATATAAGGTCTACTGAATAAGCGTAAATGATAGCATTCTTTCTGAAACCTGACCCGGTTAGAATATTATTCGAGTTTGCTCTAATCACTTCTTCTTCTACATTCATTGTGTTTACGTCGTAGTCTCTTCCGCCCGGTTGTGGGTCTACGCTCCCTACTTGTACTCCTGTATGAACCCACTTTACTGCATCCGGAAAGATAGGATTCGCATCTGTTGCAATGGTTTTACCATCAGCTCCAAACCATGTTGTAGATAGGAAATCGCTTCCGTCTGGCGAGTTTGATACTTGATCATTCATATTAGAAGTTGGGATGGGATACATTGGAATCTTTGTTCCAAAGTATTTTTTAAGAGGTGAGATATTGTACAAACCCTGAATCTCTGGATCAGTAGAGTCAAAGATAGCTTGGTCGAAACGCTTTCTCTCAATACAGTTGAACAGTGCAATATCAAACTTGACATTACTAACAGACCTAGCTGTGCCCAAATCGATATCTACATTCTCCCTAAAGGTGTGCTTCTGCTCTGGATCCAGAATTAGTGGTATATCATTTGTATACGTCTTTGCATCTCCCCTCTTGGTAAAGCTCATGACGTTGCCATCATTTAGGAGTGTGCACTTGACAGTCCCAAAATAGTATCCGTGATCATTCTTGTTAAAAAGAATCCTGTACGCTTTTAAAACTATTTTCGGATTCTTCACTGAAGAAGGTAGGTCGATTGTCGTAGAGGGACCTTGGAGTTTCACGTGCAGCAGTGTCATAGTAATTTTGGTATAGATCCCTGTTTTTCCAGTACCTTATAATCAGGACGATATAAAAAAAAATAGACACGTAAGAATAAGCGTGATAAGTGTAATGTATACTGCTGGGATTCTGCTAGCCGCCAAGCTTGATTGTGATGGTATATCAGTGCCTACTATCTCAGGCATCACTGTCTCTAGTACACCTCCAGTAGTTGGTAGTGTATATCCCGGGTAAGGGTTTGTATTATTCTCATCAAAGAATTTAGTAGGTCGCTCAGTCACATTACTCGTTATATTTGGACTCGCCGTCGTATTGTTCGAATTGGTAGGTAATGGCAGGATTATTATTTTCGTTGGAGTGAACGTCGTCACGGTTTCGTTTTTTATTGTTTCCGGGGTAGTTGGTTGTGTAGAGGGTTGAAACGAGGGGGTCGAGTTCAAAAGCGGTAAAGCAGTGGGAGCAATGTCTCCTATCGACCATGTGGGGACATCTCCAGGTCTGGACGAGTTTGTTGTCATGTTCCAGACCGGTGGTGAGGTTGAGTTTGTGACGTTTCTGAAGATCAGACATGCTAGCGCCAACTCCCTTATCATATTTTTATCTTTAAAAAGATATAATAAAATTTATGCCATACGAAAGTTTTAATTTAACCAAAATTTGCACGGAAACATTAATTGAAAGATTCACTCGATTTTTTGTCAAGACAAGAGCAAGGAGCAATGCCATCGCGAGCAAGAGAGAATGGGAAGAGAAAGATAGAGAATTCAGACAAAGAGGGGAAGAAATCGAAGCCATACTCAAACGTAGGAAAGAGGAAGAATCGCTCAAAAGGTTCAAAACAAGAGAAGAAAGAAGCCTCCAAGTCATCCTTAAAAGAAAGACGGGAAGAAGGTGGATCTTATAAGAAAAGTAGCAAGAAACCCAAGACCTCACTCTACAGTGATGATGAAGTTGAACAAATATGTTTGGATGCGATTATCAACAGAAAAACAACAGTAAATGATGATGAAGCTATTACAGACGCTATTGCTTCAAGTAATATTGATATAGTAGCTATGCGTGAGCATGATCTAAACTATATCAAGGAAGCCTACTATGCTATGATAAGAAGATTTGTGCTAGTGGATAAAATGGATGAAGAGTATGTTAATCCACTGCAGATTGAAAAGGAAAAACGCAAAAAGAAAATAAAGGATGAAACTACTGCAGTACCAATCGAGTTGATTGAAGATATAGATAAGGAAGAGTATAAGAATCCTGCGCAAATAGAAAAGGAGAGACGGAAAGCTAAGAATGGTTACGAGGAAGTTGATGCTATGGAGGAGAAGGATGAGGAGATAAATCCTGATATTCTGGAAAAGGAAAGACGGAAACAGGAGTTGATAGATAAGAGGGGTAAAGATCCCATGGAACAAGTTCCTGGTACTGAACCTCTAATAACAATGGATACTTCAGACCAGGCTCTAGAGGAAGCAGAAGAGATGCTTCGTATACAAAAACTGAAAGAGGCTCATGCCGCTGCTGTGGAAATTACTAATATGAGAAAGGAGGAGAACGATATTGATATTGATAATATCACTGAGGGTATACAGAAAACAGCAGTAGAATCTAAAACTGCAGCTAAAACATTCAAATTGATAAAGAAGGCAGCTATCCAACAGCGCAAACTCGATGAGATTAATGCTATGTCAAAAATGTCATTCGTTGGTCCTGGAGCTATTGGGATGGGAATGCTAAAACAAATAATTAAGGATGCTAGGGACAAAGTCATGTCTCCTACTGAGATTGTGCGTTTGTTATCATCCCTAGTATCAGCATTGAAGGAATATAAAGACAGTCTACCTGAAAATAAAGATACGGTAGAACCGGGGTATACTGATACTGAGATTGAAGGCATCACTCAACAAGTGAATACGTTATGGGATTTTGGTCATTCGCAATATCCTCATTTCTTCAGGAGTGGTCAAGAAAGTGATGCTGAGTTTGTCAAACGCATGAATTCGTTACTACAGCGACGAGAAAAGCTGCTACAATCACTCACTATAGATACTGATGCTGACACAATGTCTAACATCAAAGATGAATTGGCAAGTATACAGACTACCCTGGATGCTAATGGAGAAAGGTATAAAGAGGTGAACGAGGCAGTATACGATGTAAAAAACGAAGTTGATATTACTGAGAAACTGCTCAATTACCCAAAAGAAAAATACGATGCGCCTAACTTTAGAGAAGTTGAAGCTACCTTCAATGAAAACAACAAGATACTTAAATCTCTTGCTGCCTCTATGAGTAGTGAGAAAGAAAAGGAATTTCCAGATCCTTTAAAGTTAGAAGAGCTACGAGAGAAGTGGCACAATATATATGATACCGGTTATGCTAAAGAGTATTCAGACCAACTAGTAGAGCAAGGACTTATAAAACAAGAGAATGTCGCATTCTTTCGTCAACAGGTTACTAAAGACATTGATAAATTGGTTAGCATGGTCGCCAAAAAACTATTCAAAGTCCATATGGAGGGAGAGAGCTATATGCTTATCGATCGACTTGGTGAAATTTTCCATGAATATTATGCAATTCGAGAAAAACTTTCAAAGGATAAGCAGAATAAAGCAATATTCGAAGAAACCGATTGGGAATGGGCAACACAAGTCGAAGTTGATTTACTCAAGTTGAGTGATAAGATCGATACGTTCAGTAAACCTATTCGGGATGAACAGAAGATTATTACGGATATCAATATGCGGGCCAAGTATATGGAGGATCTTATGAAGAAACAAAAGGATTTCCAGAACAAGGAAGGGTTTCTGTATTCACCAGAACGTCATGAGAAGGATGCTTATAAGAATATAGTTCAGAGTGAAAAGAATGTTAGAGCTGAATTCGCAGCCAAGGAGATATACAACGTCCTTACCAAAGACTTCCCAAAGAATTACCCTGACGCAGTCATGAGATTAGAATCTGAAGTGATCAATCTAAAGACGGCTATTCGTGAAGACATTTCGTCATTCGGTCCTTTCTTACATCAAGTGGTAAACCAGATGTATGATCGATTTCGATCTCAGATTCAGAATGTCAATGCTCAGGACAGAGCTAGGTTCGATGCGGCTATCGAGAGTGAAAAGAAGTTTCTTCAGAAGATCGTTACGAAAGAGGCTTATTCTAGAACTGGTGCAAAGTTGTTGAATGCTACAAAGGATGGAAGATTACAAAAGTATGTTCTGGATCCAACTACCTTTAGTGAACACGATAGAGAAGCTATGATGATGTATACGCCTGTTGGTTTGTACATGAGTGAGACGAGGCGTCTTCTAGATTTGGTATCGCAGACAATGGATCTTCGAAAAAGAATGGTGATAGATGTACATAAGACTCTAAATATGGAAGGCAATCCAGACGCAGTCAAGTTCGATGTTGTTCTATCCAATCTGTTCCCACCTTCTCAGGTGGAATTGAAACTTAGATACCTTCTAACTCTTCCTCCTGATGCGCGCAAAAAGTATGAGAATGGGAGATTTGTACAAGCTGTAAAGATGATAGATGCTAATTTCGATATATCAACGGTTGGAAATGATAACTTCCTTGAAGTTGTTAGCACGATAGGTCAATCTTCTAAATCCTTTCTACAGGATATTGTTGGGGCTACACCGATTTCGTGGTCTGATTTCGAAAGTATGGGTAACGAACTCGTTCGTTCTCAGACTGCTATTCTTTCTCAGGTCCGTGATAAACCTGTGGAGAATGATACAGAAGCACAGCAAGTTCAACAAGCCCCTCCTGATTCTTTCGGTTATGATCAAGACGCTGGAGCTCAGAACACAGACTCTGGACTTCGCGTGAATTCGACGTTCAACCCTGCAACGCAGGGTCAGATCACGAGGGATAAGATAGATGATGAGAAGCGCAGTCAGTATATCCAAATGGTGGGCTCGATGGTGGGGACGTTCTTAGAAGCTTCGGAAGATGAGCCTTATGTACCGATGCACCCCTCAGCTGCAAAGTTCTATTTCAGTGGTGACAATTACAAAAGCTTGAAATCTCAGTATCAGAGCATGCGCCCCCTAATCCCAAAACAACCAATGGCTGACCCAAATACGTACATTGAAGAAATGGTGTCGTACTATGGTCCCATTCTTGGAATTAAGAATCGGAAATCGACCTTTCAGGATCACCCTGCATACATTCAAAAAGAAGCATTAGAACTTCAAGAATTCGTTAATTCCTTCCAAAACTATACTACTGCTACGGGTGGTAACTATGTACACGCTCAACAGTCGGAGGCTCCTCCACAATCAATGCCTCAACAACAACAACCTAAGGAAGATAATCCTCAAATCAATCCTACCTCCACAGGAGAAGAAGACACGGATCCATTCCGAGCTGGCTTGCGAAGCGCATTTGGTAATAGTAGTGATATGGACACAAACTTTAATATATTCGACGCAGGTCCTAATTGGGATCCTCTTCCTGGTTCTAGTCTCCAATCTTCGTTACAAAAATAATATATAACATTAAATAGATAATGATAATCTTTTTATATTACATTGGACCCGTACTTATTCTTTTACTCACTTGGTCATTGCTGCAACCTGTATGTCACTATGACGAATTATATCACTAATTAGTTAACATGTTGTTCATTTTCTTTCTGCTTCCAGCACTAGTTTCTTCCCACGGATTTCTTTGTGAACCTCCTTCTAGGTAAGTAAATTTGAGCGTAGCTCAAACTTTACTAACGTTACCCTAAAGAAACGCTGCCTGGCTTTGTGGATACCCTAGAGATGAACCTAAGAACTATGATCAAATGGCCCTCAATGCGGGAGGCGTTCGGCGTACTTACCCAGACTATCCAAACAGGTGCCCTGTGTTATATGGTAAGTAAATTTGAGCGTAGCTCAAACTTTACTAACTTTACCCAAAGGTGTATGCGGCGACCCAAGTGATGCCATCCAAGAACACTCCGCTGGAGGAGTTCACGATCGAGGCGTCCGAAGAAACTACAGGCGAGGTGATACGATACAAGTTCAAGTCAATGTGACATCTTTTCATCAAGGTTTCTTTGATATTGAATTGTGCTCGACTTACCCCGAAACAGAAGAATGTTTCAAGTCCATTAATCAATATTCCATCGACAACACAAGTCCAGAAGGAGGAAATCCAACCTATTTCTTCCCTGTAAAACTCCCAGACAATACTACTTGCGAACGCTGCGTTTTACGTTGGTTCTGGGTCACGAATAATTCACCAGGACTACCTCCGGAATTTTTCATAAACTGTGCTGATATTTCTATATCATGACGTGGAAATCTATCTGTAGAAAAATTCACAGAATTTTATACTGGAGGGAGCATACAACCATTAAAATATCTAAGAATAAATAAATGACTCCTGAGGAGCGTTCTCTCATTCCACTCGTGTCTCGTGGCGGGTGTGTGGATATTCGGATACTCCGTATAGCTTTGGAGAAGACGAAAAAGGCAAACCCGAATATTTTCTGCCCAAAGCTATTTATATATCATTACTTAAAAGAGAACGACCCGGACGGTGACGAGCCTATGTTAGACGCAGAATGACAAGTGTACCAGGAAATATTCAAAGTGTTGGTGGAAACTTTTCTGGACTAGCTCCTGGTCCCGGCTTTGGTGGAGACAATGGTGAAGGTTTCCATTCTAGGCAACCTATTTCGTTGCAAAGAAACGACGACACAGAGCAACTTCATAATAGGGACAAGCTCCAGGATGGAGCTGATCTACAAGCTGATCCAATTGCAACTTTCCCCAAGTATGAGGAATCTCCCTTTACGCGATACGTTTCTAGACCCTTGTCGACAGGAGTATTGAGTGCTGATGTGGTGAACTTTGCTCCAGAGAATCGATCCAAAATGGGAACGCCCTTGAATCCATTCTGGATCCGTAACGATTTATGGTCGATAGCGAACGAAGCTGATATATTTATGGATGCTTCACCCAACTGGGTACAGCGTCGTATCAATGTTAATGGGGCTCAAGATAAACAAGGCTTTAAAAGAGAGACTTATCTGGATAACCAGGAACAGCCTCAACATAGTACTCAAGCTGCACCCATGGCTCCCGACGTAGAAGCACCACCCAAGATGGAAGGTGCAGGTAATGTCACTGGAACTGAAGCTGCAACAACCGAAGGTGATATGGAAATCAAGGATGCAAATCCTGCAAAGGTGAAGACGGAGGAAGAAGCTGCTCCAAAGGAAAAGGAGTTGCCAAAGAAAACAGAGGAAACTCCTCAAACAGATAGTAGTGAAAAGACACCTGAGTCTGAAGCAAAAGAACCTCCGAAGAAGAGGTCTAGAAAAAAAGTATCTAAGTAAATATAAAGCTATAAATATGAATTACGGCAATGAGGATACGCGTTATTTTGGAGGTATTCCCTCTTCCATCATCTCTTATAGTTCAGATCGTGGACGATACCAAGCCTATGATGGGATATATGACATAACTACCACTACTTCCCAACAACTTACAACACTACAAAATCAACTTTCTGCAGCACAAAAAGAGATTTACGAACTACAAAATCGTAAAATTTCTCTACAATTTTTAAAACATCCTAATCTACTCGTGAATGGGGATTGTTCTCAATTTACACTCTTACAACCTATCTTTGGTACGGTTAATGCTGGTGCTAATAATGCTGGATTTCAATTACAAGGCAGAGCAGTTCCTATTATGGACAGATGGTACCATGTAGCAGAATTATCCGGAGCAAATCCACAAAACGTGAGATTTGAGTGTTCTCAAGTATTATTGAGCGGGTACATTAATCCTATAACCCCTTTAGAATCAAGACCTAGTACGTGTACTTATGGAATGAAATGTGTGTGGAAAAATGCGAGTGGAAGTACTGTTAATATGATGGATTGGGAACTGAATAAATCACCACTATCTAGAGTATCTGCTAAATCAGGAGCTATGTTAGCTCTTCAACATATGGTTCCAGATGTCAAACTCACAGTCAACCAAAGTTATACTATGGGATTCTGGTTGTATACAAACTATACTTCTAGAGGAATGATAAGAATATTGAGACAATATAATACTACTGGTGGTGGTGGTAATATGAATACGGGATCTTCGTTGGAACATATTTACATTAAACAATTCTATTTTAGTTCTGGATGGAATTATATTACAGCCGATTTCAAAACGACTACATTGAATACTAATACTATATCAGGACTAAATGGACTTGTTGTACAAATTGGCCCTTTTTATTTCACTTGGAAAGATATTGGTAGTGGGAATACTGCACATGAACTCTATGGCGATGCTCCAGTTGGTGGTCAGTCTTCTTATGAATGGATATTGACTGAAATACAGCTACGATCTGATAACACAATAGCTGGAAAAACAAATTTTATAGTCAACCCTAAGGAATATGAAGACACACTACCGTATATATGTGGAACTTCAAAAACAGGAGTTGATGTGTTAGACAATATGAACTCAAGAGTACCAGCAGCAACTATAACTGGATCTTCGCCAAAAAATCATTCAGTAACAATTACCTTCGACGCTCAAATACGACTACCTGTAAAGATGAAGGAAGCCCCTAAAGTTATTATATACAATACTGATGATACTATATTAACCAAAGCTATTGGCGGGTATTTTACAACAACTGATTCATATACTCAAGATTCTGCAACTGGTCCTATGTGGAACGGGATGAAATTAGTTGGATTGGTATATAATTTTAACCCTAAACGTATTTTTGAGAATGGTGGTGGTTTTGCTATGACTAATATGGAACTTGCACAAGGATGGCCTAACAATGCTCAAATAACATTCGTAACAGATACATCATTCAGGTTTACATTCTATACAACCTATACATTCACTAACGTTGTTGAGTGTCAGTTAATGGTTGACAATCCTGTCCTTTACTTTCCAGGTGGAGCATACAAGTTTGTGTATATTGTTCCAGAAACACATATGGGCAGACAAGATCAGTATGAATTTTTATCATATGTAGATTTTACACTAACAGCGTTAACTTCAATTCCTTTCCCAATATCTATCTAACCCATAACTCCTAATACAGCTACATCTTCTGGATTAACTGCCTCACCATTAACATTGATTTCATCAGGAGATTCCATGGGTGTAGTGGTTTCACTATTCTCTGGAATATTCCATGGATTCTTTGCAATGATCGATTTATTCCATTCCCTCTCAAATCCGTATCTTCTTCCTCCTTCATCAATACCCTTGAATCCGAGGTTGTGATTGAAGTTGAGTTGTTTCTGTAGTCCGAGTGTATGATCGTCAACTGCGTGCCAACCGAAACTAGCTTCAGCGATCGAATGATCAACTGCATCGTTGGCAATCGTTTCTTGTACTGCCCTATTGAGTAGTGCAAACTCTCTTGGGTACTTTGGAGGATCTTCGTATCCCAAGTTGGAAGTAGATGTCTTGAAACCTTGAAGAGCTCCGTGACTAATTTCAAAATCAAGATGACTGTTCTGTACTCCATTATCTCCCTTGGCAATGTAGTTTACCCACTCTGCCATTTCCATACCATCATTATAAGCTGAAGATGAACCAGGCATTACATCTAGTCTTGGAAAGAGTGGTAACGGACCCTCGGCTATATTAGGAAGTGTATTGATATGTGGAGGATCTCCCTTGACATCGTACTCATTAACGTGCCACGACTGCAGGGACCCAGTCCCCTGTTGACCTCTAGCATGTAATAACGAAAGTGTTTCCGACATGATTTCCGTTGTACTTTATTCAAGATAAAATTAAGGCATCAATCTATAACTAAGAATCGGTCTGTTATAAAGTGATCCATTACCACCTATAACGACACCAGCTACGGCTGTATGCGCCCAAATAGAAAATGATTCAGTATCTGCTAATCTGATAATGGAGGCTATATTCAACGCTCTAGCATTCGTTGTATCTGTTGTAGGAGGTAGTAATGCTTGACCATATTGTAAAGTTGAATCACCAGTTCTAGCAATCCATAGTCCAAGAGTTCTTCCAGTAGGGAAAGTTGTTTCTCGAATACATGCGGTCACCATTAGTGCAATAGTTCTTCCAGATGTATTCTGGAATGTATCATACACTCCTCCTCCAACATCAGTTTCTGTAATGAACGCACCTGGAAAGCTGTCGGTTATTAAATTGTCAAAACGCACTTTTGTATTTACGTTAGTGCCAAGTGTTTGTGTACTATACATTCCTGTATTCCATTCTGCTGTGTAGCTTTTACAATCTACAATACCTAGACCTCTAGGTACGAACTTGATATCACCATTTGGGTATACTCCAGATTGAGTTGTACCAGCAGTGCAGGTTGTACTACCATTTGCTTGTACCATGTCCAAAGATTCAAACTGACCATAACTTGTTTCATTAGTAAAAACGATTTTACCGGTTGATCCTTTACACTCTAGAGTTAAGTCTGCACTAGTAGATCCACTATATCTTGTTGAAACTTTTGCTGCATTATTAGCAATAATTGCCACATGTTTTGAAAAGTTAGATCCAACTTTTAGACATCCGTCTCCGCCTTTTGGGTTTATAGTCACATTAATATTAGCGTCTGTACCAGAAGGAGTAATTGTTGCTGTCCCACTAGCAGTAGTGATTGCGAGTTGATTAGTAAGACCATAACCTGCTGTGACTGTCTGAAAATTTCCAGCACTTACGGCAGCAGCAGCAGCATTAGCAGTGGCAACAGCGCCGTTAGCAATAGCTATAGCCTCTCCTGCAGTACTGAGTTCAGTTGGAAGAACTTTAGATGAAAATCCATCAATAACGTATCCATAGCTGTCGGTGTACTGCTTCTTTTCTGGATCGTATTTGATGTAGTCCTGGTAGTTCATTTTTCTCTTGCTGATTGTAAACGGTTGTCTATATGTATACAAAAAACGATGTCCAAACGTAAGCACGCTGAGATCGCTCCAGATCTATCATGGGTGGAGGATCATGTATCTGCTGCCTCCATCGCCTACAAGAAAGAAAACTATAACGATCCGTCTGATAAAATCAAAATTGCTCAGGGATGGGAATTCTATAAAACCATCAAAGGATCAAGTGGAGTTCAGTTGAAAATGTGGATATCTCCAAAGACAGGGAATGTCATGTGTGCTTTCCGAGGAACATCTTCATTGAAGGAGTTGAAACTAGATGCTACTGTAGGGTCTACTATATTCAGGAACAGTAGGGGGGAGAATGTGGGGTATGTGTACAAAGGATTCGGCATCGCGTGGGAAGATATCAAGTCACAACTCGCTGATGAAATGAAACTTTTGAAAAATACAAACTACATTCAGGATGGAACTGTTCTTCAATTCACTGGACATTCTTTAGGCGGATCCTTATCTGAGATTGCTGCTACTTACTTTAGTGAAGCTTACCCTAATGTCCAAGTAGTACAAACATCCATTGGAGCACCTTCAACTGGAGATAAACACTTTGGAGACTACTCTAGGAGTCTTCCTAATCTACAGCGTGTACGCATCGTTGCTCCTGGTGATTCCATTGCAAACGTAAAGTTACCTGGCATGGAGTTTACGGAAACAAAAAACGTTATAAATTTCAAGGATAAGCGTGGTAAAGGCACCAAGTTGTGGTCTACCTTTGTTTCTTCTCTAGCGAAAACTTCACCAGCCTTGGCGATTGGGAATCAGCTCTATGATTCATACAATAATCATACTTTACAATCATACACTGATATTCTGGTGAAAGATTTCCAGGACAGTTCTGTTCTCACACTGCAGGATGATCCTAATAAGATCGTCGATAATCAAGAGTCTGATTACCAGAAATCAAAGACGAACTCTGCTCCTGTTGATGATGGTAGTTGTATGTGTGAATGTCACATCTACGATTCAGCTATGGCTTCCGGGAAGATTCCAGCTCAATCACTTGGGACTATTCCAAAGATGAGCGATCCTACTTCAATTAAACCTATAGCCAACAAGATTGATCGGCCTAAAGTTGACACTGGAATGCAAATGAAACAAACAACAGATAATGAGGAAAAACAGAGTGATGAAGAACAAATGGCGAATATGGATGAACAATCTATTATGGATTATGTGAATGAAGCTTTGGATAAGAGTAAAGATGATACAAAGGAAAAGGTACAAAAGCTTCAAGAGAAGTATACGCTATTGACCAATCAGGAAGATGCTGACGCTGATCCTGTCACATTGGAGCGTAATCGGTATAACAAAGCCATAGACGATATGTCCTATTTTGATAATCGAATCAATATGGAAATGGAACATCCAGAGTATGTTCCTAATGATGCGGATGGGACTACTAAGTCTAGGGATACAGCTGTTAAATTCAAGAACAAACTCACCCGCATCTATTCCCTTATCATGCAGAATCGTACTAGAGCAATGGCAAGTACATTATCTGGTACAGCCCCTCCTACTAAAACAGAAGATGAGATCACTAGAAATATGGTCACTGATCAGGCTGAGCAAATAGCTGAGACTACAAAGGACAACCAACTCGATCCTGAACAACAACCTAATAACTATGTCTTTGATTTGGATCTATTAAATGATCTGGATGGTGATGGTACAAACTCTAGTAAACAAATAGATGAATGGCTTCAGTATGCTGGTATGACTCCTGGGACATTGTATGATAATCTCAAATCAATTGCAACAAACTCTTATCGTAATGGAAGACTTAAAGATCTACGCAATAATGAACAGATCAATCGTGAGAGTTCTGCTGCAAAGATAAAGGTTGAGTTGGAGAATATTGGAACTCAACATGAGAAACAAAAGAAGTTAAGACGAGAGTTCTTTACTAAAGCTGTAAAGACTTCTGGGTTTATTCAGATGTACAAAAGCGGGAAACTCGATCTCGATAAGGTGATGGCATCCATCAATCAGGAAGGAGATGATAGGAAGGTCATGCAGTCATTACTTGGTTTTACTGATACTACGGACACTGAGTTGCAGGAAAGCTATTATAAAGACTTTGCAACGAATATGGTTGGAGCTACTCCTGAACAGTATGCACAAGCTCAAATCGAACTCAATAAGAAGTTACAAATGAACAAAATGTATCCTTGGATCAACAAGGAACAGTACGGTCCTTTGTACGACAAGTACAAAAACGATCCTTTAGAACTTTCGAAGCAGGCTGAGAATTTACGACCCACTATACCTTCAGAATTCATGACTAATTCTAATGAAGAATTTGGGGTAGATAATAAGCTATTAAAGAAAGGAGTAGAAGCTTTACCTGACGCTAGTAATGATGTAAAACCAGTAAAATTCAAAGACTATTATGCCGAGGAAAGAAAGAGACTTGACGATATATATGGAAACTCTGATGAATTGAAGAAGCTGTTTGATAAGTGGAACAATTACGATAAGACTAATGATACACTCGGAGCTGTGACCGATGCTCTCACTGGAGGTTTCTTTACGAACAAGATGTTCCATGCGTGGGAGAAGCTAGCAAATGGTGGGAAACCTGTGGATGGATGGTTCGATAAGGGAGGTAACTGGATGGGGTATGCGGCTTCTCCTGATTTTGAAGCGTATGCTAAGAAACATCCAGAGTTGGGATTCAAGTATGTCGGACCCACAACTAACAAATTCCTTGATGCTATGGATTCGGTGCACGAGATGGCGGGAGAATATGCTGGAGCACGATTTGGTGTTAATCCAAACACTGCTCTTGATAGTGCTAAAGGTATGGTGGGTATGGGTGGTAAAACCTCCTACGATAATGCTACTGGTGTATTGTCTAGTGGAGATAAGGATGAAGAAGATTCTCCAAGCTTGACTGACGCCTTCAATCCAATGGCCTTCATGATGGGAGGTGGAGGTGGAGATGATAAATCAAAGGGAGAGACGAATCCTAGAAAGAGTACTGGTAATAAAGGTAAAAACTCTGTAAGACCCACAACTTCAAAGAACAACTTTAGATCTAGGACTGGTAGAGTAGGGTTTGGTAAATAAATATATTCCTTTAAATAAAAATAAAACATGGATGGTTGGACAGACGTATTCACAGACAAGGATGGTGTCCGTCGTTGTTCTAGATGTCAGCACGCTCGCCCTTCTAGTTTACCTTCAGGAATGAACAGCGTTAGTTCTAGACCCACAACTTCAACTGAGAGAGCAGCTAATTTAGGCGGGAAAATAAATCAAATGATAAGCGGTAATTTGCAAGTTGGAAAGTAGCTCATTTTTGAATTTACCAGCTATGGGTAACGACGACTCAGAATTATCAACATGTCAATATTGCGGAGCAAGAGTTCACCTGACCTACAGACAGAATTACTGTCCGCCATGTTTGAACAGGATTGTCAACTCGCAGCGCCCCGTTTTGTCCCGAAGAGGCCATATCTACGTAAGGACATTACCAAATCCGGCAGACGATCAAGACAACTTAACTCCGAGATCAGGAAGTGGAGGAGTGTATGTCGGAGGCAGAAGATGGAACCAACCCCCACCATAGTTGAGGAAAACGTGGAGATCGATCCAACTGTCCCAATGGAACCTGTGAAACTTTGGTACGCTACACCTGAAACTTTCAAGCTACTTCCTGATGATGTAGTATTGTAAAAAATATGT
>CAYRXU010000011.1:0-1569 GCA_964428325.1 Candidatus Woesearchaeota archaeon
TGGCCCCGACGGGATTTGAACCCGCGACACCTGGATTAAAAGTCCAGTACTCTGACCGGGCTGAGCTACGGGGCCGTGCTCAAACAACAAATAGGACGTTTTTAAATATTGGCAGAGAACACTAAAAAAGAAAAATTATCGGTAAACTCGCCAGGTATGCTCACACTTGGTACACTTGTAAAACTTAGTCTCGGATTCATCGCTCGACCTAGTCTGCAATGTCCAGAAGTATGCTTCCCCATGCTTACATGAAGGACACTTAATCTGCACCTTAGGATAGGTATTCAACTGCTTTTCATTGATAACTGCAATCTGACCTGGTTTCTCCATCTTCTCAGAACTCTGGATCTTTACAGGCCCCTTTGGCTTGTACCCACATTTAGCGCAAGCAGCCTTCTTGTCAGCCACCATAATAACGCTTCCACACTTAGGACAGAATTCCATAACGCAAATCAACGCTTAAACTATTTAAACTTTATGAGAATCTGAAATCAATGAAGAAGCTATCGACTTCATCCTTACAACATTTCATAGAAAAGGCAGTTCAGATAGCAAGGGAGTCTACATGTTCTCGAGCCCAATGTGGCACCGTAATAATAAGAGATAACGAGATCATTGGTGTCGGTTACAACAGCCCTCCAGGAAACAAGGAGAATCAGAGAAGGTGCACATGTGAGAAAAGCCAGTTACATCCTAAAATAACAGACAAAACATGCTGCATCCATGCCGAGCAAAGAGCCATCATAGATGCTTTGAAAAACAATCCTGAGAAAATAGAAAACTCTACTCTCCTTTTCGTTCGCATCGATAAGGAAGGAAAAATCGAGCCAGCAGGCAAACCTTACTGCACAATCTGTAGCAAATTCGCACTCGATGCAGGAATAAAAGATTTTATTCTCCTACATGAAGAAGGACCAGTAAGCTACAGCACCGAAGAATACAACCTTCTATCGTACCAATACAACTAACGGCAGAACCCTCTCTGATCTGCAGGCTTGAGTGCCTCAAAAAAGATAAGTTTGATCCAGCCAAGAGCAGGGATACGTAAGACCGCCTTGCCGATAACAGCCTCTTCAGGAATATCTTCTTCTGCAGCTAGCTGAGTAGGATTATGGTCTCCCTTCGTACCCAGCGGTCGTAAATCAACAACCCGGTGAATCAGCGGATATGTATAACTCGAATGGAAAATAATAACGTCACCAATCTCGGGCTTATCTCTACCCCAAACCAAAATAACGTCTCCCTTGTTAATACCGTTCTTGAAAGAGAAACTCTCAAAATCACCCTTATCTATATCTGCCTGCGATTCGTACCATGGAGCATTCTGATTCCACCAACCTTCAAAACCTTGCTCGTGATACATTGAACACGACTCTACGACAACAAGCGGCAATTCAGCACCCAAGGCAAACCCTACAATAGGGAAAAAAACAAATCGTATAAAAATGAAAATCAAAATCAACGAAACAATAAGCGAAGGCCAACTGTCCTCACGCAGAAAAGCCCAGAACCTCTTTAGATAATCAATCATTCCCACTAGAAAGCAATACTGTTTTTAAATGATATGAA
>CAYRXU010000011.1:1669-4606 GCA_964428325.1 Candidatus Woesearchaeota archaeon
ACCAAAATATTTATATACTCCCGTATACACCTCAAGTATACACAGGAAAGATATACACTATGAACGATATATTCGATAATACCATATTATGCAAGAACTGTGGCGAAGAAATGGATAAAACCCTAGTCGTCAAATCAGGCCACCAATTACGAGCAGTACAATGCGGCAAGTGCAAGCAGACAATCATCCATCCTGCGGATGTAACTAATCTGGAGCAATATAACAACATCAAGGACAAGACCTTCCACGTCAAATTAAGAATGGTTGGAAACAGTCACGCAATCAGCATCCCTAAAGAGATAGTTGAATTCATGCAACAGCAAGAAAAAATCATGGATGACATGGTTCGACTCTGTTTTGAAGACATGAGAAAGTTAAGAATAGAGTTCGGAGGTTTAGATGACAGACATTAAGCTTCGTGTGCTTGAAGCATTACAAGATGACGCATACAAAGGCGTAGCCCGTATCGACACCGAAGTCATGAAAGTTCTTGGCCTCAAACGTGGAGATATTGTAACTATCAAAGGCGAGCGTGAAACAGTTGCAATTGTAGACCGATCATATCCCGCAGATGTAGGTGAGGGCGTAATAAGAATTGATGGTCTAATCAGAAAAAACGCAAAAACTGGAATCGGAGAGATGGTCGTCATCAAAAAAGCAACAGTCAAGCCAGCAAAGAAAGTCGCTATCGCGCCAGCGCAACCAGGCATCATGGTGCAAGGCGATCCAGAACTATTCAGGAATGGTTTATTGGGCAGGGCAGTATTGAAGGGAGATATCATCTCACTTGGCGGAGCTCAGCGCAGACGCGATCTTATGGGCGGAGACATGTCAGAAATATTCGGAGATATCAATGAATTGTTCGGAGGCAACTTCGGATTTGCAGGATTCCAAAGAGTAAAGTTCCTTGTCGTATCGACAGCACCTAATCAGCCAGTTATTATTACAGAAGAAACGGAACTAGTCATCAACTCAAAGGCTGTTGAAATGTCAGAAGACACTGTTCCAGATGTAACCTATGAAGACATCGGCGGACTCACAGATGAAATCAAAAAGGTACGCGAAATGGTCGAACTTCCACTCAAACATCCAGAAGTTTTCGACCGACTTGGTATCGACCCTCCAAAAGGAGTGTTGTTACACGGTCCACCTGGAACAGGTAAGACGTTGCTAGCAAAAGCTGTAGCGAACGAGTCAGAAGCTAACTTCATGCTCCTTAACGGTCCTGAAATCATGTCAAAGTTCTACGGTGAATCGGAGAAAAAAATCAGAGATCTATTCGAAGAAGCAGAAAAGAACGCGCCAAGCATCATCTTCATCGACGAAATAGACGCCATCGCTCCAAAGAGGGAAGAAGTACAAGGCGAAGTAGAACGCCGTGTCGTCTCACAACTCCTCACTATGATGGACGGTCTTAAGTCGCGAGGTCGTGTAGTTGTCATTGGTGCAACTAACAGACCAAACTCAATTGACCCAGCTCTGCGTCGCCCAGGACGTTTTGACCGCGAGTTAGAGATCTCAGTCCCAGACAAGAAAGGCAGACTCAATATCCTCAAAATCCACACGAGAAACATGCCGCTCATCGCCCCAATCAAGAAGAACTATCTCGAAAAGAAACTTGCCATTCTTATTGAAAAGAGCAAAGACCTGCAACGAGATATCGCTGCAATTAAAGATGAAAAGAAACTAAACGAGATAAAGAAAAACCGAGAAGAGATTGAAGAAGAGGTAACTCAGCTTAAGAAATTCCATGCTATGCTTACAGATAACGACAAAAAGAACGAGAACATTATCAAGCAACTTCCAAACAAAGAAAGAGAGACAGTTAACAAGATAATGATGGAAGAAGTTATGGGGACCATAGCCGCTAAAACACATGGATTTGTAGGTGCAGATATTTCTTCACTTGCAAAAGAAGCAGCCATGTGTATCCTTCGTAAAAAATTGCCGCAATTCGAGCTCGATAAAGATCAGGAAATTCCAAAAGAAGTTCTCGACACTATGGTCATCGGTCCTGAAGAATTCGAAGAAGCACTAAAAGTAGTTCGCCCAAGTGCCATGCGAGAAGTTCTAGTCGAAACACCTAGCGTCGGCTGGGAAGACATTGGCGGGCTTGAAGCTACGAAGCAATCTCTCAAGGAAGCAGTTGAATGGCCTCTCAAGCATAAAGAAAGTTTCGAGCGTCTTGGTATCAGACCACCTCGAGGTATACTCCTTTACGGCCCTCCTGGAACAGGCAAAACGCTCCTAGCAAAAGCTGTAGCGAAAGAATCAGAAGCTAACTTCATCAACATCAAAGGCCCATCTCTATTATCGATGTGGGTCGGCAAGAGCGAAGAAGGTATCAGAAAGGTATTCGAGCGCGCACGTCAAGTAGCCCCATGTATAATCTTCTTCGATGAAATGGACGCACTTGCAGGTAAACGAGGTATGGAAATGGGGACAAAGGTAACAGAGCGCGTTCTCAATCAGCTCCTTGCGGAAATGGATGGTCTTGAAGGCTTGAAAGATGTCACAATCATCGGTGCAACTAACAGACCAGATATGCTGGACCCTGCGATATTGCGACCAGGACGATTTGATCGTGTGCTTCTTGTAGATGTTCCAGACACAACTTCCCGAAGAAAGATCTTCGACATCCACGCAAAGGACGTTCCAATAGACAAGTCAGTCAAAATCGATGAACTCCTCAAGAAAATGGAAGGGTTTGTCGGTGCAGACATTGAAGGCCTAGTTAGAGAAGCAGCTCTTGCAGCTATGCGAAGAGATATCAAAGCTTCCACAGTTACTCAATCAGACTTCGATGAAGCTCTGCTTAAGATTAGACCTTCTGTCTCGGAAGAAACTGCCAAGCGCTACAAGAAGATAGAAGAACACTACATCAAGAGTGCAAAGGCCGGCGGCCTAGAACTGGGCCCTATGTATATGGGATAAAGA
>CAYRXU010000011.1:4706-28467 GCA_964428325.1 Candidatus Woesearchaeota archaeon
ATAAGCTGTGCAAACTGATGCAACACTCCTGCTTGTTCAAGCTGCCTCAAAGCAAGCAGCCCACGTGTGCCAAAATGAGCGTGAATCCATCTCGAACAAAAAGGCAGCGTCTGATAATGTTCATCAATAAACATTAGAACTTCTCGCGCAGTTCTATCGCGTACCACTCCCCCCTTCAAGAGCTGATAAATTCCGGAAGGTTTACCATCGCGCACGCGACCATGTCCATTCGTTGAAAACGGCTCAACAGCATACACACCTTCAACAAGAGATCCAGTAGAACCATTATCATAATTAGGAATAGTCAAACCAGCATGCACATCATATTGCGTTATGCCATGTCCAGATAAATTATGTACCGGCACAAACCCGTGCCCGATAATACTCTCTTCAACCGCAGCCCCAATAGAACGTAACTCGATGCCTTCTTTAATCACATCCACCGCAGATGCAAGCGCATGTTCTGCCGCGTGTATAAGGCGCTTATGCAAGTCATTATCATCGAGATCTACTGAAAAAGCAGTATCGGCAATCCAACCATCAACATGCACTCCAATATCCACCTTGAGCAATCCATGAGCCTTCTCCTCAGAATCGTATGAAGGTGTAGCATGTGCAGCAATATCATTCATACTCAAATTCACTGGAAAAGCCGGTTTACCGCCAAGAGCAGCAATCTTCTTCTCAATAAGCTCAGCCAACTCACGCAAATGCATATCTTTCTTCACAATAGACTTCCCATAAGCCACGGCTTGCGTAGCTATATGTCCTGCTTTCTCAAGTGAAATTCTATCCTCTGCCTTCATAGTTGCGCGAATAAATACAAGTTTATATAGCTAAGCAACATGAAAAAATGTGGCTCTTGAGATTATTCGGAGATCAGGATTTGAGATTCTTTACGACCCTGCGATAAGGGGAGGAGCAGAAGTGAGAAACAGCTATGACCCCTGCATGGTTGCCCTTGATAACGCAAAAACAAGTCACGGTCGACACGGACTTCAACAAGACACTATAGATTCACTAAGAGAAGAATTAAATGCTAGACGGAAAGAATATGAACGCACGCAAAAAACTTAAATAATGCACAAGAGCGATTACACTATGGAAAAAATAGAAGAACGTTGTATGGCAATTCCCGGAGAATATCGCACAGCAGATTACGAGCAACAAGTCAACTTAAGACTTGAACTCACGAGTTATGTAGATTACAAACCAGAAGCAGTAAAAGCATGTTGGGAAGAATTAAGAATGTATGATAATCGCATCAGACTTACTAGCCCATCCGAAGCAGCTTAATGCCGCATCTGCCTTTCTCGAGGAACATAATTCAAAAGCTTAGCACCATCGTGGAAAGCACATCCTAAACAATCGCCCTTGTGTTTCACAACATAAATTCCCTTCTCCTGCACCCCAGGAACAACATTGCCGCTCATCCAAACTCTGAACTCCTCATCACTCAGCTCGATAAAGTGATCTTTAATCTCGTCCGCGAAAATCTGCGTGGCATCAAATCCAAATCGCACCCCATAATTCTCCTTGCGCAAACAGTAAAGCCCGACACCTTCAACTCGTAACACATCTCCCAACTCAGCCAAATCATCCCTAGTTAGCGCTCCTGAAAAAACACGTATCTTATCCTTACCAGATTCAATGAAAGTGTAATCAAGCTTCTCTTCGCCAATACCATAGTGCTCATGCAAGTAAGTAATCAATTTCTTCTTCTCACTTGAACTCATCAATCGCAAGCTCATTTTTTTCCCCCGAAGAACTTTCTCACAATATCTTTATGAGTAAAGGCCATATCCAGATTTTCAACTTCTTTCTTGGTAAACCAACCCATCTGACTTACTTCCCAGTTTGCCTTAGGCTCTCCCTTCGTGTCAAGAACAAAAGTAAAAACGGCCGCATGTAAGTGCAAACGCTTCAAGAACTCCTCATGGACAAAAAGCAACCGTGCTTTCTTCACACCAAGCCCTATTTCTTCCTTAACCTCGCGTACAACAGCATCTTCAGCATGTTCAAATTTCTTCACTTGCCCTCCAGGCAAACACCACTTGCCACCATCTGCAATCAGCCGTGAACGCTTAGTCAACAGAATCCTATCTCCTTTTTTGATGATGGCGGCTACAGCAATCAATTTTCCACTCAAGCGCATCAAAAGTCTAATCATCGTTCAATATTCTCCAAAAGTTTCAACTTAGCAACAAAGAAACCCTCGCTATCATTATCCTGTGGATAAACTCTGTGACAGAGTTTAACTCTTTCATCAAACGTCTCGCCGCGCCATGAAGTCATACCTTCCCGCGTCTTCAAGGGTAGCTCAACCTTCTCAATCTCAACAGGAAAGTTCTTCAAGGCAAAATCAACAACAGCCTCATTTTCCTCAGGGGCATGAGTGCAAGTCGAATAAACAATACTTCCTCCTTTCTTCAAACACTTGATCGCATGAGCAATCAGCTTCTTCTGCATACGGCCCAACTTGTCAACCATCTTAGGATTCCACATGATGAATGTCTTAGGGCTGCTTCTAAGCGTTCCTTCTCCAGAACAAGGCGCATCAAGCAAAATCTTGTCAGCCAAGAAACCCGTCTCAGCAAGCCGATCACATAAAGTCACCCCGTCTAGTCTAGTGAGCACATCATTGCTAACTCCACAGCGTTCCATATTAGCAGCAAGAATAGTGATGCGGTCAAGCTTGATATCGTTAGCAATGAGCGTTCCTTTATTCTCCATGGCTGCAGCCATTTGAGTCGTCTTGCTTCCAGGTGAGGCACATACGTCTACAACAAAATCTCCTGCTTCTGGCTGCAAAGCAAGTACAGAGAGCATACTAGAAATCTCCTGAACATAATAGTATCCCAATAGATGCTCAATGGATTTACCAAGCTCGCCAGGCCCTAACTCGCTTTCAATACGCATAATGTGCTTGTGTTTTGCAAAAGGTCTCACAACTTTCCACTTCTTATTTAAACGCTCAAACAGAACATCGCAATCGATCTTGAGAGTGTTGCATCTTATGTAATTAAGAGGTTGTGTATGAATAATCTTATCAAACTTACCAAAGTCTTCAGCATTTGGAAGTAGCTCACGCATTCGCGCTTCAAACGCTGGCTTCATCTCATATCTCATAACACCAAGGGGAAAACAAGGGTTTTAAGGCTGTTGATTCCAACACGATAATACTTAAAATATAGAATGATTGAGATAATCATGCCTGCAATCAAGTACGGTGTCAGAACAACAGTCAACGAAAATCCTTACGATGGAAGACCAAGCTCTTGCCCTGATGAAGCTATTTTAACAGTACTAAAACAGAGAGACCAGGGAGTTACCTGCGAACTATACGCCGAATGCGGCAGGAGAATAGTAACAATTGACCTGTTCCCTCCGGAGAGTAAGTCAGATCTCGAATCTATCAGAAGAAGAGTCGAAATGATAGCATCTAGAGAATTAACAGATTGCGCTGCCTAAATAACTATATACTTTTATACCTTCCATAATACAAGCCAAAATGAGCGCTGTTGAATCCTTCCTTACTATGACTGAACCTAAGAAAACAGTAGAGAAAACTGTGCGCCAGAAGCCATCTATGGAAGAGCTTACCACTATTGAATCCCCAGGAAGTTCCGAATCCGATGATCGGCCAGCTCCAACAAAAAAGAGAAAAGCTCGTCCTAAAAAAGAAAAGGTTGCTCCATCTGAAATAGAGTTTCGAAGAGACGCAACTCTAATCATCACAGAAAAACCGCAGGCAGCTCTAAAGATCGCATCTGCCCTAGGCAATCCACGCAAGTACAGCGAAAACAATGTTCCTTTCTATGAACTTACACGCGGCGGAAAGAAAATCATTGTCGCTTCAGCAGTAGGCCATCTTTTCAACCTAACTTATGCAAAAGGCGAAAAGGGTTGGCCTATCTTCAAGACCGAATGGATACCCTCTTACGAAAAAGCCGCCTTCACCAGAAGATACTACGAACTAATCAAAAAGTTGGCAAAGCGTGCCAACGAAGTAGTTGTAGCAACAGACTACGACATAGAGGGAGAGGTAATAGGATGGAACATTTTGCGCTTTATAGTGAGGCAAGAAGACGCAAAGCGTATGAAATTCTCCACACTCACGAAGCCAGAGCTAGAGAAAGCGTATGATCATCCGCTTCCGACGCTCGATTGGGGACAGGCATACGCTGGCGAAACGCGTCATTATTTAGACTGGTTCTACGGCATCAATCTCTCACGCGCACTCATGTCAGCCATAAAAAAAGCAGGATCATTCCGCGTATTATCAATAGGAAGAATCCAAGGTCCGGCCCTCAAAATAATTGTAGATCGTGAAAGAGAAATTGCAGACTTCAAACCCGAACCTTACTGGCAGGTATTCGCCCACACGCACAAGACTCCTTACAAATACATCAAGGATATTTTCAACAAAGAAGAGTTAGAGAGTTTCAATGGAATAAAGAAAGCAAACGCCCAAACGCTAAAGAAAACAGAGCATGTTGAGCCACCTTACCCATTCGACCTTACAACACTACAAAGAGAGATGTACGCATGGCATCGCATCAGTCCAGCAAGAACGTTGCAGCTAGCACAAAGTCTCTACCTTGATGGAATTATCTCTTATCCGAGAACTTCCTCGCAAAAGATTCCAGCAGAAATCGAGCCAAAAAAGATACTCAAGCAATTAGAAAAACAATTTCCATTCGCAAAGAAAGCTACAAGAACAAATCCTGTTGAAGGTCCTAAGTCAGATCCCGCTCATCCCTCAATTTATCCAACAGGTGAGCTTGCATCTCTTGACGGCGAAGAAAAGAAGCTGTACGAGCTCATTGTCAGAAGATTCATCGCCGCATTTGCCACCGATGCAGTTCTTGCACGGACCTATGGAATGCTTACCGCAGAAGACAAGAAATTTACTGCCAACGGCACAGCAGTTCTAGATAAGGGCTGGATGGAGATCTATCCTTCAACAGTCGAAGAATCGACAGTTCCAGACCTTAATGGGCCAGTAAACATTGACAAGGTAGAAATCGCAGAGAAAGAAACACAACCTCCAAAGAGATACACCCCAGCATCACTCATCACACTACTTGAAAAAAAGAATCTTGGTACAAAGAGCACAAGATCGATGATTGTAGAAACGCTCTTCGACCGTGGCTACCTTGAAGGCAAAAGCATACAAGCCACACCATTGGGAATGAAACTAATCGCATCACTAGAAAAATATTCTCCAATCATTATCGATGAAAATCTTACACGAGACCTTGAAGAAAAGATGGAAGACCTTCAACTCAAAGATGATAATCGACCTGAAAAAGAAAAAGCAATACTTGGAGATGCAGAGCGAATCATAGGGGCCATCGCACGTGAATTCAAACTCAAAGAAGCTGAAATTGGGCAGGCACTTGTCGAAGGCTCGCAAGAACTCCGAGAACAACAAAGAGAACAAAACATCATCATGCCCTGCCCACAATGCAAAGTTGGGATGTTGACAATAAAATACAGCAAAAAAACAAAGAAGCAGTTTGCCGCCTGCACAAAATATCCTGAATGCAAAGCGACATACAGCCTCCCTCCAAACTCCCTAATCAAGAAAACAGATAAGCTCTCAGAGAACGGCCTTCCATTACTCATGGCCCTTCGCAAAGGCCGCAAACCATGGATATTCGAATTCAATCCAAACTACAAGAAAGAACAGGATAGTCAACCAAGTGAATCAGCTTGAGGATTCCAAGGGCGACCATACATAATATCAAACACATCCTGCATATTTAATGTGCTTAAACTCTGCTTCACCCGATCTCCAGAATCATACTGCCATCTAGGAGCTAGCCCAAAAGTCTGTAGAGTTCTCTGACCATCATCACCAAGAAGATAAAGTGGCTCTAACTGATCGATAGGAACTTTTGATAAATCAGCCAAGTTATTGCTAGGATCTCTTTGGACCATAAAAAATTACTTACCTCTTCTATTCCAAGCTCTTCCAGAAGGTCGTACCTTGAGAGTTCTACTCTTTGTCTTCAATCCACGCGACTTTCTAGCAGCACTAGTAAGGCCGCGGTCAGCACGCTTTCGTGAGTTTCCAATCCAATTGATAGTCTTATCATTCTTGATTTCAGGTTTAGTAGGGTCAACCATAATAATTTCGTAAAATCCATACTTCCCATCCTTAGCAAGAGGATATGAATTCAAAACCTCAAGATTAGGGAACTTCTTACCAGCTCGAATTTCAGCAACCCACTGATAACTCATCTTCAGAATCTTACGAGCGTACTGTTTTCGTGACTTTCTTCCCTTAACGCCCATTCTTTCTCTCTTTCTACCGCCACGCAAAATCTTAACACGTACGACAACAAAACCCTTCTTTGCCTTATATCCCAAAGCTCTAGCCCGATCTAGTCTCAAGGGCTTATCAACGACGACAGCAGCGTTACCGCGTCTCCACTCAATCATACGATTCTTAAGTGTCTCGTTATCAGGATTCTTCCATGCCTGTCGCATATAATGATACATTCCGTGTGCCATTCTATGTCCTATAAAAGAGGATTTTTAAATCTATGCGAGGGAGTTTATTGGTTAATTGATACAACTCCGTTGGCCTTCTTAATAACATTCGAACCGATAATAAGCTGCCCACTTACATTAAGAACTGGCTGCGAAATAGCAAAATTCCCGTTAAGCGTTCGAGCGTAAACAAAACCGTCAACAAGAGTCATATTATAAGTCAGCCCGTAAACTTTCGGTTCTAGCGTAAACACTCTTTGATAACCATTTTCAGCAGCGTAAGCAAGCCCGATCTCATCCTGAACAGCCTGAATACGATCCAGCAAACTCTCATACACACCCTGTTTTGCCTGTTCCGAAAGTTGGAGATTAAGAACTCCATAGAGAGTTACAAACAAGAACATAACAACCCCGACAAGCAACATAAACTCAAGCGCGGACTGCCCTTTCATGACGCCTCTTCCACAAGAACACTCTGAGGCTGAGCAGTAAGTCTAATGTTTCTCACGCCCTCTCCAGTCGAAAGGCTTCCGGTCAAAGGCACCCTGCTTGGATAAGCAAGAAGAGCCGAACCTCCACTAGTAGATATACTGATATACAAACCAGTACTAGTCACATTAATCGATCTAACTCCCTGTGGAAGATAAGGTTTAATGATGGTAGTAGAAGGTTCACCAGCGTAATATACGCTTTCAGCACTATTCACAATATCCTTTGCATAGAAGTCAAGATTATTGTACAAAACCTTATCTCGCGTGACAGAAGTATAGAAAACAGACACTCCAAGCAACACTAGAACAAGGAAGGTTATGAAGCCAACTAAGATAAGATACTCACTGCTGATTTGTCCTCGAGAAACACACCTCATATACTTCGGTAAGTTTATAAAATAAACTCTATATTCCTCAAAGAACCCGGATATTTAAAAGTTCCCGATGAAAAAAAGAGGTAGCCAGTCTGTTTTAGGATTCCTGACAGGATTAATCATAGTTCTTGCTATAGTACATACCAGCGTTCATCTTGCATTCTACGGTACAGGAATAGCAGGATTCGGTGAAAGAGGAGTCTCAGGTTACGCGATAACAGATGACGTCAAAGGCACACTGGCTGCAAAGTATCCAAAACTTCCATCACTCTCACAAATGATTATCATAGGCGAATGGATAGCACTCGTTCTAGTTCTTGCGGCAGGATTTGTCGTCGAAAAAATAGCTATCAAGAAAGCTACGCCGGCACCCATCATGATACAGCCCCAAGCAAAGGCAGGAAAATCACGAACGGATCTTGATACACTCTTCGAGCTTCTCAAAGAAAAGAAGCGTCTAAAACTAGGAGCCATAGCCGTTTCATTTCACCTCTCAGAAGATAATGCTCTAGAGTGGGCAAAGATACTCGAGTCGGCAAATCTCGCGACGCTCAGTTATCCAAAGTTCGGCGACCCAGAACTCGTGCTCAATGAAGAACAAGCAAAAGCCACACCATAAGGGAGAAGAGAAGAAAGTAACTCATGTACACCCACATGAACAAGCTGCAGCTCCAAAAGAACATACAGAACATTCAGCCACGCACGCCCCTCATGAAAAAGCTAAACACGCGATAGTGCAACAAGCCACGCAAAACAAAACAGATGTTCTCGAGCGCTACCCTATAGAAGTTGACAAAGCCAAGGTCGAAGTAATAATAAGAAAAGAAAAAGAAGCAGCTCGCTATGAACTCTCAATGCCGCAGCTCTCTCCTGCTACGGCAGCACTTCTTAACGAGATCAGAAACGAACTAGTAGCAGTCATGAACATCAGTATGAAAGAGCTTACAGATCCAGAAGCATTTGGAGCCATAAAGCAACGATTCATTAACGATGCCACCAATCTTCTCAAGGAAAAGGTCCCTTCGCTTCAAAAAGAGACAGAGGAATTCTTAGTTGGGACACTTATTCAAGAAATGCTTGGCCTTGGAAAAATAGAATTTCTCATCAATGACCCCTCGCTAGAAGAAATAGTTATTCAGTCTGCAAAAGAAAATGTGCGAGTATACAATAAACGTTACGGCTGGCTTGAATCAAACGTGCGCGTCAACACAGAAGATGAAATAATCAATTACGCCAACATCATTGCCCGTCGCGTAGGTCGCCAGATCACAGTTCTAACTCCACTACTTGACGCTCACTTAGTAACCGGCGACCGTATTAACGCCGTACTCTATCCAGTTGACACAAAGGGAAGCACAATCACTATCAGAAAATTCGCCAGAGATCCTTACACAATGATTGATTTAATTAATTCGAAGACCTGTGACCTTGACATCGCAGCACTCATCTGGCTTGCTATCGAATACGAAATGAACGTTCTAGTCTCAGGGGGCACAGCTTCAGGAAAGACATCGTTCCTTAACGCCTGTCTTCCTTTCATCCCTCCAAACCAGAGAATCATCAGTATGGAAGACACACGAGAGCTTATGCTGCCTGATTTTCTTTACTGGACACCATTAGTCACACGATCACCAAACCCAGAAGGTAAGGGTGAAGTTTCAATGCTCGACCTTCTTATCAACTCACTTAGAATGCGCCCAGATAGAATCATCCTGGGAGAAATGCGTAAACACGAAGAAGCCATGGTACTATTCGAGGCAATGCATACCGGTCACTCAGTATACGCAACTGTGCACGCCGATTCAGCAACTGAAACAATCTCTCGTCTAGTCAATCCTCCAATCAATGTCCCGCCTAACTTGCTCAAATCAGTAAACCTGAACGTAACAATGTTCAGAGATAGAAGAAGAGGTATACGTCGCGTACTCCAAGTCGCCGAATTCGAAGCAGATAAGGAAAACGCCCGTGCCAATCTCCTCTACAGATGGCTACCTGAAGAGGACCGTATGATCAGACATAGTGAAAGCTCACGTTTCTTCGAAGATATTGAAAGAAACACCGGAATGTCACAAACAGAGATAGCAGATGCGCTCACGCAAAAAAAAGACATTTTAACATGGATGATAAAACATAATCTTCGTGACCTCGTAAGCTTCGGAAAAATTATGATCGCGTACTACAGAGACACCACTTCATTGAAAAAAGCAATGGAAAAAGATGATCCGCAGGCGATACTGGGCGCGAAAAAATGAAGTTTCAGATACCCTTCACTTTCGCAGCAACTGAAAAACTAAGAGCTAAATCAAAACCATTCGCGAATCTAATCTCCAGAAAAAAAGATTCTACATTCCAACGCAATCTAGAAGCTGTTGAAGCTCCGATCACAAGAGAAGAATACATAGGGGTGGTCCTTCGTGGTCTTCTAGTCCGCATTATTGTCAGTTACGTCGTAGTCTCAACAGGATTCTTCTTTGCCCATGTTTCACAATTCTATCTATGGGCCGCAGGTCTAGCCATAGCGTTTGCTGGATTCATTGCATTTTCTCAGCTCCTTTACCCGAAGGTATACGCTTCCCGTAGAGAAAGAGATATTGAAAGAAATCTTATTCCTGCACTCGAAGACATGCTTGTTCAATTGAACTCGGGCGTTCCCTTGTACAGCATTTTAGTTAACATCTCAGGTTCCGATTATGGAGAACTAAGTGCAGAATTCAAAAAAGCAGTGAAGAAGATCAATGCAGGTAGTCCTCAAACAGATGTTCTAGACGAACTGGGCAAACGCAACACTTCTCCTTTCTTGCGCCGTACACTCTGGCAGCTAAGTAATGGGATGAAGGCGGGAAGCGATATTGCTATCGTCATCAGAGAAAGCAGACGCTCACTTGGAGAAGAACAAATTCTCCAGATACAAAGTTACGGTAACAAGCTAAACCCTCTAATTATGTTTTACATGTTAGTTTCAGTCATTCTACCTGCATTGGCCATCACATTCCTTACCGTTATTTCTTCACTAGTAGGACTCGGCAAGGCCCTTACAATAGGATTATTCATAGGTCTCTTTGGGCTTGTCATGCTTATACAAATCACATTCCTTGGTATGATGCGCTCATTGCGACCAAGTTTGTTCTAACATGATTTCCCAAACACCTCCGCAACCATTCATGGTCAAAACAAGACCGATTCAGATAGCGGCAGGCGTAGTCATCCTTATCGGAATCATAACATTTTACCTTAGCAAAAGCTGGGTCGCCTCGACAATTTCAATAATCATAGGTACAGGCCTTGCAGCATTTATCATCGTAGCAAATAAACGCCTTCAACGTACAAACGAAGTCAAAAAGATGGAAGACGTTTTCCCAGACTTTCTTGAAATGATGTCAAGCAACTTACGTGCAGGTATGACTATAGACCGAGCTCTTCTTCTAAGCGCGAGAGAAGAATTCGCTCCACTTGACAAGGAAATCTTCAAGCTAGGCAAGGACCTCGTCACAGGTAAAGAAATCGAACGTAGTCTTAAAGACATGGCTGAGCGTATCGAATCAGAGCGCATCCGTAAAACGCTCCTTTTACTAGTGAGCGGTATCCGCTCTGGAGGAAACCTCGCTACACTCCTTCAAGAAACAGCAACAAATGTACGCGAACGTGCTTTCGTAGAAAAGCGTGCAGCTTCAAGCGTCCTAATGTACGTGATCTTTATTTGTTTCGCAATTGCAGTAGGAGCTCCTCTGCTATTCAGTCTCTCAACTGTCTTAGTCGATACGCTATCACACATCCTAGCCACCCTTCCGCCAGTAGATGCAGGAGCGCAGCAACTACCATTCACCCTAACAACAATAGCCATAACTCCAACATTCGTAACCTACTATGCAATATTATTCATCTTAGCAACTAATCTATTAGGGTGTCTAGTTTTAGGCATGGTGGGCAAGGGAGATGAAAAGGCAGGCATCAAATACTTCATCCCTCTTGTAATAGTCAGTCTCTCGGTATTCTTCGGGATCAAAACGATTCTCTCAAGCTACTTCGGCGGCCTCTTTAGTTAGGTTTTTATAAGCTGCGAGGATAGTAGCAGCATGGTTGCACTAAAAGAGAGGTCAAGAGATAAGCGGATTCCTACTGGCGTATCAGGTCTTGATAACCTCATTGAAGGCGGTTTTGAAAATCGGTCGACAAATCTCCTAATAGGCAGTTCAGGTACTGGAAAATCAATCTTTGCAATACAATTCCTTAAGGCCGGGATGGATAAAGGCGAAAAATGCCTCTACGTTACCTTTGAAGAACGCAAGGAAGAAGTCTATGCAAATATGCTCGAATTCGGCTGGGACCTTGAGGAATATGAAAAGAAAGGATTGTTCCTATTCTTAGAATACGCTCCTGAAAAGATCCGAGTGATGTTAGAAGAAGGTGGAGGAGCTATCGAGTCACTAGTAGTGAAAAACAAAATTACTCGCATCGTCATTGACAGCATTACCTCATTCGAACTCCTTTTCGACAAACAACTAGAAAAGAGAGAAGCGGCTCTTTCACTATTCAAAATGATTAGCGCTTGGGGTTGCACAACAGTACTCACGTACGAAGGAGATCCCCTAAAAGAATCGATAGACCATAAAGCCATCGAGTTCCAATCAGATTCGATAATTCTGCTTTACTATTTGCGCAGCAGATCCAAACGCGAGCGCTATATAGAAATCCTTAAAATGCGAGGCACTAAACATGCAGAAAACGTTTACAAATTCAACATAGAAAAAGACGGCATAGATGTCGATAAGAAACCATATGAAGGAAAGAGTCTGAAGCGCTTATACTAAGAGGATGATTAAAAAAGCAGGGCAGGCATGGGGTATTGATTTAATGATAGCTGCCGCAGTCATCATGGTTGGGATGACACTTATGTATCTCTATAGTTACCAACTTGGAAGCCGAGGCGAGCGTCAACTTGATCAAATGAATGCCATAGGCGAACGCGTTGCAAACACGCTCCTCACTACAGGTCAACCAGAAAACTGGAATCGTACATCAGTCATATCAATAGGAATCCTTACAGAGGACAAGATAAATCAAACCAAACTAGATGAATGGTACTCTCTCACGCAATTAGATTACAACGCCACAAAGAGAATGCTTAGAACAGGCGATGATTATTTTGTCAATTTCACAGACCAAATGCTTATTGCAGGAGATCCCGTTGTCGGTATCGGTCGCATACCTTCGCAACCAAAGAATCTCATCCAAGTCACGCGATTCTCACTCTACAGAAATCAACCAGTTACTATAAGGGTAGTAATCTGGAATTAAAATGAGACAAAAAAGGGGCGTATTCTTCAGTATTGACGCAGTAATAGCCCTCATGCTCATTGTAACCCTCGTTGGTGCAGGCTATCTTGTTATACGCCACACTGAAAACACAGCAGAACTACATTATGATGTGCTCAACACACTAGGTGCTGTAAAGATCGGTGAAGTAAGTAGCCCTTACATCCAGTCACTTATCAGTTCAGGGGAGATAAAGGACACAAACACATCTGCCCTAGAAGTCATTGGTAGATACTATGTAACAAACAAAACTCGTGCAGGAGAAATAGCATCAGTATTTCTAGACAGAATAGAAACAAAAGAAAATATTGGAATCTGGTATGGCTCAACCCTAATTGCCTCTAACAACGCCACACCTTACGAAGAAGCGCACCAGATTGACACAGTAAGGCAATTTGTAACAGGAATCCAAGAAGGAGAAAGCGTCACAGGGTTTTCCGCACGTTCATTTTTATCATCTCGGGCACAAACAAAATACATCTACATTGGAGGATACGTAGGAGACGGTAATCTCACTATCACCGCGGAATATTACGGCAACTTAACAAGAGCCACACTCGAAATTGCAGCGGGTAAAAACTACACTCTCTATGTAAATGGGGTCTACGCTGGCGCATACAACGCATCCACGACCATCGAGCAACCGCGTAACTTCACTATATCGCCCTCGCTTTTCCATACAGGATCAAACACACTTGAATTCCGAGGATCTCAAGTCTATATCGCCGGAGGTATGCTCAAACTATCATATGAAGGGGACGTTGATTACACGCAACTACCAAAGCAATACATTCCAGGAGTAAAAGGCATAGTAAACATCTACGACGGTCTTTCCATACCATCTACACTTAAACAGATGAGCATCTCCCTTCACTACAACAGCACGCAACCAGTAAAGATGCTAATAGGAAACGTCACTGTATTCAACAGCTCATCATCAGGAGAAACCACTGTAGTTCTTTCAAACACACAACTCGCCGCACTCTTAGATTACAACGCGCTAAGTAACACAACAACTCCTTTGAGAGTCTGGATAGAGAACACCTCATTCACAGGTATCCAACAAGAATTCGACGTAGTACTCATAACTGACGTCTCTGGTAGCATGGACTGGCGATTGGACAGCGACACTTCAGGAACAGCACGCAACTGTGATAGCGCATCCCTAACAGCCTCATCGACAAAACGTATCAGTCTTGCCAAATGTCTTGACAAAGATTTCGCTCAAACAATAATCAACTCAAGTACACTAAGTAGAGTAGGTTTAGTATCCTTTTCAAACGATGCTGGTAGTTATGTCGATCTAACACGCAACTTCACACTACTGAACAACACCATCAGCGCATACAGCCCAAGTGGAGCAACATGTGTCTCATGCGCAATCAATCGTGCGCACACCATACTCCAAGCACAAAGCAATAGCTCGCGCATGAAATTCATTGTAGTTATGACGGATGGAGTAACAAATAGAAGAAGCACGAACACATGCACAGACCTAACAGGTATTGGAGCACTAACAAATTCCATGGCCGTTGGAAGTTTGGGAGTCATTGTAAACAAAACAGCAACCCAATGGAACAATATAACTTCGCCAACGAGCAACAATCTCCTCGATATCGACATGCTGAACGACACGGCAGGTTTCGCAGTAGGAGAGTCTGGAACAATTCTTAGATGGAATGGAACGTTGTGGATTAACCAAACTTCTCCTGTTAGCAATACACTCCATCGCGTAGATTGGTTCAACAACACATTCGCTCTTGCAGTAGGAGCGAGAGGTCGCGTACTAAGATGGAATGGAACCTCATGGAGTACAGCAGCAACTATTTCAAACACACCAACACTTTACGGAGTAAGTATATTCAACACCACACACGCTCTCGCTGTGGGCTCGTATAGTAACCGTGCACGCATCTATCGTTCAACAAACGGAGGAACAACCTGGACGCTTGATTATTCAGGTAGCTCAAATACTAACCTGGAAGGAGTTGATGTTGCCAACACGACAAGCGCCTATGCCGTAGGAGATGATGGTCTAATTGTACGATTCTCTGGCAGTTCATGGAGCACGCAAAGCTCACCAACATCGCAAAACCTCTATGCCATAGAAGCAAAAAACAGCACGCACATTGAAGCATTAGGTGGAGACGCAGGACAATCCATAATTATCCGCACGACAGGAGGCTCAAGCTGGAGCAGCGTATATAGTACACAAGAAGATATTCTTCACGATCTTATCCATCTCAACGGAAGTGCATATGCAGTTGGAGAAGGAGGACTTATAGTTGAATACACTACCGTCTGGAACAGGACATTCACATTCCCACTTGCCTATGAAGGTGTCAGTTCATCTGGAGTTTCATGTACTCTTGATGGTGATGCCTGTACAGAAACAAATTCCTTCGCTGCACTGAATGCAAACTACAGTTCATGTCGAACGCGCACACTCATTAATACAACAGTCTATTCAGTTGGATTCGGCCCTATCTCAACATGCGGCTTCGCCCTAAGAACAATGCAGAGTATAGCAAGCTGCGGCAATGGAACTTTCTACGCCAGCAGCAACGCCTCAACACTTCAGCAAATCTACAGCACGATTGCTCAAGACATCGTGCAAATCGCATATTCGACTCAATCTTCACAACCATCATCAGGATTCACTTCTCAGATATTCAGCGATTCATACATCGAGACTAATTACACAACTCCTTCAACACCATTCGGCCTAAAACTTTCAACAGAAACCCCATTCTTAAACACGACAAACGCACAGTTTACCGTGCCTCCAAGCGTAACAGTAACAGAGGCACGAGTGACTTCGTATTCCGGAGCACGATGGACACAACTAATCAAGCTGAACAATGTCGTAGCATATAATCTAACACGCTATGGTCAAACTTATCTCCCACTTGGAGACCCATTTGTAGTCACACTTCCTACGAGTGTACTAAACACATCAAACACCTTAACACTTACAACTGCTGCAGCACCTACCAACATCTCGGGCGGCTCGGCCTCCAACAAAGTAATTCAAACATTCGTGAAAAATGCAACAGGTTATTCTCCAATAGCCGCTCGTGCGGCAGGATGCATTTGGACCATTGATTTTGAAGACAACACAAACTTGACGATCAACATCCCATCAAACTATGCAGGCACTGATACTTGCAGATACCAGACCTCAAGTCTCATCTATGACGCGAACGACGCAGCGCAAGCAGCAGCATATAATCTCCTAGCTGCACTTGATCTCGACAGCGATCTCAAAGTCGATCTAACTCTAACTCCATCGGATATAGAAATAGAACTAAGTGAACTCACAGGCATTCCATACACATGGGCAACCGAGGTACAGATACGCGTATGGCGCTAAAGTCAAACAAAAAAGGAGTTTTCTTCACAGCACTAGTCCTAGTCATAGCAACAATTCTGCTCCTAACTTATGCCATTTCAACCATACCTTCAGACAGATCATCACTAAAAAAACGCGTGCAAAGTATGAACGAATTTCTTTCAGCAAGTGAAAACGATCTTGAGCGACAATTATATGTCATGGGTTTCCGAGCAGTTTTCATATTCACAGACCACATCGCACAACAAGGCACATACATCACAAATCCAGAAGCATCTTTCCAAGAATTAGCATATAATGGAACTTATCAACAAATCAACGAATCACTCTTCATAGGAATAAAAATCTCAGACGTAGAATCCACGCTTCAAACACGCGCCCAGAAACTCAACATCAACATAACACTCTCCAATCCTCAACTCTACCTGCGACAAAGCAGCCCATGGTATCTTGATATTGTCTTGAACACGACACTTGTTATGCAAGATAAAGGTAATCTTGCAGGTTGGAATCGCTCACTCTCACTTGTGGCTCAAGTACCAATCGATGGAATGGAAGACCCTGTTTATATCGTAAATACTGGCGGCCTCGTAAGTAACAAAGTCAAGCGCACACCTCACACAACATTCGTCCAAGGCACAAACGTCAGCGCACTATCAAACCACTCCCTCACATCTTACTACAGAGACCACACAGACGCCCCAAGTTTTCTCAACAGATTGCAAGGCAACTTCACAGCAAGCCCTTACGGAGTAGAATCAATGGTAAATCTCCAGAAACTAGCAGCCCAAGGCGTCCCCACACAACAAAAGTCAGTTATAGACTACATTTACTTCAGCGCCTCAAACCCCTCAACAAACGGAGTCAGCGGCATGTCCACATGGTTTAGGCTTGACAGCACCCATCTAGCTTACTACAACGCAAGTCATCTAGCAACTTAATCATTCCAGATAGATTTCTTATCTACAGGCGATCTTATTTTCCATCCATCAATAGCAAATCCGCCCATAGCATAGAATACATGCGCACTAATCCGCTCGAAATTTTTGAGCATAGCATCTCTCTTATCAATTTTAATCGAATCAATAAACAAATTTACAAATATCCTATCAGGAAAAGCACTCTGTAAGTATTTCTTCAAGGCAACACCATCCGCTAAAAGAGAAAGTGTCCTATCGGGACTATTGACAGGCACACGCAAGTACGCTGCATACACCTCATAGATCTTCCTGAGTGCATTATAATAAATATAGTAAAAGTCACTTCGGTTCTTGCCATAATTATCCTTGAGGTTATCTAGCGCGTCCCATAAGGCGTATTTCTTCAGCTCAAGAGAGATTTTGTCGAGAGCAGGAAAAGGTTTCGCTTTGAATGTCGCAGCAAGCTTCCTTAACTTAACAACATCTCCCTTTTTGTCAAAGAGAATCTTACCACTGATGAACATTACAGGAGAGAGATAAGCGTTATCTTTATGATCCTCTTCAAAATAGTTCTTAATTTGACCAGGAGGATTAGCAAAATATTCTATAAGATACCCATTCACAAAGACATTACCTCGCTCTCTCCATTTCGTCTTTTCAGAAAGCACAATATGGAGGTCTATGTCAGAATGCTCGCTTGGATTTCCAGTTACATAACTTCCACAAACAAGCGCTCCGGTAACCTCTTTTCTCTTTTTCCATCCTAAAAGGAAGCTATTAACCGCCTCTTGCCATGTTCCTTTCTTCATATAAACATCCTATAGCCCATAAAAGCCTACTACTTTTAATGTTTTTCTCCCTCTTGAGTAAGCCCTCGCCCATACGAATATTTATAAAGCTCTTCGTCGTCAAACCACAATCTTGAGAGAGCTAAAAGGAGGTGAAACCATGCATAGCAATAATAAAGGACAAGCAGCAATGGAATTCTTGATGACCTATGGATGGGCCATCCTAGCAGCTATTATAGCGATTGGCGTACTCGCCTACTTCGGCGTTTTCAGCCCAGGACGGTTCGTTCAAGACAGTTACTTCATTGGAGCCCCATTCGGAGCCCCAGCAGGTAAGGTCAATACAACAGGCATTACACTTGAAATTCAGAATGGTGCAGGTGAGACAGTAAATATCACATCAGTATCCATCTCAGGAATATCAGGTTGTGGCACATTAACCTACGGTCAGAATCTGGCAGCAGGAAGTAGTGTACCTTTGACAGTTCCTTGCAGTCCAGAACTAACAGCAGATACAACGGTAAGAGGAAGCATTAGTCTTAATTACTTGAGACCTACCTCTACAATTGAATTGTCATCTACAGGCACGATCACAGCTCGCGTAAAAGCAGCTTAAATCGTGTTTTTATTTTTCTTTTTTTCTTCTTCTATTTTTTATTACCCTTAGTGTTAGCTCAAAACCAAAGCCTTAAAAAAGCCTTATTTGTAACATCAATTAAGATCGCGTAGCTCAGCCTGGTTAGAGCACCACTCTGATACAGTGGGGGTCCCATGTTCAAATCATGGCGCGATCATTTCAAATGAAAAAAGAGCGCAACGCATTTTCCACATTATTCCTCGAAGAATGGAATCATCTAGGGAAGAATAAAAAAACATTCGTCATCTATACCATATTGTTCGTGGTAGCCGGCGTCATCGGTCTCATGAACCCCCTAGTAATCGGCCACATCTTTAATATAATCCAACAAGAAGTCAATTCAAATACTGAGTTAAACAGGCTGATAGGATGGATAGTCCTGCTCTTCTTCTTAACTCTTGGATTTTGGGCATTCCACGGTCTGGCGCGTTATCTGGAACAGATGGCCGGGTTTATCACACAAAAAAATTACGTCAATAGAAAAATAGAACAAGTGCTAGAGCTGCCAATAAAATGGCACAAAGATCATCATTCAGGAGACACTATAGATAAGATAAACAACGGCTCGAGTTCAATGGCAAACTTTGCACGCCACACCACGTTTGAGATTTATTATTCGCTTGTCAACATAGTAGGCTCGATTTTAATCTTAACCTTCTTCGACATACGCGCGGCGATAATAGCAACGATATTCTCATTCTGTACGATTTACATTATCTATCGCATGGACCGAAAGCTCAATGAGCAATACAAAGAAATCAATATACTTGGAAACAAAGCCGCTGCCGCAGTCTTTGACTACATAAGCAATGTCATAACGGTAGTCACCCTCCGCCTAAAAAAGACGGTCAGAAAAGAGATAGACTCAAGGCTGATGGCGCGCTACCCTCTGGAAAAGAAGACAGTTATCTTGAACGAGATAAAATGGGGATTTGCCAGCCTGGCTATCTCTGCCATGACCGTGCTCACGATTGCATGGCGCGCATGGAGTGATTATCACACCGTGGGCACGATAATGGTGGGCACACTCTACATCCTCTACGGCTATCTCGACACTGTAGGGCGTACATTCCATAGGTTTGCCTCTCTCTATGGCCGCGTAGTCAAATACAGCGCGAGTTTCGTAAATGCCTATCCAATAGAAGAAGCCTACGGGAAAGTAGAATCTGAAAGCAAACAAAATCTGCCAAGCGATTGGAAAAAAGTACAGATGGAAAACGTCTCATTCACCCATGACGAAACAGGAAAAAGTTACCATATCGATAACATAAATTTCACATTTCACAGGGGCCAGAAGGTCGCGCTTATTGGGGCTTCAGGCTCTGGCAAGAGCACCATGCTTTCTTTACTTCGCGGCCTAGACAGGCCTGAAAATGGCGTAGTCAAAATTAATGAGTTTGCAGATGCGGCGGGATTCGATAAAATAAGAAACGCAGTTACACTAATACCTCAGGACCCAGAGATCTTCAACAACACAATACGTTACAACATAACAATGGATCTTCCAGTAAAAACAGCAGATATGAATAAAATACTGAAGCTGGCAAGATTCTCTGAAGTTGCAAAGCGCCTTCCTAACGGCCTTCAGACAAACGTTCTGGAAAAGGGAGTCTCTCTGAGCGGAGGCGAAAAACAGCGCCTTGCCCTTGCAAGAGGCCTTCTGGCAGCACAGGAAAGCGATATCCTTCTTATGGACGAGCCGACCAGCAGCGTCGATACGCTCAATGAGATTGCAATATATGAGGGAATATTAGCGCAATTCAAGGATAAAACAATAATCTCTGCTCTCCACAGGCTTCACTTGTTGAAATATTTCGACTACATTTACATATTTGAGCGCGGGAAGATAGTCTCTCAAGGCACTTTAGAAGAAATAAAGAAGACGCCCCATTTCTCAAGGGCCTGGAAGAAGTATAACGAAAAATAATTACTGCTTTCTTGGCCTGCTTTTAGCAAACTTGAAATTATCCATAATGAGATCATCGAATTTTTTCCACTTCAAGATCTTTCTTAAAATGAGGTGGGCGCGATCTTTGGTGAATACAAAATAAGCAACTATCTCCTTAGTTTCCTTAACAAAATGGAAATCCCTCCCTTGGTGTAAGAAGAGTAGTACCTTAGAACATCATGACTCTTATCATCATAAAGTAAGTCGTAAAGATCAAAAATCCCTTCCAAGAGATTCAATGTTTTATCTTCGGGGGCAAATGTGAACCATACAGCATCCGAGTGTTGCGCACGCCTAGTATTTTGCCCTTAGAAATCATATTACTGCAAAGCAAACTCAAAAGTAACACCTTGCTCGTTCAATGAGTATCCCTTCAAAGGCAAGTCAAGCTGCAAACTATTGATATACACTTTCTTATCTGAAATCACTTTCACCTCATAACCTGACTCAACTTTTGACACTATGACGTCATCTACAGACCCAACACCTGGAGCCTTCAACTCATAAAGCACGCGATCACTCAATCTTCGTATATCTGTCTTAGCTTCAGTTCGTGGAAGCGCAGCCAGACGCTTCATTTGATCTTCACTAAGAGTTCTACGCTTAGCAGCCTTGGGAGCCGCCTTGCTTTGCGTATTAACAGTCATCACAATACCATTCGGCAATTTTACAGCATTTGAATCCTGCTGTGCTCCAGCACGCATCTGCTGCTCGAGAGCCTTCATCAACTGATTAAAAATAGAATTAAGTAACTTATCGCTAAAGCCCATGCTACCTCCACCTACAGTCGGCGTCTGCACCATGTCATTCTTGCCAAGTAATCCGTAATCCTGCATCTCCTTCTCAGGATCTCGGATATCTACTCCACAATGTGGGCAAAAATCGAAATCGACCTGAATAGAGGACTTACATTTCGGGCATGGCTGCTTCTTCGAAAACATTAAATCAGGATAAGCCAGACGCGTTATAAACTTTATGAAAGCACACTATTTCTGATGAACAAACTTCTTGAACCAGACATAATCAGTATGTACCGTTCTGAAAGGATGAAGAGCATCCCAACTCAATCCGCGCAATCTTTCATGTCTTTTTTCTTCCTTAAGTTGCGGCACGAACGCGAAAGCCACAATAAATCTAAGCACAGCAGCCACTACGAACACGAACAAGAAAGTATTCATGAACGTAATATGAAGATACTCAATCATAAGGCCTCCAATAATCGATCCAAGGAAAACCCCTATGCCGGTAAGAATATTCGAATATGTAAAGCAAATACCTCTTTTCTCCTTAGACGATACAGCTTCGTACATGAAATTAGTGGATCCAATACCTAACGCAGCGTTACCCAATCCAGCAGTAAAACCAGGAAGAAGGAAAAGTAAAATAGGATCCTTCAAGAAAAGCCAAAGCAAGGGCGTTACCGGGAATGCCCAAGCAGCAATATAGAGTAGTTTCAAATTACCATAGCGATCAGAGAACTTTCCAGCTAGCGGAGTCAAAAGCAGATAGAACACAGTCGAACTCAAACTCACAGCAGTAAACCAAAATAGATTGAAGTGAAGTTCCTGTAACATATAAACTGCAAAGAAAGGTGAGGCGACCATAACTGCAAGATTAAAAGCTGCTTGGAAGACAGCAAACTTGCCAAAATTATCATATCTCTTTAGGAAACTCCAGAATGAGAAATAGTACCCCTTATGCAACTTGAAGTGAGGGCAATAAATGTGTTTTACTTGATATAGTGAAACAACTCGTAAAACTATGGCGGCAATAAACACAAGCGAGTAAATTGCAAGAACGTATGGCTGATTCTCAAAGAAATAAAGTACGGTACCTCCAAGCAAAAACATCACCACTCCGGTCCATCCAATCACCTTATTACGTCGAGCAAAGTAATGCCCGCGTTGCTCTTCGGGTACAAGGTCTCCTATCCAAGAAAATGAGGGAGGATCCTTGACTGCGCTAAAGAAAATATAGATCGAATAGAGCACAATGAGGGCGTAAGGTAAGTAAGGTACACCCAAATTACGAGTATATAGAAATGCAAGGAGAATAATCGGGATCCAAACAAAAGATAACCATCCCGTAAAAACAACATGAATCCACTTACGAGAATGTCTCTCCATAAGTTTCGATCCCCAAAGATTACCCAGGGGAGCGATAAGACCAGAAAACGCGCTAATGAATCCGATATGTGCAGCATTAGCTCCCAAGGCCCTAGCAAATGGCACGATAAATGATCCGCTCAACGCAGTTGAAGCTTCAGAAACAGCGCCTTGAGAGATGAAACGGTCTCGTGCGCGTTCCTTTAGATGATCTTTAACAGGAGAATCGCCTTCAATGATAACCTGTTTAACACCCCTCTTTTCCACCATGTCAACCTATAAGGAAATCCAGCTTAAAAATCTGATGCTCTCCAAAAGCATTTTAAACCAAACCTCCTTAAGCTAGTAATGGGATTGAAAGGAGTGGTAATAATTCTAGCGATTATACTCATACTTGAAGGAGCTATGGCTCTTGCAAGCACCAAGTTGGTAGTATCGCTCACTAAGAAAATAATAAAAAACCAAGATTTGCTACGTACGTTAGGTTTTCTTGAGCTTCTTGTAGGTCTTGCGCTTCTTTTCTTCACCCTCAACCAATGAACTCATTTAGTCCAGCCATTCTTAGCGTAGGATTCTTACTCCTAATCAAGTCCGTATGGGTCCTCCTCTACCCCAAGGAAATAACTCAACTCATGCACTACTACGCGAACCACAAAAAGAAGCTACGTCTCACTGCACTTCTTGCACTCTTACTAAGCGTCTCTCTGTTATTATTCGCATTGCTAACGCGAGACATCTAATGCAGTCTGCGGGAATCGAACCCGCGTCCTCAGCTTGGGAAGCTAATATTCTGCCACTAAACTAAGACTGCTTCAAGTCCCCTAAGTAAAAACGTTTAAATAATCTCCGAAAACCGCATTACTATGGACGATATACTTTATCGAGACACAGAAGGTCACTTAGTAAGACCAAGTATACTAATGTGGAACACATTCTCAGACCCTGCCGAACAAGAAATACAACCGCATAGATATGTAGTGTTAGCTATCGGAAAGCGAGTCGAATTAAAAAGACTGGGGCAAATTCTTCCAAATCTTTCTAGACCTGTAGACGAGTTTATAGCACGGATAGAAAGAATCGGCGACGGTAGAACAGACTATGGCCTTTACACATTCAAGACAGGCGTTCACTCAACTCGATTGATTTCATCACTGCCTTTAGATTGGACAACGAGACAGATGGACATACTCGACCCTAGAGATGCTGAAGAAAGTGCTACAAGATACCTTGAATCTCTAATGCCACTTGAATAAAGAGTAACTATTTATACCATTTTTCCGCTTTCCCAGTATGGCAAAAGCGAAACCTTACTTTATTACAACAGCCATTGAT
>CAYRXU010000012.1:0-22264 GCA_964428325.1 Candidatus Woesearchaeota archaeon
TCCAACAAACCTTAAATAGAAGAGCGTTGTAACGGAAAAGTGAAACTTCATTTACCGTTGCTGCTCGTCTTTCTCTTCTTTATGCTACCATTTGCATCAGCTGCTGAAAGTTGTCTTACCTCTTCCGAAGAATATGCTGTTGAGGTCGTTGTTCCTAACTATGATTTCTCGAAAGCAATACGATTGACCGATCGCGTTGAAGGGAATAACATTAAACCTTCGGAGTATAGCGAGAACACGCTTCTGACTATAATCAAAGAAACGGAACTTCCTGATGGACTGTCTATTCGATTGCAACTCCCAACCGAGATAGATGAAGTTGAACAGCCTTACATTAAGATTCTCTCAAGTTCAGCACAAGGTCAGCTTCCTGCACAACCAGCGCAGACTATTGCAAGTTGGAGCACATCATGCGGAGAGAGATCATGTACTTTTGTTAAGGGAGACTTATCACTTACAGCAACACGTTCTGAGAATCCAGAGGTTACACTTGAGATAAGCCGCCAACTTAATGTATGTTCAGAAAGCTGTTCTGGCTTCTGTTTCTCTGCAACTAACACACAACGATGTGTAGATATGTCGACTGAATCTGACATAAACAACTTACTGCGCTTTACTCGACTTGCAACAAACACGCGTGAGCTATTCGATTCGTATCGCGTCGTAGGCACCGAAAACATCGTGGTTCTTGATGTGGTTCCAACTAAGGGCACATCGGTTGACTGGGAAGAGGCAATGCGACAAGAACTTGTTGCTCTTGCATCTGCAGGCGCTATCTCACTTTCTAACTCTGACATCGAACAGATCTCTCAGCTCTCTACTCGTGGCCAAGCAGGTCAAAATTACCGCATTGTATACGACGCGGATGCAGACAGCTGGCAATATTATGATATGACTGATGATGCTCTGTTGACAGACAAGCGCGATTGCCAGGCGTACAAAATACCTTCAGAGTCTGTAAGAGCTTCGCCTGAATCAACGCGCATTTTCTATCTTGTTCCTCTTATCATCACGCTGGGGGGAGTAGTTTTACTCGGCTTGCTTGCAGTCATCGCACATATAATCAACCGTAATAAACCACATCACCATAAGAAAAGCACCGCACATCACGGAGAACATCATAAATCTTGAGAGTATCTTTCAGTTATAGCAACATTTAAAAATTAAGCAATTATAATTTGAAAATGAAAAAGGAAATGAATAACTGGGCATCAAAGGACGATTCAGACGATGAAGACTTCGATGATGACGGTGATGACGACCCTGATAACGACGACGATGCTGATTACGATTAATTAGCCCCAAGCGTCAAATAATTATTGTTTTCGTCAAGCTCTGCACTGTTGCTCACAACTCTCAACTGTATTTCGCTTCCCTCACGTGAAGCTCGAAGGTTCTCCACACTTAGTGTCTTGCGCACCCCTATGTCCATATTCTGTAACTCAAAAGTCTTAATCACATTATTACCTTCACGAACTTCAAGCTGCACATTATCAACCTCAACAAGACCCTTATTCATTACTTCCACAGCGAAAGACACGTAGCGTCCTTCTTTTGTCGCATTAGCTTTCAAAATAGCCAAATCAGGTAAACTTGGCTCACTGTAAAGCTCATCAATAGCTTCAGTGATATACTCATCAAGTTGCTGATCACAGTCAAGTGTTGGGAACATGATGCTTCGAGGATCATTATTGTGGTCAAAGCCAAGAACGTGTAGCATCTCATGAAGCGCAATCATAGGTCTTTCACAGTTTTCTTTTCTATACAGGGAAAGCTTTCCTTTCTTAATAACTGAATAACGAGTCGTGTTGATTATCTCGGTAGGTCCGCCTTCTCCAGCAATGAAGTGCCCTCGTTGCTCTGGCTCAGGGCCAATCTCAGAACACAGGATGGTTATCTCCGCTTCCTGCGCAGGCACCTCTCTAAAGGAAAGGATAGTCTCGTCCTGAAGAATAGCAATCGCTGCGACAATATTAGATTCCTTGTCATCACTGCACGCATCAGCAAATGCATAGCTTATTTCGCTTGATGAAAACCGCATATTCGGATAGAATTGCGTGCTAGTCGTGTAAGGCAGCGGTGCGTTATTGCTAAGATTGCTGGGCAAAACTTTCAAACTTATCGGTGTTCCTGGAGCCATGGTGTAAACATAATAGAAAGCTCCCCCAGCAACTACAAGCAAAAATACAATTCCCAATAACAACTTTACAGACATCTCTCAAAAAGGCATTTTTCCTATATAAAATGACCTAAGCTGCAATATTCCTTGAAGTTTTCTTTACCTTTATATAGTTCCAGACTCTAGAGCTAGCATGAAGAAATCATATGCAATTATCGCAGGTATTGTACTCATAGTTGCAATTATTTTTATAGCGGTACAAAACCAGCGCCCTAGTGAAGGAATGCAGACCTTCAAGTCAGAATCTCAACTAGCCTCTTTTCTAGAAAAGTATAGTGATGGCAGCTATAGTGGTGCAAGCATGATGTTTGCAGAATCATCGGCTGATAACTCAAAAGCAGGCTCAGGCACATTGGCCCCTACCGCAGCTCCTCAATCACAAGGCCGTTACTCTACAACAAACAATCAGATTGCTACTGTAGACGAGCCAGACTTCGTAAAGAACAATGGCGATTACATTTTCATTGCCCTAAACACGAACGTCTCTATTATTTCAGCTCAGCCGGCCACTGAAACTGCACTTATCTCGACACTCGATGTAAACGGCACAATTAACGAGATATCTCTCTACCAGAACATGCTTGTTGTTATGGGCAGCGAAAACTACTATGCGTACCCTGCTTTGTATGATGAGGCTCAGGACAGAGTTGCTTCAGATAAGGCCCAAATCGTAAGACCTTACTATCAACCACGCTCATTCGTTAAGATCTACGACATCTCAGACCCAGAATCGCCACAACTTGTTAATACAATGGTCTACGATGGCACCTACTACGACGCCCGACTTATCAATTCTTACATTTACATTATAGCCAACCAGCAGCTTATCAGAAACAACGATGGCGTTGTAATGCCTGCTGTTGATGGCGAAAAGATCGCTGCTTCAAGCATTTCATACTTTCCAGGATACGATTCGGGCTACCAGCTCACCACTATCTTTACCTTTGATCTTGACAACGCAGAAGGCGATCCGTCAAGCGCTTCATTCCTCACAGGCTACACCCAAACGCTATTTGTATCTGACAATAACATCTATCTCACTGCTCCGAAGTACGTCTCATATAACGATTATAACAAGCGTATGATTGAAGAGGTTCTTCTGCCGGTTCTCGATTTGAAATCACGCGCAGCAGCAGAAACAATCATAGCAGGCGATGGTGAATGGTATCAGAAGGAAGAGATGATCTCAGTTATCGTGAGTGATTATTACAACAGCCTTTCAGAGAGCGAGAAGCGCGACTTTGAAGAAGAGCTAGCAGACCGCACAATCACATTCGAAGCAGACTGGCAGAAAGAAACGCAAAAGACAACTATCTACAAACTATCCCTTGATGACATGGACGTCGAGTACGAAGCTCGTGGTGAAGTCCCTGGCCATCTTCTAAATCAATTCTCTCTTGATGAGCACGAAGGAAATCTCCGCGTAGCTACAACAAATGATGCAAGTTTCGGATGGGGCGGACCTGTTCCATTTGCAGCAGTTGCTCGTGGAACCTCTGCCGAGGACGAGGAATTAATCGTTGAAGGCGCTGAAACTCCTGATGTCAAAGTCCCGCCAGCAACTCAAGTTCCAGAAGAAATTGAGCCGATCGAACCTATCGCACCCCCAGTTGTCGAGTTCCAAACATCGAACAACATTTACGTTCTTGACGATAACCTTAACATCATTGGCTCACTTACAAACCTCGCTGAAGGCGAGCGCATCTATTCAGCTAGGTTTATGGGTGATCGAGTTTGTCTCGTAACATTCAAACAAGTTGACCCATTGTTCGTTATCGATCTTTCAAATCCCCGTGTTCCAAAAGTTCTAGGTGAGCTTAAGATTCCCGGCTTTTCAACTTACTTGCATCCATACGATGAAGATACAATAATCGGCATCGGCCAAGACGCGGATGGAGAAATCGATGAGGGTTTCATGGCAGCTATCCCTGCTGGTTTGAAGATCGCTCTATTCGACGTTTCAGACCCAGAGAATCCACAAGAACTAGACAGATACATTTTAGGCGACAGAGGAACCTACTCAGAAGCATTATACGAGCACAAAGCATTCTTCTTTGACAAGGAGACAAACACACTTGTACTCCCAGTCAATGTACAGCAGCGTACAAACTCACCAAATACTGAAGATAAGTTCTGGTATCCAACCAAGACAATCTTCATGGGCTCGTATGTTTTCGACCTCTCAAACAGGGAAATAGAGGTTAAGGGAACCATCACGCACTTGAATGCATCCGAGGTATCGCAAATGAGCAGCGGAGGAGATTACTACTACTCTTCATATGATGCAAATATCCAGAGAACTCTCCTGATCAATGATGCGCTCTACACGATCTCCCAACGCGAAGTAAGAGCAAGCGACATAACTTCACTTGATACGCTATCAAGAGTTGCCTTGCCTAATCCTTACTATCAATATTACTTCTATGAAGGTCGGGCCGCAGCGGCTTAAGATGAATATCGTCAAGACGCGTTTGTGGTCAAGACCTGACGTGATCTTTAGAATAATCAATCCCTCTTCTGCCTTAGATCCTATAGTTTTGCTCTCTAATTCAGAGCTCTTTCTTCTTTATGATGCTAATGAACTATGCTCATTTGCAGTAGTCAAGAGTTATACTCCTTCTGTGATGGAACTCAAGTCAGTCTACACATACCCTAAGCACCGTAAACAAGGGTATGCCTCTCAATTAATTATGCATATAAAGAAAAGGCATAAGCATCTCAACCTTGTATGCCGTCTGCCCTTATTGAGGTACTATAAAAGAATCGGGTTCGTGATCGACGAGAACCCTCCATCTGAGATAGCATGGAAGGTTTCAATTTGGAATTTCTTCTTTGGCCAATGGGAAATAATGCGGGCACTTACTCTCAAAAGTAAGCGTTAATGTATTGCACGTCTACCAAGAATTCCGAGTGCAATCAGCATAACAAATCCTGTCAATGCCATCATAGGAATAGTGATATATCCAAACACAGGCGAGAAAGTCTCGCTGCAGGATACAGAATATCCCAGGGCATCACAAGGCAAAGTCACAACAGGGTTGTTAGCAATTTGGATATAATAATGGAATCCTGCAATTGCAAGACCTATGACTGACAAAACTGTGCTATAAGTCCATACTCTAAACGGTTCTTTCTTCCAAAGGGCAACTGCAAACAAGGCAACCTGCGGATACATAACAATGCGCTGGTACCAACACAAAACGCACGGCGCATAGTGTAGTATATCTGAATAATATAGGCTTCCAAGCATGCTCACCAAGCTTACTGCAAGGCCAAACCACAAAGCCTTTCTCCCTAGAAAATTCCAGACACCAAACAATCCTTTCTTTGCGCCAGTCTTAGTCACAATCGCATCAAGAATCAATAGAATAATCGCAATATCACTTACCAAAACCAACTTGGTCAGGAAATCTGCTATGACTGGCATCTAACAACCAAATCCTCCGGCAGGGCAGCCAGTACTCATATTCACGCCGCGCACACTTCCAGGCATACTTCCAGATATTATATAATCGCTAGCATTTGTGAGCTTCCACTCGTGTTCGTGATTCCAGGCTGTCCAACTATACTTCCATTCATTCCATCCTATGCCAAGATGTTTAACATAGATCTCATTCTCAGCAAGTATCTTCCCCACTTTACGTCCCGTCATACAAGGTTGACTATAACAATAGACTATTATATCTTTCCCTTCTGGCAGTTGCTTGAAACTGGAAACAATACGCTCAACTGCTCCGTAATCCGAAGTGTCCTTATTTTTATATGCGGGTATATTTATAGCTCCTGCAATATGAGATATATTATACTCCTCCTCGCTTCTTAAGTCAACAAGAATAAAGCTATTATCTGCCTTAGCCATCATCTTCCGCAAGGAATGCGGACTCACAATGACTGCATTCTCTGTTTCATAGTAATCTTTTATCATTTCCTGCTTAGAATCTTCATCTATTGCATTAAATGCCCATGCTCCAACGAATCCAGCGGCAACTCCTATCGCAGCCATTAGCAAGATATGCTTTGTGTCCATGCCACTCATAAAATAAATCCGTATTTAAGCCTAGAGGTGTAACTAGTTTCACCGACGATAATCTAAAGAAGCACTACTAAATTATTCAATCCTCGTCTCTTTCTTTCAATTATGCCGCGCCCCTCAAGTTTATCCAATATCCTTGTAACTTTGACTTTCGCAAATCCAGTCTTGTCCACAATGTCTGCTTGGAATAGTGCTTTGTTTTCAATCAGCAGCTGGATCACTGATTTCTCCTCTTTTGTGTATTCATTAATATTAATCTTGCTCTTCTTTTCATTTTGCCTCTTTGTGATTATCTTAGTGGCTGGTTTTGAAAACACGAGAAATACCCCCACAACAATCAGCAAAACAACTATTGCCAATGAAAGATACATCTGCTGCGTAAGCGCCCCCTGCGAGGGACATTCTCCAGTCTCTCGTGCTATGGGACATCCTTCAATTACGATTCTTTGCATAGCTTCCCCAAAAAGCAGGATTATCCCTGCGAGAACAACAGCTACACCGATTATAAGCCACCCTATGTGCTTATTTTCCATAGCTACATCACAATGCAGTCATTTAAGAAACTTATGTTCGTAATTATACAAAGGCTTATTAAGCAGCACACTCCTTCTTCGCTAACAAAGAGATTGAAAGGAGGAAACTTATATGAACACTACAACTCCAACACCATCAGGCGCGAGTTCCAACTGGAAATACGCGACCTTCTTTCTGGCAGGTATTGTTATCGCTGCAATTGCTATCTTGATTTTCAATCAGGGCAATATCACAGGAAATGCGGTAAAGAATCCTTCTGCCCCAACTGTCGAAGTGTCAGTTGATGACGATGCTGTCCTGGGCTCTCAAGATGCTCCAGTCACAATCGTCGAGTTCTCAGACTATCAATGTCCATTCTGTCGCAAGTTCTGGACAGAGACATACCCTCAGCTTAAGCAAGAGTATGTTGATACAGGAAAAGCGAAGATCATCTTCAGAGACTTCCCTCTAACATCGATCCATCCATCAGCTCAGATCGCATCAGAAGCTGCTGAGTGTGTCCGTGCACAGGGAGGCGACGCAGCATACTGGCGTATGCACGATAAGATGTTTGAAGAACAGAATATGATGGATAGCGGTTCAGCGGCAGGTCCTGTCACCAAGACAATAACCTTCACTGACACCGAACTGAAAGCATGGGCACAAGAGCTTGGATTTAACATCGCAAGTTGCCTTGACTCACATCAATTCGCATCAGAAGTTCAGGAAGATATGGCTGACGGTCAATCATCAGGCGTGCGTGGCACACCAGCCTTCTTCGTTAATGGCAAGCTTCTATCCGGAGCTCAACCATTCAGCGCATTCAAGGCTGCTATCGACGCAGAGCTCAGATAATTCCTTATTTTTCTTTTCTCTTTTTATTTTTATTTCACAGATTTTATATATCCCAATTTTCTCTATGCCCTATGTCCCATAGATGTAATATATGTTTCAAGGAATTCCAAAGTGTAGAAGCACTTGCAGAACACAAGGCGTACAAACACCCTACGCACGATAGCGCGCCCAAGAAGCCTAAGTATTGGGTCTGGATTGTTGTTGGCATAGCTATTATCGCATTCTTGTGGTGGAGTTTCGGGTCAATTATCGCAGGCGGACAATATGATGAATTTGCACAATGTATAGCTAACTCGGGAGCCCAATTCTATGGTGCCTTCTGGTGCCCTCACTGTGCCGAGCAGAAAGAGCTCTTCGGCGCATCAGCAAAATACCTTCCTTACATCGAATGTTCCACGCCAGATGGCCAAAGCCAGCTTCCTGTGTGTGCAGCAGCAGGCATCAACAGTTATCCTACCTGGATTTTCTCAGACAACACAAGGGGCGCAGTCATGACGCTAGAAGAGTTGTCCCAGAAGACTAGCTGTCAGATTAATTAACTCGAGCTAGATCTGCTCTTTCTTCTTTCTAAAGCCTGTTCTAGAGCACTAGGCTGTGCTTGAATGATAAGTCTGACCTCTTCTTCATCCAGATAACCCAAACGGGATCCAAGTCTGAGTTGATCAACAGTCTCATGTCCAAGATTTGAGCACCATGTAATTTCTCTACACTCCTCAAGGAAATCTGCACTCATTCTTTTAAGTTCAGAATCAAGTTCCGAACTTCGCGAACCCCATTCATCACTTCTAGCCTTATTCTTCTTAGAGGCTACATATCCTAAAACTAAACATAATGCTGAGACCATAGTCGATGTCGAACCTAATCTTGTTCTAGCATAATCTTCATTTGTAGCATAATCATAGACATTGTATCCTAAGCCTACTGTTCCTGTAATAGTAACTATTTTCGAAACATAATTGCAAAATTTAAAAAAATCTCGCCATCTTCCAGATTTCTTATTTTCAATATGGACTTGATAAACCGCATGTCCCAATCGACTCATAGGTAGGGATCTAGAATTTGATTAATAAATCTAATCCAAACGCCATAATCTTATATACCTAAACAGATGAATAACAAAATGATGGGCACTAAAGACTATCAGTTTCCTGAAATAGATGCCGCTACGCTTCTCAGATATGCTGGCAGCGATTCTTCGACAGGAAGGCCATTTGCAAGAAATTCAAAATCTGATTTGTATGCACGACCTTGTACGATTTGGGTTCATTGGGATTCTGACAAGCCAAGAACTAATTTTTCTCCTTCCTCTGAAGACCCACTTGACTATAGAACAAATCCAAATCACATAAAGGAAGAAAGAAATTATCGTCCTGTCGGAGCTCCCAGAGGGTCCTTGTAATGCCAGAACTCAAGAAACACGGCCTTGGCTTCGTCCAAATATTCTGGGGCGATGGAAAAGGCAAGACTACAAGCTCTCTCGGCACGGCTCTCCGCGCTTGCGGCAATGGTTACAAAGTTCATCTCGTTCAATTCATGAAAAACGGCGCTGACTCCCTTGAAGAACAAATCCCTGGTGAGATAAAAGCCCTTGAGCGCTTTGACAACTTCAGCTACAAACGCTTCGGCACAGGCGGCTGGGTCATAAAAACTCCAACACAAGCTCAAATAGCTGCATGCAAAGAAGCGCTTGATTATGTTGCAAATTGTTTAAGGCAAGAATACGATATCGTCATAGCAGACGAAATTCTCTATGCTATACAGCTTGGGTTACTTACAGAAGACGACATCATATCGCTCATCGACAACAAACCAGAAAATAAAGAGCTCATTCTCACAGGCTCACACATCCCATACCCGAGAATATTCGAGAAAGCACATCTCGTCACCGAAATCAAGAAAGAAAAGCATCCGTATGATCAAGGTTTTGTAGCAAGAAAAGGGTTGGACTACTAGTTATTTCCCGTTCTTCCACGTTCGAGCCATAAATCTTCCTTCTTTACCAGAAAGCACATGCATCACTTTCTCAAGATTCCGTTTCTTAGCATCATCAGACTTCAGCCATGAAAAGTAGCGCAGAATCTCTTTCTTGCGGCTCGGTATAAGCTCTTCCCATGCCCCTCTTGCCTTAGAGTTCCCATTGAGCGCTTCTCTAAACCAAACCGGCATCTCGTGTATAGGTCCAGAGCGATAATCTTCATCAAACACGACATCAACATCAACTTTGTCTCCAACTCCTGTCTTGGACGCTTCACGAACATATCCATGCAGATACAAGTAAAAACTCCCATCACCGCGAGGCATCATATTGATCTTCCATCCTTCTTTCGGCTTGCCATTTATCTTCACTATGACAGGCATCGGCTTCTTCCAACCTTTCTTTAACGCATTTGCACGTTTGGCACTCATCAATATATACGGATTACCATTATAGATTTCCATCACCGCTTTGAATCTCATTATTTCTTCAAGGGACGCTTAGATTATAAGTTATACTACCAGCAGGTTTATATACCGCATTCACAGAGGAAAATTATAAGGTATAAGGAATAAGACAAATAGGACTCGGTGTTAGTATAGTGATTTTTCTGGTAATATTCAAGATGAAAGGAGGACAAATATAATGGCTTACGGATCTGATAGAGGATTTGGTGGCGATCGCGATGGAGATGGCGGTGGACGTGGCTTCCGTGGAGGAGGCGGCGGTTACCGTGGTGGCGGAGGCGGCTTCCGTGGAGGAGGCGGCTTCAGAGGCGGCGGCGGAGGTTTCCGACGTGGCGGCTTCAACGACAGACCACGCGAGATGCACAAGATTATCTGCAGCGCATGTGGAAAAGAAGGCGAAGTGCCTTTCAAACCACGAAATGGAGCTCCAGTATTCTGCCGAGACTGCTTTGCTAAGCAGAAGGGCAGCACAGGAGGTTCACATCACTCCCCAAGAGGAGATGCACCACAGGAATCATCCTCAAACATGGACGCTGAATAAGCATCCATAATCGATACTTTTTTATTTTATTAATCTCTTTCTTCTTTATGGAAAGACTTTGGTTTAAGGCCAAGCAATACGGCTGGGGCTGGTATCCAGCCACATGGGAAGGTTGGCTAGTAACTCTAGGTTATATCGCTGCAGTTTTCTCACTCTTCAATATAGTTGAGACTTCTCATCGCACAGCCATGCAAGTCTTCACCTCATTCTTCATACCTTTTGCCATTCTTACTGCAATCCTCTTAGCAGTCTGCTTCAAAATGGGCGAGAAACCAAGCTGGCGTTGGGGCAACTAATTTATAAAGTTCTTTTTGACATCTTATATCAAGGGCCTGTAGTATAGTGGTAATACATTCGAATGGCATTCGAGGGACTCGAGTTCGATTCTCGGCAGGTCCACCAAAATTAAAGAAATATTTAAAAGTCAGATATGAGAATATGGTCTAATGACAACTTACTACGCTTATCTTGAAGAACATATACCTCGCGAATCAAACAAATACCCTCTAATCGTATTTGCACCAAGCGCCTTCGATATATTCACCAAATCATATGACGAGACACCAAACTATATTGCTGAGGATCGAAAGGGCTTTGAGACCATACGAGATGATCTTAAGGAGAGGGGAATGAAAGTAAGAATTGATGCTCTACCTTTTGGAGTAGGTAGAGTAGCATGGGCTATTGGGGGAGAAGTAACACGTACTCCCATTGCAGAAATCCCAGAATACAATCTAAACCCTTAAATACTACTTTTTACCTGGATTACATATGAGAAAAGGCCTTGCAGGTCTCCTTGCTGCAGGTGGTTTAACAGCAGGCGCGCTCTCAGGCTGCATTTCTAATAAAACTCTTAACTCTAGGGTCAACGACGCTCTAAACACAGGTTACAAAATTGGATATAGGAGTGGTCTGGAAAAAGGGCTTGATGAGGGTTACGCAGGTGCAGCGGCATACTCAGATCCTTGGGTTTTGCCTGATGTTGACGGTTCTCTTCTTAAGGGAGGAGTAAATGTCATGTTCGATGGCCATAAGTATGAAAATTACATCAAGGGGAGGATGACTCCTCCAGATGTTCAGATAGTGTGTGACCTTAGAGGTATCGCAGAGCCTAAATTAGGATACAACGAAAATAACAAATTCTGGAAAAGGGATGTTCAGAACTTAATATGGCGTGAAGGGTTGCCAAAAGGAGCCGTAGCCATCTACACCTCAGAAGAAGGTAAGAGAAGATGGGAGCAAGAAGAAAGGGTGCAAAACATTATGGGCAGAATAGTCCCCGCCTCTTCCAACTATCCAATCATAATCGTTCCACACGAGACATTAGGCAAGATAGACTACTCAGAAAAACTCATCCGAAGCAGAAGACCTGATTCATACGAGTTTATTCCTGGACATCTCACTCTCCCAGAAACTCTCCCGGTAGAAACAACTGTCACGAATGTCCCAGAAGACAAATAATCCTAGATAAAATAAAGATCACCTCTAAAAAATAAGAAGAGCAAAAATAAAAAAGAGTTTTATTGGCACTTACTTCCTACAGAGCCAGGCGTTCCTGTGCAGGAATTGTAATTGCATTGTGTTCCAGTACCCCATACGGGAGGTGTACCTCCGCAAGTGTAAACAGTTGCATGGCATGTGCCAGCACCATTACCTTCAGAACAGATTGTCTGCCCTGCGGTACAAGCGGGAGCAGGTACCGGTAGTGGACAGTCAGGAGCCATTTCTGTCTCTATAGCTTTAGCTACCATAACCCGCCTAGGTGGAACCTCGCCCGCACTAGACATGTCTGTTGCAAGAACAAAGGCACTAATAGCTAGAAGACAGATAACACTCACGACGGCCCATTGCCGCTGATAAGCATTTCTAAACATAGTAAAACCCCCTTATAATTGGTGAAAGGAACATTACTAATACGAACCTCCAAAATATATAAGTCTTTGTACTCCCATAGCATCCGACAGTAATAGTAACATTAGGCAGAAAATTGCCCAAACCTTTATATTTCATCTATCTCTCTATGGCCTATGCACAAAGAGGTCGTACATATAGGCGCAGACCACGCTGGCTTCGCCCTCAAGCAATTCCTTAAGAATTATCTTGCTAAAAAAGGACACGAAGTCTACGATGCAGGCGCACACAAGCTGGACAAGAAAGATGATTACCCTGATTACGCACTTAAGGTCGCAAGCGAGGTCTCTGAAAACCCTGACGCAAAAGGTATTCTTTGCTGCGGATCAGCACAAGGTATGTGCATTGTTGCAAATAAGGTAGCTGGTATTCGTGCCGTAAGCCCAACCAATGTAAAAGAAGCCACTCTCACACGAACACACAACAATGCTAACGTTCTCTGCTTAGCAGGATGGTCTATCTCAACAGCAAAAGCAAAGAAACTAGTGGATACCTGGCTTTCTGCACAGTTTAGCAATGACGCTCGCCACATTAGAAGACTCAAAAAGATTGCAGATTTGGAAAAACATCGCGGAGAAGAATGAAGACCACAATTATCCCTTCAATCATATCAAAAACGCCAAAGGACGCTTCAAAGCGCATAGAAAAACTGCTATCCTATGCAAATTTCTTCCAACTAGATGTAATGGATGGCATGTTTGTCGATAATGTTTCATTCTATCCTAAACTTCCAAGACTTCCAACGCGAGCTTGTATAAATCTCGCAATAAAGCCAGTCACTTATGAGGCTCACTTAATGGTAAAGAACCCTCTCGCATGGCTAAAGAAGAATAATGATTTTATGCTAAGAATAGACTCTATAATAATCCACTGTGAAATAGAAGATTTGGATTCCACATTACAAGAGCTCAAAAAAACAAAGAAGAAAATTGGTCTAGCTATCAATCCTGAAACTTCTCTTGCATCGATAAAGAAATATCTTTCGAAGATCGACAAGCTTCTTATCATGACCGTCCATCCAGGTCAATACGGTTCATCATTTCTTCCTGAAATGCTAGATAAGATAAATGAGGCTCGCAAAGCAGCGCCAAAACTAGACATCGAAGTCGACGGCGGCATAAGTCCAGACACAATAGAATTGTGCAAGGAAGTCGGAGCAAATCAGTTTGTCGTCGGAAGTTTTCTCCAGAACGCAAGCGACATTAAGAAGTCGTGGAGAGAAATTCAACAGTGAAAGAAAGATTGTTTCTCCTCTTTTTGGGTATGCTGCTAAGCATTACTCCTGCATTTGCAGCAGAAGAACCATGTTTAGTCATCCAGAATCCTTTGTTCTCCAAACTAACGATTCACACCACAGACTTTGTTTCTCGTACGCTAGTGGTCGAGGCAACCAGAGAAGGAACTTACACGGCGTCTACAACGCTACCGAATCTTCACTTTAATCCCTCTACTGTGACTTTGAAGGCTGGTGAGACTGCACAATTTAACGCAACGGTTATAGGATCAGATGTGTTGCCCGACGCATATGTTGGAACATTCAATCTCGATGGCGGCGGAGAAACGCAGACTTTTCCAATAGTAATTGAAGTGGAATCAGAAACAAAAAGCTACGACGTTAATCTAGAGGTGCCTCCGTTATATACTAACGTCTTTCCAGGTGAACGGCTCGTATTCCAGACAACCTTATTCAACCTATATCAGGGAGAGTATCCTATCAATCCAGAGGTTCTTGACGTAATGTTCTCTCTTTACACCTCTACTGGAAGGCTAGTAGCAACTCAGGAGGAAAATATCATCATAACTGATACTACGAGACTAACCAAGTCATTTATACTTGCGGAAGATAGCGAATGCACTGAGTACATTATAACTGCTGTGGTCAAGTCTAAGGAAGGAAGTTCGGTTGGAGTCGCTACACAGAACTTCAGGGTCGTGGAGAAGCCTTCAGTAATATCTTCTTATATCTCTGCCAATCCTATGTCTGTCGCTCTGACGATAGTAGTCTTGGCCGTACTAACTATCGCAATAATCCTTTTTATAAGAGCCACAAGAAATTAAGCAGCAATTCTTGTAGCCATCCAATTCTTCAGACAATTTTCTGAACAGCACCCTGCAAGCTTGTTATCGCACGCTTGGCAGAGCACGACATATCTGTCACACTCCACAGCGCGGCAATTCTTATACAAATCACAAGGCACATCACATGACTCGCAATTTGTTATCGCACGCTTATCATTATTCACATGGCTCACGAGACGCTTATCGAATACAAAGCATGTTCCTTCCCAAGCAGTGTCAGGCAACTCCTTGCAGAACGTAAGAATGCCTCCTTCAAGCTGGGAAACGTCCTTGAAACCTTGCTCTTTCATATATGCAGAAGCCTTCTCACATCGGATGCCTCCAGTGCAATACATTACAATCTTCTTGTCTTTCTTATCCTTCATCTTCTCAACAAAGGCAGGAAACTCGCGGAAAGTTTTCATAGGCAGAGTTGTAGCACCCTTGAACTTTCCAACCTTCCACTCATAATCGTTCCTTGTGTCAAGCAATACTATATCCCCTCTCTTGCTCATCTCAAGAAATTCCTCAGGTTTCAAATAATCTCCAGTATTCTTTAGATCAACTTTTGCCCCCAGGCGAACAATCTCGTCCTTGACCTTGACATTCATCCGGGCAAATGGATGAGTGATACATGGATCTTCCTTGAAAACAATATTCGAGAAACGTTCATCAGCTTTCAAGTGCGCTTTGAATGCCTCTGTTTGCTCTTCTGTGCCAGAAACACCGCCATTAATGCCCTCTTCACCTACAAGAATACGCCCTTTAATGTTCTGTTCTTTACACCATGTTTGCAATTCCTTTGCGAAAGTCCTCGGATCATCAATCTGTGCAAACTTGTAAAATGCCAATACTTTCAGTCCAGCTTCCATAAAAATCCTAGGATAAAGTGCTTTAAAATATATCGGGTCGTCCGACTTTCATCAACCTATCACACTTGAGACATATATCTCCTTGCTCGGTTCGTTTGATGTGTTCCAGATCCCCATATGCTCCACATCTCACACATCGCTTCAAGCAACGCATACATGCGGACTTTCCAGTAGCATAATTGATTGCGATATGTGAAGTACACGCATCATTCCAGCAGATAGTGCAGCGCACGACACAATTCTTACACAGCTTCCGTGCACAACTTTCGCAACTCTTGATGGTGCATTGTTTGCACAATCCCTTTCCACAACCACGACACTCATCAAAACAATTATTGCACACAATATGCGAAGAAGAGCAGATGAATATCTGTTGCGGCTCGCGATTGCATGTTTCGCAATGTATGTTCTGTACGATGGCGTCAGCCATAGGATCGTACACAACGGAAGCGCCCTTGACACCATCCTTATGTTTCAGATAAAGTGTAAAGGTAAAAACCGGATAGTAAATCACCGACGTGCTAATCAGCTTATTATGGACATTAAGCGCGTGCTTATGCGCCTCATCTTGCAAGAAGAATTGCTCTTCTTTCGCTAGTTTCTCTACCAGCACTGGATTCTCGTATTGCTTCAAGCTTTCATTCAGGCGCTGCTTCTTCTGAGAATTGGCCGCATCCTGTGGACCCTTTTCAAGATTGCTAATTTGTTCCCTAACTTTTGCAATATGTTTGTCGAGCTCACTGCGCTGTTGTGCATAATGCTGTTTTATGCGCGTCTGCTCGCGCTCAAGTCGCGTTGCCAAAACTTTGCTCGCATCAGCGATACGCGACTCAACAAGTTTCTTCACAGAATCTTTAGCAGCAGCATATCCCTCTTTGCTATCTTGCGGCTTTATGTCTCCTTCTTTGCCCTCTATCTGCTTATATTTATCGAGATCAAAATCAACAACTTTACCGTCGACAACGAAAACAGAGTTAAGCACTTGCTCCTTCTCATTAAGGTACTGCAGAGTTGTACTAAAGGTAAATCTTAATATTTGCTTAGGTTCTTCATGTTCTGCAATGCTTTGTAGCTCACTATTGCGCAACTTTAGGTATCGCTTGAACTCTTCTTTGTAATCTCTCTTGAAATCAAGCTTAATCAAACTCGTCTTGCCAACTTGATCAAGATAGCTTGTCATAGTCTTAAGCAGGAAGCTACCCCGCGTCACAAGCTCTGCACTATCATCGACGCCTTGCTTGAAAGTGAGCGAGTAAGGAGACTTCTTCCCATAGAATTGTTCAAAATCAGAAGGCACATGTGTCACTTTCAGAACAGCATTATCCCATGAGAGTTGACACTTCAAGTTCGAAAAGAAATCCTCTGTGAACTTTACAATCTGCTCACTGTCCTGCATCATCTTCCTCCGCGTCAAGCACTTTGCCTGCCTGCTTTTTAGCAGCCTGGTACTCTTCAATACCTTTCTGTATCATAACATGAATCTTATCAACATCTTGCGCGAAAACATCCAAATTATTTTTCGACTCAATGAAGGCATCCATAAGCAACTCCTCAATGTTAGCCATTCCTCCCTCGCTATTGCCATCAAGCCCCAAATTGAAAAGAATGATCGGCAATTCCCCAATAACAAGTCCGATACAACACATCTTATTGATGATCAGATCAACAACCCTCTCTTCCATAGTATCCTTTGTCGCTAGACTGTAAACTTTAACGTTGTGTTTCTGTCCAATGCGGTCAAGTCTTCCAATGCGCTGTTCCACTGACATCGGATTCCAAGGCAAATCGTAATTAATCAGATTGTGGCAAAACTGGAAATTAAGTCCTTCTGCTCCAGTCTCCGTACTGATCATAATCTCTGCCCCATTTCTGAATTGTTGCACACGAGCAGCTCGCTCTTCCCTAGATAAGCCTCCTAAATACTCAACGATCCTAAAATTAAATGGCTGCAACTTCTCAACAATATACCTAAGTGTAGTCGGATGTTTAGTGTAGATAAGTATCTGCGCGCCTTTCTCCTCTTTCTGAATATCTCCAATAAGCTTCACAAGCGTATCAATCTTAGAGTCAACTTTCAAGTCCCTATATCTCTCATAAATATTTCGCGCTATTTGCCGTGTCTCACCATGGTACTTCTCATCTTCAGCAATATTCAACATAGATTCCATAGCTGCCCGAGATGAGCTAGTCACCTTAGGCAATAATGCAAACAAAATCAATCGCCCACTTATTTCGCTGCCAGACACAGAGAAGTATTTCGTCTTAAGCAAGTCACAAATGTCTTGGTAAAGTTGATACTCTTCTACAGAGAGTTTAACGGCAACTATCTTAGGCACTCTTTGCTTATAGCTCACAGCAGTTTCATCACGTCGCCTGCGTATCATCACTTCATCAAGTTTTCTCTTCAACTCCCTAGGGTTTAACGGATGTCTCTTATTCCCCTTATGGAAGAACTCTTTCTTGAACTCATTAAGTGTCCCCAAGTGCCCTCGTTTCAACAAATGTAGCAAATTATACAACTCAAGTAAGTCATTTTGAAAGGGTGTAGCAGTCAAAATCAAAAAACGCTTCTTCTGCATTTTATCTACAAACTCCCATCGTCGCGTGTTCTTATCCTTCAACTTATGAGCTTCATCAACAATCAACAAATCCCACGATACCTCATGGGCAAGACTATGCTTGAATCTCTCCTGATCTTTATCATACACCTTGACGCGATCTATCGAAGCGATAGCAAAATCTATCTTAGCCCAATCTTCCTCCCCTTCAATAATCCCAAAATCAAGCATGAACTTATCTCTAAGCTCAGCAACCCATTGGTCAACAAGAGAAGGCGGCGTAAGAATAAGTGCTTTCTTGACAAACCCTCGCGCAATGCATTCTTTTAGCACAATCCCTGCCGTAATAGTCTTTCCGAGACCGACCTCATCAGCCAGCAGCCCCGTACCATTCAAATCACGTAATATCTTCAGCGCCCCTTCTGGTTGGTGTGGCAAACTATACTCAAGGTTTTGCCTAATCTCTCCATAAGACATCAATTCACTGATCTCTGAGCTTCCAGCTAGTTCTTCAGCATCAAACCGGAGGGTCAGCAGCTTATTCGATTCAAATTCCTTCCGCCCCAACTTATCGAGCAACTGCTCATCCTCTTCAGCGAACGTTTCATTGACAATGATTTCACTCATGTCAGCCTCTTTTTCACAAAAGCTCACCCGAACCACGATTTATATAAATAATGGTGCTGGATAGGCTTATTAATAAGAGACTCTTTTCACGATTATGAATAAAGAACTAGCCACGTTCGCCATGGGATGCTTCTGGCAACCAGATTATATCTTCTCAAAAGTCAAAGGAGTCATTAAAACGCGCGTTGGCTATACTGGTTGCAATTCATCGTGCAAAAACCCTACTTATGAAGACGTTTGTGATGACAAGACCGGCTGTGCAGAAGCCATCGAGATAACCTTCGATCCAGATAAGATTACCTTCGAGCAGCTCCTAGACCTCTTCTGGCAAAACCACGATCCCACACAGGAAGACGGACAAGGCCCAGACATAGGCTCACAATACAGAAGTGCTATCTTCTATCACTCCAAGGAGCAAGAAAAAGCCATCGCAACCTCACATAAGAAATGGTCCTCTCGCCTGAAAGACAAGACAAAGCACATAGTCACGCAAATCACGCAAGCCACGCCATTCTACGAAGCTGAATCATATCACCAAAGATACTTGGAAAAGACAGGTCGTTCTTGCCATATTAGCAGAAGTCCTTTCAATTAGCATAATCCTTAGAGAATAATAATATTTCTAAACACATAAAACTTAGCCGATTCATGTCCGGATATGCTTAGGGCTAAATTCTCAAGGGATTAATCCTTCGATTCAAGGTTCCGCAGATCCATATATCGAGCTCGAACGGAATAAAATAAAACATCCAATCATTATAAGAAGAAGTTTGATACAAGGCTATCTTCCTCAATATGAGGTTGATTTCAGTCTTCCTTGGTCAACACAGAGAGATGTTGTAGTTTTTCACGTTTCAGACGCTAATCCGAAATCTTCTGATCTTTACCCCCTTCTTCAGAGACGGAGAAGCGATCGACCACGCGCGCAATCTTAACGAAGCAGATAGAAGGATGTTCTTAGCTGCACGCAGACACGCCTGCTTAAACTCGGACGGAAGGACTGTCCGTGACATTTCTGGGGTCCCAATAGTAATCTGATATCAATCGTTTCTAACTAACATCCTTCCAGAAACATTTCTTCTCATTCAAGTGCTTTAGAACATCAAACAAAATAAGGATAACGAGTGAAGGGATAAGTGCCATGACCCAATTAGTGGCTCCAAGTGGTGTTGTCTCAAAGAATCGGCTTACTGGCGTCTGCACAACTATCCACGTGGCTACAAATGATATGGCTGAAGCCACAACCAGATACTTATTCACAAGAGGCGAGCGCGTGAGTGTACCCTTTCTGAATGATCTGAAGTTGAACGCATTTATCACTTCATAGAAGATCAAAGTCACAAGAGCACTCGTTCGAGCCATCTCAACGGATTGGCCAAACACATTTAGAGATATAGCAAACACACCAAGCGCTCCCGCAGCAAGCACGACCGCAGCAATCAGAAGCATCTTTACATGATCTCTGTGCAGGATTCGTGAGGTTCTTCGCGGCGGATGCTCCATGCTATCCCTTGAGCTTGGATTAAGTCCGAGAGCAATCGCAGGAAGGTCGGATGTGACAAGGTTCATGAAGAGGATCTGGATAGCGACAAGAGGCAATGGTAACCCAAGAATAATAGCAAGAAGGATAATGGTGATCTCTGCCACGGTGCATGAAAGTGAATATGTCACGAACTTTCTCATATTGCTGAAGATCGCCCTGCCTTCTTCCACTGCCTTCACAATCGTAGAGAAATTATCATCTCTCAGTGTCAGGTCAGCCACGGCCCGAGATACATCAGTTCCATTCTTACCCATTGCGACCCCAATATGTGCTGCCTTGAGTGCGGGAGCGTCATTTACACCATCCCCTGTCATTGTCACGACCTCTCCTCTATCCTTAAGTGCATTCACAATTCTCAGCTTGTGCTCAGGCTTGACACGTGCAAAGACAGTTACATTCTGCACGCACTGACGCAACTGCTCATCATTCATAGCATCTAGCTCATCTCCTCGCATCACATCCCCTCTCAAACCAATCTGCTGTGCAATAGAGCGTGCAGTAGCCTCATGATCTCCAGTAATCATCTTAACAGTGATGCCTGCCTGTCTGCATAGACGCAATGCTTCCTGTACACTCTCACGTGGAGGGTCCTCAAGGGCAACAAGACCAAGCAGTACAAATCCATGTTCCTCATTGCGTGAAAGCGACTTAGCAGGTTTATAGGCTATAGCCAGCGTTCTGAAAGCCCTCTCATTGAGCGCATCATTCTGTGCAAGCCATTGCTTGCGCTGCGCTTGTGTCAATGTGTATACACCATTTCCACGCTCAATATGAGTGCACCGCTCAATGACTCTTTCAGGGGCACCCTTCATGTACACAATATTTTCACGGCCTCTTTTGATTAGAACAGACATAATCTTCCTCTCTGAACTAAAAGGAACTTCTTCGACGCGTTCAGCTTGCATATCATCTCTGAAAATGCCTGCCTTTGCAGCCATGACCAGAAGCGAAGCCTCAGTTGGAGAGCCCGTAATAGTAAATGCTCCTTCATTACCTGTTTCCATAATGCTCGCATCATTACACAAGGCAGCACCCGTGCACAACTTAGAAAGAATAGGGTGCTTCAAAGCATGCACTTTCTTGCCTTCTTGTGTGAACCCTCCCTGAGCGCTGTAACCTTCGCCCGTAACCTCAAACATCATTCCATCAACATAAGCCTTCTTCACTGTCATCTCACCTTTCGTAATAGTCCCAGTCTTGTCAGAGCAAATCACAGTCGTCTCACCAAGAGTCTCAATAACCGACATTCTATTCACAATAGCATTCTGGCGAGCCATGCGATGTGCGCCAGCAGAAAGCGTACTAAGCAACACAACAGGGAAACTTTCAGGGAAGGCAGCTACAGCAAGAGCAATCATAACAAAAACAGTCTCCACGATAGTGGTACTCGTAACAGCTCCGCTTCGTACAAGCAAAATGGTTCCTGTGATAAGTGCCGCAAGAATACCGACTCCAACCATGACCTTGGCAAGCGCATTAATCTTGTCCTGAAGTGGTAATGCCTTTTCTTGACCAGAAATAAGTGAGGCAATAGCGCCAAACTTGGTCGACATTCCAATATTTTTTACACAAGCGACAGCTCGACCCTGAACAATGAACGTTCCCATGAAAACCATATTCTCACTATCGAGCTCTTTCTCATTCCTGAACGCTGTCTTTACAACTTCGGCAGCTTCTCCTGTGAGAATAGATTCGTTCAAACGTAATTCACGCGCTTCAATAAGCACACAATCAGCAGGAATGCGCTCACCATTTCTCAGAATAACAATATCCCCTGGCACAAGATCTCGAGACATGACTTCCTGCTGCTTTCCATCACGAATAACAATAGAAATAGGCGTCATCATCTGCTTGAGAGATGCAACGGCCTTCTCTGCTCGATACTCCTGCACGAATCCAATGACAATCACAATCAAGATGATGGCGAGAAGCATATATCCCGTGATCATCTTCTCGACAAAGAAAGAAAGTAATGCCGCGGCAAGCAACAAATAGATCACAAAGTTCCCGCGAATTTGTTGCAACAGTATGCGTAAAGGTGAGAACTTATTCGCTTCCTTGATCTCATTAACCCCGAACTCTTTTTGTGCCTGTGTGACCTCTGCGCTGCTCAGTCCTCTTTTTACATCCAT
>CAYRXU010000013.1:0-2353 GCA_964428325.1 Candidatus Woesearchaeota archaeon
CTCAGGTTGTTACAGCTTTGAACTATTCTGTTAATGACGTAACGGCTACGACTTGTTCTTATTCAACTGATGGTGGAGTTACGAATAATTCAGTAGCTTGTGGCTCTAATGTTACAGGGCTTTCTTCTTCGGAGGGTTCTAACATATGGTTCGTGCAAGCTAGCGATGCAGCTTCTAATACTAATCTCACTAGCGTGACTTTCTTCGTGGATAGTATTGCTCCAGCCATCAACTTTACGACTGCTACTGTTAACAATGGCGGCTATACACAGAGTAACTTTACGGTGAATGTAACCGCAAGTGATACTAATTTGGTGAATATCACGGTTCGCCTTTACAATGGAAGTGGTCTTATCAGAACTAACACTTCTACAAACTCACCTTTTGCTCTTGTCTACAGCGGACTGTCTGATGGGACTTATGCCTTCAACGCTACAGCTACAGATATCTTGGGTAATACGAATAGAACTGAAACACGTAATGTCTTCGTTGATACGGTTGCACCTGTTATCACCACTATCGTGTCGCCTCTAGAGCAAAAGTCCTACCGGGGAACGAACATGAGCTTTATTGTACAGGTAGACGAGGCTGCTTCATGTAGCTACACTTTGAATGCGGGCGTTACGAATTATAGCATGGCTGGCGGACCTGATGAATTCTCGGCTACAAACAATAGCATTGCAGATGGCGGATATCAGGTCCTCTTCTATTGTCAAGATGAGGCAGGTAATACTGTACAATCTGATGCCAACTTTGTAGTAGATAATGTTGCTTCGACATTGACCATTATATCGCCAACTACCAACTTCACGGTCTCGCAGGTATTGTTCAATATCACGACTGGTGAGACTGATAGCGGAGTTAGTGCTCGTGTTACCTTGACTAATGGTCTGACGAATTACACTATGACGCGTACTTTGGCTGGCAAGTTCAACTATACCAATACAAGTATCGGTGATGGCACGTACACTGCTCGGTTCTTTGTGAACGACTCTGCTGGCAATATGAATAGTAGCGTCACGACGACATTTATTGTTGATACGATCAAGCCAGTCATTACTGTGACCTCGCCTGCAAATACAACATATCCAACTACGAACGTTACTATCAACTTCACATCATCTGATGTGAACGGTATCAGTGCTCGCTGGTTCTTCAATGAGAGTGGCAATACAACGTACACTGGAGTTACTAGCGTAGTTGCTTCTCAAGGATCGCACACCTTTGTGTTCTATTCCAATGATACGATTGGCAATACGAATAGCACAAGCGTGACCTTTACGGTGAATAGTGCTACTCCAACAATTGATTACGTGAGTCCGACCGAGAGTAACAACACGTACTTGGCTCGCAGCTTTATTCTTGTGAATGTAACTGCTAGTGATAACGACTTGCAGACCATTACTAATAGATTGTATGATGCTTCATCTTCCTTGTTGAATAGCACAACATCAAGTAGCTCAACGCACTTTACCAACTTCTCTGGATTGAGTGATGGGCGTTATCACTTTGACAGCGTGGCTAATGATAGTGTGAATAATTTGAATACAACTGTTACACGAACGGTCGTGCTGGATACTACGAGACCATTGATTAACTTCTATGGTAATACTAGGGCTAATGGCAGCGTAAGTTCGAATGCTTTCCCTGTATTTGAGGTGAATGTAAGCGATACTAACTTCGCTAACGTAACGCTATATATCTACAATACAAGCGGCTTATACAGCACGGCCTTTGATACGAGTGTACCTCTTGTCTTGAGCTTTGAAAGTGCATTTGCTGATGGCGTTTACACTTTCAACGCAACAGCGGTTGACTTTGCAGGTAATACAAACAGAACTGAGACTAGAACGTTTACTATTGATAGCGCTGCGCCAACAATTAACTTTACAACACCTACACCTTCGAATAATAGCTATAGCAACAGCACTAGCGTTATAATTAACGTGACGGGCATTGAGTCGAGCCGTTCAAGCGTGTTCGTTACACTTGATAGCGTTAACTATACTATGACCTGTATTGGTAATGCTAACTTTACGTGTAATTACAGCTTTGTTTTGAGTTCTGGTGTACACACAGTGCGTGCCCATGTGAATGACACTGTTGGATCGACTACCAGCACTGAGCAGCGCACCTTCACAATTGATATTTTGAGACCGGGTATTATCTATGGTTTTGGTACTGAGAATACTGGAGAGACTGTAACGAATTTGAGTATTTACATGAATGTGAGCCTGAACGAGAGTAATGTAGCTAACGTGACATTCTCGCTTTACAATACAACGACGCTCTTCAACAGGACGACTGTTACGACTGGAACGTACGCTATGAACTGGACGAATTTGCCTGCAGG
>CAYRXU010000013.1:2453-20114 GCA_964428325.1 Candidatus Woesearchaeota archaeon
TCTAACAGCTCGACAAGCATACGATTCTTGCCTAACTCGACATTCGTCTTTAGTGGTAAGAATGGAAGCAACTTGACTGTTGGCTCACGTGGAGGTCACGCTGGAATTGTCAATATTACGACTGCAGGTCTATTCAACAGAACCAACTCCCGATTCATGGGTGTAGGTGGTCTTAGCACGGTGAGTGGAGCAGGCGGGAATGGAGGACTATTGCAAGTAACGTACCATGGACTTATTGGTACTTCAAGCGCTTGGACAACATCATTCAGAGCAGGTAACTCAACAAACGCTACTGTAGGGACCACTGGCTCTGCAGTCCTTGTATCTGATGGTAGATGTCCACGTGATCCAGATGGAACTAATAACGGAATTGTAGATGGTACTGATATTCAGACTCTTATACAGCTTTATTATGGAAATGTATCGACAGATGATACTTTCAATACTGCATACGACTTCAACTGTGACGGTGTAATTAACGTTCAGGATATGGTACGTATTGGATTCCAGTTCGGTCGCAGATAAGTACTTCTTTTAAATAACAACTTCTTAGTGACTCTTTAGTAGTTACAATAGAAAGATTTAAATAGGGATTCGGATATCGGTGTGTATGAAAAACAGCAAGCTGTTTGCTCTTGGGTTCTTTACGTTAGTTATGGCTCTCTTTTTGGTTGGTAGCGTCTTTGCTGGTGGTGGAGATCCTCGACCTGTTTTGAGAGCTATTCCTGCTCAGTCGACATGGATTGCTGATGGAATGACGCAATACAAGATTACTCTTGTTGGAGATTCGACTCCTATGAATGGACAGGGTACTCGAGCTATTCAGGCCGGTTATAACGTGCCTAACGTTCCAGGTTACCAGTTTAATGTTGTAAGTGTTAATACTAATCCTTCAAATGACTTCTTTGCAGGTTATTCTACTTCGCCACAGAGTCCTTATGGTCTCGTTTATCGAGGTCTTACCGGCAGTGGAGTTGGTCCGGTCAATAGAGTTGGTAATTTTGTAGAGCTTTATTTCACTGTTACTCAGACGGTTCAGGGAAATGCTCGCTCAACTCAGACAAGTCTCGAGTTTGATAGCGATCCTCAAGTGACTTATTTCCTTCGACCAATCTCTCAAGGCGGTAATATTGATCCTATACTTGAAAGCGTTCCTTTCACCGTAGAGCCTCGGTTTCGCTCAGTCGCAGTCCATGCAGCACTCGTTGCCTGCGATCCGGAAGATTGCTGATTGGTTGAGGAGTTTATTCTCATGAGTTCAGTACAAAGGCGCGGTTTGGTAGGTATTGTTCTTCCAGTTGCCGCTATCAGTGCGGGTATTTTTCTGAATGATAGTATTGCTGATTTCAATAGAACGTTTGGGTCTGATATTCGAGCTCTAGAGGGATATGAACTAGCTTCTGATTATGCTACAAGAAATGCAGATGTGAAGATGAAACAGGCTGCAAGCAACCTAAGTTGGACTTCTGAAGATGAACGTAAGCAGAAACTTATGAATGTCTCTTTGACTACAAGTGAGTCTTTGAGACCAGATGGACAGAACTATGAGCGGCTTAACAATGACTCTTTCCTCAATGATATTGTTTATCCTGTTGATAATGTCATTAATGCTCGATTACCTCAATCTGTTGGGCGTGCATTGGGTTATTCTGATGACGGATCTGTGAAACTTCCCCTAGGATATGCCCTTGGCTATTCTACTATTGGACTTGGATTGGTTGGTCTTGGTCAAACTGCTCTAGCGCTTAGAAGACGACGTTAGTTCAGCTTCTAGACTTCTTTTTAGATTGTTATATCGTTCTGTGGGTTGCAATTCTTTTTGTATTAGCGGCGTATAGTTTGAAGATTGACGCATTTCATCTCTGATTCTCTTTGTGATTGAGGTTTCTGGGGCCGAATTTGCATGTGATAAGGCGTAAGCGACGACGGTAATGAGCGTGTACATATATCCTTGCGCCGTCGGTAATGTTTAAAAACTTAACCTGCGTGATGAGAAGATGTTATCGAGAGAGGTGTATTTCTCTAGTGTAAGCTTAGGCGCTCTTTTGTGCGTGATGATGGCTGTGGCAAGTGCTTCAGCTATTGGTGTGTCACAGGATGACATTAGTGCGACGCTCGCAGAGCTTAGCGTATCGAGCGCAAGTAATCTTTACGCGTACGAAGTTAATCTTTCTTATTCTGGCAGTGTAAGTGATGTTAGTTTTTCTGGATTTCTAGGGGGTAGCACTAGTTCTGGATACTTAACGCGAAATGGATATGTCTATGCGTATGAGTCGAGGCTTGACAACACGCAGACTGGTGTCTCTGGGTCTGGCGCGCTTTTTGAAGTGACTCACAGCGGAGATCTTGAGGTATGTGGCCTTCTTGCAGTATATGCTGATGGTAGCGAGCAGAGCGTATCTTATTGTACAAGTAGCGGGAGTAATAGCAGTGGTGGAAGTAATCTAACTACCGGCAGTGGTGGCGGAGGCGGAGGGGCAGGAGTAGCGGCAGTTCCTTCTTTGACTGCTACGGAGGCTCAAGACTCCGTTGATTTTTCTGTTGAGGAGCTAATTGTGACTGCTGTTATTGGGCGAGAGACACAACGATCGATAACTGTGAAGAATGGTGCTGATCGTGCAGTTGTTATGACATTATCTCAGGAAGGATTTGGCGATGCTCTGATACTTCAAGAGAAGCTTGAGCTTGCTGCTGGCGAGGAGAAGACTCTTTCCTTGCTCTTTGCTCCTACAGAGCAGAAAGTCCTCACAGGGAAGATTATCTTTGAAGTTGGGGGTGAGAGATTGCGAGAGATTTTTGCTATTGTGAATGTTCGTACGGAGAACTTCCTATTTGATACACTTCTTACATTAGGAAGACAGTACAGAGTTGTTATTCCAGGAGAGCCTATTGTAGCACAGATTAATCTTGAGCAAGTCGGCTTGCCTGGAACTAAGGTGGATGTTGTTGCGCATTATGCTATCAAGGACTTTTCGGGTAACACTTTCCTTGAAGATTCAGAGACTTTTTTTGTAGAAGATACAAAAGAATATATCAAAGAGTTCCCTACTGATCAGTTGCCTTTCGGCAAGTATGCTTTGAGCTTGGAGATCATCTATCCTGGAGCTTTTGCTACAGCTTCAGCGCAGTTTGAAGTGCGTGAGAATGAAACGCCTCTTATTTTGTGGATTGTTATTGCTGGAGTGGTTGTGTTGGCACTTGTTGGTGCTGTGTTCTTCTGGGCTGTTCGCCATAAGCCTGCAAGCATGCATGGCCGAGGGAGAAATTAGCATGACTGACTTTAAATTTTTAAGATTTATTCTACTTGTTGCTGTTTTTATGCTCGCGTTGCAAGGTGTGTCAGCTGCGCCTGATGTAGAAGTCAATAACGTTTTGCTTAAACTTTCTCTTCATCAGGGAGAGACGACTGATAAGATTATTTCTGTTTCTAGTAAGGCAGGAGGGGTGTTTTCTCTTGAGTTTAGCGGCATGACAGGGGTTTCTGTTGATCAGGAATCATTTTCTCTTGATGCGGGCCAGAGCAAAGATATTGCCGTTCATTTCGATGCTCGTAATTTACAACCAGGTATTCGTATTGGTGTTATGAATGTGCGAAGTGAACGTGAAGCTATCGTTATTCCTATCCTCTTTGAGGTAGAATCTCCAGATACCCTTTTCGATGTCAATCTTGACATTCCGCCTCAGTATAAGGAAATCAGCGCGGCAGAGAAGCTTATTGCCCAGGTAAAGTTTTTTGATCTCACTTCTGGGGGAACGAGTGCAGGTCTTGGACCAACACGCGTCGATACTGATTATTATATTTATGATTCGATGGGCAAGATTGTAAGTTCGCAATCGGAAAATGCTGTCGTTGATAGACAAACACAAATCACTAAAACTTTCTCTTTCCCTTCCGACCTCGCACCAGGAGAATATGTTCTTGGCGTGAGTGTACGATATAGAAGCTCCTTGGGTATTGCTACGTCTGCCTTTACTATTATCCCTCCAAGTAGCTCTCTCTTTTCATTCGATTTTAGCAACTCAATTATCTTCTACTTTGTTATAGGGTTGCTTGTGTTCGTGATAGTTTTTCTTTTGCTTTTTATCTATATTGTAAGAGATCGTGACAAATTGATATTGGAAATGCGTAGATATCATGAGCTTGAAGTAGGACAGTTGCATAAGTTCTTGCTTGCCCAAGAACATGTTCTACGCAGCCGTAAGGAACCTGTTTCTCCAGCCGTTGAACACGAGGTTAAAGAGAAGATTGTTCAGATGAAGAAGAAACATGCTGAGCGTGAACGCACACTTGAGAAACTTCGTGATCAGGGTGATGTTGAAGCTATGCGCCGCAAGATGGAAGAGTGGAAGCGTGAAGGTTACAATACTGAGTTACTTGAATATCGCTTGAAGGGTTTGAGTACTAGCGACATGCAATCTATTTTGAATCAGTGGAAGAAGAAATATCATGGCGAAGGGTATAAAAATGGTCGACACTAATTCCTCTAGAGGTGAGTATGTCTAAGAGTAAATTAGAGATAAAGCGAGAGTTTGAAGCCTTTGCTTCTAAGATTTCGCGCCTTGAAGCTATGCGTCATGAGCTTGATGCTCTCGATGTTAAGGGTGTTGAGCAGCAAGCACAGCATATACGTTCTCGTTTGACTGATGTGCAGGCATTGCCTCAGCTTGAGAAGGATATGGTTGCCCTAAAGCAAGCTATTGCTCATAAGGCGGCTTCACATGGAGATCATCATGGACATTCTGACCGCAAGATTATTGCTGATTCTAAGAAATTACATGAGGAATCCCAGAAGATAAGGCAGCGAATTGGACAGCTGCAGCATCTTATTGAAGAAAAGCGCAAGGTCTCCTGCAAGAAACAACTTTCTGCTGAAGAAGTTTCGTATGTTAAGGATATGCCTCAGCTTGAAAAGGAGCTTGCTTCGTTGCGTACAGAGTTTGAAGCGCATATGCGTGGCCCTCATATGAAGGTAGACGCTGGTGTTGGAATGCTTGTTGATACGCATTTTGATGAGTTTATTGGACAGATCAAAAGTGAATTGACTGCTCGGCTTAAGGATAAGGAACATGTTATGGATCAACGCTTGGGGTCTGATCTGGAGACGCAAAAGACACTCTTTGCACAACGCTATAAGTCTCTTGTTGAGGAGACACAGAGACGTTATCAAAATGACGTTCAGAATAAATTAGATAAGGAAGTGCGGTCTCACTTTGAGCATGATCTTCAGCAGAGATTGAAAGCTGAGCGCATTAAGATTGTAGAAGATCTTGTAAAGCAAAACTCCAAGAAACTTCATGCACAGCGTATGCAGTTATCGACAGCTTTGCATAATTCGTTTGTCAAGAAAGAACAGGGTTTGAATCAGAAACTTCACAAGAAAGAACAGGAACTTTCGAAGAAGCTTGCGCAGAAGCGCGCAGCTGTTGTGCAGCGTGTTAAGAGTGCAGAGGCACATGAGCGTACTGTAATGCAACGTGAACAGGCTATGAAGGTTGCGCTTGAACACAAGCAGAAAGCTATGGAGAAACAGCATGCTGATCTAGAGAGAGCTACCCAACAACATATCAACGAGCTTAAGTCGAAGGGAGATGAGCTTGAACGTACAAAGCAGGCTCTAATTCATACCGAGCGTGCTAATCTCGCTGCTAAAGAACGAGCATTATCCCAATCTTATCGCCAGCGACTTGCTGAAGCAGTAAGAGCCCATCATAAGGTGTTGCACAATACACTACGCGAGGCGCGGGTTAAACATGAGAAGGCCCTTGCTGCTTGGCATGCAAAAGAGAAGGCTGCACAAGCACACCTTAATGAGAAATCGCAGGCGTTGCAGGCAGAACTTGATGCTGTTGCTTCTAAGAAGGATTCGTATGAGCGTCATCTTGCTTCGCTCAAGACTGCAAAGACACATCTTACTGAGCAACGTGAGAAGCTACTTGCCTCATTGAGGCAGCAGCATGAGCAGCTCACACATGAGCAAGAAATGCTTCACAAGAAGCTTGAAGAGGTTCAGAAGAATTCTGCTTCTGCGCTGGCGGAGATGAAGTCTTCTATGCATGCACAACTCAAGGCACAACTACATGGTCATGAGACGCGATACCATGAGCGTATGGAAACACTTGAGCGCGATATGCATGAAAAGCTTACAAGCCAGAGACATGCACTCCATGTTAAGGCTGAGAACTTGCTGCGCGCGAAGTTACATCATCAACAGAAGGCATTTGAGGAATCTTCTAAGAAAGAACGTGTTATGCTATCTGCACAACTGAAGGAGCTTGCGGGGCGGAAGGAAGAATATCTTGCACAGCTAGCTCATCACAAGAAAGCTTTGAAGGATCATGCTGATGCTGTTCTTCAGAGGACCTTGCGTACTAAGGAACATGCCCTTGAGGCCATCCTTAAACAAAGACATGGTGCTTTATCGCGTGAATTAAGCAGGCTTGAATCGCGACGTAAGAGTTATGAAAAGAGGGCTTTGATACTTAAACAGAATGCGCAGAAGACGCGTGCTGTGCGTGTACAGGCTTTGCGCGTGCTACAGGAACAGTCTGCACGATCACAAGCCGAACGCGAGAAGCTTCACAAGCAGCTTGAAGCGCTACATAATGAGCATCAGCGTACAATGCATCGCACTAAAGCGGCTATGGATGCACAGTTAAGGGCGCAAACATTGGCTAATGAAAGAGCTTATAGTGAGAAAGTCGAGGAGATGAAGTCTTCTATGCAGCAGCAGCTTGCCCGCGAGAAACATAATCTTAAGTCGAAGAGCGACCGTGTTATTGAAAGCAAAACACGACAGCGCGAATCTGTTTTGCGTAAGCAGCTTGATGCAGAGTACAGGCAGAAGATGAAGACCTTACTTGCTCAGAAGGAAGCAGAGTTGCAAAAACGCAAGGCAATGCTTGAACAGCACGTGATGGATCATATCCGTAAGATGCTGCACTAGCATGCGTCACTCTTTTTTTCTTGGAAATCGAAAATTATCTTGTGATGTTGAGCCAGTAAACACTTTCCGTCGTGGATTGGGATTGATGTTTAGAACTTCTATGACTGAAAATCTTCTTTTTAGCTTCACTAGGGAAGGAAATCAAGGTAGACAGTTGACTGCTTGGTTTGTTTTCTTTCCATTTTATGCTGTTTGGCTTGATAAAAGCCAAAAAGTCGTCGATATACGGTATGTTAGACCTTGGGAATTTTATATCCATACGCGCAAGAACTTCAGCAAGATCCTAGAATTTCCTGTTAATTCGCGTAACAAGAAGCTTATTACGATTCTCCGACGGAAAATAAGAAAGATTTAAATATATCAACGATTAATACTATTTATCTGAGGTAAAAAGGAGGTGTCAAATGGGAAAAGTAATCATTAAACACGCGGTTAAGCGAAAACCAGGTCATCTTTATTATGTTGACGGAAGCGGCAACGTATGTGAAGCTGTCATGGCACGTGGCGGTCGAAAGAAAAAGAAGAGATAATTCTTCTTAACGCCTAATTTTTTATTTTACTTTTATATTTTCATTTTTTCTTCGGATAATCTTATAAACAGGATATGTCTCTTTTGAGCATGAATAGAGGTCTTGTTTTGGGTTTTGTCGTCGCTATTTTGTTGCTTGTGCCCGTTTATGCTGCAGATAATGAATCCTTTCAGGGTCAAGCGACGCGCATCGTAGCAAAAATTGTGCCGGAGTTTGCTATTCCTTCTGATGCACACCTCACTCTTGAGTTCGGAACTGTAAAGGAAACTTCCGCATGGGCACGCACATATCCTTTCCAAGGAGCTGTTATCACACTTGATCCTGAAAAGCTGGAGAATCTTTCTGATGCGCAATTGACGGGGCTTTTAGCGCACGAGCTTTCGCATCTTGAGGTATATGAGCGTATGAATTGGATTACTCTTGCTTTCTATGGCTTGCGCTACAGTTTTTCTGATACTTTCAAAAGAACTGTAGAACGTGAAGCTGATTTACTCGCAATTCAACATGGTTTTGGGAAAGAGTTGCTTGCTTATCGAGAATATCGTTTAGCGACAGGTAGTTCAGATGACGTTGTTTTTATTCAGACTTACTACCTGAGTCCTGAAGAGATCCGAACAACATTAGCTGCCTAGGTCCGACAGGTTTATGGTATTGTGAACCCACTTCTGTCGAACCATATGCTCTTCTAACTCCATGTGGAAAGAACATTACTCTTCCGACGGCTACAAGTTGACCTGCTTTAATATGCTTTTCTGGTTCGTATGTCTTGGGTTGGATTGAGAATGGTCCCTGATATCCTGGATCGATCCAGCCTACCCCTCTTACTTCACCATCTTCAGGAAGACTCTGGACTTGAATTGCCACTCTTCCAGATAACCCCATCTTGCGATTTGTTTCTATTTCTATAAATTCTCCAGCATTGAAAATGTGGGTGTCCTTCTCATCATATGTCATTTCGACTCCATGTTTCCTATTGTCTTTAGTAATTATTACGTGTCTACTCTTGTTTCTTGCTTCCCTTGTCCCAGCATAGAAACATAGCATTCCATCTTGCACCATTGCCGTTCTTCCATCGATGTATATCTCTCCACTCTGAACAAGGGCGTGAATTTCTTCATCCTTGGTTACAATGTATCCTTCTCCGGGATTTAGATCTCTAACTTGGGCGGCTTTCCGCTCTTCATTTTTTCTTTTCCATATAGCTTGACATAATTTGCTGCCTATTTCGACTGAGACTGGGAAATCTACCATGTTGTGGATGACGACGGATGAATGGTTTTCTGGAGTGTTTCCTCCTTGCAGTAACTTGTCTAGACCGTGACGACGCATCGTACTTCTTATTTCAAGAATAGGTTCTAACGATGATTGGTATCTTAGAACTGTGTCGAGTTTAGATTTAGTGGCGAATCCTGGCCAGAATGTTACGAAGTTGCTTCCTACTTCTGGATGATGCTGCAAGGGATCTGCATAAGGCATATTTGACAGTCTTTCAAGCAAGGGCAAGGGTTCTGTTGTTCTATCTCTTTGGTCTGCGTCAAGTACTAGATCTAAGCTAGCTGGCTGTAGAAGAGGAGCTTCACGCGAAAGAACTCTTTCTTGATTCGAAACTTGTATCTCTCCTATTTTAATCGCTTCCTCTATCCCTCTATCTGACAATACCACCACCATTGCTTTTTTTGAGTACGCGTATTTTATAAATATCACTGTGATTGTCTGACTATGATTGTTGGTATTGAAACCACTGCGCATACTTTCGGTGTTGGCGTGTGTAGAAAAAAGAAAATACTCGCTAATGTTCGTGATATGTATAAACCTACTAAGGGAGGCATAATTCCTATGGAAAGTGCAAAGCATCATGAGCTGGTTGCCGAAGCGCTTTGGAACGAGGCGCTTGAGAAGGCAGGTGCAAGTGACGGAGATATTGATGCTATCGCGCTTGCACATGCTCCAGGGTTAGCTCCCTGTTTAATTGCAGGTATGAATTTCGTCAAACAGAAAGCTAAACAATTGAATATTCCGATTGTACCTGTGAATCATTGTATTGCACATCTTGAAATTGGACAACATGAGGGCGCTCGAGACCCTGTGTTGCTCTATACTTCGGGAGCTAACACGCAGATCATTGCTTTTGCCGCAGGAAAGTATCGGGTATTTGGCGAGACGCTTGATATGGGCGTAGGGAACTTCATTGATAATTTTGCACGCTATCTTGGTGTGCCTTTTCCCGGGGGACCTGAGATTGAAAAGTTGGCTAAACAGAGCACGAATTATATCGAGTTGCCCTATTCAATTAAGGGCATGGATGTGAGTTTTTCTGGTATGCTTACTAAGTTAAAGCAGCTACATGCTAAGGGTTCGCGCAAGGAGGATCTGGCTTTTTCTTTACAGGAGACTGCATTTGCAATGCTTGTTGAGGCGGCAGAGCGTGCCCTTGCACATACGGGCAAGAAAGAACTTGTTTTGGGCGGAGGCGTAGGATGTAATGCGCGTTTGCAGGAGATGTGCAGGATTATGTGTGAAGAGCGTGGAGCACGTTTCTTTTGTCCTGCACGCGATTTGCTTGTTGATAACGGGGCCATGATTGCTTTTACGGGCGAGTTGATGCACAAGGCAGGCGTATCGGCCGATGCGGACTCGGTAGATATAAAACCTCGAGAGAGAACTGATGATGTATCTGTAACTTGGAGGTGATTAGATGAAATTCGTGATGACTGGACATAGGGGGTTGATTGGTCATTTTTTGCTTGAGAGATTAGTTGCGCGAGGAGACAAACCTGTTTTGCTTATTGATACTAGAGATGGACAGGACATACGAGATATCAACAAACATATCTTGAAGGAAAAGGCAGACGTGATGATACATCTTGCTGCTTGCTGTAAAATCGATAAAATCATTCGGAATCCTGAACTTGCTTTTGAGGCCAACGTGCATGGGATGCACGAGGTTATGGAATTTTGTAGACACAATGGCATTCGCAAGATTGTTTTTACTTCTTCTTCGCGTGTTTTGAGCAAAGAGAAAAATCCCTATACTGCGAGTAAACTTTACGGTGAGGAGTTGGTGAAGGGGTATTACGATGCTTACGGAATAGAGTATGTGATTATTCGACCTTCAACAGTGTATGGGCCATTTGATGATAAAACAGGAAGACTGATTGATATCTTTATACGGAATGCATTATCCGGGGAAGAGCTTCAGATTTTTGGGGATGCTAGTAAGACTTTAGATTTTACTTATATCGATGATTTCATTGATGGATTTCTATTGGCGATGAAAGAAAGGAATGCCGAGTTCAATATCGCAAATGGCAAGGGGATTTCTGTTTCTCATGTTGCTGATAGTGTAATTGCCTTAGCAGGTAAAGGTCGTAAGAAGTTCTATCCTGCACAACGTGCGCAACCACAGCACGTTGAAGTTGATATTTCTGCACTCAAAAAGCTTGGTTATGTTCCAAAGGTTTCTATTGAGCAAGGAGTACGTTTAACTTTTGATTTTTATAGGGATAGCCTTGTTCTTCAAAAAGCGCGTGTTTTTTTACCAAAAGAAAATAGCCTCAATCTTGGGTGAGGCGCGAAGCGCCGAACGCGCCGGATATCTATTTTTTATCGTCGGTAAAAGGGCGGTTAAGGTAGGTTACCCGAAGAAGAATTTATTAACTTGAGACGAAGATAGAAGATCATGGTTCAGTGGGTGTTGCCTGATTTTGATGAAATAGTTAAAGAATATCAAAATTTGAGCAGTGCCGCAGCCGCATCATCTTCACCTCCATTTTTAAAACGACTAGGGCTTTTTATTTCTGGAAATTATAATCTTTCAGAAGCATTTGGACCACAAACATCTGACGCGCGAGCGTACTGTGCTTTTATGAGGAGGTATCCTAGTCTTTCTACTTATCGAAGGCTTCTTGTTGCACATACCGCTGCAGATCTTTGCTCTAAAATTGAAAAGCTCGAGAAGGGCTTGACTGTCTCGCCACAAAATTTAGGATTTCAAAATGCTCTGGCTTTGGGACAAACTTGTTATGAAGAGACGAGAAATCTATACAACGGTTTGTAAAAAGATTTAAATACCTTAATTTCAGCTTCTTACTTAACCAATGACATCTCGTTGGATGGAGGCCAGACATGGACTTCTATAAAATCATCGAAAAATCAAAGAAAACAGGCAAAGTTGACAAGGGCACGAATGAAGTGACCAAAGCTATAGAGCGAGGCGTAGCTAAGCTTGTTGTTTACGCTGCAGATGTTAATCCTAAGGAAATTGTCGCACACTTGCCTTTGCTTTGCAAGGAGAAAGGAATTCCTTGCCACGAAGTTGATTCTAAACAAAAACTTGGCTTGGCAATTGGCATCCCTGTATCAGCATCTGCGGTTGCTGTTATTGATGCAGGTGAGGCAGACAAAGAGATTGCCGCGCTAAAGAAGGCAAAGTAATCCTATGGCTGGTAAAAACCAAAAGATGAAGGATGGTCCTTCACAGCAAGATCAAGCACCTAAGACTCGTGTTTCTAACGAACCTCCTGCAAATGCTATCGTTGAAGAATTACTTGGACGAACTGGAGCAAGAGGCGAAGTTACTCAAGTTCGAGCAAAAGTACTTTCTGGCTCAAATAGAGATCGAAGCATGAGACGAAATGTAAAGGGTCCTGTTAGAATTGGAGATCTTCTTACTTTGAGAGAAACTGAAATTGAAGCTCGAAAGATCAGACGTAATATCACTAAGGGGGCTAGTGCTTAATATGTTTAAGGCAGTTATTGTGGGAGATAATATGTCCAAGGATAGGAACAGTTCAACTCTTATTTTATCTAAAAGAGAGTATAAGGATGCACAAGAAAGAGGCGGTCTCCCTACTCTACGTGGACTTGAAAATTATGAACTTTCTGTTCAATCGACAAGTTCTTTAAGACCTTATTTGGACAAAGGAGCTAGACAATAATGGCTCTCGCTAAATGTGTATTCTGTGGTAAGGAAGGCGAGGATTTCTACGGAACGTATCTTATCAAGAATGATGGGACAATGCAGTACTACTGTTCTTCAAAGTGTAATAAGAATCATCTAAAGCTTGGACGAGATAGACGAAAGCTTAAGTGGACAACTGCATTTTACGAATCACGTGAGAAGCGTTATGCTGCTGAGAAGAAGGCACATGCTGCTGCTCCTGCTGCTAAGGCGAAAAAGTAGTTTTATATAGACTTTATTTATCTTTTCTGGATGACTCTTGGTATTGGTCAAGGATTTAGGTTGCTTAATGGTTCTAGAGATTTAGGAGATTTGATTGTTACGGGAATTGATCCTACTAATCAAGTTGCCCAGTTTCGAATTCAAAACGGAGATTCTTCGCACACTTTTGAATTGACCAAGAGGGGCGTTAGATTTACTCTTCCTCATTGTCCGATGAATGTTGGTGTGGGCTATATGGGTAACCTTTCAGATAAGGTGGGTGTCCAAGTGGATGTTTTTTTACATGGTGAGCCTGGATATATTGGGAGAAAACATACTTACACTCTAATTCCTGAAACATCGTCTTACCGACGGTAAAATCTGCTAAAAGTTTATAAAGGGCGCTTCACTTTCCTCGTTGAAGAAGATGGCTGAGCAGAAGAAATATTCGGCAGAAAATATCAAAGTTCTTGAAGGTCTCGAAGGCGTACGCTTGCGACCTGCGATGTACATTGGTAGCACAAGCAAGCAGGGACTACATCATCTTGTTTGGGAAATTGTGGACAACGCTGTGGACGAAGCCATGGGGGGCCATTGTGATACTATTGTTGTCTCCTTGAATAAAGATGGAAGTGTTACTGTGACTGACAACGGAAGAGGTATTCCGGTTGAAATGCATCCTGTCTACAAGGTTCCTGCACTTGAGGTTGTCGTTACAAAGTTGCATGCAGGCGGTAAGTTCGATAAAGATAGTTACAAGGTTTCTGGCGGTTTGCACGGAGTAGGTATCTCTGTTGTGGCGGCACTTTCGAAACATATGAGGGTTACTGTGAGAAAGGGCGGCAAGATATATCAACAAGAGTATAAGATTGGAAAGCCACTCTATGCTGTTAAGACGATTGGCGAGTGTGATAAGGATGAGCATGGAACTGAAGTACAGTTCTATCCTGATGACACTATCTTTTCAACAACGAAGTTTGATTATACTGTTCTTGAGACGAGATTCCGTGAGATTGCTTTCTTGAATAAGGGCGTTGCTATTATTTTGAAGGATGTCGAAAAGCAGAAGCAGGAGAAATTCTTCTATGAAGGTGGTCTTGTAGAATTCGTTAAATGGATTAATGAAACTAAGGAACCGTTGCATAAACCGATTTATCTGACTAAAGAAGAAGACAAGATTGTTGCAGAATGTGCTGTGCAGTACAACGATGGCTATCAGGAAAACATCATGAGTTTCGTTAACACGATTAATACTGTTGAAGGTGGAACTCACGTTGCTGGTTTTAGGACTGCTATTACTCGAGCAATCAATGATTATGCTAAAAAGAACAAACTGGTGAAGGAAGATGGAGTTTCTGGAGATGATGTGCGTGAAGGATTGACTGCTGTTGTTTCTGTTCGTGTTCCAGAGCCGCAATTTGAGGGCCAGACAAAAACGAAACTTGGTAACGCTGAAGTGAAGGGAATTGTTGAGAAGATTGCTTTTGCAGCACTTTCAGAATTCTTTGAAGAGAATCCTCCGATTGCTAAGAGGATCGTTGCTAAGGCGATGGAAGCCCAAAAAGCACGTGAGGCTGCTAAGAAAGCTAAAGATCTTGTTAGAAGAAAGAACGCATTTAGCGTTGGTGGATTGCCTGGTAAGCTAAAGGACTGTGCCAGTAGAAAGTCAGAGGATAGCGAATTGTTCCTTGTGGAGGGAGATTCTGCTGGCGGTAGCGCGGTCCAGGCTCGTAATAAGGAAATTCAAGCTATTCTTCCATTGAAGGGTAAGATATTGAATGTTGAGAAGGCCAATCTTGCTAAAGTGTTCTCTAGTGAAGAGATTGCTAACTTGATTACTGCTATTGGTACTGGCGTCGGTGAACAGTTTAATATTGAAAAGTTGCGTTACAATAAGCTTGTTATAATGACTGATGCGGACGTAGATGGTGCTCACATTCGCACCTTGCTATTGACTTTCTTCTTTAGATTTATGAAGCAGCTTATTGAGAATGGGAATGTGTACATTGCGGTGTCTCCTCTGTATAAGGTACGCAAGCGCAAGGATCATTATGTCTATTCTGATGATGAACTGAAAGATTTGTTGAAGGAAATTGGCCAGGGCGCAGTCGTACAGCGGTTCAAAGGTCTGGGAGAAATGAATCCTGAGCAACTATGGGAAACAACTATGGATCCTAAAACTCGATTGATGAAGAAAGTACTTATTGAAGATGCAGTTGAGGCCGATAGAATATTTTCCATTTTGATGGGAAGCGAAGTAGAACCAAGAAAGCAATTCATCGTCGAAAAAGCGCACGAGGCGCAGATTGACATTTAATATGAGTACAATAACAAAGAAACGATGTCCGCAATGCGGAAGTGACGATGTGGCTATGATTGGCAGCGGAGCATTTATGTGTAAGGCTTGCGGTCATAGCGGAAGTGTTCATCAGGAACCACTTGTAGGTGGAGAACTTGGAACTGTGAAGAAAAAGGGAGGAAAGAAGAAATGAGCGAGAAAGAAGAGAATGGAAATGGCGCTGCTGAAGATGCTGCTGAAGCAAAGATAGAGAAGCGAGAAGCTGAAAGGCGCGCGCGGGCTGAGATTGGTAACGAGAAGGGCGTTCAGGGTGCAGAGATTGTTGCCGAGATGAAACAGGCGTTCATTGACTACGCAATGTCGGTTATTGTTGATAGGGCATTGCCTTCTGTTGAAGATGGTCTAAAACCAGTACACAGACGATTGTTGTATGCGATGCATAATTTGGGTCTTGAGCCAAGCAAGCAGACCATGAAGTCTGCTCGTATTGTGGGAGACACTATGGGTAAGTTCCACCCTCACGGAAACCTTGCTTTGTATGATGCGCTAGTTAGAATGGCACAAGATTTCTCTCTCCGATATCCGCTTGTGCATGGCCAAGGAAACTTTGGATCGCGTGATGGAGACTCGCCTGCAGCTGATCGTTATACCGAAGCTAAGTTGAGTAAGATCTCGCAAGAGTTGTTGGCAGATATTGATAAGGAAACTGTGAAGATGGTTCCAAACTACGACAATTCGGTAGAAGAGCCTCAAACATTACCGGGATTGTTGCCTAACTTGTTGATTAACGGGGCTACTGGTATTGCAGTAGGTATGGCTACCAATATGCCTCCGCATAACTTGACTGAAGTTGCTGATGCCATTATCCATTACATCAATAAGCCGAATACAACGATTGATGAGTTGGCCGATATTGTCACAGGCCCTGATTTCCCAACTGGCGGTAGCGTGAGCGGAGAGGGTATTAAAGAAATGTATCGCACAGGTAAGGGACGATTGATGATGCGGGGAACTATTAAGCAAGAAGAGCATAAAGGCAGAACTTCTCTTATCATCACGGAAATTCCTTACATGGTCAATAAGTCTGATCTTGTTACACAGATTGCGCAACTTGCAACCGATAAGAAATTGCCGGATGTAAGCGACTTGAGAGATGAGAGCGCAAAAGGAAATATTCGTGTTGTTATAGAGTTGAAGAAGGACGCATCTCCTAAGTTTACGATTAACAAGCTTTACACTCTCACACGAATGCAGGACAGTTTCGATGCTAATATGCTTGCCTTGCTTGATGGCAAGCCTCGCGTGCTTAATTTGCTTGAGATTATTAGCGCATATGTTAATTACAGAAAGAGAATAGTTATCAATCGAAGCAAGTTTGAGTTGAAGAAAGCTGAAGATCGGCTTGAAATCGTGCTTGGTCTCCTTATCGCTTTGAAGAGAATTGATGAAATTGTTGAATTTATCAAGAAGAGCGAAAATGCGCAAGCTGCTCATGATGGATTGATGAAGAAGTTTGGTCTTACAACAAGGCAAGCTAAGGCTGTTCTTGAGACACGATTGCAGCAGCTCACAAGATTAGAGGATGGAAAGCTGAAGGAAGAGGAGCGCGAGTTGAAGGAGACTATTGCTTATTTGAAGAAGTTACTAGGAAGCGAGAGTGAGATTCTTTCTGTTATCAAGAAAGAAGTTCAGGAGCTTAAGAAGAAGTTTGGCGACGAGAGAAGAACGCAGGTTATGAAGCGTGTTGCGGAAATTGCTGAAAAAGATCTTATTGAGAAGAAAGATGTTGTTGTCATGGTCACTGAAGGAGGTTATATCAAGCGAGTTGATGTTAAAACTTACAGAGAACAAAAGAGAGGCGGACAGGGAGTGACTGGAGCTGACTTGAAGGAAGAAGACTTTGTCAGACATATGGTGACATGTTCAACTCACGATTATTTGTTATTCTTCACCACGCGCGGCAGAGTATTCTGGCTGAAGGCGAATGATGTACCAGTTGCAGAGCGCCAAGGGAGAGGCAAGGCGCTTGTGAACGTGCTAGATATGCGCGAAGAAAAGATTGCTCATCTTATGGCCCTGAAGGACTTTGAGAATGGATACTTGATGTTTGCGACCAAGTTAGGAATGGTAAAGAAGATACCTCTGAAGGACTTGTCCAAGCCACGAAGCACTGGCGTGCGTGTAATCAATTTACCTGCAGATAATTCTGATGTGGTGATTGACGTACGACGCGTTGATGATGGGCAGGAAGTTATGATTTGTACTGCTAAGGGACAAGCTATCCGATTTGTGTCTGATGAAGTGCGTCCTATGGGTAGAGCAAGTTATGGTGTGAAGGGTGCTGAACTTGCTAAGGGCGACGATGTTGTGTCGATGGAGAGTTTGCCAAAAGATGGAAAGACAACTATCTTGACAATTGGCGAGAAAGGTGTTGGCAAGCGCAGCGATCTCGAGGAATACAGAAAGACCTCACGTGGCGCTAAGGGAGTTATCAATCTTGCTGTATCTGACAAGACGGGCAAGGTTATTTCGTCTATTAGCGTTTCTGATAAGGACTCTATTATTGTGACAACTACTAAGGGCATGGTTATTCGTGTTACTATGAATGATTTGCGAGTTATGGGCAGAGCAACGCAGGGAGTTTATGTAGTGCGCATGAAAGAAGGAGATAAGGTTGCAGATGTTGTTAAAGTTCCAGACGCTGAAGAGATTGGCAGCGAAGGCTAG
>CAYRXU010000014.1:0-4821 GCA_964428325.1 Candidatus Woesearchaeota archaeon
AATTATTGTAAGCGAATCGAACAGACGGAGAGCGGATGAAATTATGAATGTTCTGATAACTGACCCAGAAATACTTGCCCTAGTTAGGAAAAAGATTCACAATTAAGGGTTAACTTATCAAATCCTGTTTCTTGTATGTGACAAAGAATTTTTTTGTTCAGGTTTTAATTTTCCTAAAACGGCTAGAACACTTGCAAGATTATCCCATTCTATCCTTAACTTTTCATTCATATTCCGATATTTTCTGGTTTGAAATGCTATTTTTATGGCCAAACCTCTTATAAATCTTGATTTTATTCTGGTTTTATTAGATTTTTCGAACAACTTCAAGGTTAGTAACAAAATAAAAGTTCGCAGAGTTATCAAATAGAGTTTATCTCCATCTTCGACATTTGACATCAGAGGTCGATTTTTGTTTATTAGATTTTTAATGTACTTTTCTTCCTTGCTACTAAATTCTTCTTTAGCTAGATAATTGAAGATATAGTCTTCCTTCAATCTAACTAATGGCACTTTTCTTATTTTACCACTTTCTGTTTTTTCCACGATGCTTTTATTCTCCAACCACCCCGCATTGTTCAGCCGACTTATCTTAGCTTTAACCCAACCAGATTTTTTATTTAGTTTTTTATTAACTCTCTTTGAATTAGTAAACTCTTTTAATAATGCAACCAATACTTGAGTATCAAGCTTTGACCTCTCTTCGATAAGAGTAGAATTGTTATTCTTCAGGGGACTACTTTTCATTTGAAGCAATTATATCTTTGCGTTCTTAAAGATTATTATGGAAACGAATGAGACGATTTATCAAAACCCTGAGTGGGTGAAAGTGCTTCTTTCTCAAATAGATAAAAACGGAGATATAAATACAAATGAACAGAATCAATCCGAATAAAAAAGGACTTTACATTAAATTCTTAGTCCGGATGTATCTTGCTTGGAAGACTACTCCGGGAGCTACAAGAAAGAGCTATCTGGATTTCAACAGTTTCAGGAAATCTATCTGTCGGACCTTCAGCATACCAAAAGAAGAGGCCTTTGAGTACTTAAGAATATTTCAAGAGTTAGATTTCATCACATTTGTCCCGTGCAAGGGCATCAAACTAAACTATACATTGGAGGAAGGTAATGAGTAATTTTTTTACAGGGTTGTTCCCAGAAACACCCCCTATTTCATTAACCCCTAAGCACCTGCGTTTGCTTAAGGAGTTGTTAGAAAGAAAAGAAGCAACATCAACCAAGGAATTAATAAGAACAACTAAGATAGATAAGACTACTTTTAGCGAGATAAAGAACGACCTTATGGGGCTGGGCTGGTGCTCTGAAACAAGCTACGGAAATGGGAAAGAGGTATTTCTTAAAGTCTCTAAGATAAAGGAGATTTATTTGTTTATCAGTAGGTGGCAATCCCTTCAGAGAAGTCTGATGGTTAGACCCCATCATATAATCTTTAAGGGATTGATTGTAGGAGATCTTCTCGGATTGAAAGAAGTCATAAGTAAGATGAGCCAACTTCAGGGGATTAGGCTTATAACCTCTCACATGAGAAATAATTCTCAATCCATAATTACAATCGAAGGTTACGGGAAAGTGATATTTCTAGAAAGCTCTAGTTTAATCACAATCTATATAGACGACTTCATCCTGCCGATCGACGTGAAAAATGTTTCTATCTTGGAAGATTACATAATTCAATTAGTCCTATCTAGATTTGACTACATAATAGGCCTAGTTTCTCCAGTTCTGAAAGGAAAACTATTAACTATACATTCAGCCTTCAGTCTGTCTCCTATTCATTTAGGTATCGTAACAAAGGAAAAAGTTTCTAAGATACTCTCCCAATGTGACTTGATGGCTGATTTAGGGTTGTTTCAAGATAAATCAATAGGGGGCTGTATAGAAACTGAAGCCAAAGGCAATCTACAGACCGTTACAAACAAGATAACTGCAATGATTAGTACTTACTTAGAAAAAGAAAAGACAGAGTTGAATACCTTAAACTACTGAAACAAAAATAACGAGTATTTATAACTTGCCCCGTATAAACTGCATTAATTCTGCTCTTTTCCTTCGTTTCCTCTCAATTTCCTTAGTATTTCTAATCGAATATAACGTGACGACCATCAGGAGGATACGGATTTCGCCATACTCAAAACTTCTTTGCCCTTTGCTGTCTGTTGATAATATTTAGCTAGATGATCATCTGGATTAAGACATTCAACCAGTTCTTTATCCTTCAGTTCGGCCAATGAGTTAGAAACGTTACTAATGGATAAATTAAGCTCGGTAGAGACGTTTTTAGGCGTTTTGGGGGTATCCAAACATTCAAGCACCCTCTTTCTTCTAGTCGCCCTCTGTACAAAGCTAACGAGTGAATAATCGACCTTCATTTACTCGACAAGCCATTATCGTTTAACTATCGAGCCATTAACGACTTATCAAAGAGCTACCGATAGAATTATAAATCTCTCTGCCGATACTCTACAATGAAAACAAAGACTTTAGCAGGTATGCTTCTGGCAGGGATCGCTTCAGCAGGCGTATCTCAAAAGGCACAAGCACAGGATTGGGACATTCACAGAGTTATGGGCTCAATCAACTGGCCTGCCCCCAACATGTCTCTTTACGAGGACAAGCTCTACTATGCAAACATACAAGGATTTCCTCACGCAGGCGGAGGACCTCCGAATGAGGGCGACCCATGGGCTTGGGAACAAATGTACGAACAGAATTTAACTACAGACACAAGAAGATTAATTCGTTCTGTTGACTTTGGGGCAAACGGAAGAGAATTTTATCCCTCTGCTCGCGAAGAAAGAATAATCCTTTCATATGTAAATGGTGGAGGGCTGGCGGAGATGGATCATCAAACAGGCGCAATATTAAATCTTAGTTTTGGGAATGAAGGACATCATCCTTCTTTCTATGGGGAAAATTTAGTATGGAGTCAACCACAAGCCAGCAATCTTTTAGACTCAATCCAATTAAGGAATTTGACAACAGGACAACAATATCAATTAACGCAAAATACTACAAACAGACAGAATTTTCCATCAATATTTGGAGATCTAGTAGTTTGGCAAGAAAATTCTCTCAATACTCCTTCATGGGGATTAACAACGTTTAATCTCTCAACGGGACAAAAAACTAATATCCAAAAGATGATGGGCGATGAGAACGTAAGCTATACTAATCCCGAGATTTATGGCAATGAGATAGTATTTGAAAAGTCTGGCGATATTTGGCTTTACAATTTAGCAAATAGTCAATTTCAGCAAGTGAGCGCAACTCCATTTTACGAGACAAATCCGACTATTTGGGGAGACAGGATAGCATGGGCGCAAGAAGGTCCAGATCAAGGAGACTTTTCACAGTATTATTGGAATTATTATGTGGCTGATAGAATACCTGCCCCTTCCAGTTTAGGACTACTCGCTCTTGCAGGATTGACTGCATCAAAAAGGAAGAGATAAATGCCTAATAAGGTCAGAGAAAAGCAAAATTCTTCAAGTGAATGGAGTAAAATAGCTATAATCGGTTTTGTTTTTAGCTTTCTTGGTCCTCTCGCAATTGTCGGACTGGGAATCTCAATCAAGGGGCTCTTTTCTACAAAGCACAACATTAAAAGAGGAAAGGGTTTGGCTATAGCGGGAATAATTGTAGGAGCAATCATGTTTCTCGGTTTCATAAATTCTCTCACTTTTGAACATAAGGAGAGTTATTCTGCACAGACAAACTTTTTAGAAGATGATATTCAAAAAACAGTTCAGTCAACGGACGTTTTCAAGGCTAGTAAGATTTTATCTTCTGAAGAAAAAGATTATAATTTCACTCAAATTGAGACTTCTAGGCTTAAACAAGACCCTGAGGGGAGCAAACTTATTACTGACCTATGCGGATCAATTGAAGCTTATCCTGCTAACATATCAGTTTACACCAGAAAAGGAATCGGGATAATAATCCTTGGTTCTTCCTCAGGGGATATACTTTGCGACCACGTATTCCCCGAGGCCAAGGATGAAATAATTACAATGAATTTGAATAAATTTCCAAAAGTTATTGAACATGAAAAGTACGAAATAACACTTGTTAAAATCAGTAAAACTTCAACGAGTTCAGAGACATTACTGAAGGTGGATTACCAAATTCTTAATAAAGAAACGGGTGAGACTTCAAGGCTTTCTTCTCCAGAATTATTTACAGAGTGTGATTTTATTCATCCATATTTTGTCGATTTAGAGACCAATAGCTTCTTTCCTATAATGGATTACATCTCTAAATGTTCACGGTCGATAAAATACGAGACAAAGAAGGCAAAGACAGGAATTTATCTAAAGGATATAGATAGACCAATCAAGTTAGTTTTCATCACCGACCATAGATTAATTTCGAGCGAGGATGTTTGGAGAGATATTCGAGAAGGCACTGGAGAAAACCTTTATGTATTTGATGTTAATGTACATGATTTAGAAGCATCAGGTCTTGGCTAGTTCGGTCACTATAGACAAAAACCAAAAACGGGGATAGTAGTGCCTTATAGATTTGTCATCTCTTCATGTGCATCTTGAAAAGACCAGTTATTGCGGCACCCCACTCCTTAAAATCCCTTGTCAAGATAAGCATAAAACACAAGAAGAGAACAATTATCCCAGTCATTTGGATTGCACCAGAGGAGAAAACCGCGAGGTAACAAAAAACTAAGGGGATAATTGTTACTAATATCCCTATAAGTCCTCCAATTCTTTCTGTTTTAGACATTGTGAAAATCCGTCCCAGCACCCCTGTCTTTCTTGTTCTTATCTGAAAATGCTTTAAGAAACT
>CAYRXU010000014.1:4831-15648 GCA_964428325.1 Candidatus Woesearchaeota archaeon
GAGCCATATTGATCCAATCACAAGACCGATTTTAGCAAGTTCGTCTATAAAATTATCCTCTGCCATAAAGAACAGGATATTGTAAGCCTTATTAATCTTACTCCAGTCAGAAGATTTTATAAACGAGGAGGGGCAAATATTTTAATGTCTGCAAAAAATGTGGCAGTACCCGTGGCTATACTGATTGCATTAGGTGTAGCAATATTAAATTATTTAGTACGAGACTTTGATACGGTTTATCCAATATTCAACATGTATATGAAGTTTTTCCAGCCCTACCTAGTCAGTCTAGCTATTTTCTGTTTTCTCGCACCCTCCATACTCTTGTTGACTTACATTCTTTCGCCAGCAAATTCAAGAAGATTTAACGAATCTGTTTTTCATAACCTTCTCAAATCTCTCACTCATCTTTCCGCAATTGTAGCAATAATTCTTAATTTTGGATGGCTTTGGGCATTCTACTTGATTTACGGATTTGCTCTAGGTATTCCTCTTAAGCTTCTTCTTATCGTGGGAGCCGTGGTTGTGCTTGTGGTGTTTTTGATTATAGATGCTTTAAGTCAAAAATACCTCGATGCTAAATGGTACAACGTTTTTCATTGGGTCACACGGTCACATTTATAAACTTCGAAAGTATACAATAATTATCCCAATAGGAAGAATAAGCGAATAGAACTATTCCTTTCTGCGCGGCTTGCGCATCAGCGAAGACGGTACTAAGAATCTCAATTCTTTCAACCGGCTTGCGCATTCTACTCCTACGTAACGCAACAATCAATATAAACAGTCAAATGAGCCTTGCACAATGAAGAACGGTTACAAGCACAAGACGGGGATGTTTGGAACTGATGCAGAGATGTATATCGCAAGTTTGTTCCAGATGGTCAGGAACAAACAAGGTCATCGCCGCCCAGATCTTATTTCTCCTCCAGGTAGATGCGAACCGCGCTTGACAATGGAAGTCAAGTCAGGCCGAGCAAGTAAGGGGATATTAGTTCGATACCAACTTCATTACGCTATTACCTCTCAGCAGGACTACAAAGAGGAATTTGGAGAGGATCTACCTCCCGTTGTTGATCCGACTCTTCTACCTGGACTCCCAGCACCAGAAAGACTTCCGCCAACTTCATCTGTCGCTTACTATTACAACGTTGTAGACAGAGACGCAAGTATAGACTCAGCTATGCTCGACAGACCTTTCGCAACCGTTCAACTACGATATGGAAATCAATGTATCGTGCCTGCGGAGTTTGGATTCTGGGCTTTTGCAGTCTCAAGACATATGAGGACGGGAGAATCTATGAGTTCCATAAGGGATGATTTACGTAATGAGATGAAGAAGAACGTCTTAGATCAGAGATCAAACTACAAGGATAACAAGGACTCTCAATCTTGGCAAGATATTCACGGTCGCGACATCATGGCTCTTTGGCACCGAGACCCTGCCTATACTACCAAGGATGGAAAGACACGTGTAAATCTAATGGAAATAAACTATCCTGATCTGCCTAATTTAGATAGGATTAAGATACCCGGACCGAGCGGAACTCAAATATACGTACTAGCTGAAGCTCAACATAAAGACCTATTTGATGTGCAGCTAAGAGGGATCGTTCAAAGAAGAGTCCCTGTTCTTGATAGGATTATTAATTCACGCTCGCAATCGCGAGGATTATTAGCTAAGATCTTACCTTCGGAAGCTGGGTCTCTTGTAGAAGCTGAGATAGATGAATCGCATTTTTCTCTTGCGGGTCTCACACCTCTCGAAATAAATCGCTTACGCCGTCTTTCCAACTGGCTTGATCGCGGCGAATCAGCTCTGGCATATGCGCCTATCTAGAAAACTATAAATAACTAGCTTATGGGAAAATCAAATGAAATCTAAGCCTGGAATGATTTTTGTTTTTCTTATTTTTGTCGCAGTCATTTTACCCTTTGTATCTGCATACTCTCCTACATTTAGCTCTGATGTACCTGCGAATGAATCTGTGCTATATACTCCTCTTAAAATAGCTCTTGTTCCTGAAGCTAAGGAAGGTGGTTACGCATTCGCGCAGTACAGCCGAGATCTTGAATTGTGGCTCACCTTCGAAGATAATTCGTCTAGCGCATTAGACTCTTCTACATATGGAAGGCACGGAATCTACCGTTCTAACGCAACCCGCTCAACAACGCTAGCCAAGACCGGCGCAGGATCACTTTACATTCCTGGCTCTTTCTCGCACCTGCTAATCCCTTCTTCAGTGAATGCTGCTTTCGACCCTATGAAGGGCTACACCGTTTCCTTCTGGTTTTATCCGGTAGCGAGTAACTCAGGAGGAACCTTCTTGGGTTCAGTTGGCGGGAGCTCATACCAGGGCACTTACTTTAAAATAGATAATTCCACAACTGGCAGCGGCAACAGACTTTACCAATCCTATGGCGCATACAACACAATAAGAAATGTAGGGTTGAATTATCGAATAAATGATTCTCTGACAGGAGGGAGCTGGCACCAACTTACCTTCGTGAACTTTAAAGACTACACGTTGTTGTATATAGATGGTCGGCTCAACGGAGGCAGTGTATTTCCTAAGGGAGAAAGCTGTAATGCTCTGGCTTGCACGAATCATTCAACCGCCAGTTTTTACATTGGAAGCGTTCAGTCTTTCGGCATGCCCTCCGCAACACAGGGATATTTTGACGACATTCTAATTTTCAGTCGTCCCTTGAAAGAGAACGAAGTCAAGAATCTATATGATTACAATGGAAACTTCACGAGCGATGTATTTTTTAAGCTTCATTCTCAGATATCGACTCAAGCAATTCTAACAAACTCCTCGGGATATATCAACTCATCTGAACTACGCTCTTTCTTTCCAGCGACCACCGAAGCTTACTTCTATCAAACACACCAAAGATTCGAAGCCCATAATGGCCTCTCCAGTTCAGGAGTCTTTACAACTCCTTCTTTCTATTATTCTAATTCCTCGTCTTTAAACAGCAACGCTCTCTGGCAAGCAAGACTATCCCATCGTGTAAACAACGGTTCATGGATACAACAAGGCCCTCAAATGTACAAGACTTTCAACCCAGAAGAATGGAGTGGTGTTTTCGGGGATAGCATAATGGGGCCAGGCGGAACTGGAACGTGGCCGCGTTATCTGGACTTCCATCTTCATTCTTATTTTTATCCAAATGAAAGTTTGATGAACGGTGTAGGGGGCCACAGATGCTTCCAGGTCTTTGAACAATTCAGGATTTATTCTATCAACAACACGAAGGCAATAATAAATTGCGGAGCCAACGATGCAAACGATCCAGCGGTCACGACTGCAATGTCAGTCGCTGCAATCGACTCAATTCTTTCCCTAGCCAATCAGCGTAATATCTCAGTATATCTTGTTGGAGTCACGCCCCATGGAAATCCCGCAATCTGCACAAAGATTCAATCAATAAATAATCGTTTCCTCTGGTGGTACACACAGAACAACACTAACAACTTCATAAAGGGCTACGCGGATGTTTACAACACTCCTCTAAAGTCAACAACCGACTGCACATTCAACCAGACGTACTTTGTAGACTTCGTTCATCCCAATGACCTTGGTAATATTATAATTGCTCGCACAGTATGGCAACAGGCATTCAGAGGGATGACTTATGACGGGTGGTACAATGAATTCACTCCCGTGGCCAGGGGCGTGTATGATTTAAACTGGACTATAACAAGCCCAGAAGGGGATAATGGCTCATATGTGTTCAAGAACGCTTTTTACCTTCCACCCATTGCAAAGGTTTCTAACTTTAGCAGGTATCATGCAAATCTGAATGTCTCGTAATGTATTCGGGATATTTTTATCTCTTACTCTATGGCAGAATGCTAGGTTCCCTGCAACAACTAGCTCTACCTGTCTAGTGAGCTCTTTCATCGTAGTCTAGTGAAGCAGTGCGAACACTGCAATCATGAACATGATCGAATCTATTTTCCCTCCCTTTCGATTCTATAAAGCCCCCATATAAAATGCATTGTTATCCCAGCACGCTTATTCTTCATGGGGTTCTGTAGAAGTCTACCTGTAATCGGCTTAACAAATCCAGAAATACGTCCAGAAACTGTTGATATATTATTACGCTCCAGACTGTCTTTTTAAGAATTTAGATTGTCTACTATTATCTAGAAAAATATAAATAACCAGATTATTGGAAACACGCATGACCTCCGAATTTGACAAGATAAAACAGGACATAACAGACTTCATTGCACGCATCCAGAGCTGGAACTATGATGAGCTTTCAGATGAAGAAGTAGAGGGTGTCCACGATCTAATTGACGACTTGCTTTCAGAACTTGCCGGCGAAACCGAAGACGACGAGTTCGAAGAAGACTTCTGAAAACCACCTAAATATTTTTAATGTTGAATTATTTGAAACTTGTATGTTGGCGCGAGAGGACACAAGAGGGATTCTTGAAATAGTTCTAGTTCCCAACGACTTCGCCAAACTAAGTCTATCAGAAGGAAGTGTGTTGTGCTCGCTTAACCACGGGGCAAATAATGTCACCGTCAATCGCACAAATTTTTGCACCGAATCTCCAGATATTACTCTCCTCGATGGAAATATTTTGGTTGACTTTCCGATACATTATAAAAATCATCACGAGATAGAGCGCATAAGGGAGAAGAGCTATCCAATCCTCAATCGCGACCGCACTCCAACAGGAAAATCAGTTAGGTTTTCTTACCAATCTTCTTAATCCAATCCCTGCATGGGATCGGCTTTTACAGAATTTCTTGTTCCCTTTGAAATAAGTACATCATCCACTCGTAAGAGCAACATTGCCACTTCACTTGCTGCTGCAATAGCTTGCGACTTCACTTGCAACGGCTCGATAATTCCTGCAGCAAACGTGTCTTCAATGCGATCGTGAATCAAATTCAAGCCAGCCCGTATATCTCCTGCTTCATGTCTCTTCTTCAATTCTGTAAGAATTTCAATAGGATCCAGTCCAGCGTTTTCAGCAAGCGTTTCAGGAATAGTCTCAAGCGCTCTTGCAAATGCCTCAACACCAAGCTGGTCTCTTCCGCTCAATGTGTGAGAATATTCAACAAGTCTCTTCGAAAGCGCTAGCTCAACAGCTCCTCCGCCAGCAACAATCGTTCCATTGCGCAAAGCGGAAGCTACAACCCCGAGGGCATCGTTAATCGCTCGCTCAGTCTCATCAAGCACTTGAGGTGTACTTGCACACACCATCATGGTAACAGAGCGAGGATGCTTACACTCTCGCACTTCAATCATCATATCATTTCCATGCTTCATCTCTAGAACGCTACCTGCATACCCGAGCTGCTCAGTCGTAAGCTCATGCACATGCGCAACAATCTTCCCACCTGTGGCTCTTGAAAGACGCTCCATTTCAGAGCGAGACACGCGACGCACGGCCATAATGCCCGCCTGCGCTAGATAATACTGGGCGACATCATCGATGCCTTTTTGGCAGAACACGACTCGCGCTCCAGAAGCAACAATCTTTCCTACAAGCTCTTTCAGGAACAGCTCTTCATTCTCCAGAAAGCTACGCCATTGCTCAGGGCTTGATACAGACACTTTAGTCTCCATTTCAGGTCCGCGTACTTCAATAGGAAAGTCAAGAAGAGCAATCTTAGCAGCGCTCACATGGCGAGGCATATCAACATGTGCAACATTCTTGTCGACAATAACTCCTTCAATCAGGGTACTTGCATCAAGCGCCTTGCCAGACACTTTTGCAATACTGATATCACTCAAATGCACTTCCCGGCCCTGGGCAACACGCGTGACTGCATTAACAATCAGGTCAGCAAACAAATCCCTATAGTTCTCCGCACCCTTCCCCGTCATCGCAGTCAATGCAATCTTGCGCAAGATTTCTCTGTCCTCTGCTCGAACAGCAAGAGCATTCAATATCTCTTGCGTCTTGCGCGCAGCCAAGCGGTATCCTTTGACAATTGCCGTAGGGTGAATTCTCCTATCAAGCAACTTCTCTGCCTCACTCAACAAGGCACCTGCAAGCATGGCCACAGTAGTTGTTCCATCGCCAACTTCATGTTCCTGCGTCTTAGCCATATCAACAATCAGTTTAGCAGCAGGATGATCGAGCTCCATCTCCTCAAGGATAGTGGCCCCATCATTCGTGATAGTCACATTACCCACGCTATCCACAAGCATCTTATCCATGCCCTTAGGGCCCAAAGTAGTCTTAACAATATCTGCAATAACTCGTGCAGCCAGGATGTTATTCCTCTGCGCTTCGCGCCCAAGTGTCCGGTTTACATTATCACTTACAACATGACTCTTTTCATTCATAAATTTCCATAGACCTATCGTTTTTAAGGATTTATACACTCGCTCCACTGTCATAATCTTCATATACTAACACACACATCGCACACTATGATCCGCAAGGTTGCTGTGGGAGATATCATGACGCGTAACTTCTGTTCTACTCCGCCGCAGACTAATCTACTTGAGTGCGCTAAGCTTATGGTCAAACATAAGGTCGGCTCTCTCATTATCGCAGATGACAAGCGCCTAGTTGGCATGCTCACCCAAAAAGACATTCTCTGGGCCATAACGAAGAAGCCTAATCTCGATCTCAAAACAGTCCGCGCGGTAGACATTGCAGCCCGCAAAGTAGCAGTAATCAAGCCCTCGGCAGATATCGCTGAAGCTTTCCAAAAGATGAAGCGCCTCGGGTTTAGAAGACTTCCTGTCCTTACAAAAGGACAAGTGGTAGGCCTTCTAACACTCAAAGACATCCTGAATGTAGAACCTGCTTTCTATACCAAGAGCGCTGGCCTCATGGACATCAGAGAAGAAGCAGAAAAGCGGCAGCGGCTCACTGATGCTTCAGAAGCAGAGACCGAAGGCCTGTGCGACAACTGCGGAGCTCTCTCAGACTTGCTTCCTGTGGGCGGCCAATCGCTCTGTCATGACTGCCGGGACGAGCTATTCTGAGAAAATTGCCCGAAGTAATCTTTAAATACAATCTACGCTCCTTAGCCCTACGGAAAGATGGTGGAAAAAGACAAACTTCTTCTTGAGAAGCTCAAATATGCTGGCCTTGGAGACTTGAAAGCGACTTACAAGTTTGCACGCGACTGGTTTGTAGAAGAGGGCTTTGGAGTTATAGAGGAAAGCTATGCCGAGAAGATTAGTGGCAGCGGAAGCAAAGAGTTCGAAATCAAATGGGTCGCCGGCAAGAAGATCACAGACTATTTTAGAATCACTATCAGATTGAAATGGATCGTTATTGGCGTGAGTGATGTCGAAGTTGAAATTGATGGCCGAAAGAAAAAGATGAACAAAATCGCAGACCTTACTATGGAAATCCAAGGTGTCTTGGAAAAAGATTATTCTGGCAAATGGGAAGGCACAGGCATGCAGAAATTCTTCCAAGAACTCTATCACAAGTATATCATTCCTCAGCGCACTGATGAAAAGGAAGAACAAACGGTTGAAACCGTCCAGAATTTCAAGGAAGAAATGAAGGCGTTTCTCGAGCTAACTGGACGCAAGTAGAAGAATACAGATATCTTTAAATACAAAACCGCACATTCCGCGCTATGAAATGGTTGAGTGTGGTGATGCTTCTTATGCTGGCTTTGCCTTTTGCATCAGCTACGATTACCATCGATGAACAGACACAAATCCCAGTCATAATTGCAGGCGCTGAAGACTCTGCCCCTTTGATGTTGCGCATCACAAACACAAACGCACCAGCTGAATTCGAAATATATTCTCTTGTTGGTGTAAAGATAACTCCTTCGGAGATTACATTGCCTCAAGGCAAACATCTTATCGAAGTTACTGCCGAACCTTCTGCTTCCATTATTCGCTCAACACGAGGCCTTCTTCTCTTCCAATATGAGCTTTACAACCAGCAGTCAGGCCGTATTCTTGACCAGAAGCTCCTGAAGATTGTTGATCTCGAGAGCATCTTTTCTATAAGACCTTCAACTATCAAGCCAGGAGACACATCTGCCAACTTCGTTCTTACTAACGTTGAGAATCGCACCGTAACTGATGTCCGCTTGAAAATAGATTCACCGTTCATTGAGCATGAAGTCACACTTACCATGGCTCCTTACGAGCAGAAGAGCATCTCTGTTCCTCTCAAGGCTCCTGAACTTGCAAGGCAAGTAGCTGGACATTATGTTGCTGATGTTTCATTCGAGTTTGGCGACGCAGAAGCTGACCGCGAGTGGGAAATCAACTACTTAGAATCCAGCGGTCTATCAGTTAATGAAACTTCAAGCGGTCTAGTTATACGAAAGCACAACACAATCAAGACAAATGACGGCAGCGTTCCTATTACAGCTACTATCTCATACCATCGCGATCTTCTAAGTAGACTCTTCACAACACTTTCTCCAGACCCAGCACAGGTCACTAAGGAAGGTCTTGGCGTTACGTATCTCTGGACTCAAGAACTTGCTCCTGCTCAATCTCTTAATGTTGTTATGACTACAAACTACACCGTTCCTTTCATCGTTCTGCTAATCGTTATAGCTGCTGGTGCACTTGCCTGGTGGCTCTTCTGGAAGCCACTTGTTATTACCAAGAACGTTCATCCTGTTCGCACTAAGGGAGGAGAATTTGCACTTAAGGTCACAATCGCCATCAAAGCACACAAGAATCTTACAAACGTTGTACTTCACGACCATATCCCTCACACAATGCAGCTCTACCATCAGTTTGGCATCAAGCCGCACACCATTGATGAGTCTGCTAGAAGATTATCATGGCAGCTAGGCCACCTTAATGCAGGAGAAACACGCGTATTCTCATACGTAGTCTACTCAAAGATGCGAGTTGTTGGCAACTTCCATCTTCCTCTGGCATCTGCAACAGCAATGGCAGAAGGCAAGCCAGTTCACGTAAGTTCAAACCAAACGGCTTTCGTATCAGAGACAATCGCTCGAGACAATTAATTTAATCTTCTTTCACAGTCTTCTCAAGTGTAAAATTATCTTTCATCGTACTAACAACCCGGGATAGATAAGAATCAATGAGTTTCTGACCATCTCCGAGGTTTTGTCTTAGGTAATCAGCTCTATTGGTAAAATCCTCATCCCTTTGTAACTCAGGACTTACAGAGTATATCTCCGCCATGACTTTCTCCGGGTCAAAAGATTGCGAAATAAGCGTTAACTTTCTAGCAGCACCATGGCATTCGTTAAGGAATGCAAGATATCGACTTCTCTCTGTCTGGCTAGGCAATCTTTCCCTCTCATGTGCAGTTTCTTGCAAAACTATTGCTAAATCCTGCACGCCTTCCTCAAGCTTATTCCATGCATTATGCATGTAAGCAGAGCCATATTCCAAGGCAGGAAGTGAAAATGGGTCTGCTTCATCCATCAGTCCTCCCAAGGCATCAAAAGCATAAGTGAAAGCTCCTCTTGGATTTCCTTCAAAATGAACAGCTCCTTCATACGCTCTGAACACATCTATGACTTCTCTATGGCTCTCTCTAAGTCTGCTGCGCGCAGGTGATGAGTACACTTTGTTATCCCTTTCAGGTGATTGTTCTGACATGAGATGCTCTCTCATAATCGTCCCTTTTAAACCTATCTCTTGCCTGCCGAAAGAAACTTTAAATACCTCAATCTCGCATTTCAATAATCCCCCGATAGCTCAATGGTAGAGCACCTGGCTGTAGACACATAATCGTCTAGCACAGACATTCCCGCAAAATATAGGGATAAGGATGAAGTGCGACCAGAACCCATTCATGAGAATGGGGATAGAACCCGGGTTACCGCAGTTCGATTCTGCGTCGGGGGATAGGTTATGAAATCAGACAAACTATGGGCCGGCGCTATCTGTTTAGGAGCAGTCATATTGTCTCTTCTTTATTTTAACTCGCATGATTTCGCTAATTATTATTCAGATTCAGAGACTGAAATAATGGACAAATTTTCTAAGGTTCAGTATATTCACTTTCCCAATATGCCTATAAGCTACGAAATTAAACATCCGACTAAATGTTTTCCGGGTCAGGAAAATAGAACAAAGCTTGCTCTTCAGATTATAGAGTCTTCAACAGAAGGCCTAGTAGATTTTGATGAGACAGTCTCAGATGCGGACCTAATAATTGACTGTATAAATCTAGATGAGCAAATCAGACAATTCTCTCTTAATCTGACTTGTGAAAGATTTAGTTTCCCCATAGATAATAAATTTCCTTCAGAATATTTCTCGCAATACAGAAATAATATAACCGAATATAAATCCCGACTAGTGGGACAAGGAATGTATATTTATCGCACTCGCTCCTTTGCGACTTCTGGGAAAGGGGCTTCTCAAGTAACTGAGGTTTGTTATCTGAATAGAACAAAGTTTGAGTATGATCCTGAATTCATCTTAGGATCTTTGCCTGATGTTACAAGTGATGGCATTTTTGTATACCGTCAAACAACAGAAGGCACCGCTATCCCGAGTGTAGAAGGTAGAATTATATTAAATGCAAGTGTAAATCTTTATCGACATACTCAAAGCTGTGAGAAATTCCCAGCCGTAGAAATTCATGAGCTGCTACACGCTTTCGGTTTTGCCCATAGTCAGACCAAAGGAGACATAATGTATCCTTATACTTCAGATTGTATCGAGAACTATCACATAAATCCTGCATATTTTGACTGTCTCAAATATATCTACTCAAATGGGCAACAAGGGAAATGTTCTGGAGTAATTTTCTTAGACTTCGGAGAGAAACCTCTTCTCTAATTATTATCTTCTAGAATCCAACAAACCTTAAATAGAAGAGCGTTGTAACGGAAAAGTGAAACTTCATTTAC
>CAYRXU010000015.1:0-6198 GCA_964428325.1 Candidatus Woesearchaeota archaeon
ATGTATACAACTTTGATCTCCCAACAATCCCTGCAGATTACATCCACCGCATTGGAAGAACAGCACGTGCAGGAAAGAACGGTATCGCAATCAGCTTTGTTTCATCTGGAGACCATACCGAATTCAGACAAATCTGCCGTGAAACATCAGCCGTCATGGAAAAAGCCCCAGTTCCAGAAATAAAAATAATCCCTATCTTCTTTAACTCAAACGCCGACCGAAAGGAAGCACGCAATAGGGGCCGCGGTCGCGGTGGCTTTAGACGCGCCAGCGGCAGGAGAAGCAGCTTTGGAAATGAAAGAGGCCGAAGTCGAGGATTCTCACGCGGAAGCAACTCCAGATTCAGAGGCAGAGGCAGAGGCAGATAACCTCTCATTGCCCTTAGTTATTTAAACACCATTCACTTCAAGTATTTATGAGAAAAGCAACACGCGTCGCAAGAAAAAAGAGAGCAAAGGCAGTCAGAAAGAAAAATAAATAATATACGCCCGCTGCGGGAATCGGACCCGCGTCTCCGGCGCGACAGGCCAGCGTACTAACCACTATACTAAGCGAGCAGTAAAATATCTTATAATTGAAGTCTTTTAAACCTTACTTCTTCCCAATATAATAAAGATTATAATCCTTAGTAGTCATCCCAAAAGATGCAAGATATGATTGCTCAGCTCAATGGGTTTGTGACTTCTGCAAATCTATAGCAACTCAGCTATGTAGATATTTGCAGCGCTCTGATTACTCGGATAACTAATAACTGCACGATATTGATCTGGATCGGTTCTATCTGTTGTTACCATAGTCCCCCATCGATCCATGCTCTTATACAAATAAGGGCTGCTTGTCATACGAATCTCATCAAACGCCATGTCGCTTCCCCAAGTCATTTCCACGTCATCCACACCAACCCCATTAGCACTGGTACCAAGACCTTCCGTCTTGACAATAAGTGCATTCCAGATACCTTCCTCCCAGAATCTACCCCTCCCTTCAAAGATAATGAGCGCAGGATTTCGTATCTGATTACATGAAACATCACGCACGTATATCTTAGTAGTGTAAGATGAATATCGCGTAAACTCATAACTCAATGGCCCAATTGAAACAGTACGATTATGTTGCGAGTCAACTAAAATACCATTAACAAAGAAATTACCTCCTGTAGAAAGATTAACTGCCACACGATCATAACCCGGTCCGCTGAAGAATCTAAGCCCAGATACATTAGTCAAATTTACCACGAGGGGCTCATAGAAAGATAAGCTAGCTCGTTTGCTAGACATGATGACGGGATAAACAACCAGATCCTGGCCTAGACTAAGAGGATAGTTGACGCGGATATGTGCGGGCAAGGAAGTGGTCGAAGTAGATTGCTTGTCAGAATAGGCAATCTCATAGAGTTCTCCATTGATACCGAAATATCCGAGCCCTTCCGAAGCAATGGTGACGGGATATTCTTGTCCTGAGAAAACATCTCTTAGGATAACCTTGTCTCTAGAGAACCCTATCGATTCATTAACTATTGTAGCTACTTGCATAAGATAAGAGTACAATCCTTCGCCCATAACTAGATAGCTCAATACGGGAACAGGAGAGTTTTCAACTGAGATTAATCTATTGCCTCGAGCATCAGCGAGCGTCGAAGAGCTACCATTAGCAAGAAGCCACTCAACAGTCTTCTTGAAACCTCTATGTTCAGCCATAGAAAGGGTCAATTTGTCATTTCCACTATTTTGAAAATTGAAATTCTCGCGATATGAAGAATTCTCTCCAAAACTCATATTAGTAAAGTCAAGCATAAACGTACCAAAGACAGGATCAACAAAATTCTCCCTCTCGCCAAGAGCATCAAGGTCCGAGTCTGGAGAAAACACGCTAATAGTCATAAAATTTAAAGAAGAAAGATTGCCGCTAGAAGACCAACGAAAACTTACTGAAGTGCCTTCAATAGGCAACCCGTCTTCTAACTGCTTAACAGGTTCCCCTTCTTGTAAGACGAATCCGGAATATCTGCCATCGCTAAGAACAAGTTTATCCTCAGTGGTTTGATTATCGATAACAAACTTTTTGCCAAAGAGAAATATACTTTGGCCATCAAAATCCCCATGAGCAAGATCAATGCTCTGAGAAAAGACAAGAGTTAGATTATAAATAACATTTGAAGGTGACGTTCCAAGCCTAAAAACAAAGCGAGGATCATAGTCGGAGTTTGGTTCTTTCGCATATATGAAAGGACTTGACCCAATTCTTATGAATTGTACATACTCAGCTTCCACATCCCTGCTCCGCAACAATCCATCTGCGAGAACAACCGAGAGTTCACTATCGGTTATAGTCTGTCTTACTTTATTCATACTATCATTGAGATGGATTGGGGTACTGGTACTAAAAAGTGGAAAGCGCGCACCCGGAGATAGTTGCGGTCCAGGGTCTGCAGAACTAAATGGGATGTTGCTTTGAGAAGAAATCACGACCATTAATACAATAACCGCGGCCAAAGCTAAAACTACTCTCTCGTTCATATTAACAGATATCTTCTTATTATATAAAAGTAGTCTTGAATATGGGATAAATCATTCAATAAGCAACCTTATTACTCTTTCCTTCCCACTCTTTAAAGGGACCAAGACACTCGCCCCTATCTAATTGAATAGAATTTATCTTGCCCACTACCTTCTTTCCTTTTAACACATCATACTTACTCGCCTACAAAGGAAGACCCCCAAGAAAATGCCAAAAGAGAAGGGATGGCGACAGGCCAGCGTACTAACCACTATACTAAGCGAGCAGTAAAATATCTTATAATTGAAGTCTTTTAAACCTTACCTAGATTAAAGAGGGCATCCTTCAGCAGTTTCCGGAGTAAATCCTTTTCCAGTGTTCATATGTCCTAAAGCTTCTTCAACTTGACCACGACGTGCCAGGGCACCAACAATAGTTGTGCCTTCACCGACAACAGGAACTCGATGATCTCGAAGAAGTGTGCCTGCGACAAGGATATCGGTCAAATCAACTTTTTCAGAAGTAAGATATACATGACCACGAGAAGCATAATTGCCTCTCGGTTGACTCTCTGCTCGATAACTATCTCTGTGCATAATTATGGACATATTTTCCATATTTAAACATTTCGAGCGCCACTCCATAGTTACAACAAAACCAAAGATTTATAAAGTTTAAACAGATAGAGTTTTTATGAACAAGACATTCAAGCTTATTGCAGGAATCTTCATTATTGCACTTGCTGTTGTAGCGCTATCTTCATTCTCGAGTGCTTATTCGTACTACAATTACAATGATAATGAGTATAGCAGGACATTCTACGAAAAGACATCCTATGGAGAAACGGGAAACACCTATGTTCGCAAGGAAGTAACCAAGAACGATGGTTACGAAAGAACATCATATGTAAAGGTCAAAGACTCTGATAACAATAAGCCTTCTTACGCAAACGATCTAAACGACTACTGGTACTACGGTGCAGATGACTACACCATCCGATACTACAAAGACTCCTCATACGATGACTCTTACCGCAGATCATACTCGGGAAGCTCATACCACGATTATTACTACAACAATTACCCGCACTACAACGGAAACTACTACAGCTGGTCTTACAAGCCAAGAACAGTCTACGTTTACCACTATCCTCGCTGCATCAGCAATCGCGGTTGTAGTTGGTAAAATTCTATAGCATAATCTTTAAATTCCCTATCATGTAAAACTCGTGATGGCAAAAGAGGTTGTAGCAGATTTTCAAAAGTTGATAAACCAGATTAATCCTAATGACAATAGACCTGCGTTTGTTCTCGAAAGGCAAGCACCTTCAACACCTCAACTTGAACAGTTTGAATTGTCATCAACAACACACAGCGAGAGTGTGCCCAAAGTCAATCCCCTCTTTGCTGACAGGCCATACTGGTCACTCTATGAAAACGATAAACTTCTTGAGCCGCTTAAATTCTCAAACAACAAGACACAAGAAGACGTTGTGCGCGAAGTGTGTAACACGATAAAGGAAGGTACTAAAGTTGTTCTTATCAAGGGAGTATGTGGCACCGGAAAGAGCGCCATAGCGCTAAACATCGCACGCAAACTCGGTCGTGCTTCTATTGTAGTGCCCGTAAAAGCTCTCCAAAAGCAATATGATGCAGACTACGCTAAGCGCAAGTATCTTCTCAAACCCAATGGAACACCCCTCAAGATTTCAATGATAACAGGTCGCGACAACCACCCATCTCCGCTCAAGCCGGGAAAAACATGCGCAGACCCCTCTCTGCCTGAACTCATCAAGATAACAGACAAAAACATACACGAGCTCAAAGAATACTATTTCCAGAACCCTTTCATTGAGAACAAGACAAGTCACCCTATTGTCGATGATCTAAAACGCAGCTCTATAGCTCCGGCAAACCCATACTGGAGCCCTATTGCGCCTGCTCGCCTCGAGTTGAATATCAAAGATGCAAAGAAGAAGAAATACAAGGGTCTTGGAGGCAATGAATTCATCTTCTACCATCGAAAGCACGGCTGCTCTTACTATGACCAATATCAAGCCTATATTGATGCAGATGTCATCATATTCAATGCAGCTAAGTACAAGATAGAATGCTCTCTCAATCGCAAACCAGAAACAGAAGTGGACATCATTGACGAAGCAGATGAGTTCCTAGATAGCTTTGCTCAACAGGAAACGATCAATCTCACACGCCTTGCAACATCCCTCCACGCATCCAGTTCATTTGATGCAGAAACAAACCAAACTATCACAAGCATCCGCGAGCTCATTAAATTAGAAGAAAAAAACAAAGGCGCCCTTGGAATTAATGAGAACGACATCACTCTCGTGTCAAACACTAAACTGCAACGCGTTCTTGAACTACTTCACAAAGAAAGCTCACTTGAGGAAGAACTCAATTTAGACGAGACTAGCTACATAACGCACGCCATCGAGGTCGCACGCGAATTCGGAGACTTCCTTGAGCAGACTTATGTAAGCTTCCGACGCGAGAACACGGACCTTCTTGCAAGCTTCGTAACAACAAATATCTCTCAACGATTCCAAGAACTTGCTGATAAAAACAAAGCACTCATCCTCATGTCAGGTACACTTCACACTAAGGAAGTAATTGAAAAAGTGTTTGGCATCAAGGATTACAAGATCGTAGAGGCAGAAACTAAGACACCAGGAACTATCGATATCATCCGCACAGGTAAAGAATTTGACTGCAAATTCTCTAACTTCGGTCAAGGCGAAGGCAAATACACACGTGAACATTATCTTAAAGCATTGGAGGCAGCCATCTCAAAAGCAAAGCGTCCACTGCTCGTGCATGTAAACGCCTTTGAAGATATGCCAACAATGGAAGAGCTCTACAGTTACAGCCTCAAGGACCTCATATCAAGAGAAGAACTCAAAGAAGCGCAACTCAACGACCCAGACAGCAATCGCGTAGCAACATTCAAATCAAAAAAGACAAATATTCTGTTCACAACCAAGTGTGCCAGGGGCATCGACTTCCCAGGCGACATTTGCAATTCACTTGTGTTCACTAAGTTCCCCAACCCCAACCCCAGAGAAGCTTTTTGGAAAGTTCTCCAGCAGACACATCCAAGCGCATTCTGGGAGGTCTACAAAGACAAGGCTCAACGTGAGTTCTTGCAAAGATTATACCGCGCGTTGCGCTCTAAGGAAGACCATGTTTATGTATTGTCTCCAGATATCCGTGTGATTAACACAATCCAAGCTCTCCAGAGAAATTCACCATAGGATTTATATAGGAAATTTAGCCTTATGGTATAGAGGTGACATGTGCCAGAATCTTCTGTTGTTGACAAGCTATTCGCAGTAGTTAATTGGCTTCTTGCACTCTCAATTGGCCTTATAATAGGCGCATCCATCGTACTCCAAAGCCTTTACGTTCCTTTCGTTCCAAGACCAGCAAGTATAGTCATCGGTTGGACAATCGTCATACTCACCATACTCGGAGCAGCATTATACTTGTTTGATAGATTAAGAACATCTGATAATTAATCAGAATACAACTCTTCTCGTGATTGAAGATCATAGAACTGGCGTCCACCCCAAAGAGGTGCGCTATCCCCATTAGTCTTTCCATGGGAACGAGGGCCAATGCGAGGCTCATCAAAATCGTATTCTCGTACACACTCATGCAAACCAAGTCTCTCCTGCTCCTCTTC
>CAYRXU010000015.1:6298-10304 GCA_964428325.1 Candidatus Woesearchaeota archaeon
ACATAACGTCCTCTTGGTCCATCACATCTGATCTTCAGCCTTCGTGCTTGCGCATCAGTCAAGTTCGAACATGAGCCGACCTCAAAGTAAGATTGCTTGCGAGGTGACCATGCTTCAATATCAACTTGCACGTGTTTCAAATCGCCAAGATCACCAGAGCATATAGCTAACACTCGAATAGGCAAACCAAGACCTTTGAAGATATCAATCGTAATCTTCTGCATATCTTCATAATGCTTCATAGATTCTTCAGGAGTGCATATAGTTACCATCTCAATCTTGTTGAACTGGTGCGTTCTAAACAATCCTTTCTCATCAAGCCCATGGCTACCAACTTCCTTGCGGAAACACATCGAATATGATGTCTGCTTGATAGGCAATTGCTTTTCAGATAGGATGGTATCTATATAGCGCCCAATAAGAGAATGCTCGCTCGTACCAATAAGGTAAAGATCCTCGCCATCAATCTTGTAGATCTGACTCTTCTGGTCATTCAAATCAGTTACATTCTTGATAATATCTCCGCGTAACATAAGTGGCGTCTCAACGTACCTATAACCTTTCTTCACCATCATGTCAAGCGCATATCGAATAAGTGCCTGATTCAACAAGGCAAGCTCACCTTCCAAATAATAGAACCCATTACCCGAAGTTCGCGCAGAAGAGTTAAAGTCAGCCACTCCCAAGCTCTCCGCAAGCTCTGCATGGTTCTTCACTTCAAAAGTAGGTTTCTTTGGCTTGCCGATAGTTTTTACAACAACATTCTCACTATCATCCTTTCCAAAAGGCACATCCTGATGCATCGTGTTAGGCAACTGCATCAAGATAGTTTGAATTTCAGCATAGAGCTTATCTGAAGTGCCTTCAACACGTGCAATCTCATCAGGGATCGCTTGTGCTCTTTGTAAAAAAGCAGCAGGATTCTTTCCGGCCTTCTTCGCCTCGGCTACTTCACGAGAAACTTTATTTCGTTCAGCACGTAATTGATCAGCCTGCGTTTTTAGCGCTCGCCATTCCTTGTCTTTCTCCAGAACGCTATCAACAATTTTGAGCTTAAACAATTGAGACTTCTTCTTCAGCGTCTCTTTCACCTTATCCGGATGCTCGCGCACAAAATTAATATCCAACATGTTATCTCTAGCAAAACCAGTTATTTAAAGATTCAGGGTGTGCGCAAAGTCGATTTAGCCAAGGGAAGATATTCAGAGAGCTGTGCAAGAGACATAGAGGCATAGAATTTAACATCTCTTTCAGGGTTAGAAGAAGGATGTCCGTACTGAGATACTAGAAATCCAATAACATAACCTGCGGCAAGATCAGCATCCCCATCAAGATCTCTGACGTGATTACAAATATCATTAACGCTATCTGAATTGACAAAATTATCGGGAGATACTCCTAGAAGATTTGCTACTAAATGACTTATAGTATCCACATGAATTTCTTCTACTTCTGACATAACGAAAAAACAAGAAAACCCTATAAAAACCTAACGATAGGTAGACTTTCTTCGACCGGAACGCAATTGCTTCTGATGTTCCTTGCCAAACGCCTTATACTCGCTAGAATTTAGCTTGAAACGCGAGATCATGTCTGCCACGAAATCTCCGCCGAGATGGTGCGGCATGATGACATAATCTGCTCCTTGGTCATAAAGAGACAATGCGTTAGGCGAATACTCACTCGTAGCAAGGAAAACTGCCTTTGAGTGATGCGATCTAAGCTCTTCCTTGAGAGCAATATTTGCTCCCACTTCCGGTACTGTAGAGATGACAAGTTTAGCTTTCTCAAGGCCAATCTCACTCAAAAAGTCTTCATCGGTCGCATCCCCATAGATACAATTCACTCCTTGCTTAGCTAGGTGAAGTATGGTCTTTGGATTATAGTCAACAACAACATAATTTGCCTTAATCGCCTTTAACGACTCAACAACTTTATGACCAATACGATGATAGCCAAAGACATACACATCGTACGAATCTTCACGCTTAGTTGAAAGCGAATCTGCGCGTGTTCCTTCAAACAAGTCAAGCAAATGCGATACTTTCGCGAAAATCGAATGAGAATAGTGGATACTGTAGCTGCTCAAAGCGATCGTGATAATCGCGATAAGCACTGCGAGAGACATAATCTCCGTACTTACCGCTCCCAGAGTATATCCAAGCAATATCAAGATCAAAGAGAATTCACTAATCTGAGCCAAGCCTACGCCTGCAAAGAAATTCGTGCGCTTCTTGTATCCGAATCCTCGCATGAATACCATGACGACAAGGGGCTTGCCTAACAAGATGAATGCTGAGAAAATAAGCGCCTTAACAACAAGAGCACTTGTAATAGGTCCATTAAGCAGACTTCCGAAGTACACAAAGAAAAGAACTACAAAAAAGTCCCGCAACCCCTTCACCTTACCAGTGATTTCAAAAGTGTATTTCGATGAAGCAAGAGCCATACCGGCAAGAAGCGCCCCAATTTCAAGTGAGAATCCAAGCGCGCTAAAGAGAATAGCGATAAGAAGTGCCCAGGCAATACTAGCAAGGAAGAGTACTTCCTGGCTTGAAGCAGCAATAGCAAAGAATCTCGGTACGATATAAACTCCAATGAGCATCGTTGCTGCAATAAGAGCAGCCGCCTTAATCAAGACTGCAAAGATAAGAGAAATATCTCCTCCGCTAGCAACAGGAACAATCATCAACATGAAAGCAGCTACGAAATCTTCCACAATCAGAATGCCCAAGGCAATTCTTCCGTGGAGTGTATCCATCTCGCGCTTGTCAGACAACAACTTAACAACCACGACAGTCGATGAAAAAGCAAGACCTGCCGCGAGATATAAGGATGAAGTAAAATCAAATCCAAGCGCTTTAGCAATAAAGAAGCTCGCGCCTGACACAACAGCCATAGCGCCAGCACCTGCAACAACAGACACTCCGCCCACTTCCTTCAGAACCTTAAAGTCCAAGCTCAATCCCACAATGAAGAGCAAAAAAGCAACGCCAAGATGTGCAAAAGTTTCGATCAATTCAGTTGATGAAAGCACATTAAGGAAAAGCGGGCCAGCAATAACACCTGTAAGCAAATAAGCAATGATAGGAGGCTGTTTCACAGCACGTGCGATCAAAGCAATAACTGCAGCGATCCCGACAACAGCACCCAACTCAAAAATAATATTCATCTCCCCTCTCCGCGCGCATCAAAGCGTATCATTTTAAATACCTTAGCCATCGCTTATTTCAATCACCATCATAGTCATCACATTAAGGTTGTGATGGCAGGGTCGCTCGCACGCGGCGCGGGCGGCCCACCATATTCTCACAAGATTTATAATACAAAAGAAAGCCGAATCTCCATGACTGTTGGAAACTATATCGCTGAATTACACCGAGAAAGACTCTATAGGCCAACTATAGTAGCTCTACTTTGTAAGGGAGATCCCAAAGATCCTCTAGTGCTGCTAGTCAAGTCAAAAACAAAAGGATACTGGGGGCCAGTAAAGGGAGGTATCGAACCAAGAGAAGCTATGAAGAAAGCATTCTACCGAGAGATAAGAGAAGAAGCCCGCATTCCTCGCAGTCAAATATATCATGTCAAACACAATGTTATAACTCCTCGTCAAATTGATGGAGAAGGCAATAGAGGATTTGCAAAAGGTAAAGCCTACTTCTTCAGTGGAGCCAGATGTCCAGATAATATTCAAGTCGCCCCGAATTTAGAAGATGTGGATGGGGCAGAATGGGTAAAAACAAGTCACCTAGAAGACAGACTTCCCAAATCAAAGCGAGAAAGAAACAAGGCATACATCGAGGCATTGGCTGAATTCATCAGATATGCTAGTGTATCAGCAAGATAGGAATCTTTAACCAGGATTTTAGCAAAAATCAGGGGATTAAGGTTTATGAGGAACCTTTAAAGCAGGTATTTCGGGAGAAATACTGAGCTTAAAGATTGATAGCAATCTTTAAAAAGCACTTTTCTCTCATCACAAAATGGGAAACGTACGTATAAAGTT
>CAYRXU010000016.1:0-8547 GCA_964428325.1 Candidatus Woesearchaeota archaeon
TACGTAAGGCGCAAAAGATTCTTGACAGTGGAGCAGCTCTAAAGCAGTTCACAAAGATTATTGAAGCTCAAGGTGGCTCGGTGCGCGATCTCAAAGTTGGCAAGTACAAACACGTTCTCACTGCTTCACATCGTGGACGCGTCTCAGAAGTCCATAATCGACAAGTCAACATAATGGCTCGTATTGCAGGCAGCCCTCAAGACAAGGCGGCAGGGCTATACCTTCATGCACATCTAGGCGATCATGTAGAAAAGGGCGATCCGTTAATAACTTGTTACGCCGAGTCGAGAGTAAGGCTCAAGGATGCCATTGACTTCGCACATACAAATAGTATAATCGAGATTGAATAATTTTAAATACTTCAACTCCAGAAACCAATTATGGCCCCACGAATAAAAAAAGATGCGAATTACATGAACGGTCTTGTTGATTATGCAAAGAGAAACTTACAGAAGGGCTACAATAAAGACTCATTGAAGTGGGCTCTTGTTAACCAGGGCCACTCTAAGATGGAAGTGGAAAAGGCCCTTGCACAAGCGTCTTCAGAGGTTGAGACACAGCGTGCAAAGCAGCCTATTTCGCAGCCAACAGTTGCCCCTGCAGTTGAAGTGCAAGTCGAACCAGAACAACCTAAATCTTTCTGGAAGAGAATGTTTGGATAAAATTAGTTCTTTCCACGTATTGCAGTATCTCTTTTATACAGCTTATCCACAACATTTCTGAATGATTCATCCAAGTCAATGTTAAGTGAGTTGGCCATGCAGCATAGAGTTACGATAATGTCTGCAATTTCGTCACCAACTTCTTTCACGTCTTCCTGATTCTTCTTCTTTTTTGGTCCAAAACGATGATTAAGTTCTCGAGCAAGCTCTCCTGTTTCTTCACTCAATCGGGCCATCATCTCTAGGGGTTTCCAATATTCTGCTCTAGCATGCTTGAACCAGTCATCAACAGCTTTTTGTTCTTTTTCCATAATCGCCCATGTTTGATAAATTAATAAGGATTTAGATAGTTAAACGCCCGGACCCGGAATCGAACCGGGATATCCCGAAGGAAACTGGTTCTCAAGACCAGCGCAGTACCATTGTGCCATCCGGGCGTGTTGATATGAAAGAAGGCTACTTTTAAAGCTTGCTGACAGGATGATAATCCCGGATGTCAACCTGCTTTTTTGTGAGTGCAAAATGCACTCTCTTCTCATTGAAAATACGAATTGCTTCCTTTGCAAACGCAAGCATATCTTTCTCAGCGGCTTCATAAGTGTACCATCCTCCTGTTCCTTCTTCAGTGTCTATAGGTGTACCCTCGCCCTTGGCGTGCAAAAGCATGACAATCTTGTGCTGATTTATTTCTGCATTCATCAATTCACAAAAACCGTAATGCGTAAATTCTCCTTCAACTTTAATGCCTGTCTCTTCAAACACTTCTCTCCTAGCGGCTTCATGGCTCAATTCTCCAAGTTGCACACCTCCTCCAGGAATACATAATGATCCGGCAAAATGACCTACCTTCAGCCGCGTAAGAAGAATCTCTCCTTTAGAATTTGTCACAAGGGCATTAGCGTTAACCTTGACAGGTTTCGTTATGCCCACTTCCATTTCTTAAGAGATACAGCTCGGCTTATAATGATTATTGTACCGAAATGTAGATCCTTTTTAATCCTGCTTTTGAAAATCGATGTTATTAACGTACTTTATCTGATGCCCTTTTTTATATCTCTTATCAAAATCAACTAAGGTTAAAGAGCAATGATCGATGAAAAGATTGAGGACAGATTTTTCTATATCCGTTCCGATTAAGTCGCCAATGAGCACCTTAAGAAAAGCACCGTGGGATACGACAAGTATGTTCAAATTAGAATATTTCTTATTTTTCATCAAGTCTTGCAAGAATTTTCTTCCTCTCTCCCTCACTTCCATTAGATTTTCTCCTTCAGGTGCCTTTCTAGTCTCAAATGTACCTTCGAGGCTATCCCAGCTAACTTCATTGTCCTTTTTGCCTTCCCAGAGTCCATTTCCTTTCTCTCTGACGAGTTTGCTGTAAATTATCTCTTTATCTAAAACCTTGTTTATCTCCTCAGACGTAGTCTTGCACCTTGGCGAGTCACTTGAAATTATCAAGTCTATTCTCTCTCTCATTAGTCTCTCTCTAAGATCTTCTATCTGGAGCATTCCTTTGTCAGTTATATCTCCATGGCTGTGCATTTGTACCCTCTTTTCGACATTTATTGAGGTTTCGGCGTGCCTTGTAAAAAATAGTTTCATGTTTATCAGATTAAATTATTTGCTTGTGAGTTTCCGCCTTCCAGAGCAGAAATCGCTACCTCTTTATATCTTTTCTCTAGTGCCGGGTCTTCTGCTATACTAGTAAGCGTCTCCCTCGAAACTTTCTTATTTCTAGCTACAACTCTCAAAATGTATCCGTACCCTTTCTCTTTGGCTATGCCTGTTCCTATCTCGTGAAGGATTCTTGGTCCCACGAGCGGACTGCACGCAATGGAACACAAGGTTCCCCAATCCGTTGAGGAGGAGTATCTATTCGCCACTGCATTGAATGCCCTTCGTTGATCGGAGTTTGTTGCTCCCCACAGGGAAGCAACTCTAACATTAACGTCTTCGCAAGGAATTTGCATTCTATCTCCTTCAGAAGTTTCACTATTTATTGCTTCAAGGAATTTGCTTTGCCATTCTTCTCCTTTTATCTGTGCAGCTCTTTTTATGGTCTCGCCGAAAGCAACATCTGCTGCTTTTCTTACTCTTGACGAATATTTCGTAAATTGATCCACTATCTCTGTGTTGACGGGATAACCAAATTCTCTCCTTAGAGACTCCATCATTTCCTTATCTAGAATCGTCAGGCCTCTTTGCGGAGTCCCTTTATTCACCTTCAACGCGTCAGTTCGAATTTCTATGAGCGCGTTTACAGCTTCAAGACTCAATCCAAATTGCCCTCCTGTGATAGATCCTTCCATAAATAGCCTTTCTAGACCTTCTTTAACTTTCGGCTGCTGGATTCCTGAGAGCGAAGAATCTCTGCCTTCCATCTTATTGCACAGCCGGTCATACCAGTAGAAGAACAGAAATTCTCTAGAACCGCCGGGACAGTATTTTATGTTTGGAAATCCGGCTCGAGCTCTCTGCTTGAAATACTGATCGAAATACAACCTGTTGAATACTATATTTGCTATCTCTCTTTCTGGAGAGTCAAATCTTCTAACGCTCTTTTCAACTTCTTGTTTTATTTTGGCATCCCCTGCTAAAAATCTCGTTTCCAAAACTTGATTTCCTTCTACGAGACTAACTTCAAGATATTTATCCACTTCTGCCAATGTTCCCCAGTGTGGCAAGTCGACCTTAGAAAATCCATAGGTGCCGAGACTTGCTTCAAATCGCTCTCTGAATCTTCTTCCCTTCTTGGTCCTGACTCGTTCAGCGAGGAATACATCAGCATCAGAATCTCCCCCCGCAAATTCAAGTCTACTTGGTGAACCGTAAGAGAAAACAGCCATATCGGGAGTACTATCCTGACCAAAAACCTCTGCCGCTGTCTTGCTATAGACTTCTCTAACAATTCCCTCAAATTTTAAGGACTCCCTATAGGTTCTGTGGGTTCCCCAGCACTCTCTCTGGCTAAGAATCTCTATCATATTTTCAGCGCCTCGATTATTCTCGCGGTTAAGATATCAGGGGTTGTGTCTGAGTTAACAAGATGTATCCCTTTTCTGGTCGCCGCGATATGCCTATATGCCTCTCTAATTCTTCGAATTGTCTCAGGGTTTTCATGAGGTGCTCTCCGGGTATACTTTCCAACCCTTGCTCTTCTCTCATCAACTCTCCTTAGAGACTCCTCAATCTCACATTCAAGTATAATACACTGATCTGGAATTATCACTCCTGCCTTGATGTTGATCTCTTCTGTTTCATCTAACCCCACTCTCCCCGATTCAAAAGCCATGCTCGTATAGATCCCCCTGTCCATCAAGACACGAGGCTTTACCATCTGCCCGAGAAGTCTCTTTTGTGTTTCCGCTCGGGCACGAGCCAGATCTATAACGTCTTGCCTATCAAAACCGTAAGCCTCTCTCCTCTCTCCCATCCTACTCTTCCACACTCCTATCGCCTCCTTCATAGGAGAATACTCATTCAATTCATAGATTACATCACAATTTGGAGAAAGATAAGCTCTTAATCGTCCTATCTGAGTGGTCTTACCTGCGCCAACAGCACCCTCCAGGCAGATCACTTGTTGCTTTACCATAAAATTACCCTGACTCTCCACTTTTAAGCTTATCTCTACAGATCCAAGCCAAGCTAAAAGACCTCATTTATTCAGAAGTAGAATCCTGTTGTGGCAAGCACAACTAAGAAAAATCTCTTCGGATTAAAATAAAAATAAATTTATCCGAAGAGGCTTGCAAGACCAGCTGCTGATTCTTCCTGCTTCTTTTCTTCCTTCTTCTCTTCAGCTGCAGGAGCTGCATTTCCGCCAGCGGCAGGAGCTGCAACAGCAATCTGTGAGTTAGCAAGTTCAGCGGCAATGTCTACGCCATGTAGGCTTGCAATCAATGTCTTGACTTTAGCGTCATCAACATGTGCACCAGCGGCTTCAATCACTTTTCTCAAGTGTGTTTCATCGACTGGCTTGCCTAGCTTGTGTAGCAACAAAGCACCGTAAATGTATTCCATTATTGACCCTCCTTTGTAGTTGTGTTAGCTTTATCATACAATGCAGTAAGTGCCTTCTCTTCCATTCCTGCTTTAGCCAAGAAGAACTTGACTGTCTGGTCAGTTGGATATTTGACGTTAACTGCAAAACCAAGGGCCTTCTTGATGCTGTCTTTAAGATCTTCAAGTGCCTTCTCTTTATTGATAACAATACCGACATAGACTTTGCCATCTTTAGAGTCAAATGCAGCAATTGGCAAGAAACCTACCTTCATAGGACTTACGCCAAGTTTACCAAGAACGGCAGCTACGTTTTCTTTAATGGCTTCGCCTTGCTTAGCAACAACAGCACCCTTAGTAATCTCAAGCTTACCCTCTTTAACTGCAACCTTAAGGCCTACTCCAGACAATTCTGAAATAGCTGGACCAGGTACGAGGTCAGTTGGACCTGGCTGAATTTCAATATTCTCAGGAGCAATATCGCCTGCGCGCGCTTTGCTTGCAATCTGATTCTCGCTCAACATAGCGCTCAGTTCGAATGGTTCCATATCAGAGAAGAAAAATGCAATGTCTGCAGTCAAATGCTGTTCAAGCTCTTTCAAAGCAGGATTGCCCGTAGCCTCAATAGCCCTTATAGCCGCCGTCTTCTTCATCATAGTAACGTCAGCATGGCCACGTAGTTTCTTACGAATATCGTTGAACTGTCGACTCGGTAGTGATCTACATGAGGCAAGAAGGATCGTTCTATGCGCTTTCATTCTTGTTGCAACAGCTTTGACTTTAGCTACTTTCTCTGGCGAAGGAGCGTGTTTAGGCATGCTCATAGTCCTTCAACCACGATTGGTGCTCCCATTGTACTCTTAATCATAACTTTGCGTACATTTTCCTTCTGGGCAGGCAAGGCAGCAATAACGTCTCTGAAAACTGCTTTAATGTTTTCTGAAATGTGATCATCACTCATGCTCTCTCGACCAATAGCAACCTTGACACTTGGCTCTTTAGCCCTTATCTTTACAGACTTAGCAATGCGCTCAACAGTCTGTTTTATTGCTTCTGGTGTTTCTTGCATAAGCACTCCTAGCTGTGGAGACGGCATCTTACCAGCAGGACCAAGGGCCTTACCGAAAGTTGTAGCTACTGCCGGCATCAGCTTTGCGCTAGCAATAAAGAAGTCATAACCAGTAATCAAGTGTTTCAATGCTGCTTTGTCTTTGTACTTGTCAAACTCAACCTTAGTGATAGTATGAACAAGATCAGACTTATTCTCAAGGAATCCGCAGATCTTCTTTTCCTTAATCTTGTGAGGGATAGTTGCAACAAGTGAAACGTTATCTCTTCGCAAGTCAATACCTTTCAAACTTACAAGTAAATCTATAGTTTGATCGAACTTGCGTTTCTTGCCTTTTCGTAACTCTGCTAGTGCTTCTTTCAGTTGCATGTTTGTGTCTCCTACCTTATGATCACTGCCCCTAGAAGGTATGGCGATGATAGGTAGTCTAATGACAAACAAAGCGTCATTTCTAACCTATTTAAACATTTCCACGGCAGTTCTTGTGCTTTACCGTCGGTAATTACATAATAAGCAGGAGCGTAGATTTTTAAACAATGCTCTCGGAGAATAGGCATGAAGGCTATTCAGACAGAAGAAGAGCGACAGAAAAAGCGTAAGCGTAATACCCAAATCATGGGTATCATACTCGCCGTCCTTATGTTAGGCAGTACACTCGGTTACGCATTTTCTATGTTTTTCAGTTCAAGGACGCCAGACACTATCTATCCTAACAACACGGTACAACCTAATCAACCTATCGTTATAACCTATAATGGCCTGAGCTTTGCACTTCTGAGCACTATGCAAGACATAAGTGTTGTACCAGTCAATATGACTCGTAGAGTATCTGATTACGGCGGAGCTACGCTATTCATAGTTTCTGAAGATGACGTTGCAACTCAAGAGCTTGCAGGCGTCTTAACAAATTACGCAGGGCGTGTCCAGAAAGCCTGTTACGGTCCATGTGCCTCTGAAGATCTTCCTGAAAAAACATGTGCTGATAACTTAATTGTAGTGCGTCCAAGTGTATCCCGAGGAGTCTCACAACAGCAAAATTGCATATTTATCGAAGGAGATTTCAAAGCAGTTGACGCATTTCTCTATAGATTGTTTCGACTTTCATAATATTTAAAAGACCTTTTCCTCTACATTCTCATGCCCGAAAAGAAAATGAATTCTGATAGAAAAATATCAAAAGCAGAGAAACAGCTTTCGAAAGAGCTTCTTGTTATCTTAGCCTTTGTCGCATTTCTCATCGTCCTTTTCATCGCTGCATCTCTCTTCTTCAGAGCGCAGAATAGATTTACCTACGAAGGCCTTCTCTTTACCAAGGAAAGCTACGGGGAATTACCTGTCTTCCATTACTATTACTATTTTAAAAACACTGCAGGCCAGTTAGTACAATACAATCTCTACCTACAACACGACCCTCGAACAAATAATGTCACAGTTATAGGCGATCCAGTTGTTCTAACCAAAAAAGCAGTATACGTAAGTCTCGACGACAGTTACCCCGAAAACTGCCGTGAGAACCTTGCAGGTCTCGTTGACCTAGGTTTGTTCCTCAATGAGAACCAATTTACAGTAATCTCATCCTTAACGAACAAAACCCGTGCTAAGGAAGAAGATAAACAATACATTACTTGCGAAAGAAAGCCAGATGCCGAAGTTGTCGAGCTAAAGGCAGGTAATGAAACGGCAATTGTAGTAGACGGTAACTGCCATGAGATCCTAATCGGCCCTGATTGTCAGATTCGTCCAGCTATCGAGAAGTTCAAATTGCAGATTATCTTAGAAGCAAGGGCGCGCAATATGCAGCCTAACGCTTCTTAATCAATCTCTGCAGGTCAGTATAAACTGGAATGTCTGAAATCTTAAACACGTATTTCTGTGAGAACCAGAGCCCAACTACGAACACGGTACTTCCGACGTACCAGGTGCCAAGGTGCAAGAAGTCAAAGAAAGGCGCACCACTAACAAAGATAAGCGAAAACACGCTAATACGTATAATATTCAAAGTAAGAAACCCTGCATACAGATAAGCAAGCGAATAGATGCGTTTCTCCTGGTTCATAGGTGTTGTTAAATTAAGCAAAGTAAGGAGAAAGTAAGCAGACCCAGCTATACAGGCAGGAATGAGCTCTATAAGTTGATTAGAAAGCGTGAAGCTGTGGGTTGACACGATTATCACATTATTAAAAAGAGATAGGATTGCGGTAGACAATACGAGAGTAGGTTCAAGAAATAAATCACTAAAGAATGTTGCAGGAGTCACAATCCACAATCCTACGATAACAAACAGCAAGAGGATGCCATATCGCCATATCAAAGAACGCACTCCTGACATTACAAAGTTAAATTAAACGAATTAAAAAAGCTGCCTATGCAGGTTTACTTGCGTGCAAGTCGGATAGCAACCACAATGATGAGTACGATCAGTACTACATTGATTGCTCCAATGATCCAAAGCAATGGCTTATTACCGCTCAATGAGAATCCGCTTGAGCTCTCTGTCTCAGGGAATTCAACATCAACTTCTTGTGTTTCAACGCCATTAGCTGAACGTGCTTGTACTGTGAATGACTGTGCGCCGCTTGCAGTTTCATCTGCATTGAAACTGAATGTTATCGTCTTGCTTTCTCCAGCATCTAGGCTAAAGCTGTCATCTGAGATTCTGTCAAGCTCGCCCCATGACTGGAAGCCGCTTGCATCAAGCTCAAGGTCAACAGATTCTGTTCCTCGGTTTCTGAAGGTAACTCGAACATCAAATACCTGTCCAGGTGTAGCCTCTTCAACATCTGCTGTGATAGCAAGGCTGTCAGTTGGTGTTGG
>CAYRXU010000017.1:0-4646 GCA_964428325.1 Candidatus Woesearchaeota archaeon
GTAATAGTGCCGTTTGGAAGGACGCTAAAGTCAATAGTTGGAAAGATGGTATCTACAACTACCGTACGACGTGCAGTACGATTGATATTACCCAGAGTATCATTGGCGGTCGAGTTAAAGAAGTACTGACCATCACTCAACCCAGCAAAGTTAGTAAATAGGGGGGATGAACTCGAAGTACTACTGTTAACCAAGACATTTGTCGCGCTGTACAAGAGGTGTACAATCGACTGGAGATTAGAATCGGTTGCAGTTGCATTAATCAAAATGTAATTTCGAGGTACGTAACTCAAATCAGAGTCGGTAGGAGACACATAAGCAAGGTTCGGAGCAGCCGAATCTACAACAAAGGTAACTGCGCTTGAGTTCGTATTACCTTGTGTATCATTAACATACACACGCCACGTATTGCTACCTTGGTTAGAGGTAAGACCTGTAACATTCGCTCCACACGTAAGCGTAACGTTGGTTACGCCATTGTTCAAAGTGTACCAACATGCTCGCAAGTTAGTATCATACACACTGTAGTTCAAAGCACTCACTCCAGTACCATACGTAGTGTTGAGAGGATAGGCAATAGAAACAAGAGGTATGCCCTGATCCTCTCCAATCGAGTAATTCCCAGACCAGTCAGTGACATTGAACGTCACGATAGCTGCATTCAGAGATGTAAAGTTTGTGCAATCCGTACAAATTGAACTTCCCTTGAAGATAACCGGATTGGTAAACGTTCCAGGCATGTTATAGAAAGTAATATTTGCAACAGCGTTCAAGGTACTAATACTAGTATTAAGATATGCAAAATTAGAACGCAATACAACTACGGCGCTCGTAAGGTTACCAATAGTTACTCGGTTCTGCAATGGAGGACCTTCTTCAAGATCAGGAGTATAGTAAGGTCCCCACTTTATCTCTCCGCCAGAGGCGTTAATGAGTCTGAAGTGATCTATATCAGAAGTTCCATATCGAGTGCCAAGAGCCTCAACGCCCAGAGTGTAATTAACAATCACAATACCGGGGTAATTAAGATTGATAGCGCTACCCAGCCCTTTAGACATAACAACCGTTCGAGCGCTTAGATTAACGAATGGATTTACAATCTCCACCGTACCCGGAACACCCGTTGAAGTTGGACCTGTGGAGTTACCGCCCTTAACACTCAGAAGCGAGCTGAAGGTCGTATTATAAAGACGTATAGTTCCTCCATCACTTCCAGCAGTTGAGATAGAGTCATAGCCGGCGGCATAAACAGAAGTTACAGCAGAATCATACAATAAAGCGCTGCCTGCAGCGTAAGTCCCATTGATAGGTCCGATAAACACAGAACGATTGAATCCTGCGATAGTCGTGCGTCTAACCGTAATATTATTGCGACCTGTTGCATTGACACCGATATTGTTCGTATTAGATGAACTGTCAGTCAAAGTGAAATCGTTGCCCATGACCGTAATGCCGTCTGCCTGAACTTGCAAGCAACTCCCACTTGTACTAAAGCTCTGGTTCAAGGTGTAGATCGTACTTGCGCGACCTAGAGTCGTACAACCAGACACAAGCGTATCGTTAAAGCTGAACACGACTGAAGCCGTATCATTGCGATTGCCTGAGGTGTCATTCGCATAAACTCTAAAGGTATACTGACCCGAAGCAAGACTCGCATTAGTTGCGTTAAAGTCGGTATTACCGTTCTTCTGCATGGTTACATTACTGACTCCCCCATCAAGAGTGTACATAACCGTACCAGCACTTTCGTTCAATGTGACATTGAACAAGAAAGGCAACTCATTCAAGGTGTACGTGCGATTAGCAGGAAGGTTAATTATGACTATAGGAGGAGTCGTATCCCCTGCACTGATAGTTACAGTTCTCAATTCAGTAGAATTAAGATTATTACTGGTATCGACAGCATAACCAATAAAAGTGTGATCTGCAAGGGACAGATTAGTGAATGTCTTAGAGTATTGACTAGAAGAAGAATTATACAGAGCCAAAATCTCCAAAGAAGACAAAGAGCGATTAAATAATGCAACATCATCAATCGATCCATTAAAGAAATTAGTATTTCCTGCTGTAAAGATGCCAATACCTAAATACTGCGTGCTGTCGACGCTTGCATTACGATGGGCAATAGCTCGTGCACCTCTAGAAATTCCATCCACGAAGAAAGTAGCATTATCAGTACGATTAAATACTACGGCAATATGATGCCATTGGTTATCTCGGAGATTGTAGGCCCCCGCTGCCTGATTTCCAGAACCAAAAGCAGTACCAGTAGTGTCACCAATAAGCATATTAAGAATAGTGGTTCCAGATTCTATGTAAAGCTCGTACCCCCTATTAGTGCCACTTTCTCTTTTGTTAAGAATACGTTGTGCCGCCGTACCACCTGCACCAGTACCATTAGTCTTTATCCATGCTGAAATAGTAAAACTGTTTCTGCCAAAGTCAAGACTGCCAGAAGCGGAGTCTGGAATCCTTATATAATCGTTCACTCCATCAAATCTAAAAGAAGAATTAAAGCGTCCAGATGCGCTTAGAATTGCTCCACTCATATTCGAGCCATTGTTGCTCCACGTGCTTGAATCAACAGGCCCACCACTAGCATTAATTTTGTCCATGTGCATCCATAGGACAAGATCCCTATCAAAATCCGTAAGAACATAATGATCTCCTGCGTCAGAAGAAGAGATGTTTACTGTAATAGTCGTAGAAACCTGTGAACTCCCGTTTGATGGCGTTGCTCCGATAAAGGAGATATTTGGAGGAGTGGAATCAGCAGGATCAAGAATCTGGTCAAATTCAACAACGCCATCAAGAATATGCAAATCAAAAGCATCCTGCTCACCCTGCAAAGCAGTCAGAAACACCTTGTTATAGCTGTTATCAACAAGACTATCAAACGAAGCAATAGTCACGTTGCCATTCTTCTCATAAATATCAATGTGGGGATTGCCTTCTACAACACGCGGGTAAAGCGTAATATCTCTATCGCTTGTCAAATTAATCTCATACGTTACGCGTACATAATGTCCATCAGGGATAGGCTCGCTCCAAACACCGTCAAGGTTCTTGACAACGTCCGTAAGGTCGCTTACAACGGTCTTATTCTCGTCAAGATGTTGTGCATCAGTAATGTAAACAATATCATAGGTCTGATTACTCAAGTGAGGTACCACCCACTCAACATAATCAATAAATCCATCTTCATCAAGATCGTATGCATCGAAAGGTACGGCCACTCGAACATAGCCAGGCATAGCTTCTCCTTCATTTACCGCATTGCCGCTTACAGGAGCGGTAAAGTTTTCATCAGTTGTAAAGTTCTGCTCGGAGATATCGCCTAGTGCCTCTTCCTCAACAACAGAGCTATCAGGTACAGCTGCAACGCTCTTCAAGTCAGTCTCTGCAATCTTAGCTATAGGCGCATGCCAGTAGATAGTGAGCGAATCAGCTGAGCGCAGTCCTTGTCCGTTTGGAAGCTCACTTGATGCAATGACATCAACATATTCAAGCTCATCAGGTGCACTGATAGTGACTTGCTTACCAGCGACAGTATTCTTCTCGCTCGCCACAGGTGCAGGCGTATAGTACTCAACAATGTATTGGGTAGCGCCGTCATCAAGAACAATATCTTGTCCCACATCTATGGCTGGCTCTTCTCCATCAACAACATTACCCGTTATAGCGTAAACAATCTTCTTGTACATGCGCTTCAAGAAAGATTCCTTCTTCAGATCCACTTCAATGACAACATCTCCCGTAAGTATACCTCCAGTAATAGGCGCGTTTTCAGCAATTTCGGGCTCAGCTTCAGGGGAAAGGTCTACATATTCCCCTCCTTCAAGCTTCTTGACAGTGATACGCTCGGCATCTTCAGGCAGTTCAACATTCAAAGGCTCTGCAGTCTCAAGTACAACAGTCTTCTCCCATCTTACAGGCTGACCTACGACAATCTTATCGCGTTCAGTAGTAATACGTACCGCTCCAGATGATACAAGAATCGTGAAGTCATTGCTATCAAGTTGCTCTCCGCCAGCTCGAGCGACAACATGGGCCTTGCGCGAGCCGGTAAAGCCATCCTGAGGAGTAATAGTAATAATATCGCCATTGAAGCTGACAGTCATATTATCAATAGCCGCATCAAAAGATTCAGCACCTGTAAAGTAATCACCAAGATCAATCTGTCCGCTTCCACCAAGTCCAATGCGCAACAAAGGCAGATCAGCAATTTGAGTAATGGTTGGCACTGTAGCATTTTCAACTGGCAACTGTGCTACCTGAACATCTTGCTTGTAAGAAGCGACAACAACATCATTAGCCAATAGAGTCAATCCAAGATCGCCTGGAACTGCAGTCAATCCAAGTTGTTCAATATCAACCTCAAGTGTTACTGCATAATCTCCCAAAAATTCTTCGCCGAAACCTTCCTCACTAATAAAATAATCTGTAGAAACAGTCACTTCATTACCGTCGGCAGAAATAGAAATTGCGCTATCAGGAACAACTTCTCCATTCACGCGAACGCTATCAGGAACAATTCTTGCACGTTGCCCTTCAGAAAGCGTGTATCCAAATTCCTGCTCATGTGAAACTTCACCAGGAACCGTAAATTCAGACTCAGAAACAAAGGCACCGCTGATGCTTGGCCC
>CAYRXU010000017.1:4746-6292 GCA_964428325.1 Candidatus Woesearchaeota archaeon
CTCCTGCGCCATTGTCCCCTCTTCCTGCTTCACCGCTAGTACTTCCCTCTGGCACACTTTCTCCTTCGCCACCTTCGATAACTTCTTCATCGTCGCCTGAATTGCCTGAATTGCCAGAGCCTTTAGAAACATCAGAAGGCTCATCTCCGGAATAAACGAGTAAATCAAAAGTCAGAGTAGGATATTCAAGTTTTACTCCTGGTGCACCGTAACCTTCCCCATCTCCTCCAAGAGAAGTTCCCTCAGCATAATATGTTCCAGAAATAGTAGCGTCTTGAACCAGTTCAGAAAGAGACACTGTTTTTGATTGATCACCATAAGAAATAAGCAACTCTGCATTAGAAGGAACTAATTCTCCCCCCTTAATTCTAAACTTCAAATCACCATCTAACGGCTCGCCTTCCTTATACACAACATTAACGTCAAATGCTACTCTTCCCGTCGTGGAAGAACCATTAAAGTATGAAACAACAAAGAAAGCCACCACACCAAGAAGTAATGCGAAAAGAAATGCGTATACGATCTTACGCTTGAATTTTTGTGTAGGAGAACCCAAATAAGAAGTTACAACTCGGCCATCAACACGTTTAGACTCGTAAAGATAAGGCCCATAACGTTTTCCATCTTTGTAAGTATATTTATGATGCACCACTTTTGTAAGAGAACCTTTGCGAAACAAAAAGATTCTTACCACCGTCAGGTACAAAGCCTTTATAAGCATTTCGTCGGAAAAAAAGTTCTCTTACAATGCGCCAGCAATAGCCCTCAAATAAGTTTCATGGATACTATCCAGATAGCTCTGAATAGCCCCATTTCCAGGCCATGAAGGGTTGGTTACTCCTGCCGCACTCAATTCAGGACCAAGAACAGTTCTTAATTGAGGGCAAAGTGTATCTCTCAAATAAGAATCGGTATAGCTGCTACAGCTTGAGTATCGATATGCTACTGAAAACCAATAAGGATCTGCGCCCCACCACATAATTCCACTAGCCCCTCCAGCCATAGCCCCATTTATACGTTCATTGACCATCTCATCAGTAGAGATTAGATTGTATAAATTAGGTCCGACATTAAATCTTTGCCAAATGAATGGGAATACCGGTTTTGTAGGCGCTCCATCGTGAGCAACCTCAACAGCATGCCGAGCATAAGCCACCTCGTCAGCAGTGGTGATAACTACCCCTGGTCCAGAAGTTGGATAAGTTGGATAGTTCTCATAAATATCTGGACTGGTAAAGTCAACCGCATTGAACACACGTGTAGGTGAAAGAGCCCGATCCCGATAGTAACTCAAAACAGCAGGAGCCTGGGAACTTGCGTGATAGAAACAATTTCCAGACCCTGGGGGATTACACAATATCTGAGGCATTAGTGGAAAAGGATAAACTCCAACCCTTGATCCAGGTCGAGTAGCCTTAACAGTATCAATTGCAAGAATAATTTGATCCTGTGATTGTTCAAAGGCGGCGCTTCCAACAGGCTGATTAAGCAGATTAACTGCCCAGGGTGCTTCCATGTCAAGATAGATATAACGAACATCGGAAGG
>CAYRXU010000018.1:0-4713 GCA_964428325.1 Candidatus Woesearchaeota archaeon
TTGTTAAGATTATCTTTCAAAAATGGAAGAGCAAAGGCAGTCAAGATGCCAATAAGTAAAATTGAGATAAGAATTACTAAAGTAGTTGCAATGACTGCCGATAACCCTCTCTTTTCCACCTCGCACAATGGAGAAGATACGTTTTAAATCTGCTCCTCTTTAGAAAAATTTAAATCTCGTTGTAAGAGATTCTCCGCTCGCAGAAAGAAATTGTCGATGTAATTGCTCAACATTTTCCTCGCATACATAATCATGTTGTCTGAATCCCCCACCAAAAGTCTTAGGAATATGAAGCAACTCATGGATAATCACCTTATCCTGCTCCGCGCGAGGTAACTTCTCGAACTTCTCAAGAAACTCAATGGCGTAATGCGCCTTTACGCCCATAGACTTTTGCATAAGTTTCCCAATAGTATGACATCGTGCAAGCGTTCTCTTTGTCGAAGATCCATAACTCCTAAAACATTTCACACGCTCAAGATCGATATGTCCCATAGCGAGTGCAGCGACAATCTTCTCCATCCTCTCTTGTAAATCAGCAGCAAATTCGTATTTCATATAACCCTCTTTTTACCAATCTCTTTCAAACAAACACTATTTAATGATTATGAAAGTTGAAACACCTTAATAGCTCCACCATCGCGTCGTAATTCGATTCTATTCGATGGCACTCCCAGCTTCTTAGAAATCAAGGCAACAAGCTCCTCATGTGCATCGTGAGATCCATCCTGCGACAACAAATAAACAAGGTATCTCTTATCTCCAAACGGCTCAAACAGCGATTTAGAACATCCGTATTTCACCTTCACAGTAATATCCATGCTTAAAATAATATTAATGTGATTAAAAAGATTGTGGCAATGAAAAACTATTTGGTCAGAATCTCTAACCCATCACCATTCTGCAAGATATAATCCTTTCCAACAGCTTTTCGTGACTTTATATGGACTGCTTTTACAAAATCGCGCCCAATATCACTATGAAGACGGTAAGCAAAGTCAAGAGCAGTTGATTTCGGAGGCATAAGGAAACAATCAGGCAACACATTGCCCTTGCTGTCCTCAAGTTTCAAGCCGGCAGGATAAATAGCTGTATACCCAAGCACATCAAATACAGTCTTATCAAGCACTGCCTGTATTCCTGTAGAACCAAACTCATGCATTATCTTGCGAATACTCTCAAGAGCTTCTTTCTGCTTATCATTCAAGTCCCCCTTAAGTTCAAAATCTTTATCGCCAGGTACATACTCTATCAATCCAGCCTTATCGGCCTGCCTCAAGCTCAATTCACCATCAGCAAAACAAGGCACTATGGGGTAAGCAAACTCTTTCTTGATTCTCTCATAGTTTTCTCTTCCCCTAGGACGATCAATCTTATTTGCTGCGATGACCATCGGCTTCGTCTCTTTGCGAAGCGTCTGTGCAAACACAAACAACTGCTGATCAGTCCAAAGAGAAGGCTTTTCAGCAGGCAATTTAGCAATACGCAACACATGCTCTACATCTTCAACAGTGACCTTCAATCCAGAAAACTGCTTAGCAAGCGCCTTAGCAAGCTCCGCATGTTCCATTTCAGTCTTACGTGCAAATACCGTCCACGCCTTCTTCAGAATACCAAGATACCACAGATCTAACTCGCGCTCAATAACTCTAATATCAATAGCAGGGTCATGATTCTGCGCAGGCTTACCTTCAGCATCATTCTCCCCAGACATATCAACTACATGAATGAAAGCATCTGCAGCAGCCAGATCGTCCAAAAACTGGTTTCCAAGACCGCGGCCTTCGCTCGCGCCTTCAACAAGTCCGGCTACATCCATTAACTCAAAGGGCACAAACCGCCAATTCTTCTTCACATAACCCTCACGAGGATTGCTCACGCGATTAAAATGAGCAGCAAGATCATGAATCCTCACGTAAGCCATCGCATGATTCGGCTTAATCGTAGCAAACGGATAGTTGGCAATCAAAACATCCATCAGCGTAGCTGCCTTAAAGAAAGTCGACTTCCCCGTATTAGGTCTTCCCACAATTCCAACTAACATCAAGTCAACACCAAAAGACGCTATATAAAACTAATCAGTTGATGCCTAATTCCTGAACGAATGCCTCAACATTCTTTTCAAAGTCTTCCATTGACCCATCATTCATTACAGTAAAATCTGCCTGCGCTATACAATCCCCTATGCGTAAACCGTGTTCAGGTTGACCCTCTCCCAATTCCATCCTGTCCAAGGCTAAGAACATCTCATGTGTGAGGGGATCTTTCTCTCTAGCGCGTTCAAGCATACGCTCAAATCTTTTCTGCTGAGGGGCATTTACATGCACAAGCACAAAATCCCCTGCTTTTCTAAGCACCTCAACTTCAGCAGGATTGCGAATCGTTGTAAGCACGTATTTCTTTTTAGAATCTATACTAGCAAGCAATCTCTTAGAAAGCTCTCCTGGTCCAAATTCAGAACGAATAGCATTCCCAAGGTTCTGCATCGCCTCGCGTGTCACTTCACGCCCCATCTCACGCAACTCACCACGGAGGATATCAGAGTAAGATAGCGGTTCAAAACCCTTGCTCACAAGAAACTGTGCGAAAGAACCGCCCCCAGAACAAGGCAGAGCAGTCACGCCTACAATCATTCTCCAAGAAGAAACTCAATCTTTAAATACATTATTCCGCTCGACTAAATATGAGCCCGTAGCTCAGCCTGGTTTAGAGCACCGCTCTTATAAGAGCACGTCTCATGAGAGGCGCGATTTTCAAGCTTTCGAGCTAAGAAAGGCGGGGGTCCCGTGTTCAAATCACGGCGGGCTCATAAAAGAGGATTCGAGTTATGTGGGCGTGAACGATGTATCGATTGGACAATATCCAAAACATGTTCTCTTAACCTCTCAATAGTTCCCTCGTTAGAAATAGTATAATCTGCAAGGGCAAAACATTGTGCGTTCTGTTGTCCATAAGCTTCTTGCCCAATTCCCAAGTCCTTAAGTTCTAGCTGCTGAAAATCAGCAAAGTTCATAGGGTCCTCACTGCGCGCTCTCTTGACCATACGGGCAAACCTCATCTTACCTGGAGCCTCAACCTTTACAAGAAAGAAATCATCAAGTTGACGTAGCTCATCAATTTCACCAGGGTTCCGTATAGAATCAATAACGTAATTTTTGTTAGGCATAATGCGAGGTACAATTCGACGAGCCCATGTACCTGCACCTTCTCTTCTCCGCGTTCGATCGCCATATTCTTGGATACTATCTCTAGTCAAAACGATTCCCTTTGCTCGCATCTCAGTGCGGATTTCATCAGAAAGAGAAAAGCGCTCAAAGCCAAGCGATACTAGAATTTTCGCCACTTCATCCTTACCAGCACAAATGGGCCCCGTAAGTCCGAGAATCATAAAACTAAGTAAATCGACTGTTTAAAAACATTCTTGCTAAGTCTGGCAAAGAGCAAGCATATAAGATTGGTCAGGCAAGCTCCACATACGTACATTTCTGAAATACATCTTAAGATACCCCATAAGTTCGTCTTTCTCAAAGAAGTGAGTCACTCCAGCAATAATCTGGTCCCCCTTAAAGAAATGAATAGTCTTATCCTGGAATGTGATGGTCCGATCATTATTGAGGACAAAATAAAATTCAAGACGAGAATTCCTGAAGCGTACATCAAAAGAGATATCTTCTCTTCGTAAACCTGCTTGCAAGGGAATCTGGATAAAGAGATCCTTAAAGTTTGCCTTACAAGCCTGTATGAAACTATCTTCGATCTTGCCGTTATTAAGTCCGTTTCCGATAAGGATATAATCCCCTGCGTTCATACTTGCCCGCACTTCATAAAGCAATTCGTGAACTTCAAAGTTACCCAAGGTATTTCCAAGAAGTAAGAATACATTGTTCTTGAATTCCTTCTTATTAAATAGTCTGGAGATGTTAGGCAAGTTCTCAAAGTCAGAAATATTCCACCCAACCTCAATAACTTCCGCAATCTGCAATTTCTTAACTTCACTAAGAGCAGTTTCAACCATGTAACTGCTGATGTCGATAGGAAAGTAACGGATTTTCTTCCGATCCTTTAAATGATTAATAAGAAATGCGGCCTTCTTACCATTTCCACAACCCAAGTCAATGAGATTAAGGCTTGAGCCTTCAATAGATTCGAGAACATCCTTGTAATGTCGCTGCATAAGCTGAGTTTCCTTGGGTCCGATTTGCTGCTTATAATCATCAGACGATACGGCCTCAAGATAGGCTTTTGCTTGCTGTGGAGTAAGATACCACAATTTAGAATCAGCAATATTCCAGATACGCGTCTTTCCTTCAAGCGAGTATCCTCTACGGATGAGTTCCTTAAAGATCAAAGAGCTAGTAGTTTTCATAATCGAGACATCTCCCCAAAAATAAGACTATGTACGTGCATAAATATGCAACACCACCATGCTTTTAAGGCTTCCGCTTTGCGGTTGCTCCACCCCAAGAGTAACGAAACAACCTCGATTATATCGTACGCATTCTCTTCTTTGCCTGGGTCTTTCTTCTAGTTCTTCGAACTAATTTTCGTGCCATTCATTCCATAAATCAGCATGACTCTTAAATCTATCGAAATAACAAATAAGAAAGCTTTAAAAGCGAATTTTCCTCGTGACTAGTAAGCCTCTGTAGTCTAGTGGTCAAGGACGATGCCCTTTCGCGGCGTAAACCCGGGTTCGAATCCCGGCAGGGGCAT
>CAYRXU010000019.1:0-3035 GCA_964428325.1 Candidatus Woesearchaeota archaeon
AACGCAAAGCGCAAAGAGCGCAAGAAAAAATATGGAAAAGAAAATTAACAAGGTGAAGCTCGATAAAGAAATTAAAGAGCGTGCCAAAAAAATTGAGGATAAACAAATTGTGAAGAAATGAAAACACCTAACATCACCGGTAAAGAGTTATTTAAGTGGTTAGTGACTAATAAGGCTGAGTTGATTGATGCAAAGAAGGCAGCAACTAAGCACGCTGACTCTACTAACTTCAATCCATCTTCACTTAGTACCGAGGTAACTAAGGATAAGTACCTTTACGAAGATGATGAAGATGGTGGATCATTAAAGCGTACGATTGTTGCCAACACATATAACTATCTTGACTCGCATGGTGATGTGCATCTTGAGGGTATTTTTACCAACTCAATCGAGCAAAGAAAAAATCGTCCGGCTCCCCACTTATATGATCATAACTTTTCAGTATTGAGTAAAGTTGGTAAGGCTCTTAACTATACAGAGCGAAAAATTTCTTGGCGCGAGCTTGGACTTGGTAAGACAGGTATGACGACTGCCTTGTTCCTTGAGTCTGAAGTAAAACGCGGCATGAATGAAAAAGTTTTTGATGCTTATCTTAATGGAGAGATTGACCAGCATAGTGTTGCGATGCGTTATATAAATGTATCTCTAGCTGTTAATGATGCAGAAGAATATCCAAACGAATATAAAGTATGGGAAGAGGTGATTGGTAAAGTAGGTAATCGAGCCGAAGCCGAGAAGAAGGGTTACTTCTGGGCTGTGCGTGAAGCTGCTTTGCTTGAGACGTCTGCTGTACTCGAAGGGTCTAATGTACTTACGCCAACATTAGGCAAGACTCAACCGTCTGATGACATTGAGGAGAAAAATGTTCAACCACCATTCGTATTGAACAGAGCGCGTATCTTGTTGAACTATTTATAAAACTAAAAACGAAAAGAAATGAACGAAGAAATTCAAAAGGAGTTGGAAAAACTCTTCGAGTCTGCTGGTAAGAAAACCAAGGAGACTATTAAAACCGAAGTCGCGGAAGTACTTGCAAAAGTAGTTACTGCTGATGAGTTTGAGAAAAGGATGAAAGCTATTTCAGTTGATCCGAGAGTAATTGAAAAATTACAAGAGGCTATTGAGAAGCAAGGTCTTGAGCTTACCAGTTTTCTTGAAGGCAAAAAGAATGAAGAGCAATCTTTGACTTCAGTTCTTCATGCTAACAAAGAAAAATTGCAAGCAATTGCCAAGAACGGACGTGAAGCTGCTTTCAAAATTGTTTTGCCAGCTAACGTAGCCCGCAAAACTTTAGTGGAGCGTTCTGCTGTTGGTTCATCTACGCAAGCAATGCGCTTGACTGAGATCGGCCAGCTTGATTACGTGAACGCAGTTATTAAGTCTCTGTTCCGCACTGTGCAAATTTCTCCTGATTCAAACGGGGTGATTCGTTACGTTGATGAGAGCACCGCAACTCGGAGTGCTGATGTTAAAGCAGAAGCAGCCGAAGCACCTGAATCAGTACAGGCATGGACTGAACGTTCTTTGAACCTTTATAAGATCATGGATTCAATTCCAGTGACTATGGAGGCGTTCAAAGATGTGAACTTCATAGAAGGTGAAATCAATCGTCTGTTGAATATCAACATGACTTTGAAAGAGGACAGCCAACTGTACTCCGGTTCTGGTGTTGCACCAAACTTGAAAGGGCTTTACACTTCTGCAACTGACACGCTGTTTGCTGCTGGAAGTTACAATGCCTCTGTTGACAACGCGAATGTATATGATCTGATTGCTGCCCTCCGTTCTTCAATGATGGGAGGTAACAAGAAGTATTCACCAACTGCTGTGTTGATGAATCCGGTTGACATCTTCAAGTATAAGGTGTTGAAAGGAACTGATGGTCATTACCTGTTACCTCCATTTGTTGGGCCAAACGGTGAGACAGTTATGGGAATGAGAGTTGTGGAAAGTGCACAAGTAACTGCCAACACTCTTGCCGTGATTGACTCTAAGTATGGTACTATCTACGAAGATGGTGGTATTGAATTGGAGATGGGTTATGTGGATGATCAGTTCACTAAGGACACCATGACCATTAAGGCTCGTAAGCGTACTGCGCTTTTGATCCGTACTGTTGATGAAGGTGGTTTCTTCAAAGTGTCAAACATTGCAACTGCAATTGCTAACATTGAAACTCCTTAATCATTGAACGAAGTAAAAAAGAAAAAGTAAAGACAATGAAAAAAGTTTATAACATTCTATTATCAGTCGCTTTGGTAGCCATTGCGATTGTTGGTGTACAGGCTCAGTCGGTTACGTTTTACCAACCTCTTGGAACAAACGTTGCTATTGATACGGTAACAAATACAGGTACTTCTTATGTATCCACTACTACTCGTTTGAAGAACGATGGCCCGTATACCAATACAGTCATTCAAGTAAACGTAACGAAGATCAGTGGTACAGTAGGCGGTACAATTTCGCTTCAAGGTAGTGTTGATGGCAGTAACTGGAAGGCATTGAATACGGCTGAAACTCAAACAGCCCTTGCTACTGTTACTGCTACAGATGCAAATAACGTTTACCACTGGCGACTTAATGGTGCACCGTTCCAATATTATAGAGTTAGTTGGACTGGAACTGGTACTATGTCCGCAAGTTTTAGTGCTAGTCTGTATCGCAGTAAGTAACTAAGAAACCATTTAACGGATTTACTATGTTTGTTTTATCAAGCGACTTCGAAAGATTACCCTACAAAATTCCTAACATAGAGGAGACGACTGATGAGGCTACTGAGATAGCTTCAGCGTTGAGTACTTTCATTACGGAAAAGGAAACGTACATCTTAAAGAAGTTGCTTGGTAAGGCATTCTATAATGAAGTGGAGAACCAGTTTAACTTGCTTACTGCTTGGGTTACTGCTACTGCTTATGTTACTGGTGATGAGCGCACATATAATAGAAAACTATGGCGAGCGTTACAAGATCATACAAGCGGCTCTGGTAATCTACCCGCAGCAGGTTCTGCGTATTGGGAACAAGTTACTGACAACA